>CALLLH010000030.1 GCA_938082505.1 uncultured Flavobacteriales bacterium
AGCCAGTGCGAAGTAGAAACTAGGAAATTTCATGTTGGGTGGTTTTGATGCGAGAAAAGTAATACTGGAAATTTGACGGAGACTCTTGGAGATGGTCTTGCGCTATAGCCCGGCCCAATTCAAGATTGTCGTCACCAATCCACTCCGGACTCATTCGAAGTTCCGAATGAATTGGCCCAAGATTTTATCGTTCGGAGAGCTGAACAGAGCCCAGATATTGTCCACGTTGGCAGTCGAAACCAACTGAACTTGGATGCCATTCTCGGCTTCGGTCAAGCTGATTTCAATTTGGCCCACGACGAAGAAATTGTTGAAGCGTGCTTTGATGTGATGTAGGGATTCATTGGGCTCAATATTCTTGAACCCCCCTGACTCACATGCCTCGGATGATTTGTTGAACGCAGAGGAAATGCTTCCGTGAAACATCAGAATCTTCTCTTTGGACTTGCGGATGGCCATGGTATGGGTGGATGGAAGCCCTGCAATTATAGCACAAGTCCTCGGACCGCGTGTCTTGATCTCGATGACCACAAATACCCTTGCCCTTCAGCTCGGACGGCCTCGGGAAAGGGTCAAGGGGTTTCCGAAGGGCCTGGAACCAAAAATCCCCGCTCCTTGGGGGATGCGGGGATCTCGTTTTGTAGCCCGTAGGGGATTCGAACCCCTGCTACCAGGATGAAAACCTGGCGTCCTAACCCCTAGACGAACGGGCCATAAGGGGGCGCAAAGATAGTGCCCGGAATGAATCCGGCAAGTGCCCCGGAAGAGAGGGTCAATCGAGGTAGGCGCGGTACATCCAAACGAGCTTTTCCTGCTCGCGGATGTAGTCGCTCATGAGGGCGTTGGTGCCTTCGTCGCCGGCCTCGCCGGAGAGGTGGAGCAGGGTGCGCTCGCGGAGGAGGATGACGCTGAAGGCGGCTACGCAGTGCTTGAGGGCCTCGGTGCCATCGGAAACGTCGCGCACCACGGGGACCTTGCTGACGGCCAGGTATTCCTCGTGGGTGTGGACGGGCTTGCCGCCGAGGGTGAGGACGCGCTCGGCGACCTCATCGATCTTGAGCTGGAGGTCCGTGTAGAGCTCCTCGAACTTGGCGTGGAGCTCGAAGAAGGCCCTTCCGCGGATGTTCCAATGGAAGCCGCGGGTGTTCATGTAGAACACGGTGAGGTCGGCGAGCAGATCGTTGAGGCCGGCCGAAAGTTGCGCCGCGGCCTGGGCGTCGAGTCCAATGGGCGTGTTGGTATCCATGTGCTGGAATTCTTGGGAGCGGCGGTCAGTAGGCGCGGGCGAAGAGGACCCGGCGGGCGCTTGGGTTGCCGGTGCGGATGCACGCGCCGGGCGTCGTGTCGCCTTCGAGGGGGATGCAGCGGATGGTCGCCTTGGTCTCCTGCTTGATGCGCTCCTCGGTCTCGGCAGTGCCGTCCCAGTGGGCGCTCAGGAAGCCGCCCTCCTCGAGGCCGGCGGTGAACTCCTCCCAGGTGTTGACCTCGCGGGTGCTGGTGGTCATGCGGTCCTTGGCGGCGTTGAACAGGGCGTCCTGCATCTGGGTGAGCAGGGACTCCACGTGCGCCACGATCTGGTCGGCGGGGATGAAGGCTTTCTCGCCCGTGTCGCGGCGGGCCACCTCCACGGTGCCGTTCTCGGCGTCGCGCGGGCCGATGGCGAGGCGCACGGGCACGCCCTTGAGCTCGTACTCGGCGAACTTCCATCCGGAGCGCTTGGTGTCGTCGTCGTCCAGCTTGACGCGGAGACCGGCGGCCTTGAGGTCGTCGCGGAGTTTTCCGCAGGCGGCGTTGACCGTCTCATTGGGTTCGCCCCCCTTCTGGATGGGGACGATGACCGCCTCAATGGGGGCCAACTTCGGCGGCAGGACCAGGCCCTTGTCGTCGGAGTGCGTCATGATGAGTGCGCCCATGAGGCGGGTCGAGACGCCCCAGCTCGAAGCCCAGACGTGCTCCTGCGTGCCCTCCTTCGTGGCGAAGGTCACATCGAAGGCCTTGGCGAAATTCTGTCCGAGGAAGTGGCTCGTGCCGGCCTGCAGGGCCTTGCCGTCCTGCATCATGGCCTCGATGCAAAAGGTGTCGTCCGCCCCGGCGAAACGTTCACTCTCGCTCTTGACCCCGCGGACCACCGGCATGGCCATCCAGCCTTCGGCGAAGTCCGCGTAGACGTGCAGCATCTTCTCGGCCTCCGCGATGGCCTCGTCTTTGGTGGCGTGGGCCGTGTGGCCCTCCTGCCAAAGAAACTCGGTGGTGCGCAGGAACAAGCGCGTGCGCATTTCCCACCTTACCACATTGGCCCATTGATTGATCAGCAGCGGCAGGTCCCGGTAACTCTGGATCCAGTTCTTGTAAGTCTTCCAGATGATGGTCTCGGAGGTCGGGCGTACGATGAGCTCCTCTTCGAGCTTGGCATCCGGATCCACGATGACGCCACCTCCATTGGGGTCGTTCATCAACCTGTAGTGGGTAACGACGGCACATTCCTTGGCGAAGCCTTCCACGTGGGCGGCTTCCTTGCTCAGGTAGCTCTTCGGGATGAACAACGGGAAGTAGGCATTGACGTGGCCGGTGTCCTTGAACATGCCATCGAGCACGTCCTTCATCCGCTCCCAGATGGCGAAACCATAGGGCTTGATCACCATGCAGCCCTTGACGTCGCTGTGCTGGGCGAGGTCGGCATCAACGACGATTTCATTGTACCACTTGGAATAATCCTGTTCGCGGGAGGTCAGCTTCGCCATGGCGTCGTGTTTGGTACGGTGTTTGCTTCTAACAGTGCGTCGAGGCGCGAAAATACGCCACCCACCGTGGTCTGCCCGTGCCCTCAACATCTTGTAACTCCGTCCGTTCACCGTATTTTCCCCCTATCGATGAAAGCACATCACCTCCTCCTCCTCGCACTGCCGCTCTGGCTGGCCTCCTGTTCCAATGGTCTGGAACTGATGGGAGAACGCTCCACGGAAACGGATGAATTCTATCTGGCCGGGGGAGAACCACACATAGGGGACGGGGTCATCGAACAAGCCCGGGCCGAGCAGTGGGCGCAGCAACATGCCGATTTCGCAGACGAAGACTACGACGATCCCTATGGAGCGCAGCGCGGTTACCAGGGCAGCACCCAAAGCCGCCTTTGGAACCGGTATACACCCGGTTGGGCCTCTGGCTTCAATCCTTTCGGATATGGAACCTTAGCCAACGGCAACTCCGGATTCGGGGGCACCTACGGCTACAACAACATGGCCTTCATGCCCGGCTACGACGCGTGGGGCAATCCCATCGGTGGGTTCGGCAATGCTGGATTCGGATTCGGAAACAACCCTTACGGCATGGCAGGATGGGGTGGCAATGGCTGGGGATATGATCCCTGGGGAGGTGGCTCGTGGGGCACCCCCGGAAACGGTTACATGGGCGGATATGGATACGGATACAATCCTTATTTCGGCACCATGGGCGCCTATGGCAACCCATGGGGTGGATTCTGTGGTACGGGCGGCCTCGCCAATGGGGGCGTGAGCACCTTCACACCGCCCCGTCCAAGGCCCAGCCTCGGGCAACTGAACGGAATGGGCAATGCGGCAGGGGGTGGCCAAGCGGGTGGCGCGAACGGCAGCTCCGGCAATACGGATGTGCAGCCAGCGAACAGCCGACGGACCCAGCGCGGATATTCTGGCGGTAAGCGTGGAGATGCGGAACGCGAGGGCCCGCAGCGCGATGTCGTGGAGCCCAAACCGAACCGCAATTCCTCGGGGAATTCGCGCTTCAACTCCGGTTCCAGCACCCCGACCAGGCAAAACAATGCGCCCGCACCCTCCCGGGGCAGGGACAACGTCTCCCCGCCCTCCCCGCGGCCGTCATTGAATGCCCCGAGCAGCCCTCGTTCCGGTGGTGGAAGCCGCTCCGGCGGTGGACGCAGCGGACGAGGCGGATGAATCCCTGAATTTCGATGGTCATGATGCAGCATCTCAGCAGGAGCCTCCTCGTGCTCTCGGTTCTTTATGTCCAATCCCTGTCCGCACAGGGACTGGCCGATGTCATGCGCTACAGCCGGCAGGACCCCCTCGGATCAGCCCGTTCCATGGGCATGGGTGGGGCCATGACCGGCCTCGGTGCGGACTTGGGGGCCATCTGGTCCAACCCGGCAGGACTCGGACTTTACCGTTCCAGCGATTTGGCATTCAGCCTGGCCGTCGGCGCCGGCGGAGCACGCACGGACTATCTCGGCAATCGCTCGGTGGCGGCCGAACCCCACATCATCGTCGGACAGCTCGGCGCCGCCTTGACCATGCCCCTCAGCCATCCCGATTTCAAGCGGGGCACGTTCGCCATCGGGTATTCCCCCCTCAAGGACTTTCACCAGCGGGCCGAGTGGAGCGGAGAAACCGAAGGAAACAGCATCACCGAACAGTTTGCCCTCCAGGCGCAGGGAACCAGCTTTGACAGCTTGTGGTATTACTACCCATTCGATGCGGAATTGGCCTGGTACACCTACATGATTGACACACTCAATGGTGCTGTGGATCAATACGCCCCGGCCTTCTCGGAGGACCGGGTGAAGCAGTCCCTCCGTCGGGACCGCACCGGGCGCATGGGAGAGACCACCATCGCCTTCGGCACCACCTACAAGGAACAACTCCACATGGGACTCAGCATCGGCATCGTTTCGACCGAGATGGAGCGGGTCGATGTCTACACCGAGTCCAAAATGCTGGGCCCCTCGGCCTTGGAACAGCTCACCTTGAATGACCGTCTCGAGATTTCTGGTTCCGGCGCCTATTGGGCCTTCGGCCTCATCCTCCAGCCTTCCTCAAGCCCTCTTCGATTCGGTTGGAGTTACCGCAGCGGCACCGTGCTCAGCATCGATGACTTCTATCAGGTTGATGCCTCGGCCCAATTCTCTGGAACCGGCTCCTTCGAGGCCGCCAGCCCTTCGAGCTTTGTCCAGTACCGCATCCGAACCCCACGCCGCCATCAGCTGGGCCTCAGCTGGACCGTGGGCAAGTCCGCCGTGCTCAGCTTGGATTACGGACGCTCCGACTATGCCGATGCCGAATTCACTTCGAACGATTTCCTGGTGGCCGATGTAGCCGAAATCCAGCGTCGCATCGACACCACCCTGCTCGAGGAGCAGCAATTTCGCGGCGGGCTTGAATTCAGGCTCGATGACGTGTGGCGGTTGCGTTGTGGTGGCGGGTTCCGCACCGCGACGGCGGACCCCCTGGTGGACCGCTTCGGCACGCCGGATGGAAGCCTGCTCGAGGAAAGTGCCGAGGCCCTGCACTGGGCATTCGGCGGCGAATACAGAAACGAGCGCTGGTACGCCGGCGCCACCTATCGTCACACCTCATCCGATGACGCCCGGAGGCTCTATGGCCTCGGACCGGAAGTCGCGAACGGCCGCACAGGGCTGGGCATGCTCATGCTCACCATCGGGGCCCGCTACTGAGTGAGGCCATCCCCATCAGGGGACCTTGAAGAAAAAGGGAATCAGGCCTTCGCCTTGGTCTTGGACAGCTGCTTCTGGACGGACTTCTCCATCTTGTCCGCCTCCTCCTGGGCCAACTCCTCGTCCACGAGGATGCGTCCACTGTGCTCGTCCACGATGATGCGCTTGCGGGCGCTCACATCGAGGATGCGCTGGGGCGGAATCTTGATGTAGCTGCCGGCACTGGCATCGCGCTCGATCGGCACGACAGCCATTCCATTCTTGGCGCCGCCACGGATGCGGAGGTACGCCTGCAACAGGCGGTCGTCGATCTTCTCCGCCATCTCCCCGCTCATGCCATTGAGGATCTCCTCCTCGGCGCGGGTTTCAGCGATGATTTCGTCCAATTCAGCCCGCTTGGTCTTCAAATCCTCGGCGCGGATGTCAAACTTGGTCTGGACCTCCTGGATGATCTCTGCCTTCTGTTCCATCTGGGCCTCCGCCTCGCGGATGCGCTTCTCGGACAGTTGGATCTCGAGGGACTGGTACTCGATTTCCTTGTTCAGGGATTCGAATTCACGGTTGTTGCGGACGCTGTTCTGCTGCTCCTCGAACCGCTTGATCATGGCACCGGAATCGATGATGGATTCCTTGCGCTCCCTGATGCGGTCGGTGACCCCCTCTGCTTCCGCCTTGAGGCGCTCGAGGCGGGATTCCAATCCAGCGAGTTCATCCTCCAGGTCCTCGACCTCGAGCGGCAGTTCTCCCCGCACGACGCGGAGACGGTCAATGCGGCTGTCGATGAGCTGAAGGTCGTACAGGGCGCGAAGTTTCTCTTCTGCGCTCGTGGCTTTGGTCTTCTTGGCCATCAGGATACGTGAATAGGGTTGGTGCGGACTTCCGACAAAAGGACTGCGAAATTAGGGAATCCGAGCTTGTTGTCAGCCAATTGCTCCACAAGCCACTGTGATATCCCTCCTTCGGCCTCTGCGTGGCCTATATCCGCAATGGTGATCCGCCCTTCAGCACCAAAGAATTCGTGGTATTTGAAGTCCGAAGAGAGGAAGACGTCCGCACCGGCCCTGATGGCGTCCGGCAGCAGGAAACTCCCCGTGCCTCCGCACAGTGCCACTGTGCGGATGGGCCGGTCGGAAGGTGCCGTGTGGCGCACGACCGCGGCTCCAAAGGCCTCCTTGACCCTCTCCAAGAAAGCCTCCCAAACAAGGGGCTCGGAAAAAGTGCCAATGCCGCCACTGCCTGCCGTCGGGTGCGCATTGTCCAGCATCAGGATGTCGTGTGCCACTTCCTCGTAGGGATGGGCCTTCCGCATCGCGGAGAGCACACGGCCCACATTCCAGCGCTCCACGACCATCTCGATCCTGGTTTCGGGTTCATGGTGCCGCTCGCCGGCGGCCCCTACATAAGGATCCGCACCATCCCCCGCTCGGAAAGTCCCCTCTCCGCCGTGGTTGAAGCTGCACTGGTCATAGGCGCCGATCCTGCCGCCTCCCGCGTCGAACATGGCTTGGCGCACACTGTCCGCATGGCCGTTCGGAACAAAGGTGACGACCTTGGCCAGGGTGCCGGCAACGGGACGCAGCACACGCATGCCCTCCAACCCCAATTTGCGGCACATCATGGCGTTCACGCCGTGGGCCACATTGTCGAGGTTCGTGTGGATCGCATACAGGGCGATGTCTGACCGCATGGCCGCCATCACGGTCCGTTCCACCTGATTCTTCCCGGTAATCCGCTTGAGTGGACGAAAGATCAATGGGTGATGGGACACGATCATTCCCGCTCCCCTGGCCCGGGCCTCCGCGACGACCTCTTCGGTCACATCGAGGGAGACGAGGACCTTGTCCACCTCACCGTGAGGCGAGCCGATCAGCAGTCCACTGTTGTCATACTCCTCCTGCAGCGCTGGTGGCGCGATCCGCTCGAGGGTGTCGATGATATCCTGAATGCGTGGCATGATGCGAATTTCGTGGATTGTACAAGGGGCAATCCATTGCAATGTGGCAATTTCGCCAACGATGGCCTTGTCGCGAACATCTCCCAACAATCCTCTGCAGAACCGGAAAGGCATTCCTGCACCGCGCGACCTGTGGTGGTGGGGGCCTGTCGCGGCACTGTTCAAGGCGGTCGTGCGGTTGAGGCACCTGGCCTATGACCTTGGGCTCCGAAACTCGAAGAAAGGTGCCCTCCCGTCGGTGGTGCTCGGCAACATCACCGTAGGAGGCACAGGAAAAACCCCCCATGTCAAGGCCCTGTTGTTGGCCCTGAAGGCGGCCAATCCGGATCGGCGGTGGGCCATCCTGTCGCGGGGGTATGGGCGCAAGACCAAGGGCTACCTGGAAGTCCAACGCGGAGGGGTGCCGGATGAATTCGGCGACGAGCCGCTCGAACTGGCGCGCCGATTCCCCGGTGTGCATGTCGCCGTGTGCGAAGACCGCAGGACCGGCATCGCGTCCATTCGCGCTTCAGGGGCCGCAGATGCCGTGCTGCTTGACGATGGCTTCCAGCACCGGCGCCTCAAGGCCACGTACTCCATCGTACTGGTCGACGCCACCCAGCCCGTGGACCGCGACCATTTTCTCCCGAGGGGCCGTCTGCGCGATCTGCCCGAACGCCTCACAGCCGCCGATGCGATCATCATCAGCCGATGCCCCGATGCCTTGACCAAGGGAGACTTGCGTTTGTGGCGTCACCGTCTGCATTTGAAACCGGACCAACTTCTGTTGCATTCGGGCACCATGGGCGAGGAATTGCGCAACATGCACACCAAACGGTATGCCGCGTGGCCGCGCCGCTGCATCGCGGTTTCCGGCATCGCACATCCGGCGCAATTCGAGGCGGGCCTCTCCCGAAATTGCCAGGTGGTCCGCCATTTCGCCTATCCGGACCACCATTCCTTCACCAGGGAGGAGATGCAGGAATGGACCGCAGCCGCCACGGAAGGAGATTTCCCCGCAGAAGCCATCATCACCACGGAAAAAGACGCCTCCCGCATTCGCGCCTTGCAGGGAACCCCGGAAGTGCCGGTACTCGTCCTCGGCATGCAAGTCAAGTGGTGGGATGAAGATGCCCTGCAGCAGCTGTTGACTTCCATCTCGGCGAGGGTTGATGCTTCCACCGTTGACCCGGATATTTGAACCATGCACTCATTCTGTTGCCCCGCTTTTCGAAATCCGTTGTCCCTCACCCTGCTGCTGTGTGGCTTCGTGGCGATTCTGGCGGGATGTGCCGGCTCCGGTGCCGATGGCATCCATGGCCAACTCGCTGGAGCTGAAGAAGCCGATGTCCGGCTCGCTGCAGTGGGGGCGCGTGGTTTCGTCGACCTCGATACCGTCCAGGCCGATGCCAACGGAAACTTCTCCATTCCCTCCGAAGCGCTGAAGACGCTCGCCTTGGATGTATACAAAGTCAATGTGGGCGAGAGCCACTTCTTCGTCATCGCAGACTCCCTGTCGCGGTTGCGCGTGGAGGGTGCATTGCCGGAGACCCCCGGCATCATCACGGATCTCGACATTGCCGGAGACAACTGGAGCTCCGGGTTCGCGGCCTTCATCGCGGAGGTCGTTTCCAAGAACGACTCCCTCGGTATCCTGAAGCAGGCGGCCTCCGGTTCCAACGGCTCTACCGTCCAGGAGCAGATTGCCGCCAAGAAGGCGTACGATGCGATGCGCGAAGGGCTGACCAATTTTGTCCGCCAGACCGTCAGGGACCACAAGAATGACCCCATCGGGCTCATGGCGCTGGAGCACCTCGACCTGTCTGCGGACCGGGTGCTCGCGCAACAGGTCATCGACAGCACCCGTGTGCTCATGGGCCACAGCAAGGCCCACCGCAACCTGTCACAGAGGGTCAGTACCCAAGCGAAACCGCGTCAGACGGCACGGCGGAACGACCTCATCCAACCGGGCATGGCCATGCCGGACATCACCCTGACGGATCCGGAGGGCCAGGAGCGTTCCATTTCCGACCTCCGGGGGAAGGTGGTGCTCGTGGACTTCTGGGCCAGCTGGTGCGGCCCTTGCCGCCGTGAGAATCCGAATGTGGTCAGGGCCTGGAAGGAATACCGGGACCAAGGATTCGAGGTCTTCAGCATTTCCCTGGACAAGGATGCCACCAAATGGGACCGCGCGATCAAGCAGGATGGCCTCATCTGGCCCTACCATGTGAGCGATCTGCGCGGATGGAACAGCACGGCGGCCGAGCGCTTCGGCATCAGCAGCATTCCCCACGCCATCCTGATCGACCGGGATGGGACGGTGGTGGCGACACACCTCAGGGGGCCGCAACTTGAAACCGAACTCGAACGGTTGCTCTGACCCCATCCCTTCGAGCCCATTTCCATTGGCCCTCCATTTCGCATCGGACCTGCACCTTGGTGCTCCTGACCCCGCCGCTTCCCGCGAACGGGAGAAGGTCTTCCTGAAATGGCTGGACGACGTGGGCAGCCAAGGGGAGGCCCTTCACCTCGTCGGTGACCTCATCGACTTCTGGTTCGAATGGCGGCACGTGGTGCCCAAGGGCTCGGTCCGGCTGCTGGGCCGCATCGCAGAATTGGTGGATGGCGGACTGGAGGTCCACTGGCACCTCGGCAACCACGACATGTGGACCCGGGGTTACCTCGCCGATGAATTGGGCGTTTTGGTCCATGCCGACCCCATTGACGTCACGGTCGCCGGACGCAAGTATCTCGTCGGCCATGGGGACGGCCTCGGTCCTGGTGACCGCAAGTACAAGTTCCTGAAGCGGCTCTTCCGCAACCCCGCCGCCCGTTGGGCCTTTGCCCGCCTTCATCCCGACACCGCCTTCAAGCTCGGATCGAGCCTGAGCCGCGACAGCCGGGCCTCAGGTGCCGCGGCCGAGGCCCAATATGACGGCCCTGAGTCCGAGTGGCTTTACCACCATTGCCGCACCGTCCTGGAACGGGAAACGTACGACGGATTCATCTTCGGCCATCGTCACCTGCCCCTGGACCTCGAAGTGGTCACCGCGGATGGCCGCCGCAAAGCGCGCTATCTGAACACGGGAGATTGGCTGCATCACCGTTCCTACGTGACGGTGGACTCCTCCGGTGCCGAGCTCCTCTACTGGCGCTGAAGGGGGCCAAACAACACCGCCGCAATCCCGAGGGATGCGGCGGTGCCGAAAACTTGAAATTGTCGGTTCCGCAAATCAGTGGACGATCACGCGGGCACTTTCCGTGTGATTGCCCTCCTCGGCGGTGAGGATGTAGAGTCCGGGGGCGAGATCACCTACGGCCAGCTCGACCTGACCTCCAGCCGTGCGCTGCGGTGACACCGTCCGTACCGGTCGGCCATTCATGTCATACAGACGCAATGCCGGTTGTGTCCAGCCCTCGCCCAACCTGACCGTCACGGACTGGCCGGCCGCGGGATTCGGGTAAACGAGCAGGTTGCGTTGGGAAACCGCCTCGGCGAATGGCGTCTCCTCCACACCGAGATAGGTGTCACTGCGGAAGATGCCGCGGCCGTGGGTGCCGGCATAGATGGCGCCGTTGTTGGTCACTTCCGACCACTCCATCGGCATGTGCCACTGCTGCTCCATGGAGAAGACCGGGCTGGCTACACCTTCGGCGGTGGATACCATACCGAGGTTTTCGACCGTCCAGTTCTCACCGCCATCGGTGGTCTGCCAAACGCCGTGCTCCGTGCCGACAAGGATGGTGTTGCCGGTGGGGTCGCCCTGGTCGATGATGGCATCGTATACCGGCATCTTGCTCAAGTCGTTGCTGCTGGGGAACCAGATGCTGTTCCAATCGGGGCTGTCGTCCAGTGCGTTGAAGGTCTCCTGCACCTTGCCTCCGGAGACGGTGCCATATCCCCCCACCGTGGCCACGACGTGGTTGGGGTCGTTGGGATCCACGGCCACTCCGGTCACCACAGCGCCGGTGGCCATGATCTGGGTGCGCGTCACACCTTCCGGGACATCACAGGTGCCGTCATGCTGCCAGACATTGTGCAATCCACTGAAACGGTAGAGCTTGGAATCCCAGCCCGTCACGAAGATGTGGTTGCCGGCTTCCGGATGGTCACCGACAGCGAATTCGATGGACTTGGTGCCGGAGCCTGCCGGAGCATTGCCTAGGAAGAACCAACGGGGCTGGGCATTGAAATTCAATCCATTCCGGGTCATCCACACGCCATTGGCTCCATTGAATCCGATGACGGTCATCGTGACATAGGGATCGCGCACATCGAGCACTTCATGCACATCATACAATGTATCGGAGGCATAGATCCACGTCGTGTCGCAAATGGTCACGATGGCCGTATCGCCGTTCTCGATGACCTCGACGTCGTCGCAGTCGTACAGCACCGTGAGGTTCTGGTCATCCAGCCAGGGAAACTCCGTATTCTCCACGGGTCCGGTCTCGGAGACGATTTCCGGACGGATGAGGACATCCCAGTAGCGCAAGGGCTCCTCCAATGTGTATTCGAAGGGCCGGTTGAGGTTGGCGGTCTCCATGGTGAACGTGCTGTCCTCGATGGTCTCATCAAAAGGATTGACCAGGGGAACGGTCATGCCGCTGTTCTCATCATTGAAATCCTCGTAGAGGTTCATGCAGGTGTAGAACCCTCCGAGATCGCCATCGTCCTCGAGCAGGTCTACCAGGCAGTTGTCATAGAACGAGCCCGCTTGTGTGAAGGGAGCGCCCGTCACATAGAAACCACGGCCAAGGTTGCCATTCTGGGAAGTGGCGAAGAAGGGGATGCCCTCCTGAAGCCCGGTTGCCTGCGAAATGGCACAGTCAAAACCGTCGCCGCCAAAGACATCGGCCGCGTCCATGTCGTTGAAGAAGGAACCGTTGGCCGGAATCAAGGAAGTGCCATTGTCCTGGGATCCGCCCATGACCTCACTGGTCGGTCCATGGGCAATGCCATAGAACTGGGTCAATTGGAGGCCACGGTTGCAGGCTGTATAGGTGTTGCCCCCATCCTCGCTGCGGAAGATGCCGCCGTCGCCGGCGATGAACATGGTGCCGCCAGGCGTGAAGATGATTTCGTGAAGGTCGGCATGCACGTAGAACGGGCTTGCCGCACCTCCGCCCATGGAGGCGGCCTGCTCGGCCTGATAGGAAGGTCCACAACGCCACAGCGCCTGACCTCCGACATAGGCTTGCCCCGGGTCTCCCTTCTTTACACCGAGGGCGAGGTCGTAACGGGCCTGATTGTTCGTCGGGCAGATGTCATAACCCTCCACGCCGGAAGGCCAGATTTCGTCCCAGGTCACCCCGCCGTCACCACTGTGGTAGACCCCACCGAACTGGCTGCCTGACGTGGCGAGGAGCGCATAGGCCTGCTGCGTGTCGTCCGGGCTGATGGCCACGCGGCAACGTCCGAATCCCTGCAGGATGACCGGATCATTGGGGCTTCCGGAAACCGTCGTGACCGTGGAGAAATCGGCGCTCCTGTAGACGCGTCCATTGGACCCGCTCAACAGCATGTAGCTCCCGTCTTCTGCAATCTCGATGTCTTGGATGGCCACGGTGCCCGTAATGCCGTCCAACACGTTCTCGGTCACCACACCATTCTCGATGTAACCCACCCCTTGGATTCCCCCGTACCACACTCGGGAAGGCGCGCTGGGATCGGCCACCAGCGCGTCGGTCGCGCTCCAATCGCCGCCATTGAAGAGGCCGGGATCGGTGCCTTCAACGCGGGTCCATGAGGTGCCCATGTCGGTGGAGCGGTAGATGCCGTCGCCCCGGAATCCGGAGCCGCCAACGCCACTTACTCCATCAAACTGGGTACCTGTTCCCACGTACAGGTCTCCATTGCCCGCCATGGCGATGGATCCCACCATGGCCGCCGGGAAACTGGACACCCTTTCCCAATTGTCTCCCTTGTTCCAGGAACGCCAAAGGCCTCCACTGACTCCTCCGGTGAAGAGCTGGAGCTCGTTGACTGCCAAGATGCAGCGGGTGCGGCCACCGACGTTGTCTGGCCCCATCGGGTTCCAATAATGGGCTGCTGAGCTTCGGTTCGCGGCTTGCGCCGCGGCGATTTGACGTGTGCGCTCACCCAACTGGCGCAGCCCCTCGTGGTTCATTTCGCCGGTTTCGATGTCAGCGCGCAGGGCCAACAGGACTTGTTCCATGCCGGTAGCGTCTGCCACTGGCGCCGCCTCTTGGGCTGCACGGGGAGCATAATCGGCCTGTTTGACCGGATTGCTGTTGAGGAAGGCCAGCGCGCAAAGGCTGCAGGCGATGGCGGACAGGAAGACGGTATTCTTCATTGTGGTTCAGTTGCCTCGTAGGAAGGCGGAATTTAGTGCATGAACACGACCCGGACCGAATGGGTTCGAAGACCGGGCGCCTATGCCCATTGAAAGGGCATGAAATCTCCTGTAGCGCCCTCAGATGACGTGCTTCTCGGCGTGGTAGCTCGAGCGCACGAGAGGGCCGCTCTCGACGTACATGAATCCCATGGCCAGGCCTTCTTCACGCAGCATCGAAAACACATCCGGATGCACGAATTCAGCCACCGGAAGATGCTTGGGGGTCGGCTGGAGGTATTGGCCAAGGGTCAACACCTGGCAATCCACGGATCGCAGGTCCTCCATCGTCTCCCTGACCTCCTGTACCGTCTCTCCCAGACCGAGCATGACGCCACTCTTGGTTCGGATGCCCGCCTTGCGCAGCCGCATCAGCACTTCCAGGCTGCGGTCATACTTGGCCTGTATGCGCACATGCTTCGTCAGCCGCCTGACGGTCTCGAGGTTGTGGGAGACCACTTCCGGCGCGACGTTGATGACCTGTTGGAGGTTCTCCCATTTGCCCGCAAAATCAGGAATCAGCGTCTCCAGGGTCGTCCCGGGACTCTGCTGCCGGATGGCCCTGACGGTCTGGGCCCATATGCCCGCCCCCCCGTCGGCAAGGTCGTCCCGGTCCACAGAGGTGATCACAGCGTGCTTGACCCCCATGAGTTTGACGCTGTTGGCCACCCTCCCCGGTTCGAAGGGGTCCACCTCATCAGGACGCCCGGTGGACACATTGCAGAAACCGCAAGACCGGGTGCACACATTGCCCAGGATCATGAACGTTGCCGTTCCCTCTCCCCAGCACTCCCCCATGTTCGGACAGTTGCCGCTTTCGCAGATGGTGTGGAGCTTGTGCTCACTCACCAGACCGCGCACCTTCCGGTACGCCTCGCCAGTGGGCAACTTGACCTTGAGCCAAGGCGGCTTGGTCGCCCGCTTGGGCTGCCCCTCGGGGCTCGAGGATGGAGGCGTTGCCTGCGTCATGTCTTGAATTTCTGTCGGCCGAAAGTCCAATAGGCGAAAAGGGTCAAGTAGAACCTTTCGTTCTGGTCGAACTCTTGCGCCAGGATGACGATTCGGGAAGGAAAAACATCCAGTTGGGCCCCCACGGACAGTGTGCGCAGATCTTCACGGCGACCTCCGTATTCGAAGTCGGCGGCGGCCTTGATGAAGGCGCCCGGATGGGGCGTCAACTCCAGGATGCCGTTCAATGCCCCCGCTCGGCCATAGATGTCATCCGTCCCGTGTATTTCGGGGTCATACCGCTCCGTGAGCAGGTAGGTGTAGGGAATGTTGGGGTACCCTATTTCGAGGTAGACCGGCTTGGTCAATCCCAACACCCCTCCGAATGAATAATGCCATCCGACGGAGACACCGCCGTTGCGCAATTTGGGTGTAGCCACGGTCCGCTTGCCCCAGCCGAGGCGCATCAGATACAGGGCGTTGACCTTTCCGAAAACATAACTGCGCGCCTGCTCATAGACGGGATTGAAGCTGCGCACCTCCTTGGCGTGCTTCATGCTCACCAATTCAAGGGTCCAGGTGCTGACCTTGCCCACCCCACGGTACTTGCCGCGCTGCAGGACTCCACCCATGCCCCGTGTGTGCAGGGAAAGGCCGGCCTCAAACCTGTGCGTAAAGACCGTCTTGGGACCTTCCTCCTCTCCGGCTCCGGCATCATTGCCGACCTGTGCGGCAGAGGACAGTGGCAAGGCGAGACACAGCGCGAACAGTCCGCTCCAGAAAGCAGGAAATGAACACGTTCGAAAGGATGTGCTGAAGAACATCTACCCTCACGAAATTAGCGCACGATGAAGTATGAACTCACTTATCCTGAACCCCTGAGAACGCGCTCGGTTCACACAGGCAACGGACAAATCCTGTTGACCGATGCTCCTACCGACAATGGCGGTCTTGGACAGGCCTATTCTCCGACCGACCTGATCGCGGTTGGTCTTGCAAGCTGCATGATGACCATACTGGGGCTGCGCGCCGCGTCGCGGAGCATCGAAATCCTGGGCATGGAGGCCAAGGCAGAAAAGAAGATGAGCCCGAATCCAAGGCGCGTTGGACGCGTCTCGGTAGGGCTCACCGTGGGATTGAAAGGCGGAACGATAGAAGACAGGAACTGGCTCCGCGAGGAAGCGCTCGCTTGCCCCGTGGCGCTGTCACTGCATCCCGATCTCGAGCAGGTGGTGGAAATCACCTTCACATGACCGGCGGGGCCAATCAGGTCACTCGACGACGGGACATTCGACCGCCCGGGAAGGGCTGTCTTCGAGATCGACGCCATTGTAGGCGTCACAATACTGGTAGGAGAGCGCGCAGCTGCTCAGACCCATGCTGATGATGAGGGCAAAAGCCCAGAAGTTGAAGTGCTTCATGATGGATGGATGTGGGTTCTTGAAGGGCACGGATTTCCATACGGCAGGAATTCCATGAGGGTTACGTTTTGTATGCCCAACTTGCCGCCACATTGCATCCGCTTCGATTCAATCCCATGTGCGGCCATGACCGGAATACCTCAAGTCCAGTAGGACCGGGTTCAGAGATGCGAGGACTGCGTACAGCTATTCATGTTGTGTGCCTGATCTGGGGCGCGGTCGCACTCAGCGGCTGTCAATCCACGAGCACCCTTGGGACGGATGCACAGCGCCCCTATCAATGGGAGGAGCTTCCCCACCACCCCACCTATGCCTGGCACCGACACCGTGCCGACTCCGCTTCCGTCTTCGTCCGGTTGCCCGCCCACGAACCCTTGCATCTTCGGGAAAGCCGGGACCTGCCCTTCCGCTATGCACTCGAGCTGACCATCCTCGTCGAGGCGACGGATTGGCCGGACGGGGATACGTTGAATGTGGACGACCGCTTCAAGCAATACGACTTCCGGTGGGAAGGCACCGCCGACCCCGATGCAGCGGATCTCAAGTCCAGGTTTGCTTTTCCACTCCCCCCCGGACGTTACAGGATAGACCATACGCTCAAGGACCTGTACCGCGGCGCCCAGGTTTCAGGTGCGCTGCTCATGGATGGCTTGTCCCCCGACGCGCCCGTGCGCGCCCTTTCCTTCAATGCCGCAACCGGTGATCCCGCGTGGGGGCTGCAATTGACTGCAGATGTCCGTGCCGGCCTGCTCATTCCACCAGACCTGAAAGTCTTGAACTGGGCCCATGCTCTGCTGCCACCGGTCGATACATTTCCCAGCGCTCCCTTTCTCGACCGGAATCCGGTGGTCATGGAATTCCCTGATTACACCGAATTCGCGACGCCCGACGCGGCAACCGACATGGGCGTCCCGCTTCCTCCAGGAAATTGGGATGGATGGGGGCTCCTGTCTTGGGACGCCTCCCCCGGGGTCCACCGATGGAGCGTCGAAGGCAGCGAACGCGAAGTCATCCTGCCCGCCCGGCGTGCCCATTTCCCCATCATGCGCGACGTGGAGGAAATGATCCGCGCCACCCGTTACATCGCCACCCGCAGCGAATACCGGACCATGCGCGATGCCCGGGATGTCAAAAAGGCCCTCGACGAATTCTGGCTGCAGTTTTCCGGCAGTGCGGAAGATGCGCGGAAGCTGATCAAGACGTATTACAGCCGGGTTCATGAAGCCAATGTTCATTTCAGCGGATTGCGCGAGGGATGGCGCACGGACCGCGGCATGGTGCTCGTGGTGTTCGGTCACCCGGACAGGACACGGCGCGACCCTTATGGAGAGACTTGGATCTACGGCGAGGAAGGCGACATCAATGCATTGATTTTCCGTTTTTCACGTCGATCGTCCGGTGATGACTTCAACGTGTATGAACTGGAGCGCTATCCGGGATTCCGCAGCCCATGGGAAGCCATGGTTTCGAGTTGGAGACGCGGCAAAATCCGAAGAAGATGAACAGGAGACCCCGAAAGGACGACGACAGGATCATTGGATGGCACCCCATCCTTGAAGCACTCGATGCAGGAAAGGAACTGGCCCGTGTGCTCCTTCAGCGCGATGCCAAGGACGACCGGACACGCTTGTTGATGAAGGAACTCCGGGATCGACGCATCCCCGTCCAACGCGTGCCCAGGGAACGGCTGGACCGCATCACCAAGAAAAACCACCAGGGCATCATCGCCTTCTCCTCGCCCGTTGCCTTTGTCGACCTCGAAGAACTGGTCCAACAAGGTTTCGAGTCGGGAAAACGGGTCTTCCTCGTGGTCCTTGACGGTGTTACGGACGTGGGCAATCTCGGCGCCATTGCCCGTTCTGCGGAATGTTTCGGAGCCACCGGAATGGTCATCCAGGACCACCATGCTGCACCCGTGAATGAAGATGCGGTCAAGACCAGCTCGGGGTCGCTGCTGCGGCTGCCGGTGTCGAGGGTTCCCGATGTCGCCAAGGCCCTGGCTTATCTCGGCAAATGCGGCCTGGAACGGATCGGGTTGAGCGAGAAAGCCGAGCTGAACCTCACCGAGTGCGCGGCTTCGGACGCCGCATGCCTCGTGCTTGGAGATGAGGAGCATGGAATTTCCACGGCTTCCTGGGCCCAATGCGACGTCCATGCCACCATAGGCATGCGGGGCAACACGGGTTCTTTGAATGTCAGTGTCGCCGCTGGAATCGGACTGCACCACCTGCTCTCCTGAGCGTCAGCCTGCAGGCTGCTTTGAATGTAAACAGGGGGATGAACCGTCCGAGATAACCGGCGAGTGGAATATGAATTCAGACAAAATTCAATCCCTTTGTCGATTTATCAATTTGTTTTGTATATTTGAATCTCCATTTCGTCGTCTGTTTTCATTGATTGGACCAAAACCATCTTGAAAACGTTACATGACGCAATTTCGCTACGTTCGCATTCATGCTCGGGGCCCCGAAGGTCCCAGCTTTTGTAGTATCCCAATTTTCCGTGTGATGCCTGCACGTCTTCTGCTCATTGGATTCCTATTCCAATTCTCGTCCTTAGCCGGACAGTCATTCCTCCATTCCACATGCGACTCCTCGTGCCTACCGGCCTTCGAGATGATTCCGGAGGACGTCACGGTATCCTGCCTCGAGGATTTCCCGGACTTCGATGTACCGCTGGCGGAAGCCTGTGCGGAAACCCCCATCGAGAATACGCCTTCGCTCGAGCTTGATGTCACCACATTCACCAGCCACAGTGCCACCACGGCATTGGGCGATGGTCCAGATTGGGCCATCTGGCTGGGTGGATTCGAGGCCATGGGTCATGGCGCCAGTGATTACTTCGTGCCCTATGGTGACGGCATTTTGTTCGAGCAATTCCCGAACGGCACGGCACGGTTCACGGGTGAAATCGTGAACGACACCGATCCCGGACAGCGCTTCGAGCTCAACATCTTCCTGCAATACGGTCAAGACTACGACAGCTGGACCGCCCAGGGACGATTGCCGAAGGATGACCTCGGCCTCGGTGCCTACGAAGACTGGACTTTCTACGAAATGGTGGACACCCTGAGCCACCTGGAGGGACGCGGTGATTTCGAAGGTGGCATGCTCTATCTCGACCACATGCCGGTCTCCCGGTTGTTCGGTTACCAGGTGGGCGATCTCGGCGCCAACAACAGGAATCCCAATTACGGTGTCAGCGGATGGTTCTGGTACCGCGGGATGCTCGCCGGACAGGATGTGCTCGGCACGGGCGACGTGAATGCGGACCTTGAGAACACCACCCAAGGCGGCGTTGAATGCCCCGTGGTGGAGGAGCTGCATCGGGTCGCTATGGCCTGGAGTGCCTGTGGACACGATTATTACGAGCAGACCCTGCAGCGCCTCGATGAGGAAGCCCCTGAATTCATCGCCATGCCCCCGCTGGCCACGGCCAGTTGTCCTGCCCTTCTGGACACGGCGTCCATGGATGAATTCGAGCTGTATGATGCCTGCGGCAGCGCCTTGACGCTGACCAATGTGGACGTATTCGAAGGCGATTTCTGCAACCAGACGGTGTACAGGACCTGGACCCTGACTGACGCTTGCGGAAACAGCACGGATTCCACGCAGACCGTCACCTTGGTGGACGAGACGGGACCGGTCGTGGAGGCCGGCGAGAACCTGACTGTTCAGTGTGATGGCAACGGCAATGCAACCGAGCTCCAGAATTGGCTTGATGCCCATGCAGGGGCCACGGCCACCGACGACTGCTCGGAAGTAACGTGGAGCCATGATTATGACAGCCTCAGCGATGACTGTGGTGCTACGGGATCCGTCTCGGTGACCTTCACGGCTACCGATGCTTGCCTCAATGCTACCAGCACGGTGGCGGTGTTCACCA
Organism: uncultured Flavobacteriales bacterium; assembly: GCA_938082505.1. Classification (GTDB taxonomy): domain Bacteria; phylum Bacteroidota; class Bacteroidia; order Flavobacteriales_D; family Sanyastnellaceae; genus UBA8752. The sequence continues at coordinate 19,987 of CALLLH010000030.1, forward strand.
TCACGGATACGGTGGCGCCGGACTTCTCCGGTTCCAACAACCAGGTCTCGATGGCCTGTGATCTGTATGATCCCGCTGCCCTCTATGACATCGTCGTGGATGACATCTGTGGGTTTGATTCCGTCTACGTCAGCAGCACCTTGGAGGTCAGCGGCTCCTGCTCTCCGAATTACCTGCGGACCTACACTGCGGTGGATGCCTGCGGCAACAGCAGCACATTCGAGCAGTCCGTAAACCTGATCGATACGGTGGCCCCCGTGTTCACTTTCGTCCCGGAAAGCGTGACCATCGACTGTTCGGACGAGTGGCCGGATCCCATGGATGACGCCTCACTGATGGCCATGGCTGAAGACAATTGCGCTGAAGTGACCATCACATGGGCAGAGGAGACCTTGCCCGGTGATTGCCCCGGATCCACCATACTGGAGCGGACCTTCACCGCAACCGACGCCTGTGGGAATGCTTCCTCAGCACTGCAAACGATGGTGGCAGAGGACACCACCGCACCGGAAATCACCAGTGACCTCTCTGACCTGACCATTGCCTGTGGCGAGGAACTCCCCACCTTGGAGCCGACAGCCACGGATGACTGCTCGGGCATCGACAGCCTCTGGATGACGGTGGAATCCGTCGATTTCACGGCCGGAGACGAAGTCAGCACCGGATTCGAGTCCTGCAACCTGAGCGGTTTCGTCGCTGAAGGAGGGTCCATCTCCATCACGAACGATGCCTTCGAAGGTTCCTGTGCCCTGAGCATGTTGCATGCCGCGGGTGAGCCCATCCACAACTTCTACGCCGAAGACGTCATGGCCGGACGCGGCACCTACAGTGTCATGGCCCGTGCCGACGACCTCATCAGCGACAACATGCTCGAGTTGCTTGCGGGCGATGCGGCAGGAAGCCCCGCTTTGAGTATTTCGCTGCGCCCCATCGGAACCGATAATCCGGGCATCAGCGTTTCCGGATTCGGCCTGGACATCGCAACCGATGCCACCATGCAGCAGGGCGACTGGTATGCGGTCACGGCCGTTCTGGATGAGGCCGTGTTGAGCCTCTCCATCGATGGTGTTTCCGTCCTCGAGGTCGACCTGCCCGGCGGCCTGCCCGCGCAAGGACGGTTCAAGCTGTCCGCTGCCTATTCCGGCAGCTACGACAACATGAGCTACCTCCCCGAGGATCCCTGTCCCGTCATCGAGCGCTTCGTGCGCACCGTCCATGCTGTGGACGGATGCGGCAATGCGTCCTCGGCTGCCCAGACAATCGATGTGATCGATACGGTTGCTCCGGTGCTCACCTTTGTCCCGGCCGATGCGGACATCGACTGTACGGAGGACTTCCCCATGCCAGGGGATGCCCCCGAGTGGATGGCCACGGCCGAGGACGCCTGCACCGACGTGACCGTGACCTGGTCCGACGAGGTGGTGCCCAATGCCTGTCCGGGAAGCAGCACGCTGTACCGCACCTTCACGGCCACGGATGCCTGTGGCAATGCCACGACCGCCACCGAGACCATCGTGCAGTCGGATTCCGAGGCGCCCCAACTCGATGAGGCGCTTCTTCCCGAGGACGCGCTCGTGAGTTGTGACGCTGTTCCTGCTCCGCTCGACAGCTCCGCTTTCGGTGCAACCGACAACTGCAACGAATGGACCTTTGAATACAGTGAGGAGGTTCAGCCGGGTTCATGCGAATTCGACTATGTCCGGATCGACACGTACACCTTCACGGACTGTGATGGCAACGCCACGGTTTTCGTCCACACGCTGGATATCGAAGATGTGACGGCTCCGACCTTCACGTTCTTCCCGGAGGATGTGTCCATCCCCTGCACGGAGGCGTTCCCTGCCCCTGGTGATTCCCTGGTCTGGATGGCCACGGCCGAAGACAACTGCAGCGCAGTCACGGTGACCTGGGAAGACCTCGTGGAACCCAATGCCTGCCCTGGCAGCAGCACCCTGACCCGCACCTTCACTGCTGTGGATGCCTGTGGCAATGCGACATCACAGACGCAGACCATCACCCAGTACGACGACGAGGCTCCCGTGCTCAACGAGGACCTCCTGCCGGAAGATGTGCTCGTGAATTGCGACGAAGTCCCCGCCCCGCTGGAGAGCCAGGATTTCGACGTCACGGACAACTGCAACACCTGGTCCTTCGCCATCGAATCGGACACCACGGAGCTCGACCCCTGCGGTGCGATCTACACCCGCGTGGACACCTACACCTTCACGGATTGTGATGGCAATGCCACGGTCTTCGTCCACACGGTGGACGTTCAGGACACCACGCCGCCCTCTTTCCTCTACTTCCCTGCCGATGATTCACTGGCATGCACGGAAGACTATCCCTTGCCCACGGATGGAGTGGAATGGTTGGCCACCGCAGAAGACAACTGTGCATCGGTGGACATCTCCTGGTCGGATGAAATTGTGCCGGGCGACTGCCCCGGTGAGGACACCCTCTACCGCACCTTCACGGCGCTGGACGCTTGTGGCAATGCGTCCACACAGATGCACACGCTCTTCCGCTATGACGACGTGGCACCTGAAATCGGCGTCTTCCCGAATGACACCACGATCGATTGTGACCCCGCAAACGAGATCGGCACCTTGGACAGCAGCTACTTCGAAGTCACCGACAACTGCAATCCATGGACCTTCGACGTCTCCACCGAATACGATGGCGACCCGGACACGTCCTGTTTCTACACGCGATTCGATACGTATGTGTTCACGGACTGCAGCGGCAATGCGACCTCCTATGTCCACGAGATCAGTGTCCAGGACACCACAGGACCCGAAATCACGACGGATCCTACGGACCTCTTCCTCGAGTGTCCCCAGGAAGTTCCCGAATACAACACCGATGCCCCCTTGTCCGAGTATGCCGACCTGATCGACGACCTCGTGATCACGGATGCCTGCAACGGGGACTTGTCCGTGCTGTCGGCCACGTATGAGGACGAAGTGACGGTGAGCGTGGACGCCTCCCACTACACCATGACGCGCCATTGGATCTTCACCGACCAATGTGGCAACGAGACGTCATACGACCAGCTCATCGATGTCAACGAACCCGACCTCGAATTGCCCAATGCCTTCAGCCCTGGTGGCAATGGCTACAATGACCTGTATGTGATCGGCAACCTCGGCACGACGGATGAGGATGGAGACTACTTCCCGCCGTGCGAATGGGGCGGAGACGACGATTTCGTGTACTTCCAGGTCTTCAACCGTTGGGGCAGCCTCGTGTACGCTTCTCCTCCGGGTGAGGAATACCAGAACGATTGGGACGGCCGCACCGATGAGGTGGGCACCCGCCGCGTGGTGGATGGCACCTACTTCGTGCTTCTCCAGCTTGGTGATGGCCGCCAATGGGGCAAATATGTGGACGTGCGCAATGACTGATGCCCAGCTGCGCTGACGCTTTGAACGACAGAACGATGAAACACATCAAGCTTCTTCTGCTCATCCTGCCCCTCCTGGGCACAGGTCCGCTCTGGGCCCAGCAGGATGTCATGATCAGCCAGTACCTGTTCAACGGGTTGCTGATCAACCCCGGATACGCCGGATCCCATCCGTACACTTCCTCAAGCCTGCTCCACCGCAGCCAATGGAACCAGTTCGACGGAGCACCCACCACCAGCGTGGTGGCTGTCGACGGCGCCCTCCGGAACAACAGCATGGGCGTCGGCATCCTGATGCTGCACGATCAAATCGGCCTGACCACGCAGACCGATGTGGCGGTCAACTTCGCCTACCGCATGCGCCTGGGTGCCGGTCGCCTCGCTTTCGGTCTGAAAGGAGGCGTGGCCAATACCCGTGCTGACCTGTTCGCCGCTGAGCTCACGGACCCGGGCGACCCCAACTACAGCGAAAACCAGCAGATCACACAATCCGCGCGGTTCGGCTTTGGTGCCTATTATCACATGCAGCGCTTCTATTGCGGTGTGTCCATTCCTACGCTCACGGCGCTGGGCCCCTTTGCACAGACCGTGCAACCCCACTTGTTGACCACCGCGGGTGTGGTCATCCAGGCCTCGGACGGGGTGATGCTCAAGCCCAGCTTCCTCGTCAAGGGCGTCCAAGGTGCCCCGCTTCAATTGGACCTGAACCTCCATGCCCTGTTCCAGGAACGCATCTGGATGGGCGCTGGATGGCGCTCAGGCGACGCCATCGTCAGCATGATGGAAATCCAGGTGACGCCGGAGCTGCGCATCGGTTATGCCCACGACTTCACCCTCAGCGACATCCGCAATTATTCCACGGGTTCAAATGAAATCCTCATCGGCTTCGACTTCGGTCAAGGCATCAGTGCAAAACGTTCCCCCCGCTACTTCTGATTCCATGTTCGAGCGAATTTTCTCCATTTCCCCTTCCCTCCTGATTGGATTGGCACTGGGTAGCATGGTGACCCTTTCCGGTTGCGCCAGGCTCCACGTGGAAGAAGGACAAGCGGCCTTCGATGAGCTGCGCTACCAAGACGCCATCCATCACTTCGGAATGGCGGTTCAGCGGATGCCCAGCCCTGATTCCTATCGCAAATTGGCCTCGGCACACGCCCTCATCAACGAGCCTGCAGAAGCAGCTTCGGCTTATGCCTTCCTGATTGCCCAACCCGAGGCGACGGACGATGACCGCATCGCCTATGCCGAGGTGCTGTTCAAGCAGCAGCGCTATCCAGAAGCCGAGCGCATCCTGAATGCAGTCAGCCAACGCGACCCGGGGAATGAAGTGGCCGCCGCATTGCGCCAAAGCGCCCTGCTGGCGCAAGATGGTTCCCGTGACACCGCTGCCTTTGAACTGGAGCCCTTCCCCACAGAAGGCATCCTGTCGGCATTCGCGCCCTATCGCTTCGGCAACACCCTGTACTTCACCGGTGCGTTGGAAAAGCCCGGTGCCCGAGACCCGTACACCGACCTGAGTTTTACCGATCTCTACCAGGTGCCCGTCAGTGGCGGCACACCTGAGCTGGTTCCCGGCATCAACGGGCCCTACCACGATGGCATCGCCACGCTTTCGCCGGATGGTTCGAAGCTGTATTTCACTCGGAGTTCGCATGCACCTGAAAAAGTGGGTAAACTGCTCCTCGACGATGCGTCCGTGAACAACACCACCCTGTTTCAGGCGCGCAAGGGCCTCGAGGAATGGACCACCGTCATCGAAATCGGTCTGAGCGACGGATCCAACATGTATGCCCATCCCACCTACAGTCCGGACGGCAACATGATGTACTTCGCCAGTGACATGCCGGGCGGCTATGGTGGAATGGACCTCTACAGGCTCAACCGCAACGGTGACACCTGGTCGTTTCCCCCCATCAACCTGGGTCCCAATGTGAACAGCGCCGGGGATGATGTTTTCCCCAGCATGAAGGGCCCGGACACGCTCTTCTTCGCTTCCGATGCCCAGATCACCTTGGGTGGCCTCGACGTGTTGTATTCGGTCCGGGACGCCAACGGCGGCTGGGGCAGCCCCGTGCACCTCGATTACCCGCTCAACAGCCAAAGTGACGACTTCTCCATCGCCTTCAACGAAGATGGCAAATCGGGATTCGTCTCCTCGGACCGCTATGGTTACGATCGAATCCTGAGGTTCCGCATCGTCGACAAGCCGCTGCTCGTCAGGGGAGAAGTCGTCGACAGTGAAACCGGAGAGCCCATTCCGAATGCCAAAGTGAACCTCGTCGATGCGGAAGACGGCAGCGCCTTGGCCCTGACGAGCAACGAAGAAGGGGCGTTCGAACTGAATCTCCCACACGGCCGCTCATACCGTGCCGAGGCCACCATGGAGACCTATTTCGCTGAGAACATCACCATCGAGACGCCTTCGGACATCCTGGTCCGGGACCTTTCCCTGACCATTGTGTTGACGCCTGCCAGCGAATTGACCGATGAGGAATACGCGAGCGCCATCCGTCCCGGTGACAGTTTCGAGCTTCCCGAAATCCGTTGGGATTATGACAGCTATCGTCTGCGGGAAGAAGCCAAGCCGGCGTTGTCCCTTGTGGCGGATTTCCTTCGCAACCGTCCCGGCATCGAAGTGGAGCTCCGCTCGCATTGCGATGCCCGCGGTTCAGACCGATACAATCAGAAACTCAGTGAGCGCCGGGCGGAATCCGCTGCCCGTTTCCTCGTCGATCTTGGCGTCCCTTCCAACCAGGTTGTCCCTGTGGGCGTCGGTGAGGAGGAACTGCGGAATGAATGTGGCAATGGCATTCCATGCTCAGAAGCCAAGCACCAAGAAAACCGAAGGACAGAGTTCCTCGTGATCCGGACGCCGGACCGCGAGAATTGAGGCCCCTTCGACCCCACCAACCAACCTTAACCAAAAGAAAAGGGGGACATGTGTCCCCCTTTTCTTTTGTTCCAAGCCGCTCCCTGTCCGGAGCACTCGCCCCATCAAATGGACATTCGCCTCACGCGAAATGAGGACCTGGATAGTACGCCGTATCTCCCAGCTCCTCCTCGATGCGGAGCAACTGGTTGTACTTGGCGATCCGGTCACTGCGGGAAGCGCTGCCCGTCTTGATCTGGCCCGTACTCAGTGCCACTGCAAGGTCCGCGATGGTCGTGTCCTCGGTTTCACCGCTGCGGTGGCTCATCACACTGGTGTATCCACAACGGGTAGCCAGCTGCACGGCTTCGATGGTCTCCGTCAAAGTGCCGATCTGATTCACCTTGATCAGAATGGAATTGGCCACGCCTTCCTCAATTCCCCTGCTGAGGCGTTCGACGTTGGTCACGAAGAGGTCGTCACCGACGAGCTGGGTGTTGTCCCCCAGCGCATCGGTCATGAGCTTCCAGGTCGCCCAATCGTCCTCGTCGCATCCGTCCTCGATGCTGATGATCGGATACTTGCCGCGGAGCTCCTTCCAGTAATCCACCCAAGCGGCTCCATCCATCTGTTTTCCGACACCTGAAAGGACATACAATCCCTTTTCCTTGTCGTAGAACTCACTGCTCGCCGCATCCAGCGCCAGCTGGAAATCTTCGTCGGGCTTGTAGCCCGCCTTCTCGATGGCCATCAGGATCGTGTCCAGCGCCTCTTCGTTGGAATTGAGGTTGGGCGCGAATCCACCCTCGTCTCCGACGTTGGTGCTCAGGCCCTTGGACGAGAGCACCTTCTTGAGGTGATGGAAGACCTCGGCTCCCATGCGCAGTCCCTCGGCGAACGTATCCGCACCGACCGGCATGATCATGAATTCCTGGATGTCGATCGCATTGTCCGCATGGGATCCTCCATTGATGATGTTCATCATGGGGACCGGCATCAGGTTGGCGTTCACCCCACCGATGTAACGGTACAAGGGCTGGCCCAGCGACCCGGCTGCAGCCTTGGCCACGGCGAGGCTGACGCCCAGCAGGGCATTGGCCCCAAGGTTGCCCTTGTTTTCGGTGCCATCGAGGTCGATCAGGTAATGGTCAATGCCCACCTGGTCGAAAATGTCCATACCGACGAGTTCCTCTGCAATGGCGCCGTTGACGTTGGCCACCGCCTTGAGGACGCCTTTGCCCAGGTAACGGCCTTGATCACCATCGCGGAGCTCAACGGCCTCATGGACGCCCGTGCTGGCTCCGGATGGGACGGCAGCCCGGCCAATTACGCCTTCTCCTGTGACGACTTCGACCTCTACGGTCGGATTGCCCCTCGAATCGAGGATTTCCCGGGCATGAATGTGATCGATGTACTGCATGGTCAGGCAGGTTGAAGTGAACTGTGTTGTTTGATGTGTTGCACGAATCGATCGAAGAGGTGGCGGCTGTCGTGCGGCCCGGCACTGGCTTCCGGATGGAATTGCACAGAGAATACCGGCTTGCCTTCAAGGCGGATGCCCGCCACCGTTCCGTCATTGAGGTGCTCGTGTGTCATCACGATACCCGACATGTCGTCGAGCGATTCACGGCTCACCACGAATCCGTGATTCTGAGAGGTGATCTCGCATTTGCCGCTTTCGAGGTCCTTCACAGGATGGTTCACCCCGCGGTGCCCCTGGAACATCTTCTCGGTTTTCAATCCCTGACTCAAGGCAATGAGCTGATGGCCCAGACAAATGCCGAATACGGGTTGTCCAAGGGCTATGATGTCGCCCACCATTCCGATCGTATCCGGCATCGCCGAGGGATCCCCAGGTCCGTTGGAGATCATCCATCCGGTTGGCCCCCACGCCTTCATCTCCTCCAACGCCGTGTCCATGGGGAATTGACGCACGAATGCGCCCCGCTCCACAAGGCAGCGGGTGATGTTCTCCTTATTTCCAAGATCCAACAAGGCGATGCGAACCGCACTGTCCGCATTTCCCGCATCTTCCGCGGTGCTCCGCGTGACGCTGCTGGACAATTCCAACCCCTCCATAGACGGCGTCTGCTCCAATCGCGCCTTGAGCTCAGCGTCCGGCGTCCCGTCGCTCGAGATGAGGGCGTTCATGGCACCGCAATCGCGGATATGCTGAATCAAACCGCGGGTATCGATGTCGGCTATGCCCACGATGCCATCCCGGTTCAACCGACTCGCCAGTGTCTCCACATCCCCGACCCTGCTGGCCACCTCACTGAAGTTGCGCACCACAAGTCCGGCAATCTGGGTACTGCCACTCTCGTTTTCTTGAGAATGAACACCGTAATTCCCGATGTGTGCGGTAGCCATGACCAGCACCTGACCCTTGTAACTCGGGTCGGTGAAGATTTCCTGGTATCCGTACATGCCGGTATTGAAGGCCACCTCACCTGTGGTGGTGCCGATGGCGCCAATGGCTTTTCCCTCGAACCGGGTTCCATCCTGCAATAGCAGGACTGCAGAAGCCTTGGTTTGTGATGAATCGAGCTGGGTCATTGCGCCGCGAAGATAGACCGCCAATTCAGGCAACAAGCGTTTACCGGCCCGATAGTGACAACAGACTGTACACAGTCCCGGAAGGGGGCCAAACGAAAAAAGGGAGGCTGCTTGGCCTCCCTTTTTTCAGTTCGATGTTGCGCTGCTTATTCTGCAGGCTTCTCCTCGCCTTCGGCTTCATCAGCCGGTGCGTCCTCGGCAGGCGCATCTTCGGCGGCCGGAGCCTCCTCAGCGGGCGCTTCCTCTGCAGCAGCCTCAGCGGCCGGAGCCTCCTCAGCGGGCGCTTCCTCGGCAGCAGCCTCGGCGGCCGGAGCCTCCTCAGCGGGCGCTTCCTCGGCAGCAGCCTCGGCGGCCGGAGCC
>CALLLH010000031.1 GCA_938082505.1 uncultured Flavobacteriales bacterium
TCCTCAGCGGGCGCTTCCTCGGCAGCAGCCTCGGCGGCCGGAGCCTCCTCAGCGGGCGCTTCCTCGGCAGCAGCCTCGGCGGCCGGAGCCTCCTCAGCGGGCGCTTCCTCAGCAGCAGCCTCGGCGGCCGGAGCCTCCTCAGCGGGCGCTTCCTCGACTGCGGCATCCACTGCCACTTCTTCCACCACTTCAGCGGTGGCCTCGGCAACGGGTGCAGCTGCTGCGGTTCCGCCTCCACGGCGGGAACGACGGCTGCGCTTGCGCTTCGACTTGGCCTCATTGCCATACAGCTCGTTGAAGTCCACGAGCTCGATCAGGCACATTTCGGCATTGTCTCCCAGACGGTTGCCCACCCGGATGATGCGGGTGTAGCCTCCCTCGCGGGTTGCTACTTTGGGTCCTACCTCATTGAACAGCTCGGTCACGGCTTGTTTGTCCCGCAAGTAGCGGAAACACACGCGGCGGCTGTGGGTGGAATCTTCCTTGGAACGGTTCACCAACGGCTCCACGAACCCGCGAAGGGCCTTGGCCTTGGCGAGCGTTGTGGTGATCCGTTTGTGCTCGATCAGGCTACACGCCATGTTGGCCATCATCGCCTTGCGATGTGCGGTTTGACGGCCGAGGTGATTGAATTTCTTTCCGTGTCTCATGGTGACGGCGGTTGAGGGCGCGGATTACTCCGCGTCCAGCTTGTACTTGCTGACGTTCATACCGAATTGCAGGCCCTTGCTTTCCACAAGGTCCTCGAGCTCGGTGAGGCTCTTCTTACCGAAGTTGCGGAACTTCAACAGGTCGTTCTTGTTGTAGGCCACCAGATCTCCGAGAGAATCGATGTCCGCAGCTTTCAGACAGTTCAGGGCGCGAACACTCAAGTCCATGTCGACCAACTTGGTCTTCAGGAGGTGGCGCATGTGCAGTGAACTCTCATCCAATTCCTCGGACTCATTCTTCTCAACGAAGTCGAGCGTGATCCGCTCCTCACTGAACAACATGAAGTGCTCGATCAGGATGCGGGCTGCTTCCTGCAGCGCATCCTTCGGAGCGATCGAACCATCACATTGAAGCTCGAGGATGAGCTTCTCATAGTCCGTCTTCTGCTCCACACGGAAGTTCTCGATCTCGTACTTGACGTTTCGGATCGGGGTGAAGATGGAGTCGATGAAGATGGTATCGACCGTGGCCTCTTCGTGCTTGTTCTCATCGGCTGGGACATATCCGCGTCCTTTTTGGATGCGCATCTCCATGCTGACCTGAACACCGGGGTCGAGGTTGCAGATAACGTGGTCGGGGTTCATGACCTGGAAGGCCGAAGTGAACTTGCCGATGTCGCCGGCCAGGAAGGCCTCCTGTCCCCCAATCACGATGTTGACCACCTCGTGGTCCACATCTTCGATCTGGCGCTTGAAACGGACCTGCTTCAGATTGAGCACCATTTCGGTGACATCTTCCACTACGCCTTTGATGGTGCTGAACTCGTGCTCCACACCTTGGATGCGGAGTTGGGTGATGGCATAACCCTCCAGGCTGGAGAGCATGATGCGACGGAGCGCATTGCCGATGGTCACACCGAAGCCGGGCTCCAGGGGACGGAATTCAAACCGTCCGCTGAAGTCATCGGACTCGAGCATGATGACCTTGTCTGGCTGCTGAAAATCGAGAATCGCCATTTCGGATGTGCTGGTTGTGGATTACTTGCTGTAAAGCTCGACGATGAGAGACTCCTTGATGTTCTCGGGAATCTGGTCGCGTACAGGCACGGAAAGGACCGTACCCGTCAACGTGCTGCCATTCCAATCGAGCCACTCGTGACGCTGGCCACCGGAAGCGAGCGCTCCTGTCACCACCTCGAGGGACTTGGACTTTTCCCGAACACCCACTACGTCTCCTGGACGCACCCGGTAGGATGGGATGTTGACCACCTTACCGTTCACCGTAATGTGGCGGTGGCCGACGAGTTGGCGTGAGCCACGACGGGTCGGGCTGAGGTTCAGCCTGAACACCACATTGTCGAGGCGGAGTTCGCAGAATTGAAGCAGCACCTCACCGGTGATGCCGGGACGGGCCTGTGCGCGTTCGAACATGTTCCTGAACTGGCGCTCGAGAATGCCGTAGGTGTACTTGGCCTTCTGCTTCTCGGCGAGCTGGACGGAATACTCCGACTCCTTCTTGCGTCGGCGGTTCGGGCCGTGTTGGCCAGGGCCGTATGGACGGCGCTCGAGTGCCTTGTCTGGGCCGAAGATGGCCTCCTTGAAGCGACGGGTGATTTTGGACTTGGGTCCGCGATAACGTGCCATGTGGTCTTGCTTGTTTCTTTCGGTTCCCTGGGATCAGACGCGACGGTGCTTCGGGGGGCGGCAACCGTTGTGGGGCATCGGCGTGATGTCCACGATCTCGGTGACTTCGATTCCCATGTTGTGGAGGGTGCGGATGGCACTCTCACGGCCGCTTCCGGGTCCCTTCACGAAAACCTTCACCTTCTTCAGGCCATATTCCATGGCTTCCTTGCCACAATCCTCAGCGGCACACTGGGCAGCGTAAGGGGTGTTCTTCTTGGAACCGCGGAATCCCATCTTGCCGGAACTGGACCAGGAGATGACCTGTCCGGTGGCATTGGTGAGGGAAATGATGATGTTGTTGAAGGAGGCATGGATGTGGGCTTGGCCCATGGCATCCACTTTTACCTTCTTCTTCGACTTCTTGGTGGTCTTGGCCATCTTTCTGGGGAGTTGATCGATTCTGCGTCCCGGTTCAGGGACAGTGAATTACTTCTTCTTGTTCGCTACTGTCTTCCGCTTGCCCTTCCGGGTGCGCGAGTTGTTCTTGGTGCGCTGTCCGCGGAGCGGCAAACCGAGACGGTGACGGATGCCACGTTGGCAACCGATGTCCATCAGGCGCTTGATGTTCATCTGGACTTCAGAGCGAAGCTCACCTTCAACGCGGATCTCGGAGATGATTTCGCGAATCTTGGTGATTTCCTCATCCGACCATTCCTGGACACGCTTGTCCTCGGATACAGCAGCTTTGGAGAGAATGTCGGATGCGCGGGAGTGTCCAATGCCGTAGACGTAAGTCAGGGCAATTACTCCACGCTTGTTCCGAGGGATGTCGATACCGGCAATACGGGCCATGGCGAATGCTTTTAAGCGACGGGGATCAACCCTGGCGCTGCTTGAATTTGGGGTTCTTCTTGTTGATGACGAAGAGTCGCCCTTTGCGTCGGACGATCTTGCAATCCGCGGAGCGGACCTTCAGGGATGCACGGGTCTTCATGACGGTCTATTTTCTCATTTGTATCGAAACGAAATGCGGCCTTTGCTCAAGTCGTATGGACTCATGTCCACACGGACCCTGTCACCGGGAAGAATCTTGATGTAGAACTTCCTCATCTTTCCGGAGATGTGCGCCGTGATGACGTGTCCATTCTCCAGCTCTACGCGGAACATAGCGTTCCCCAGTGCTTCGGTGATGGTACCGTCCTGCGTAATCGACGCTTGCTTGGCCATGGATGTTTGTTTTCCGTTTCGTTTTTGATGTGACGCCTCAATCCACTCTCACTGCCCCGAGGGCCTCCTCAATCCACTTGAATGTCGAAAGAACTTCCGCCTTGCCATTCCGCACCACCACGTCGTGTTCGAAGTGGGCGCTGGGCAATCCGTCCGCCGTGGCAATGGTCCACCCGTCGCTCTCCTGCTTCACTTCCTTGCGACCGAGGTTGATCATCGGCTCGATGGCGAGCACCATCCCCTCCACGAGTTTGATGCCGTTCCCCGGGCGACCATAATTGGGCACTTCAGGCGGCTCGTGCAGGTTGGATCCTACCCCGTGTCCGACCAACTCACGGACCACGCCGTACCCGGAGGCCTCGGCGTGTTCCTGGACTGCCCATCCGATGTCCCCGATGCGGTTGCCCGCAACGGCTTCTTCGATGGCGTCCTCCAGGCACTCCTGCGTCACCTTGAGCAGGCGCCGCACTTCGGGACGGACATCCCCCACCATGAAGGTGTAGGCGCTGTCCCCGTAGTACCCTTCCTTGAGTACCCCACAGTCGATGGACACGATGTCCCCCTCCTGCAATGGGTCGTCATTGGGAATTCCATGAACCACATGGTGGTTCACGGAGGTGCAGAGCGTGGATGGGAAACCGTTGTATCCTTTGAACCCCGGCTCAGCGCCATGGTCCCGGATGAAGGTTTCCGCCACCCGATCCAACTCCAGGGTGGTGACCCCAGGGCGAATCAGCTTGGCCATTTCGGCCAAGGTTCTTCCGACAAGCAAAGAACTCGTTCGGAGAAGCTCGATTTCGGATTCGGTTCGAACCTGTATCCGTCCTCTCGCCATTCCAATCAGCCTGGCATTCCGCTCACACTCGTCCCTTGGCGGCCCCGGAGCTTTCCGGATTCCATGAGGGAGTCGTATTGACGGGACAACAGGTAGCTTTCAATTTGCTGGAGGGTGTCGAGGATGACACCCACCATGATCAGCAGCGAAGTGCCACCGAAGAAGATGCTGAAGTCCTGAGCATGGGTCAGGTTCAGCGTGAAGACAATGGCCGGCAGGATGGCGATCAATCCGAGGAAGATCGCACCTGGCAACGTGATCTTCGAAATCACGTTGTCGAGGAATTCCATGGTCGGCCGACCGGGCTTGACGCCGGGTACGAAGTTGTTCTGACGCTTCAGGTCATCCGCCATCTGCTGGGGGTTGACCGTGATGGCCGTGTAGAAGTATGTGAAGGCCACAATCATCAGGAAGAACAACAGGTTGTACCAGAATCCATTGAAGTCACCGAGGGCGATAAGGATATCGTTGTCGGCCAAGCTCTCGCTCTGCGTGAGATAGAGCGGGACAAACATGATCGCCTGGGCAAAGATGATGGGCATGACCCCACTCGAATTCACCTTCAATGGAATATAGCTGCGCGCTGCCGCCCCTTTGGGGAGGTAGGATGCCCCTGCATTCGCCTGAAGGCTCGTCATCTCCACGGGAACCCTGCGGACCGCCTGAACCAGCGCCACGGAGAGTCCGATGACGACAAGCAATGCCGCGATTTCCACCAGGAAGAAGTAGAAATTCGTGTCTGGGTGATTGAACTCCTTGATGATGGCCTGCGGGAACGTCGCAATGATGCCGATCATGATCAACAAACTGATGCCATTGCCCACACCCCGCTCCGTGATGCGCTCACCGAGGTACATGATGAGCAGCGTAGAGGAGGTGATGATCAACACCGCACTGAACCACCAAAAGCCGGAAGGATCCGCCACGGCCCCGGGAACGGAGACCACTGAAGAGGCGAGGTAACCCGGCGCTTGAACCAGCGTGATGGCGATGGTCAGGAAGCGGGTCCACTGGTTGATTTTCTTCCGTCCGCTCTCGCCCTCGGCCTGCATCTTCTGGATGGTCGGCACTGCCAATCCCATCAACTGCATAATGATGCTGGCCGAGATGTAGGGCATGATGCCCAATGCGAAAATGGAGGCGCGGGAGAATGCGCCACCGGTGAACAAGGACAGGATGCTGCCGAGGCCACCTCCGCCCAGGACGCTCATCTGCGCCTGCAGGGCAGTACTGTCCACGCCAGGAATGACGATGAAGCTGCCGATCCTGTATACAAGGATGAAGCCGAAGGTGATGCCGAGGCGCCTGCGCAGTTCCTCGTGGGCCCAGATGTCCCGGAGTTTTTTGAAAAGCCGACCCATTGCTTATTGGATTGCTTCGATGCTGCCTCCAGCGCCTTCGATGGCAGCCTGTGCGGAAGCGGAGAATTTATGAGCGGTGACCTTCACCCCTGCCTTCAGTTCACCACGGCCGAGGATCTTCACGAGATCCTTCTTCTGGGCGAGGCCATTCTCCACGAGGAGCTCAGGCGTGATTTCAGTCAGGGTCTTCCGGTCGATCAGTTCCTGGAGCGTGTCGAGGTTGATGCCCTTGTATTCGGTCCGGTTCGGATTCGTGAAACCGAACTTCGGGACCCGGCGCTGGAGCGGCATCTGACCGCCCTCGAAGCCGATTTTCGACTTGTAACCGGACCTGGACTTGGCTCCCTTGTGACCGCGGGTAGAGGTTCCTCCGTGACCGGAGCCCTCTCCACGACCAACTCGCTTGCGCTGCTTGATGGAACCCTTCGCCGGTTTGAGGCTATTGAGATTCATGATTGTGCTGGTTTGGGATTATTGTTCTTCAACCCGAACGAGGTGGCTCACCTTGCGGACCATACCCAGGATCTGGGGTGTGGCCTCATGCTCCACGGGGTTGTTGAGTTTCTTGATGCCCAGGGCCTGAAGGGTCAACTTCTGGCGCTTGGGGCGATTGATGGCACTGCGTACCTGGGTGATCTTGATCTTGGCCATGCTGCTTATCCTTTGAAGACGCGGTCCACGGAAATTCCGCGGAGTTCAGCCACGTCCGATGCACTGCGCATCATGGTGAGGGCCTTGAACGTCGCCTTGACCACATTCTGGGTGTTCGAAGAACCGAGCGACTTGGCAAGCACGTCCTTGATGCCCGCGCTCTCAAGTACGGCACGCATGGCGCCTCCGGCAATCACACCGGTACCCGGCGTGGCCGGCTTGACCAACACCCGTGCTCCAGCGAAGACCGCCTCCTGTGCATGGGGCACAGTACCGTTGATGACGGGCACCTCCACCATGTTCTTCTTGGCATCCTCGATGCCCTTCTGGATGGCGGTCACCACCTCACGGCTGCGGCCCGAACCATGGCCCACCTTGCCCTTCTCGTCACCGACGACGACAATGCCGGTAAAGGTGAACGTCCGTCCTCCCTTGGTGGTCTTGGTCGAACGGTTGATGGTCACCAAGCGATCCTTGATGTCGCTTTCGGGCTGGTTGTTGTCCCGGTCGTTGCGCCGACGGTTGTTGTTGTCTCTCATGTTGGGTTCAGAATTTGAGACCGCCTTCGCGGGCAGCGTCTGCGAGGTTCTTCACGCGTCCGTGATACAGATAGCCATTGCGATCGAAGACCACGTTGTCGATGCCGGCCGCCTTGGCCGCCTCGGCAATCTTGGTGCCGACCAACTTGGCCTGCTCGATCTTGGCAATGCCTTGGGACTCCGGAATCGCCCGTGAGCTTGCACTCGCGAGGGTCTTTCCGGAAAGGTCGTCGACGACCTGCGCATAGATCTGCTTGTTCGAACGGTACACGGACAGGCGGGGACGCTCTGCCGTTCCGCTGATCTTGCCACGGATGCGCGCCTTGATGCGCATGCGGGTCTTGAGTTTCTTGCTTGCTACAGACATGACGGATTCGATTACTTGGCCGCGGACTTACCTGCCTTGCGGCGGATGTACTCGTCGGTGAAGCGGACACCCTTGCCCTTGTAGGGCTCAGGCTTGCGCAATGAACGGATCTTGGCGGCTACGGTCCCCAACAACTGCTTGTCATGGGACTCCAGGGTCACCTTCGGGTTGGAACCCTTGGCTGATTCTGCTGTCACCGAAACCTCCTTGGGGATTTCAAAGGTGATGGGGTGGCTGTATCCGAGGGCCAGCGTCAATTGCTGTCCAGCGGCGGTCGCACGGAAGCCAACGCCCACCAGCTCCAACTCCTTCTTGTAACCATTCGTGACCCCCTCGATCATGCCGGCACACAGCGAACGGTACAGACCGTGCTTGGCGCGGTGATCCGGCAAATCAGAGCTGCGGCTGAAGAGTACCTCCTCCCCTTTGACCTCCACGGCGATGGACGAATCGAAGGTCTGTTCAAGTTCTCCCTTGGGGCCCTTGACCTTGATCACGTCTCCTTCGATGGATAGAGTGACTCCGGAAGGGATGACTACAGGGGCGTTTCCAATTCTGGACATGGTCGTTCCTGATTTCTTCGATTAATAGACGTAACAGAGCACTTCACCTCCCACATTCATGTGCTTGGCCTCCTTGTCCGTCATCACGCCCTTGGACGTGCTGAGGATGGAAATGCCCAAGCCATTGAGGATGCGCGGCAGGTCATCCGAACCGCGGTAGGTCCGCAGGCCGGGCTTGCTCATGCGCTGCATCTCGGTGATGGCAGGACGGCGGGTCTTGGGGTGGTACTTCAAGGCGATCTTGATGGTACCCTGGGGGCCATCCTCCACGAACTTGTAGCTCAGGATGTAACCCTTGTCGAAGAGGATTTTGGTAATCTCCTTCTTGATATTGGACGCGGGAATCTCCACCACTTTGTGGCCAGCCATCTGGCCGTTGCGGATGCGCGTCAGGAAATCGGCGATCGGATCTGAATGCATGGCTTACCAGCTTGCTTTTTTGACTCCGGGGATCTTGCCTTCAAGGGCCATCTCGCGGAAGGTCACACGGCTGATGCCGAATTGACGCATGTAACCACGTGGACGACCCGTCAACTGGCAACGGTTGTGCAGACGCACCGGGGAAGAGTTCTTGGGCAGCTTCTGCAGCGCATCCCAGTCCTCTGCTTCCTTGAGTGCCTTGCGCTTGGCGGCATAACGGGCGACGAGGCGCTCACGCTTGCGCTCACGCGCTTTCATTGATTCCTTGGCCATATCGTATCAGTTCTTCTTGAAGGGGAAACCGAACGCGGCGAGCAGCTCCTTGGCTTCCTCGTTGGTCCGGGCGTTCGTGACGATGGTGATGTGCATCCCGTTGAGGTGCTTCACCTTGTCAAGGTCGATTTCCGGGAAAATGATCTGCTCCTGAACACCGAAGCTGAAGTTGCCGCGGCCGTCGAATCCCGTCGCACGAACACCCTGGAAATCCCGGGTACGCGGCAGGGCAACATTGATCAGACGATCGAGAAATTCGTACATGCGCTCGCGACGCAGGGTCACACGCGCACCCACCGGCATTCCTTTACGGAGCTTGAAATTGGAGACGTCCTTGGTGGAATAGGTCGCCACGGCCTTCTGACCGCAGATTTGACCGAGTTCCTCGATGGCACCGTCCACAATCTTGCGGTCCGCAATGGCCTTGCCGAGGCCTTGGTTGAGACAGATCTTCTCAATACTCGGCACCTGCATGAAGCTCTTGTATTCGAAGCGCTCCTGGAGCTTCGGTACGACTTCCTCGTCGTACTGCTGCTTGAGTCGGGGTACGTAGCTCATCAGTTCAGCGGTTGATCGGATTTCTTACTGTAGCGGACCAATTTGCCGTCATCGCCGCGCCGACGGCCGACGCGTGTGGCATCACCACCACCATCGACCACCATCACATTGGAGATGTGGATGGGGGCCTCCTTCTTTTCGATGCCTCCTTGCGGATTGGCGGGGCTCGGCTTGACGTGCTTGGTCACGATGTTCACGTTCTCCACCAGCACACGGTCATCCCTCCGGATGACCTGCATGACGGTGCCGGTCTTGCCCTTGTTGCCGCCCGCGATCACCTTCACGGTGTCGCCCTTCTTGATCTTGACGCGCTTATACATGGTCATGGGGTTAGAGCACCTCGGGTGCGAGCGAAACGATTTTCATGAAGTCCTTCTCACGCAGTTCACGTGCGACAGGACCGAAGATGCGGGTGCCCCGGATTTCACCGGTGGTGTTCAACAACACACAGGCGTTGTCGTCGAAGCGGATGTACGATCCATCCGGTCGGCGAACGGCCTTCTTGGTCCGCACGATGACCGCCTTGCTGACGGTACCCTTCTTCACACCGCCATTGGGTGCCGCATCCTTGACGGTGACGACCACCTTGTCGCCAATGCTGGCGTAGCGCCGGCGCGTACCACCGAGCACGCGGATGCACAACACTTCGCGTGCTCCACTGTTGTCGGCAACCGCCATCCGGGATTCTTGCTGGATCATGGCTCTTCAGTTTTCTTTTGGAACGGACCGTGTATTACTTGGCCCTTTCGACCACCTCAATGAGGCGCCAACACTTGTTCTTACTCAACGGACGCGTCTCCATGATGCGCACCGTATCCCCGATTCCGCAGGTATCCTGCTCATCATGGGCGGTGAACTTCCGGGTGCGCTTCACGAACTTGGAGTACTTGGGGTGCTTCTCCTTGTACTCGACCGTCACCGTGATGGTCTTCTGCATCTTGTTGGAGGTGACGATGCCCTGGCGCACCTTCCGGAGGTTGCGCTTGTCCGTGGACTGCTCGGTTGCGGTTTGCTCGGCGGTCATGACTTCTGTTCTTCAGCTTTTGCGTTCTTCCGTGCATTGAGCTCAGTCATCATCCGCGCAATGTCGCGGCGCTTCTGGCGCAATTGGAAGGGGCTCTCAAGGCCCGCGATGGTGTGATTGAAACGCAGCTTCTGCAGGGCTTCCCGCTCAGCATCGATGCGCTCCTTGAGGTCGAGGTCACTCAGACCCGTGATTTCGTTCATCTTCATGATTCCCCTCTTGATCAATTGTCGTGACGGGCTACGAAGCGGCAACGCACGGAGAGCTTCTGGGCTCCCAAACGCAGTGCTTCCTGAGCGATGGATGCGGGGACACCGTCCACCTCGAAGAGCACACGGCCAGGCTTGACAGGCGCGACCCAATGGCTCACGGCACCCTTACCCTTACCCATACGCACTTCGAGCGGCTTGCTGGTGATCGGCTTGTCCGGGAAGATCCGAATCCAAACCTGGCCCTCACGCTTCATGTAGCGGTTGATGGCGATACGTGCAGACTCGATCTGGCGCGAGGTGATGAAGCCCATGTCCGTCGTCTTGATGGCAAACGTGCCATAAGCGATGGTGCTGCCACGCTGCGCAAGGCCGCGCACGCGGCCCTTCTGCATCTTCCTGTATTTCGTTCTTTTCGGCTGAAGCATGATTCTGGGCTTTAGCTGCGGGGTTCACGACGGCGACGGCGACGCTCAGGACGCTCGCCTCCACGTCCGCGCGGTGCGCGCTTGTCTTCCTTGGTTGGATCGGCCGGACTGAGGTCCTGCTTACCGTAGACTTCGCCGCGGAATACCCAGACCTTCACGCCAATCCGGCCATAGGTTGTGTGGGCTTCCACCAGGGCATAGTCGATGTCTGCGCGGAAGGTGTGCAGCGGCACACGGCCTTCCATGAAGGTCTCCGAGCGGGCGATTTCCGCTCCATTCAGACGGCCTGCAATGCCAATCTTGATGCCTTCGGCGCCCATCCGCATCGAACTCGCGATGGACATCTTGATGGCACGGCGATAACTGATCCTCGCCTCCAGCTGACGGGCCACGCTCTCAGCGACGAGGCGCGCATCCAATTCAGGGCGCTTGATCTCGAAGATGTTGATCTGGATTTCCTTCTTGGTCAACTTCTTGAGCTCCTCGCGCAGCTTGTCGACCTCCTGGCCGCCCTTGCCGATGATGACACCGGGGCGGGCCGTATGGATGGTCACGGTGACGAGCTTCATGGTGCGCTCGATGACCATGCGTGAAACGCTGGCCTTCACCAGACGGGCCCGGAGATACTTCCGGATCTTGTCGTCCTCGACAATCTTGTCGACGTAGCTCTTGCCTCCGTACCAGTTGGAGTCCCATCCCTTGATGAAACCGAGGCGGTTGCCGGTGGGGTGTGTCTTCTGTCCCATTACTTCTTCAGGCTATCGACGATCAACGTCACGTGGTTCGAGCGCTTGCGGATGCGGTGAGCGCGTCCTTGCGGTGCTGGCTGGATGCGCTTCAGCATGCGCGCGCTGTCCACACGGACCTCGCTGACGTACAGGCCGGATTCCTCCGGACGCACACCTTCATTCTTGGCTTCCCAGTTGGCGATGGCTGACCGCAACAACTTCTCGAGGCGACCGGAGGCCTCCTTCTGACTGAACTTCAAAATGTTCAGCGCACTGACAACGTCCTTGCCACGAATGGTATCCGCGACCAACCTCATCTTGCGCGGTGAGGTCGGACAATCGTTCAGCTTGGCGATGGCGGTTTGATCCATCACCTCCTTGCGGGCTGCTGCTGCGTTTCTCTTACGTGCTCCCATGGTTCTGGTGATTACCGGCCGTCAACGACGTCCCTTGTCTTTCTTGTTGTCCGCGTGACCTCGGAAGGTGCGGGTCGGAGAGAATTCACCGAGCTTGTGGCCCACCATGTTCTCGGTGACGAACACCGGAATAAATTGGCGACCGTTGTGCACGGCGATGGTCAGGCCGACAAAATCCGGCGTGATCATGCTGGAGCGGCTCCAGGTCTTGATGACCGACTTCTTGCCGCTTTCCTGCATGGCCTCTACACGCTGCATCAGCTTGTAGTGGACGAATGGGGGTTTCTTGAGCGAACGTGCCATGGCTTACTTCTTACGGCGTTCGATGATGTACTGGGAAGAATGCTTCTGCTTGTCGCGGGTCTTGAAACCCTTGGCAGGAATGCCATTGCGACTGCGCGGATGACCGCCGGCGTTGCGACCCTCACCACCACCCATCGGGTGATCGACAGGGTTCATGACCACGCCACGGACACGGGGGCGGCGGCCCAACCAACGGCTGCGGCCGGCCTTGCCGGACACCTGCTGGTTGTGCTCACTGTTGCCGACCATACCGATGGTGGCGAGGCAGGTGGTCAAAATCATGCGCACCTCACCACTGGGAAGGGAGATGATGGCATACTTGCCATCTCGCGCCTTCAGCTGGGCGGAGGCACCCGCCGAACGGGCGATGTTGGCACCGCGGCCAGGGTGAAGCTCAATGTTGTGGATCATGGTACCCAGTGGGATGTCCGCAAGGAAAAGGGCATTGCCCACCTCGGGTGCGGCCTTTTCACCGCTCATGATCTGCTGTCCCACCTGGAGCCCTTCAGGGGCCACGATGTAGCGCTTCTCACCGTCCTTGTACTCAACAAGGGCGATGCGGGCGCTGCGGTTCGGATCGTACTCGATCGTCATGACCTCGGCATTCATGCCGTGCTTGTCCCGCTTGAAGTCAATCACGCGGTACATCCGCTTGTGACCACCTCCACGGTAGCGCATGGTCATCTTGCCGTCGTTGTTCCGGCCCCCATTCTTCTTGAGGGGTTCCAGCAACGGCTTGTGAGGCTTGTCGGTGGTGATGGTGTCGAACTTCGACAACACCTTGTGCCGCATGCCGGGAGTAATCGGGTTGAACTTGCGTACTGCCATGATTTCCCTTAGATGTTCTCGTAGAAGTCGATGGAATCACCGTCCACGAGTCGGACGATGGCTTTCTTGTAACACTCCGAGCGGCCGCGCAGGACACCGGTGCGGGTGAATCGGCTGCGGACCTTGCCGTCGACGCGCATGGTCCGAACGGCAGCTACGGTCACACCGTAGACCTGTTCGACGGCGTCCTTGATCTGCGCCTTGTTGGCGTCGTCGTTCACCACGAACCCGTAGGCATTGATGCGCTCGCTCTCGGCGGTCATCTTCTCGGTGATCAACGGCTTGATGAGGATGTTCTTCATGGCTCAGGCGTTGAGGATGCCGGTAATGACTTCGTGGGCGTTGTCCACAAAGACCAGGTTCTGGCAATTCATGATGTCGTAAGTGCTCAAATCACCTGCCGTCATGACGCGGTGCTTGGGCAGGTTCCGGCTGCTCAAATAGAGCCCACGGCTTTGCTCCGGAACGACCACGAGTGTCTTCTGGTCGGCCAAGCCAAGCTTTCCGAAAGTGCTGAGCAGCTCCTTCGTCTTGGGCGTGTCCATGGACAACCCCTTCACGATACGGATGCCATTCTCCTTTGCCTTGTAGGCCAAGGCGCTCTTGCGGGCAAGCTGGCGGACCTTCTTGTTGAGCTTGATGTCATACTTCCGGGGACGCGGACCGAAGATGGTACCTCCACCCACGAAGAGCGGGTTCTTGATGGAACCGGCACGTGCACCGCCCGTACCCTTCTGACGCTTGATTTTCCGCGTCGAACCCGTGACTTCAGCACGCTCCTTGGTTTTGTGCGTACCCTGACGCTGTGCCGCGAGGTAGCGCTTCACGTCGAGGTAAATGGCGTGGTCGTTCGGCTCGATGCCGAACACCTCCTTGTCGAGCTCCTTGCTGGAGGTCTTCTTGCCTTCGATGTTGTAGACGTCGACTTTCATGGCTTAGGCTTGAGGCTTGCGAACGATGACGGTAGCGCCCTTGTGACCGGGAACGGCTCCTTTGACCACGAGGAGACCCTCGTCAGCCATGACCTTGAGGACCTCAAGGTTCTCGACGGTGACCCGACCATTGCCCATCTGACCGGCCATGCGCATGCCCTTGTAGACGCGGGCTGGCGTGGAGGCCGCACCGATGGAACCCGGAGCGCGCATGCGGTTGTGCTGTCCGTGGGTGGCCTGACCGACACCGGCAAAGCCGTGACGACGGACAACACCTTGGAAGCCTTTACCCTTGCTGGTTCCGATCACGGAGACGAATTCGCCTTCGGCGAATACATCTTCGAGCTTGACCTCGTCACCTGGATTGTAATCCTGGCCGTATCCTTCGAATTCAACAAGGTGCTGCTTCGCGTTGACACCGGCCTTCTTGTAGTGACCGGCCATGGCCTTGGACGTGCGGCTTTCCTTGCGGTCACCGAATCCCACCTGGATGGCATCGTAGCCATCCTTGTCCGCGGTCTTGACCTGCGTGACCACACAGGGTCCCACTTCAAGCACGGTACAGGGAAGGTTCTTGCCCTCCTCACTGTACATGCTGGTCATTCCGACTTTCTTTCCAATCAATCCGGGCATGTCCGTCAGACTTTGATTTCAACTTCAACACCGCTCGGAAGCTCGAGGCGCATGAGCGCGTCGACCGTAGCGGACGAATTGCTGTAGATGTCCAGCAAGCGCTTGTACGAGCTGAGCTCGAACTGCTCACGCGACTTCTTGTTCACGTGGGGGGAGCGCAACACCGTGTAGATGCGCTGGTGGGTTGGGAGCGGTATCGGACCACTGACGACAGCACCGGTTGACTTGACCGTCTTCACGATCTTCTCAGCGGACTTGTCGACCAGATTGTGGTCGTAGCTCTTCAGCTTGATGCGGATTTTCTGCGCCATCTCTGGTTCTATTACTTGCCTTGGGCTTCGGCGATGACGGCCTCGGACACATTGCTCGGGGCTTCTGAATAGTGGCTGAATGTCATGCTGCTGTCCGCACGACCGGAGGTCAGCGTACGCAAATCGGTCACATAACCGAACATTTCACTCAGCGGCACCTTGGCCTTGATGATGGTCTTGCCACCGCGCTCGTCGGTGCCTTCGACCATGCCACGGCGCTTGTTGAGGTCGCCGATGACATCACCCATATTCTCTTCTGGTGTGCGGATCTCAAGCGACATGATCGGCTCGAGGATCTTCGGATTGCAGTTCTTGACCGCATTGCGATAGGCCATCTTCGCTGCGAGCTCGAAAGAAAGCTGGTCGGAGTCCACCGCGTGGAACGATCCATCCAACAGCTCGATGGACATGCTGTCCATCGGGTAGCCGGCGAGCACACCCGTCACCATCGCATCCTTGAAGCCCTTCTCGACCGAGGGGACGAATTCCTTGGGGACGTTTCCGCCCTTCACGGAATTCTTGAAGACGAGGCCCTCCTCCTCCGGGTTCGGCGAGGGGCCGATCTGGACGATGATGTCGGCGAACTTACCGCGACCACCTGATTGCTTCTTGTATACCTCACGGTGGCGCACCTCTCCGAAGATGGCCTCCTTGTATGCCACCTGGGGCTGGCCCTGGTTGCACTCCACCTTGAACTCACGCCTGAGGCGGTCTACCAGGACGTCCAAGTGAAGCTCCCCCATACCGGAAATCACAGTTTGGCCACTGTCCTCGTCCGTGTGGACCCGGAAGGTGGGATCTTCCTCTGACAACTTGGCCAGGCCATTGCTCAGCTTGTCGATGTCCGCCTGGGACTTCGGCTCGATGGCGATGCCGATCACCGGATCCGGGAACGTCATGCTCTCGAGGGTGATGGGGTGTCCCTCCGAGCAGAGTGTATCTCCGGTGCGGATATCCTTGAAGCCCACCACGGCACCGATGTCACCTGCTTCCAGCTGATCAATCGGGTTCTGCTTGTTGGAATGCATCTGGAAGATGCGGCTGATGCGCTCCTTCTTGTCTGAACGGGTGTTCTTGACGTAGGAGCCGGCAGGCAAGGTTCCTGAATAGGCGCGAACAAAGCACAGACGGCCCACGAACGGGTCCGTTGCAATCTTGAAGGCCAGGCCGGCGAACGGCTCGGCGGGATCGCTGTGGCGCACCACTTGCTTCTCCTCGTCGCCGGGATCCATGCCTACGATCTCACCGATGTCATATGGAGAAGGCAGGTAGCGCATGACCGCGTCAAGCATGGTCTGCACGCCCTTGTTCTTGAAGGCAGAACCGCAGAGCATCGGGGTGATGTCCATGGCGATGGTCGCCTTCCGGATGGCCGCCACCATTTCGGCCTCGGTGATGCTGTCGGGATCCTCGAAGAACTTCTCCATGAGGGAATCGTCCTGCTCGGCGACAGACTCCACGAGCTTCTCGCGGTACTCTGCCACTGTATCGACGAGGTCTGCAGGAACCGGAATCTCCTTCCAGGTCATCCCCATGTCATCCTCATCCCAGACCATGGCCTTGCCGGTCAACAGGTCGACGACACCCGTGAAGTCGTCCTCCGCACCAATCGGCACTTGGAGGGGGACCGGGTTGGCCCCCAGCATTTCACGGATTTGATCGAGCACGTTGAAGAAGTCGGCTCCGGAACGGTCCATCTTGTTGACGAAACCGATGCGGGGCACTTTGTACTTGTCGGCGAGACCCCAGTTGGTCTCGGATTGGGGCTCCACACCCGAAACGGCACAGAACAGCCCGACCGCACCATCCAGAACCCGCAGGGAACGCTCCACCTCAACGGTGAAGTCCACGTGACCCGGTGTGTCAATGATGTTGATTCGATAGTCCTGGTCTTCAAACTTCCAGAAACAGGTGGTGGCAGCGGATGTGATCGTGATGCCACGCTCCTGTTCCTGCTCCATCCAGTCCATGGTCGCCGCACCATCGTGCACCTCCCCGATTTTGTGGGAAATACCCGTGTAGTACAGGATGCGCTCCGTCGTGGTGGTCTTGCCAGCATCGACGTGGGCCATGATGCCAATGTTGCGCGTGAAATTGAGGTCCCTCTTGGACATGATTTCGGAGGTGGTGTGGTGGAAGGTTGTCTTGGTCAGAATCGGAAGTGGGAGAAAGCTTTGTTGGCCTCTGCCATCCGATGGGTGTCTTCCTTCTTCTTGAAGGTCGCGCCTTCGCCCTTGTTGGCGGCAATGATTTCCGCAGCGAGACGATCAGACATGGTCTTTTCGTTGCGCAGGCGGGCATAGCTGATCAGCCATTTCACCGCCATGCTTCGCTTCCGGCTGTCGCGGATGGGATGGGGAATCTGGAAAGTCGCTCCACCTACACGGCGACTGCGGACTTCAACATTCGGCGTCACCGCGTCCACGGCTTGCTTCCATTGCTCCAGACCTTCCTCACCGGTGCGCTCGGTGACTTTGTCAATGGCAGAATAGAAGATGTCGAAAGCCGTGCTCTTCTTGCCCTTGAGCATGAGGTTGTTCACGAAATACGTGACGTCGGTGTCGTTGAACCGGGGATCCGGAATCAGCGGATGCTTTTTTGCTTGTCTACGGCGCATGTCAGATTACTTCTTGGGGCGCTTGGTTCCGTACTTCGAACGACGCTGGTTCCTGCCTTCAACGCCTGCGGTGTCCAAGGCTCCGCGAACGATGTGATAGCGGACACCCGGGAGGTCCTTAACACGACCTCCTCGGACCAGCACAATGCTGTGCTCCTGGAGGTTGTGGCCTTCACCACCGATGTAGGCGTTGACTTCGTTTCCGTTGGTCAGGCGCACACGGGCAACCTTCCGCATGGCGGAATTCGGCTTCTTCGGCGTGGTGGTGTAGACCCGGACACACACGCCCCTGCGCTGGGGGCATGAGTCGAGCGCAGCGGACTTCGAGGTATACACCTTGTCCGTGCGGCCTTTGCGGATCAACTGTTGGATCGTCGGCATTGCTTGTTAATGGCGTCGTTTTCAATCAATCAGGGACAAATGAGCCCCTGCCCCATTTTTCAACGGGGGTGCAAAACTACGTGAAATGCCGGGAATTCCAACAGGGAAATGTGCAGTTCATTTCACCTATTCAGGTGTACGAGCGACAATGTGTTGGAAGCCAATCCCGCTACATTTGAAAAATGCAGATGCTGGAAGGATTGAATGAGGCGCAGAAGGCGGCAGCCGGTCACGTGGAAGGCCCCATGATGGTGGTGGCGGGCGCAGGTTCCGGAAAGACCCGCGTGCTGACCCACCGCATCGCCCACCTCATCGACCAGGGCGTCGACCCCTTCTCCATCCTGTCGCTCACCTTCACCAACAAGGCGGCGCGTGAGATGAAGGAACGCATCGGGCGCATCGTGGGGGACTCCGAGGCACGCAACATATGGATGGGCACCTTCCACAGTGTCTTCGCCCGCATCCTCCGCATCGAGAGCGAGCGGATCAACTACCCTTCCAACTTCACCATATACGACACCCAGGACAGCCGGAGTGTCGTCAAGGACGTGATCAAGGGACTGGGGCTGGATGACAAGCTGTACAAGCCGAACTCCATCCACGGCAGGATTTCGGGCGCCAAGAACAACCTCATCGGTCCGGGCGACTATGCCGCCAATTCCGACATCATCGGGGAGGACCATCAGGCCGGTCGGCCCCGCATTGCCGAGATCTATGCCGGCTACGACGCCCGCCTCAAGCGGTCAGGCGCCATGGACTTCGACGACCTCCTGTTCAAGACCAACGTACTGCTCCGCGATTTCCCGGACCTGCTCCACAAGTACCAGCAGAAATTCGCCTTCATCCTGGTGGACGAGTACCAGGACACCAACTTCGCCCAATACATGATCATCAGGCAGCTGGGTGCCGCCCGAGAAAACGTCTGTGTGGTGGGCGATGATGCACAGAGCATTTACAGCTTCCGCGGGGCCAACATCCAGAACATCCTCAACTTCCAGCGGGACTATCCGGACTGTGCCGTCTATAAGCTCGAACAGAACTACCGCAGCACGAAGAACATCGTGGAGGCTGCCAATGCGGTCATCGCCAAGAACCAGGACCAGATCCGCAAGGACGTATGGACCGGCAATGATGCCGGTGAGAAGATCGATGTGCACCGCGCCCTCAGCGACAATGACGAGGGCGGCTTCGTGGCGGACGCCATCCTCACGACGCGTTCGAGGGAGCAGGCACACAACAAGGACTTTGCCATCCTCTACCGCACCAATGCGCAAAGCCGGGCTTTCGAGGAGCAGCTCCGCAAACGGAATGTCCCGTACCGGATCTATGGCGGCCTCAGTTTCTATCAGCGCAAGGAAATCAAGGACCTCATTTCCTATTTCCGGCTTGTTGCCAACCCCTCGGATGATGAAGGATTCAAGCGGGTGGTCAATTACCCTGCCCGGGGCATAGGAAAGACCACAATGGACCGGCTTACCGTGGCTGCTGCCCGTCACGATTGCTCTCTGTGGGACGCGGTCAGGGATCCGCTCCGCAAACCCGAGGACCTCAAGGGTGCAGCCTGGGGCAAGCTTCAGGATTTCACCACGATGGTCGAGGGCTTTGCCACCCGGCTCGACTCCGCCTCCGCATTCGACCTCGGTCATCACATCGCCCAGCACACAGGTCTGCTGCGAGAACTGCACAAGGACAAGACCCCGGAGGGGGTGGCGCGGTATGAGAATGTCGAAGAGCTGCTCGCCGGCATGAAAGAATTCTCGGAACAGGTGGACCCTGCCAATCCGGATGCGATCCATACGCTGGGCGATTTCCTGCTGGATGTGGCCCTGCTCACGGATGCGGACCAGGATGACGGGGACGACAACAAAGTCTCTTTGATGACCATCCACGCGGCCAAGGGCCTCGAATTCCCACATGTATATATCGTGGGGCTGGAGGAGAACCTGTTCCCCAGCCAAATGGCCTTGAATACCCGGGAGGAATTGGAGGAGGAACGGCGGTTGTTCTATGTCGCGCTGACGCGGGCCGAGAAAAAGGCGACCCTCAGCTATGCCCTGACGCGCTACCGTTGGGGACAGCTCATGCAGAACGAGCCTTCCCGGTTCATCGAGGAGGTGGACGATCAATACCTGAACCTGCCGGTTGTGAACGCCCGGCGTCCCGAGCCCGTCAACTTCAATGCAGCCAGAAGCACCTTCTACAAGCAGATGCCCTCGGGGAACCGCACCGCCACTCCGCCGAAGCCCGGGATGAAGAAGTTGACCCCGACCGCTGCAGGCGCCGCTGCGGATGCCGGAGGCGCGCCCGCCTCGTCGGGTGGCATCGCCCCGGGTGTAGAGGTTCAACACGCCCGTTTCGGCAAGGGCAAAGTGCTCAAGCTCGAAGGTGAGATCCCCAATGTGAAGGCCACGGTCTTCTTCCCCACCGCCGGGCAAAAGCAATTGCTCTTGAAGTTCGCCAAACTGGAGATCCTGGGATGAATGCGCGCCTGTTCCTTCTCGCGTACTGCCTTGTTTTCGCGGCCTGTGAACGGCGCAGCGAGGGCATGGAACTGACAATCGAAGCCCAGGCCCTGACTTTGCCGGACCGCTTGGGTTTGGCCGGTGCGGATTTCACGCTTCACGAACGGGCCGTCGAGGACGGGGCCCTTCAGGCTGAGACCGTAGTGGCCGAGGGGACCTCCGATGCCTCGGGTGGCTTATCCGTCTCGTTTCCGCGCAAAAGCAGTTATTCCCTGCGTTGGACCGCGTATGCCGAAGACCATTTCGCCGCAGGGGGCACCCTTGATCCCGAGGAGCTTTACCCCAATGAACCCTATCCCTTGGAAATTGGACTTCATGCCGTCTGTACCCTTCATGTCTCCCTCGCCAGCGTGGCTCCGGAAGACTCCACGGACCTCATGCGCTTCAATCTGGGCGGGGATTTCCCCTGCGAATGCTGCCCCACCGACCAGGTGGTGCTGGAGGGTATCGGCGCCGACTCAGCCTGGACCTGCCTCATGTACGGCAACCATTGGATGACCTGGGGGTCCGATCTGGAAGTGGCCCTCATCGGCCAACCGGAAGGCCTCTTCGTGGACTCGGTATTCTGCCCTTCATTCGGTGCGGCCAACCTCGACCTGACGTGGTGAGGCAGAACCCTCCCGAGGTCGGAAGGATCACCGTACCCCGTACGGCGCGCTATTGGAGCATTGGGCCGGTTGACACGGCTGCGAAAGGCACCTTGTACGCGCTGCATGGGTATGGTCAGCTGGCCGAGTACTTCATCCGGAAATTCCAGCCGATGGCGGATGCAGGATGGCGGGTGGTGGCACCGGAAGGCGGCCACCGATTCTACCTCAAAGGCACGGACGGACGGGTCGGGGCCAGCTGGATGACAAAAGAGGATCGGTTGTCTGACATCCAAGACTACATCACCTTCCTGGACCGCTTGCGCGGGGCAATCGACCATGAGGAAGGCACTCCGGAGGTCCTGCTCGGGTTTTCCCAGGGCGTGGCGACAGCCTTGCGCTGGATGGCCCTCGGAACGAGGGGGGCAGGGAGTTGGCAGGGGGCCATCGCCCACAGCGGTGTCATCCCTCCAGACCTGCCCGGCAGAGGATCCGCCCTCGCCTCGGCACCGGACCTGCACCTCATCGCGGGAAAGGCAGACCCCTACATCACCGATGTCGAACGGGGGTTCCGCTCCTCGGAGGAATTGTGGCGAGAAGGCGGCGGGCAAATTGACCGGGTGCACCGGCACATGTTCGACGGCGGACACTCCGTGGATGCCACAACAGTGCTCAAAGCAATCGGGCACATGATTGGTGCGTGGGATTCCCCTAATTTCGAGACATGATTCGATTCACCCGTTCCCTGTCCGGCATTCTCACCGGAGCATTCGCCGGCCTGCTGCTCGCCGGTTGTGCCGAAGGTGCCGAGGCTCCAAAAGAAGAAGCCCCTGAAACCTCTTCGGAAGTCATTTCCGCCGAATTTCCAGGTGGTGCTGCCGCTGTGATCTCTTTCATCGCCGGCGAAGTCAGCTATCCAGAATCTGCCAAGGCGGATGGGGTCGAGGGCAAGGTCTTCGTGGAATTCACCATTTCCGAGACCGGCGCCGTGACCAATGCGCACGTCCTGGAATCCCTGCACCCCGCACTGGACAGTGCGGCCGTGGCGACTGCCATGGCCATGCCGAATTGGGCCCCCGCCACGAAGGAGGGAAAGGCCATTTCGACCACCATCACCCTCCCGGTCCTGTTCCGGATGGACTGATTGCTTGGCGCATCCCATGGAGGTGGCCTTTGGACCTTGCGTCCTCGGGCCACCTTTTGTTTGGAGGCCGCGTTAACTTCCTCCCAGAAACCACCCCACATGCGACTGCACCTCCTGCTCTCCGCCCCGCTCCTCTGCTGCATCGGCATCCTGACTTCCAGCAATCCAATCTGCGGTCAGGATTTCGACACCCCCCTGTCCCACGGTGTGGACCCCAGGGAAGCCGCATTCTATGAGGCCCACCCCTACCCGGCTTTCGCCACCCGCGGCGAGACCACCCCGCCGGAATTCGACGGTCTCCGGACCATGGCCGAGTGGGAGGAAATCGAAATCCTGTGTGTGGGATGGGAAGGATACAGCGCGATAGAAAAGCAGATTGTGGTCAATGCCGCCCTGGAATGCGAGGTGATCATCCTGACGGAGGATGCCGCTTACGTGGAGGACTACATCACGTCGTCCAACAACGGTGGTCCGGCTGCTTCACTGGCCAACATGACCATCCTCGAGGTCCCCTTGAACACGGTCTGGATTCGGGATTATGGCCCTAACACCGTCTACGGATCAGGTGTGGACCACCGCATCATCGTAGACTGGCTGTACAACCGGCCACGTCCGGACGATGACGTCTCACCCCAGGTGATTGCGGACGAGATGGGCATCGACCTCTATGAGACCACCACGGCGCCCTTCGACCTCATGAATACGGGCGGCAACTTCATGAGCGACGGGTTCGGCATGGGCTTCGCATCCAACCTCATCGTGGACGAGAATTCGGGTGGCGGCACCTGGTGGGGCACCCAGTTTCCGGACCAGAGCATCGAGGAGATCGAGGGCATCCTCGCGGATTTCATGGGACTCCACACCTATGTGCGGATGGAGACCCTGCCCTTCGATGGCATCCATCACATCGACATGCACATGAAGCTGCTCGACGAGGAGACCATCCTGATGGCGGAGTATCCGGAAGGCGTGGCGGATGGGCCCCAGATTGAAGCCAATCTGGAATATGTACTGTCCAATTTCACCAGTAAATGGGGCACCCCCTTTGAGGTCATCCGCATCCCCTCACCTCCCGAGCCCGGTTGGGGCGGAGGCTATCCGGACGACAATGGGGACTACATGACCTACACGAATTCCGTGTTCGTCAACAACACCATCCTGGTGCCCACCTATTACGAGGAATATGACACCACGGCGATCGCCATCTATGAGGAGGCCATGCCCGGGTACAACGTCATCGGCATCGACTGCAACCAGATCATCTCGGCCAGTGGCGCCATCCATTGCATCACCCACACCGTGGGGGTCGAGGACCCATTGCTGATCAGCCACCAGCCCCTCAACGATACCGAGGACACGGTCAATCCCTACGCGGTGGAGGCGCTGGTTCAGCACCGCTCCGGCATCGCCTCCGCCCGCCTCTTCTGGCGCACAGAAGGCGAGACCGGCTATGCGGAAGTGGCCATGACCGGGGGTATGGACGACATGTGGTCCGCTGATATCCCGGCCCAGGCAGAGGGCACCGTGGTCCAGTACTACGTGGAAGGCACGTCGGAGAGCGGCAAGACACAGGACCGGCCGATGCCGGCCCCGGAAGGCTACTGGCAGTTCCGGGTCGGAGAGATTGTGGTCAACGGCATCGATGGTGCCCCCGCCTTTGCCGGCTTCCAGCCTGCCTTCCCCAACCCTGCCTCCGCGATCACCTGCGTGCCCGTGGAGCTCAGCCGATCCGCCGCCGGGCGCATCGCCCTGCGCGATGCTGCCGGCCGGGAGGTGGCCGTCCTTTTCGAAGGCCGGCTCCCCATGGGGGTGAGCAAGCACTTCATCGATGCGGCACCGCTGCCGGCCGGCGCCTATGTCCTGACCCTGGAGATCGAGGGCAACGGCGTCTGGTCCCAACGCCTGATGGTCCGTTGACCAGGGCGACGCCAAGATGAAAAAGGCGGCCTCGTTGAGGCCGCCTTTTTCATGTTCGGGGAATCTGCACTCAGTCCCTGCGGCCCAGCAGGCGCAGCAGAAACAGGAACAGATTGATGAAGTCGAGATAGAGGCTCGTTGCCCCGAGCAGGGCGAGCTTTTTTCCGGTCTCACTGCCATACTCCACCCCTGCGGCGATGCGCTTCAACTTCTGGGTGTCGTAGGCGATGAGGCCCGTGAAAATGAGGACGCCCCCAATAGAGATGAGATAATCCAAGGCCTGAGAAGCCATGAACCAATTCACCACCATGGCGATCAGGATGCCGATGAGGGCCATGAACAGAAGACTGCCCAAACGGCTCAAATCCGTGGACGTGGTGTAGCCCAGGATGGACATCACCAGAAACGTGCCCGCCGTGATGCCGAACACCTGCGCTATGCTGCCAATGGAGTAGACGAGGAAGATGCTGCTGAGCGACGCGCCCATCGTGGCGCTGAACGCGACGAAAAGCAGCGTCAAGTTGGAAGCGCTCATCCGTTGGAGCCCGAAATTCATGGCGAGGATGAACGCAAGGGGGGCCAGGGTGACCGCCCATCCCAACATGCTCATGCCGCCGGTCTCGGAGAAGAGCATCCTGATGGCACCGCTGCTCGCGAAGTACCAGGCGGTCGCACCCGTGATGGCGAGGCCCGCGGCCATCCATCCGAAAACCGCATTCATGAAGCCGCGTTCATCCGCGACGATGGGCATGCCCCCGGAGGTGAACTCAGAAGTGTTGTTCCCACCGAAGAGGCGGGGAGGATCTTGAATCGACATGAGGCGAAATTGCGCAATCCGCGCGAATTCACACCCCCTTTGTGTCAATCAATCGCATGAATTCCTTGCGCGTTTTGGGATCATTCAGAAATGACCCCGTAAAAGCGCTCGTCGTGGTCAAGCTGTGTTGCTTTTCCACCCCCCGCATCTGCATGCAGAGGTGCCGGGCCTCAATGACCACGGCCACACCACGTGGCTCCAGCGTCTCCTGAATGCAATCCCTCACCTGTCGCGTGAGGCGCTCCTGCACCTGGAGCCGACGTGCAAAGACATCGACGACCCTCGGGATCTTACTCAATCCGGTGATGCGCCCCTTGGGCAAATAGGCCACATGGGCCTTGCCGAGGAAGGGCAGCATGTGGTGCTCACACAGGGAGAAGACTTCGATGTCCCGGACGAGGACCATTTCCTCGCACTCTTCGTCGAACATGGCGGAACGAAGGATGACGGAAGGATCCTGTCCCATGCCCTGTGTCAAGAAGGCCAATGCCTTCGCGGCTCTTTCTGGTGTCTTGACCAGTCCCTCCCTGTCGGCATTCTCACCAATGCCCTCCAATAGGCTCCGGTAGTGGTCGGCCAGCTCGGCCACGGACTCTTCGTCGTAATGGTCTTTCCTTTCGTACAGAGGCATGGGCGCAAGGTAACGCCCGTCGATGCTCACTCGCCGCCGTAGTAGTCGGCGTAGTTGTTCTCCGTCTCGTAAAGACGGATGTGGTGCAACGTGCACCCCACTTGACCAATCGGCTCCTTGAGCTGTTCCCAGATTGCGATGATCAAATTCTCCGTGGAGGTCTTGATGCCTTTCATCCAGGGCACATCCAGGTTGAGATTGCGGTGATCCAGCGGATCTTCCACCTTCGTCTTGATGATGTCACGCAGGTCCTTGAGGTCCATGCAATAGCCCGTGTCCTCGGCCGGCACACCCTTGATGGTCACATGCAGCTCATAGTTGTGGCCGTGCCAATTGGGATTGGCGCACTTGCCGAACACCTCGAGGTTGCGCTCCTTCGACCAATCGTCGTTCCAGAGCTTGTGGGCGGCGTTGAATCGGGCGCGCCGGGTGACGTATACATATTTCATGGGGCGGTATGCGAAAGTAACTTCGCCCCATGATTACCATCACAGGGGCCGCCGGGTTCATTGGCAGTGCGCTTGCCGCACGATTGAATGCGGGGGGATTCAATGATCTGGTCCTCGTGGACGACTTCGCGGCGAGGCCAGACAAGCTGCGCAACCACGATGGAAGGCGCTGTGCCGCGCGGGTGGACCGCTCCGAGTTCCCGACATGGCTGGAGGCCAATGAGGAGCAGGTACAGTTCGTCTTCCACCTCGGTGCCCGAACGGATACGACCGAACAGGACCGTGCCATTTTCGATACGCTCAACCTGGAATACAGCAAGGAAATCTGGGCCCTCTGTCACCGCTTCGGATTGCCGCTCGTCTATGCTTCAAGCGCCGCTACCTACGGTGGTGGAGAACACGGATACTCGGATGACCATGAAGGCGTGGACCGATTGCGCCCGCTCAATCCCTATGGTGACAGCAAGCAACAGTTCGACCGCTGGGCGCTGTCGGAAGCCGAGGCGGGACGTGCACCTTACTTCTGGGCCGGACTCAAGTTCTTCAATGTTTACGGCCCCGGTGAATACCACAAGGGGCGCATGGCTTCGGTCGTATTCCACGCCTTCAACCAGATCCGCGACACGGGAAGCATGAAGCTCTTCCGGAGCCACCGGTCGGATTATGCGGATGGAGAGCAGCTTCGCGATTTCATCTATGTCCGCGACGTGGTCGATGTCTGCCATTGGCTCATGCACCACCGCAAGGACAGTGGTCTGTACAACCTCGGATCAGGCCAGGCCCGCAGTTTCCTGGATTTGACGCGGGCCACTTTCGATGCCCTGGGTGCACCGCACGACATCGGTTTCATCGATACCCCGGCCGACATTCGGGATACCTACCAGTATTTCACCGAGGCTGACCTGTCCAAATTGCGGACGGTCGGGTACCACCGGGAGATGACCTCCCTCGAAGACGGGGTGAACGAATATGTACGGAAATTCCTGATGAAGGAAGCGGTACTCTGAGTGGTCAAGGCTACCGCTGCGGGTCCAAATCCTCTGCTATGCGCAACAATTCCGCCCGAGCGTGCTCCAGCCGGTTGCGCAGTTCCTCCATGTTCTGCCGTTCACGGATGGCCTTTCTCAGTTCGCGCTTTGCCCCATCGATGGTGTAGCCCTTCTCCTTGAGCAGGTCGTGCAACACCGCCACAATCTCGATGTCGCGGGCTGTATAGGCGCGCTTGCCACTGCCCTGCTTCTTGGGATCGAGCAGCGGAAACTCCTTCTCCCAGTAGCGGAGCAAGGACTGATTGACGCCGAATTTTCCGGCGACTTCTGATATGGACCAGTAACGCTTGGTGGCCATGGCCTTGCAAGATGCGCAAGGCGGAGTGCCGCGCCAAATCGCCGTGCCTCAGTCGAAACTTTGGTTGGCGTTCTCCGAAGCCGCCAGCAGCCGCTCATACTGCTCCGGGGAGAGGTCGTTGAAGTAATAGTGGGCCGGATTGACCCGCTTGCCTTCCTTGAAGACTTCGTAATGCAGGTGCGGCGCCACCGACGTGCCCGTGGACCCTACGAGACCGATGACCTCGCCGCGTTCGACCCGCTGACCTCGACGGACCAAGATCTTGGACATGTGGGCGTAGAGCGTTTCGTACCCGAAGCCATGGCGGATGCGGATGTGATGACCGTAGCCGTTGTATTTCTTCTTCACTTCCACCACCTCGCCATCGCCTGTTGCGAAGATTTCTGTCCCGGTCGGAGCAGAGAAATCCATGCCCCAATGCATCTTCCGGACCTTGTAGATGGGGTGGATGCGATATCCATAGCCGCTGGCCATCCGCTTCAAATCGCTGTTGCGCACGGGTTGGATGGCAGGAATGCTCTTGAGCATCTCCTCCCGGTTCTCCGAGAGGTCGATCAATT
Source organism: uncultured Flavobacteriales bacterium (assembly GCA_938082505.1). Taxonomy (GTDB): domain Bacteria; phylum Bacteroidota; class Bacteroidia; order Flavobacteriales_D; family Sanyastnellaceae; genus UBA8752. The sequence continues at coordinate 27,855 of CALLLH010000031.1, forward strand.
GATTGAAGCTCTCTCCCTGCGCCAGCATCCGCCGCTCCAATTCCGCAATTTCCTCGCGGAGGGCGATTACCTGCTCACTCTGCTCGAGCCCCCTCAATTCCCTGTAGCGGTCCGCTCCGCCCACACCCGGGTTGCGGAGGTGCTCGGGATACGGCTCCGCGCCGAAAATATTGCGGTAGATGGCCTCGTCGCGGTCGGTAAGCTCGGTCAGGGCGCCCTGCATGCCATCGACCTTGCCCTCCATCAGGGCCACCTGGGACTCGAGAAAAGCAATTTGTCGCTGCTGGCGGCGGTCCTTCGGACTCTCGAAATACTGATCGAACAACATGATCGACACCACCGCTACGGCAGCCACAGCTGCCATGCGCATCAGGAACCACCGCACATAATCAGAGGCTGTGTACGGAATGGCTTCCGTCCTCAGCTGCTCACGGTTAAATCGGATATGATGCTTCCTCATGTGAAAAAACGCGGTGCGAAAGTACAGGAAAGTCCCTACTTTCACAACCGCAAAGCCGCGGTGGACGCGGGTTTCACAGTCTTTACCACCAACATTGGCATGTGAACAACATGCCCTACCCCGACCCATGGACGCTGTCTCCATCCGAAAGACCTTCCTCGATTTCTTCCGCGAAAAGGCCCATGAGATCGTGCCTTCTGCGCCTATGGTCCTCAAGGACGACCCCACCCTGATGTTCACGAATGCGGGCATGAACCCCTTCAAGGACATCTTTCTGGGCAACCGGCCGGCCAAATCTCCCCGGGTGGCGGATACACAGAAATGCCTCCGCGTCAGTGGAAAGCACAACGACCTCGAAGAGGTGGGTGTGGACACCTACCACCACACCATGTTCGAGATGCTGGGCAACTGGTCTTTCGGTGACTATTTCAAGCAGGAAGCCATCGATTGGGCATGGGAATTGCTAATTGACCGCTACGGAATCGACAAGGACCGGCTCTACATCACCGTCTTCGAAGGGGATGCGGAAGATGGTCTCCCGCTCGATGAGGAGGCCATCAACATCTGGCTCAAGCACGTACCGGAAGAGCGCATTCTGAGGGCCGACAAAAAGGACAACTTCTGGGAGATGGGGGAAACCGGGCCTTGTGGTCCGTGCAGTGAAATCCACGTGGACATCCGATCCGCGGAAGAGCGCGCCGCCGTTCCCGGATCGGCACTGGTCAATCAGGATCACCCCCAGGTCATTGAAATCTGGAACCTGGTCTTCATGCAGTTCATGCGCAAGGCCGACGGTTCCCTCGACCCCCTGCCCGCGCAGCACATTGATACCGGGATGGGTTTCGAACGCCTCGCTGCGGTCCTGCAAGGCAAACGCTCCAACTATGACACAGACGTGTTCCAGCCGCTCATCAGCCAGCTGTCACAGGCCTCGGGCCAGGTCTACACGGGCGCCGACGACAAAGCCAACATTGCCCTGCGTGTCTGTTCCGACCACGTCCGCGCGGTGGCCTTTTCCATCGCTGACGGACAGCTGCCCTCCAATGCCGGTGCCGGCTATGTGATCCGCCGGATCCTCCGACGCGCGGTGCGTTACGGGTACAGTTTCCTCGGATTCGAGGCGCCGTTCCTCCACGATCTTGTGCCGGTGCTCGCCGACCAGATGGGTGACTTCTTTCCGGAATTGAGGCAGCAGGGCGAACTCATCGCCAAGGTCATCCGGGAAGAAGAGGAAGGCTTCCTCCGCACCCTCGACAAGGGCATCGGTCTGCTCGATGAGCGCATCGGATCGGGAAAGAGCCTCTCCGGGGCCGACGCCTTCGAACTCTACGACACCTATGGATTCCCCATCGACCTGACTGCGCTCATCTGCAGCGAGAAGGAGGTCACTGTGGACCATGCCGGCTTCGAGTCCGCCCTCGCCAAGCAAAAGGAGCGCTCCCGGGCGGCGGGAAAGATGGATGCGGGAGACTGGACCGTGCTGGAAGACGACAAGGTGGAGGAATTCGTCGGTTATGACAGGACCGATGCGCAGGTCCGGATCACCCGATACCGGGAGGTCAAGGTCCAGGACAAGGTCCGCTACCAGCTCGTCTTCAATCTCACCCCCTTCTATCCCGAAGGTGGGGGACAAGTGGGGGACACCGGGATGCTCCGGGATGGGCAAGGTGGAGAGACCCCCGTGCTGACGACGCGCAAGGAGAATGAGCTCATCCTCCACATCACGGACCGGCTGCCGGCCGATCCCCGGGCCACCTTCACGGCGTCCGTGAATGGGACGAAGCGCCACGAGACCACCCTCAACCATACGGCTACCCATCTGCTGCACGAGGCATTGCGGGAGGTGCTGGGCACCCACGTCGAGCAGAAGGGCTCCTTGGTCAAGGATGCGGCCCTGCGCTTTGACTTCAGTCATTTCCAGAAGGTCACGGAAGAGGAATTGAGAGCGGTTGAGTCCAGGGTCAACGCGGCAATCCGGGAGAACAGGCTCCGGGATGAGCGCCGGAACATCCCCATTGAGGAGGCGAAATCCGCCGGAGCCATGATGCTCTTCGGCGAGAAGTATGGCGATACGGTCAGGATGATCGGCTTTGGTCCCAGCGTTGAACTCTGCGGCGGCACCCATGTGGCGGCCACGGGAGAGATTGGCTTGTTCCGGATCACCTCGGAAAGTGCCGTGGCTGCCGGCATCCGGCGGATCGAAGCCGAGACCGGAGCCCGGGCCTTTTCAGGAGTCATGCAGGAGCGCGATGTACTCCGCCGTGCCAGCGACATCCTCAAACAGCCTGCCGACCTCGTGAAGGCCGTTCAGGAAATGCAAACCAGGGTGGCGGAGCTCCAAAAGGAAGTGGAGGGCCACCGAAGGGTTCAGGCGGGAGCATTGAAGCAAACGCTGATCGCAGAAATCGAGCGGCCGGGAGGTCCCGGAACGCCCGGCATGCTGGTCCGTGAGGTCCCCCTGGACGCAGGCGCCATCAAAGACATTGCCTTCCAGCTCAAGTCGGAGGCCGCTCCGCTGTTTGCCGTGTTGGGAAGCAATGCCGGGGGAAAGCCGACCTTGACCTGCCTCATCACCGAGGAGCTCGCGCAGGAGCGCGGCCTGAATGCCGGTCAGCTGATCCGCGAGCTGGCGCGCCACATCCAAGGTGGCGGGGGTGGCCAACCTTTCTTTGCGACGGCGGGGGGAAAGCAATCAGAGGGTCTCCCGGACGCACTGGCAGCGGCACGGGCTGTATTTCAAGGTTGAGCATCAGCCCAACCAAAAATCGGGTACTGGTCAGGCGAAAGCCGTCTCGGACTTCTTCTCGTAGACCGGACCTTCGTACTCCTCGCTGTAGGCCAGACCGAGGTTCAGGACGTAGAAGGCATTGAACAGCACGACCAGGACGTAATCGATCCAATGATTCTTGCCGAAGCTCTGCGCCAACTCCACAAGCCACCGCGCAGCGAAGTACACGTTGACTCCGGGGACCAACAGCCACAGCGCATGGGTCTCGGGGCGGCCTACGATGCGCATGAGGGCAACCACGTTGAGTCCGGGCACCAATGCGTGCCAGAACGGCTGACCTGCCTTGTCATAGAGCCTCGCAGCCCCTGATGCGGCAATCATGCTCAGAAAAACAATGAGAACGGCGCGTTGATTGATGTCCATGCTGGAGAGAAGTTGCTCTTGCAACATAGACGGTGTATTGTGTACATGGTTGCCTCCAACCATCTACCCATCAACAACTTGACCTTGATTGATGCTCTTTTTCCCGGATCAGGCCCCGTCAACGTGGCGTTTCACGTCTTCCCCCGTCACCTCCTGGCCACACAGGATGACCAACCTCTCCACCACATTGCGCAGCTCGCGGATGTTGCCGGTCCAGGGCGCCCTCGACAACATTTCGAGGGCATCCGGGGTGAAATCGGGTGCTTTGACCCCCAACTCATCCGCCACACCGCCCAGAAAATGCTCGACAAGCTGCGGGACATCCCCGCTGCGTTGGGCCAGGCTCGGCACGTGGATCGGAATGACATTGAGTCGATGGAACAGGTCCTCCCTGAATCGTCCCCCTGCAATCTCGTCAGCGAGGTTCTTGTTGGTCGCGGCCAGGACGCGTACATCGACCTTGATGTTCTTGTCCCCCCCCACCCTTTGGATCACGCGTTCCTGGAGGGCCCTCAACATCTTCGCCTGGGCGGGCAGGGCCATGTCGCCGATCTCGTCGAGGAAAAGGGTTCCCCCTTGGGCCTGCTCGAATCGGCCCTTGCGCTGTTTGATGGCACTGGTGAAGGCCCCTTTTTCATGGCCGAACAACTCAGACTCGATCAACTCTCCTGGAATGGCGGCGCAATTCACCTCCACGAAAGGGGCATCCTTTCGAAGGCTCTGTGCATGGATTCTCCTCGCCACGACTTCCTTTCCCGTGCCATTCGACCCCGTGATGAGGACCCGGGCATCGGTGGGTGCGACCTTGGCGATGACGGTGCGGATCTCCTCGAGTGCCCGGCTCGATCCCACCATGTCGACGCCCGTCTTCCTCACTTTGCGCTGTCGCAATACGACCGTCTCCTTTCGCAGGGCTTCCCGGTCGGTGGCGTTGCGCAAGGCCACCAGCACCCGATTGAGGTCCAGCGGCTTCTCGATGAAATCGTAGGCCCCGGCTTTCAACGCCTGCACGGCAAGTTCCACCGAGCCGTGTCCGGTCATGATGATGACCGGGGTTTCGACGCCCTTGAGCGCCAAGGCCTCCACCACTTCTATGCCGTCCTTTCCGGGCATTTTGACATCGCAGAAAATCACATCGAAATTCCCTTCCAATGCCGACTTGAGGCCGACGTTGCCGTCCCCGGCCTCCTCCACCTCGTACTGCTCGTATTCCAGGATGTCGCGCAGGGCGTGGCGAATGAGGTGCTCGTCGTCAATGATGAGAATGCGGGCCATGAAGCGAATATCGGGCGTGGAACGCCGGACTCAGCATGCCTCGACCCGACCGGGGCGGTGCCAACCCTCAAGGGTCTCTCCTGTTGGGATTCCGGAGGCAGCGGCCTGCGTCAGGACACCTTCAGCGAGGGTATGCCTCGACCTGAACACGCGCTCGACGGTATCGAAACGCATCAGGATATGCTCGATGAGGGCGCAGGCGACAGCCATGTAAGGCACACGGTCGGGGTGCATGCCCTCGATCCCATGGAGGTCCTCCTTGGTCTTCAGCGAAAGGGCCTTGCACCGGGCGAGGAGTTCGGGTTTGGAAAACTCGTCCGCCACCCTCGCATCGAGCCACCGCGAACCGGGATCCTCGAGGGTGCGCAGGGTATTGAAGGCCCCTGATGTGCCCACCATCCAACGGGGCATGTCCCCTTTCATGGCATCCAATACCGGCGTCAATGCCCCGTCGACGATCCGTTGGATTGACTCCATGTCCTGACGGCTCATGGGATCCGACGGCTTGATCCAATCCGTCAGGCGCGCGACCCCCAGATCCAGACTCCAACGACCAAGCGCACCGTTTTCCGACCAATGGACCAGTTCCACACTGCCTCCGCCGATGTCCAGGGTCAGCAATGAACTTGGCAGTGCCTCGATATTCTGCATCGTATCCGCCACGCCGAGATAGATCCAATGCGCCTCCTCGGCACCATCAATGACCTCGATGTTCCAGCCCCGTTTTCTCGCCTCCCTCACAAACTCCTGTCCGTTGGACGCGTCACGCAGGGCGCTACAACCGAAAGCCCGCACGAAGTGCACGCCGTAATTCCGGGCCGTATCGAGGAATGAACCGAGAACATCGAGACCGCGGCGCACGCGCTGCGGGGAGAGTCTCCCGCTCCTGAAGCTGTCCCGTCCCAACCGAACGAACCGCTTTTGCCTGAAGACGCTCCTCCATTGACCGTCCCCACAATCCGCAACGTGGAGGGTAAAGGTGTTGGTGCCGCAATCCACTACGGCCAGGCGGCTCCAATCAGCGGCCATGGCCCTTGATCCATTGCAACAGCAAACGCCAACCCGAGCGAGAACCGTCATTCAACACACCATGCCGGTATGCCCTCCCGGCCAAGGCCAGGATGAGGCGCGCGGTGAGCATGAGCAACACCCAGCTCAGGATGACTTCCCAGATCGGTGCGCCGACGGCCACCCGGATGAGCATGATCACAGGAGCGGTCAAGGGGAACCAACTCAGGCCCACCAGCGCGCCCATCTCGGGGTTTTCCATGGCCCCGCCGCCGATCAGGTAGGCGAACATCAATGGCATGATGATGGGCACCACCATGCCCTGCCCTTCCTGTTCCGATTGGACGGATCCCCCGACCATGGCATAGAGGCTGCCGTACAGCAGGTATCCCCCGATGAAGAAGGCCACCGTGCTGACTCCCATCAGCCCCCAATCAATGTCCAGAAGGATGGCGGTGAAATCGTTTCCGGCCATGACCGTCATCAAGTCAGCGGGAACCTCGCCCTGCCCGAGCATCCCCTCTGAGAATTGGCCCGAATCATAGACCAGCCGGAAAACGGAAAAGGCGACGGTTGACAGCAACGACCACGAAATCAGCTGTGTCAGCGCCACAAACCCCATGCCGATGACCTTGCCCAGCAGCAACTCTTCCGGGCGCACTGCCGCGATCAAGACTTCGACCACGCGGCTCGATTTCTCCTCGACCACACTGCGCAGTATAAGCCCGCCGTACACCACCAGAACCAGAAAAAGGAGCGCACTGAACATGAATCCCACCAAGCCACGAACCTCTTCTCCTCCACCCTTGGATCGCTCGCCTCCGTTCGACTCGCGGTTTACGAGGTTCAGGTCGAATTTCAACCGTTGATAGGCCGCCCAATCCAACTCCGTGCTGCCCATGACGCGGGCGTGCTCCATGGCCTTGCTGAGGTCCCGCTCGATGTTTCGCTTGGCCTGCATGCCCGGCGATTTCACATAGACCAGGTATCCCGCCTGGTTCTGGAGTACCGATTCGTCGAATTCCACCAGCACGGTATGGCCCTCTGCCAACCAGACGCTGTCTTCCGGGGCCTCCCGGGTGAAACGGAACTCGAGGTGCTCGCGTTCGGGGAAACAACCCGGACAACGGGGCACATACTGGCCTGTCACCGGATCGATGCGGGTGATGAGGCCTGGCCCGTCCTCCACCAGTACGGTGTGGTGGGACTCCGTTCCTTTGGTCAAGAGCACCATGGCGGCGACGAAACCCACCCCGAGGAGGGGAAGCAGCAGCGTTCCCAGCAGGAAACTACGTTTGATCACCCGGGTGCGCCATTCGCGCAGGATGACCGTACCGATCAGACTGCCCCTCATGTCTCGGACGGGATTTCAGCAGTGGACTGCTCCACCGCCCCGATGAACAGCGACTCCATCGTGGGCCGAACCTTGACGAACTCGACCACTTCCACAACAGCGCCCACGGCGGTCAGGAAATCACCCGTCCGGTCCGGCTGACGCAACTTGATTCTGGCCCGTCGCAGGCCAGGCGCAGAGTCCTCGGTGATTCCGCTGAGCTCGGCCATGGCGCCCATGGCATTGGTGAAGGCCAGGTCGTTGCCCTTGAACACGACTTCCTGTTGTCCGGACCAACCCGATTCACGCAGGGCATCCGCTTCACCGGACAAGACCACCTTTCCCCGGTTCAGCAGGACCACCTCATCGCACAGACGCTCCACACTCTGCATGTCATGGGTCGACAAGAGAATCGACGTCCCTGAGGATGCCAACTGCCTGACCGTATCCACAATCCTTCGCGCGTTGATCGGGTCGAAACCACTCAACGGCTCATCGAGGATGACCAGCGGAGGGTTGTGCACCACAGTGCAGATGAACTGGACTTTCTGGGCCATGCCCTTGGAGATGTCCGAAACTTTCTTGTCCCACCAGCCATCGACCTCCAATCGATCGAACCAAATCCGGAGGGCGTCAATCGCCTCCTTGCGGCCCATGCCCTTCAACCGGGCGAAATAAACGGCCTGCTCCCCGACTTTCATATCCCGGTACAAGCCGCGTTCCTCGGGCAGGTATCCGATGCCGCGCACCGCCTCTCGATTCCATGGTTGGCCGTTCAGCGCTATGGTCCCGCCGTCCGGTTCCACAATGCCCATGATGCTCCTGATCAGCGTGGATTTCCCTGCGCCATTGGGCCCGAGCAGCCCCACGATGCTGCCGGCCTGAACATCGAACGAAACACCGTCGAGGACATGAAGGGAACCGAAGGATTTCCTGAGATGCTCGATGGACAGTGCTTTCACCATGGGTCAGCTGAACATGTCGCGGACCCGGTCGAAAAATCCTTTCTCCCGCGGGTCGGGCGACGGTTGGAAGTTGGGGGCTTCCCTCCAGCTTTCCAAGGTGGCCCGTTCTTCGGCCGTCAGCTCCTGGGGTGTCCACACGTTCAGGTTGACCAGCAGGTCGCCCCGGCCGTAACTGTCCACGGAGGGCATCCCCTTTCCCTTCAGACGGACAATCCTGCCCGCCTGGGTTCCGGCTTCGATGCGCACCTTGGCCTTGCCCCCGAGCAGGGGAATCTCCACCTGAGCTCCAAGTGCGGCATCCACGAAGGAGAGGTGGTAATCGAGGTGCAGGTTCCGCCCATTGCGGGTGAACTGCTCGTGATCGAGCTCACGGATCTGCACGAGGAGGTCACCGGGAATTCCACCTGCCGGAGCCGCATTGCCCTTGCCCCGGAGGTTGAGCTGCATGCTGTCTTCCACGCCTGCCGGAATTTCAATCTCGACTATCGACTCTTCACGCCTGAGGCCATGCTCGTCGGCGTCCTTGGGCTTGGATTTGACTCCTCTTCCGAGTCCACCGCAGGAAGGGCAGGTGGAGGCTGTCTGCATCTGCCCCAAGATGGTATTGGTGACGCGGCGCACCTGTCCGGTGCCCTTGCATGTTCCACAGGTGTCGTACTCGACCCCTTCGGCCTGAACCAGGCGGAACACCTTGACTTTCTTCGTGACGCCCTCGGCAATCTCCTCGAGTGTCAACTGGACCTTGATCCGCAGGTTGGACCCTTTCGTCCTCCGGGGACCCCGGCCTCCGCCCCCGAAGGCATCTCCGAAGGCTCCCCCGAAAATGTCACCGAACTGGCTGAAGATGTCGTCCATGTTCATGCCGGGGCCACCGCCCGCAGCACCGCCCATGCCTGCGTGCCCGAACCGGTCGTATTTGGCCCTTTTCTGCTGGTCCCCGAGCACTTCATAAGCCTCGGCGGCTTCCTTGAACCGCGCCTCGGCCCCGCTGTCGTCGGGATTCTTGTCGGGGTGGAACTTGATCGCCAGCTTCCGGTAAGCCTTCTTGATGTCGGCCTCGGAGGCGCCGCGTTCGACCCCCAGTACTTCGTAGTAATCGCGCTTGGACATCCTTCCGTCAGTTGCCCACCACGACCTTGGCGAACCGGAGTACGCTGTCGTGCAGTTTGTATCCAGGCTCCACGACGTCCACGACCTTGCCTTTCATTTCGTCTGATGGCGCTGGAATCTGGGTAATGGCCTCGTGCAGATCCGTGTCGAATGCTGCTCCCTTGGCCTCCATGCGCTGCAGGCCCTTGGCCTCGAGGATGCCCTTCATCTTCTGTCCGATGAGCGTGTAGCCCTCCTTGATTCGCTCCGGATCCTCCCGCTCACCGGCGGCAGCGGCACGCTCGAAATCGTCCAGCACGGGGAGCATGGCCTCGATCAGTTCGCGGCCGGCGCTGCGCACCAGATCACCGCGCTCGCGCATCGTGCGCTTCCTGAAGTTGTCAAATTCCGCGTACAACCGCAGGTATTTGTCCCGCCACTCCTCGGACTCCTCACCGGTGGCCTGGGCAGAACCCATGGCCTCATCCTCCGTCACAACCCCTGGTTCCTGGCCACTCTGGCCTTCCGCATTCTCAGCTTCCTGTTCTTCCGCGGTTCCAGCTCCAGCCTCGGGCTGCCCAGCGTTATCGCGAGCATCCGTTTCGTCGGCACGGACCGTCTCTTCCTCGTTCATGGGTTCCTGCATCATGGGTCTGCGAATTTGAGCCGCAGAACGCAATCCGCGTGCCACTCCACGGCCTCACGACATCGTGTCAGGCCCTCTTGCGGGTTGTCAGTCGAAACGGTGCGGTCCTGACAGTTCTGTCAGAGCCGGGCGACGTGCTGGTCGATCTGGATATGGAGCTCCATGCCCCTGAGGTTCTTGGCCACGATGATGCCGTTCTCATCGACGAGAAAACTCATGGGAATGCTGCTGACTCCATACAGAGCCGCGGCCTCACTGTCCCACCCCGCAAGGTCGCTTCCATGCCAATCCCAATCGAGCTGGTCCTGCTTCACTGCCCTCTCCCAACTGTCCTGCTTGCGGTCCAGGGATACACTCGCAATGGTGAAGCCCTCGGCCGTCTTGAACTTGGCCTTGCGGTATTTTTTGTAGGCGTTGACCACATTGGGATTCTCCCTGCGGCACGGTCCGCACCAGCTGGCCCAGAAATCCACCAGGACCAATTGTCCGCGCAGGTCGCTCAACTTGATCTGTTCTCCGTCCAATGACTTGAGCACGAGTTCGGGCGCCAGATCTCCAACACCCGTTCCGATCCTCGGATCCTGGGCTTGGGCAAAAGACGTGGAGAGCAGGAAACCCACCACCATTGCGGCGGTGAACAATGGGGTTGTAAGCGCTTTCATGTTGGACCTAAAGTTAAGGTTGGAACGGAGGGCAAGACCGATTCAGTCTGCCAAACGTTCAATTTGCGCCCCGAGGGCGCGCAGACGGTGTTCGATATACTGGTAACCCCGGTCGATCTGACCGATGTTGTGGATGGTCGAGCGGCCCTCTGCTGACAGCGCTGCAATCAAGAGGGAGACCCCCGCCCGGATGTCCGGAGAAGTCATGGTGACCCCGCGCAATGGTGTCTTCCGGTCGAGCCCGATGACCGTTGCCCGGTGGGGGTCGCACAGGATGATCTGGGCCCCCATGTCAATGAGCTTGTCCACGAAGAACAACCGGCTCTCGAACATTTTCTGGTGCACCAGTACACTTCCGCGGGCCTGGGTCGCGGTCACCAGCAGGATGGACAGCAGGTCTGGCGTGAAACCGGGCCACGGGGCGTCCGCCACTGTCAGGATCGACCCATCGATGAACGTATCGATTTCATAGTGGTCCTGGGCTGGAACATGGAGGTCATCCCCCCTGCGCTCAATGCCGATGCCCATGCGCTCGAAGACCCTCGGAATCTGGCCGAGGTCATCCCAACTGACGTCCTTGATGGTCACTTCTCCCCGCGTCATAGCAGCCAGGCCGATGAAGCTGCCGATTTCGATCATGTCGGGCAGGCACCGATGGTCGCACCCCCCGAGAGAATCGACGCCCTCAATGGTGAGCAAGTTGGACCCCACCCCGGAGATCCTGCCTCCCATTCGGTTGATCATCTTGCACAACTGCTGCAGATAGGGTTCGCAGGCGGCATTGTAGATGGTGGTGGTGCCCTTTGCGAGGGCGGCTGCCATCACGATGTTGGCCGTACCCGTCACCGAAGCCTCGTCGAGGAGCATGTCGGCTCCGCTCAGTCCATCGGGTGCTTCCGCCTTGAAGAAGGTCTCTCCCGAGTCGTAGCTGAAGTTGGCCCCCAGGTTCTCGAAACCGATGAAGTGGGTGTCCATCCTGCGCCGGCCGATCTTGTCTCCGCCCGGCTTCGGGATGTAGCCCTTTCCGAATCGGGACAGCAGGGGCCCCATGACCATAACGGAACCCCTCAGGGACTGGCCTTTCTCCCTGAATTCAGGACTGTCGAGGTATTCCAGGTTGACCGCATCGGCCTGGAACCTGAATGTCCCTGCATCCACCTTTTCCACCTTGACTCCCATGGAGGAGAGCAGATCGATGAGCCGGTTGACATCGACGATGTCCGGCAGATTCGCGATGGTCACCGGCTCCGAGGTGAGCAACACGGCACACACTACCTGTAGCGCCTCGTTCTTGGCTCCCTGTGGGGTAATGGATCCGTTGAGGGGGTGTCCTCCTTCTATGACGAAAGTGCCCATGGCGTTCTTTTGGTTCGAACGTCAATTTGGGCCACACCTTGCCCCGCTCACCGTGGCTTTCAGGTTCTTTTCGACAAGGGGACGGGGACCTTTCGCGACCGGGGGGTCAGCGCTTGCGCTTGCCACCCCCGCGGCTGCGGAAGTTGTTGGAGGTCTTCCGCTTGCTCTTCAGGATCTCGCTGGAGGACATCAGGTCGATTTCCGCCGGCACATCCAATGCGCCCCCGGACATTTCCCGCAATTGGGCCCTGATCAGCGGATCCTCCACTGCTCCCTTGTTCCACGTCAGGTACTGACGCTTGAGGAGGTTGGCGATCATCATGGACAGCGCATTGCGCTCTTCTCCCTCAGGCATGGCCTTGGCCTTCTCGATCAGCTCCTCGGCGAGCCTGCCGTAAAAAGAGGGGCGCTTTGACATCTGGGTGTAGGTCAGGCGCTCTGGACCCGGATCTTCCTCAGGCCGGGCCGGCGGGGGGAAGGGGCCCTCGATGTCCAACTCCCAATTGGCCATCACATGAAGGTGTCCCCAAAGTTTCTCCTCGTGGTCCACCATCTCCTTCGAACCCGGCACCAACGTCCGCATCACGCTGACGATGGCCGTGGCACACCGGGTCCGCTCCTCGCGGTCCTCGATGGTGAGGCAATGAGCAATGAGCTCGTGGACGACCCTGCCGTACTCGGGAATTGCGATGTCCGTTCGGCGGCTGTTGTAGGTCAATCCCTCGAAAGCCGTGGCTGTGGTTGGGGGCATGCTATGCTGATTTGAGACAGGAAAAAGGCTCCCTGTCGTTTCAGCGCTTCTTCAGGATCTCAGTCCCGGCGCCGAAATTGGCGAAATACTCACCACGTGCAAGATAGCGCAATGTCGCTTCCCTACCTACCCCGCTGAGGACAACCGTACCGAAGGCATCCACCAGCTCATATTGGGTCGTGGCGGAAAAAGTGAGCACCTGTGCCTTGGGTTCGTACTCCATCGTCACCTCTGGAACATCCCCTTTGAAGCGCGCCTCTCCCTTCACGGCCAAGGTGCCATCCGGCGCCAGGTGGGTCAGACGAAGCAGGTTCTCTCCACGGATGGGCTGTATCCGCGCGTTGTAGAATTGCTCCTCGGGTCCTCCACGTCCATCCATGCGGACCAAGTCCACCCATTTGCCCCACTTGAACTGTTGCAATACAAAGGGCATGCGGCCGTGCTCGTCAACCGTGGTCCAGGAGACTTCACCGCTGGACGCTGCTTGAAAGTCCACCAACTGGAAGCCCGGCGATGGCTGGATCACTTCCGGATTCAGGATGCGCGGTGCACAACCGCTGCGGTGCTTGAGCCGCACCGAGACGCCTTTGCCAAGGGGAAGGCCCAGTGAACCCAGGTCCACTTCAAAGGCGTGAGAGTTGACCTCATCGGCCGTGACGAGCCCATTGACCCGCACCTCATAGCAACAAAAACCGACGCCGTCGGCACTGGGCTCGTTCACCACCAGCAGGTTCTCTCCCTGGTAGAGCCCCCCCAGCTCGATGGACTGCTGACCTGACATGACGCCGGTACCGGCACTCCATGTGAGCATCCCGAGGAATGACAGCAAGCACTTGGCCATGGTCCGGCCTTCCGGTCGGAAAATCATCCGAAGGTTCATGTGTCGAAACTACATCAACTCACCTAATTGAGCCGCTGATGTTCAGAACTTGGACTGTCGGAATGCCCCTAAACTTGCAATCGTGTCCAGGCATCGCATCCGACTGCTCATCCTCACCGGATTGTTCTCCATTGGGGGAACGCTCGTCCTGCAGCTCAATTGGCTGCGACAGGCCGTCGACCTCCACGAGCGCGAGTTCAGCGACAGGGTGGTCACCGCCATGACGGAAGTCGTGGATCGGATCCAGTCCATGCGGGGAGACAGCACGCTGGTGGAACCGGTGCAGCAGGCTTCTTCGAATTATTTCGTGGCCAATCTGAACGACACCCTGCACCCCTTTCTGCTGGAGGCCCTGCTCAGGGAATCCTTCGAGGGCGCAGCGCTCTCCACGGATTTCGAGTATGCCATCTACGATTGTTTCAGCGACAGCATCCTCTATGGTGGCCGGGTCGGAGAGCCTTCAGACCAGGATGCTCCATCGCCCCGATTCGATCGGGACGGACATTATTTCGGCATCCGGTTTCCTGACCGCCGGGGCGACATGATCATGTCGCTTGACCGTTGGGTCATGGCGAGCATCCTGCAACTGCTCGTCCTCGGGACCTTTGTCTACACCATCGTCATCGTTTTGCGCCAGAAGCGCCTCTCCGAAGTCCGCCAGGATTTCATCAACAACATGACGCATGAGTTCAAGACCCCCATCGCCTCCATCGATTCCGGGGTTCAACTCCTGCAGCGTGAGGAGATCGGTTCCGACCCCACAGCGAGGTCGCGTTATCTGGACCTCATCCTATCCGAGAACCGGCGGATGAGAAGGCAGGTCGAAAAGGTGATGGAAATCGCCACTTTGGATGGCCCCAGTCAGCCCTTGAGCCCCGAGCGGTTCGATGTCCTCGATTGGATCGGGTCCAGCGTCGCCGCCTTCCAGCCTTCGATTGAATTGAGGAATGGGGATATTTCAATCGATGCGGACCGGGCCTCATGGACGGGCTCCATGGGGGACCAGCCGAGCATTCTCGGCGACCGCACCCACCTCGACGGCGTACTGAGCAACCTGCTGGACAATGCCCTCCGCTATTCGGGCGAAAGCCCCCCACGCATCAACGTGAGCGTATCGGTGATTTCGGGATCCAAGCCCCTTTGGCGCATTGCGGTCACGGACCATGGCATCGGCATTCCCAAGGAACATCAGGAGCGCATTTTCGAGCGGTTCCATCGTGTTCCCACCGGCAACCGCCATGACGTCAAGGGATTCGGCCTGGGCCTGCATTACGTGCGCACCATTGTCCATGCCCATGGTGGCCGCGTGTCCTGCACCAGCGAGCCGGGACGGGGCAGTACGTTCACCATCCTCATTCCGACCTGACCGCATGGATGCCCGTCCCCCCCATGTGCTCATCGTCGAGGATGACCCCTCGTTGGGCCTGCTCCTGCATGATCTGCTGCGCCTCGATGGATTCAAGGCCACACTCGTGAGGGATGGCCGCGAGGTCCTGCCGACCTGGCATGCGGGACAATTCGACCTGGCCCTGCTCGATGTCATGCTGCCGGGACGGGACGGATTCGAATTGACGCAGGATCTGCGCACCTTGTCTCCCGGACTTCCCATCGTCCTGCTGACGGCGCGCGACCGGGTGGAGGACCGCGTCCACGGCCTCAAGTGCGGAGCGGACGATTACGTGATCAAACCGTTCGACAACGAAGAATTGCTCCTGCGCCTTCGCTCGGTCCTCAAGCGGCAGCAACCCGGAAATTCGGGGCCGCTGGTCTTGACGGTCGGTCAGCTGGCCTACCACCCTGAATCCTACGAAATCAAGTGGCCTGAAGGAGAAAGAAGGCTGACCCCCAAGGAAGGAGATGTACTCAAGCTCTTGATGCAACGGGCGGGCCGCACCACGGAACGGGACCTCATCTGCCGGCTGATCTGGGGTGAATCCGGGTATTTCGTCGGAAGAAGCCTCGATGTCTACATCACCAGGCTTCGGAAGATCCTGAAGGCCGATCCCGACGTCCGTCTCGAGACCATCCACGGCGTGGGGTTCCGCCTGGAGGGTCCCAGCACAGGGGGGGGTCAATCGCAGAACGAACCGAAATAGGTCAGCAGCTGCAGGACATCCGAAATGCCCACGATGCCGTCTCCATCGAGGTCCATGGGACAGGCATCATCGGAACCGAAAGTGCACGTACCGTCGTCGAAGAAGGCCGATGGATTGTAGTTGTCGGCCTGTGGCAGGGTACAGCCGTTCCAGGATCCTCCACCACAGCGGCTGTCATCCTCCGAGAAGGGACTGAACGCCGGGTCGTCTGGATCGGTGCAGCCGGGACAGGCGTTGCTTTCCAATCCGAAGCATGACCGCTGTTCCTCGATGGCGCCACCGACGGGCCAAGTGAGGGACAGGGACCGCTGCACCGGATCCACCACCCCATCCGCCACGAATTGATAGGTCCACGCGCCGTTGGCCAGCAGCAATTCGCCCGTCCACGTGCCGAATCCGCCGGAGCTCATCTGGAGCGCGTCGGCTCCGACCTGGATCTCCATGCCGTCGGGCAGGCTGTCCATCAGGGTGGCATCGACCCTGAACGGCACGGCATATTGACAGGACCCGTCGTCGACATCGGACAGGGCACAGGGGTCGAAATTCACGGCAATGGGGTCTGAACATCCCACCGGCGCATCCGCATTGGGCGCGATGCCCTCACAATGGCAATCGGCATCGATGATGTCCGCCACCGTGCATGGATTCCCGTCGTCACAAGGTGTGCCCGGCAACGTGCACGGACCGTCAATCGCCGCATCCGGGTTGAAATCGCAGGCGGTCTCATCCCGACATCCCTGGATCACGGGAAGCGCTCCCGATGCGATTTTTCGGGCCCTGTAGGAGAAGTGATTGGACGGGAAATAAACACCGCCGATCAGTTGGCCATCCGCGTCATATTCCGTTACCATCCCCCCCCCGAATTGCTGGGATGATCCCGTGCCCCAACCGATCAGTGTGCCTCCGCCCACAAGCCGCTGAATGCTGCCTTGCGAGGAAGCGTAGTTCCCATTCGGATGGATCCACTCCTCCACCTGGGTCACGGTGCCGGATTCAAAATCGAGCAGGTATTCCACCCCCCGAGAAATGGGGGGCTGTTTGTCCGTGCCGTTGTCAAACAGCAGCAACCGGTTGTCATCCAGCATCTGGGCATCGTGAGGGTGCTTGAACTCGGTGCCCTGGTCAGCAAATTCGAAATCCGAAAATGGCCCGCCGCAGGCCCAGACAATCAATCCCGTCGATTTGCTGATCCTGACCACGAGGTCCATGTTGCGGAGACACAGCAGGACATCTCCGTTGTCCAAAGTCTGGAAGGCGTTGTGGTGATAGGGGTCCAACAAGGAGGAATTCCAGTTGCAATGGGTACACCACGTGGGCGGAATGTGGTCCGAGGCCCGCCAGAACCAGGTGACGTTCCCGACGCTGTCCTGCTCCTGGAGGAGGCAATCAATGATGGAGCGGTTGGGATTGGCGGGGTCCGGTACGCTGTCTGCCACATTGGCGACCACGATTTCCTGGCCGAGCAGCAACGACCGGCCTTCCCCGAGCAACTCCAAATCATGGTAGTCAGGGTCGGCCCCAATGAAGTCCAAGGTCGAGGTCACCTGGAGCGAGCTGTCCAGGATCTCCCACAATCCGTTCTGGGTCCAATACCAGGCCAGCCTGCCATCGGGATGCAGGTCGAAATTGAATCCGCGGAATGGATTCAATTCATTGTGCACCGCCTCACCGGAGGAAGCCACGATGATGGGGAAGGTCAAATTGGAGCTGAAACGGGGTGCGGCGATGATGTACCCGTCTGAAAACGCGTCCCCCATGCCGGGCTCGAACAACACATCCAGGTCGATTCCCGTTGACGTCTGCGCTCCCGACGGATTCGGAGAAAAAACGCCCACCCACAACATCGTCACCATCCACCACACACATGGAGACAACTTTCGGCCACCGGCGACAAGGCAATGCGCACCTGTTGCACCTTGCCTGTCGCAGCCCTGTCGTTGACGTTGGTGCTGTCTCCACATTGCTCTGAACCTCTCTTCATTAAAATACAACTTTTTATCGACAAATGTTCAATTATCGTAGACGAAAACCCCGCCGTTCGAATGCCTCCGCCATCCGTCGCGGCACTTTGGCCGCTGTGCTGACCGGGCTCGTTTCCGGTTTGCTTGCGCAGGGTTCTTCCGGCGGAATCGATCGTTTCGACGTTTTGAACGTGGGCCTTGGCATGAGCAACAGGGGCCTGCCCATTTTCGTGGAACTGGAACAGACCCTGGACGAGCACATCTCAGCCGGTGTCATGGCCAGCTATCAGAGCTTCACCGAGGGCGGCAATGCAGGAAGCTGGCGGCACCAGTACTTTGGACTGGGTGTCCAAGGGCACTATCACTTCGTAGAATTGGCACCTCCACCCTTCGATTTCTTTGCCGGCCTCACCCTCGGCTGGTTCGGTCACAATTTCCAATGGGCTGGGGGCAGCGCGTCTCCGGGCATCTATACCGGCAACGTTTCAGGAGGCCTTCAACTGGCGGGTCACCTCGGGGGACGTTACACCTACAAGGACTGGACCCTCTTCACACAGGTCAACGGAGGCACCATCATCAGCGGATACACCCTCGGCCTCTCCATCCCCCTGAAATGAGGCTGACCATGAAACGGTTCATCCTCGGCGTGCTGGCCACCTGCGCGGCCCTGGGCCTCGATGCCCAAGGACCAGCCGATGTGCAACCGGGTCACCAGGCGGTCATCCATTTCGGAGCCCAGGCCCCCACCGGCCCCCTTGCCGATCGTTACGGACTGTCCAATACGGTCGGATTCGCCCTGCAGCGCATCACCGGCAAAAACTGGCGGCTGGGCGCCCATTTCCGTTTCCAGACGGGGTCGGACGTCAGGGAACCGGGCTTGTTGGACAACCTCCGCGACCCCAATGGCCACATCGTGGACAATGAAGGGAGGATCGCCCTTGTCACGGCGCAGCAGCGTGGAACCCTGTTGTTCCTGACTGCCGGAAGGCAATGGCGGGCCGACATGCTGTCATCTGGATCCTGCGTATTCGCCGAGCTTGGCATCGGGTTCTGGGAGCACAGGATCCACTTCCAGAACAGGGGGAACCGACTCACGCAACTTGATGAACCGCACCTCCAGGGATATGACCGTCTGACCGGTGGCGGCATGCTGCTGCCGAGGGTGGGCTACATGCACGACGCCCCCAATGGCCTCGTGCGTTTCCAATGTGGCCTGGAGGCGATGGCAGGACGGCTTCAACCCAACCGCGCATGGAATGCCGACACCATGACTTCGGATGCAGGCCCCCGGTCCGATGGCACCGTTGGCATTTTCGCCGCTTGGATCCTGAGGCTTCAGGCGCGGTCCACCGACGTGGACTATTTCCACTGACTTCCCGCGCCAAGTGCCCGTTTACCGTTTCGCCATTCAACTGCTCATCCTCGGCCTTCGGCTGGCCGCGGTGCTGGGGCATCGAAAGGCCCGGGCGGCCTGGCGGGGGCGGAGCGGATGGCTGCAGCGCTTCAGCAGCGCCGCGCAACAAGCAGCTTCCCGTGGCCGGATCGGACCCTGGGTCCATTTCCACTGCGCCTCATTGGGCGAATTCGAGCAAGGGGCCCCCATCATCCAAGCCTGGCGTGACCGCCATCCCGAGACACCGATGCTGCTGACGTTCTTTTCGCCGTCTGGCATCGAAGGTGTGGACGCACCCTGGGTCGACCACATTGACTACCTGCCGTTGGATGCGCCGCGGGCCATGCGGCGGTTCAGCGAAGCCCTCGAGATTTCAGATTCCGTGTTGATCAAATACGAGTTGTGGCCGGAATTGATCCGTGCCCTGCACTTCAGGCGCACAAGGCTGCACCTGGTTGCCGCCCGTTTTGATTCAGGCCGTCATCCCCTGGGACGTTGGGGTGGCTTCATTCGGAACCACCTCGGGCTGTTCTCCACCATTCAGGTCCAGGACAAGCGCTCGGCGGCGGCGCTTCAAGTCCATGGCCTGACCGCTGAGGTCACAGGGGATCCACGCGCAGACCGTGTCATGAGCACCTTGAAGGAGCCCGCTGCACCCTCGGTTGAAGCCCACTTGGATCGCCTCAGGAAATGGAAAGGAAACCGTCAGCTGATCGTCGTAGGCAGCGCTTGGCCAGATGAATGGAATGCCCTGCGGGAGATTGCCGGAAAACAAGAACATTGGGCCGTGTTGTGGGCACCACATGAAGTCGGACACCCACGAGTCAAGGCCTGGGCTGAACCCTCGGATTCAGCCCTTTGGTCGCGCGAGGAAGAAAGCGAAGAGCCCAACCTCATCCTGGATCAGATCGGGATATTGAAAGCTGCATACAGCCTCGCCGACTTCGCCGTGGTGGGCGGAGGTTGGGGACAGGGGGTCCACAATGTGCTCGAGCCGGCCGTATTCGGCATTCCCATTCTGTGTGGCCCGCGGGTTGCCGGTTTCAGGGAAATCGAAGCCCTGCGGGAGGCGGGGGGGCTCAAAGTCTGCGATACGCCTGAAGCGCTGTTCTCGGCAAGTTCCACCTGGATGCTCCAGGCGGCGGATCGGCAGCGCGCTGGCACAGCCGCTTCGGGTTGGGTTCGCGCTCAGGAGGGGGCAGCAATCCGGATTATCGACATCATCGAAGCCGCTGGAACTCCAGACAGGCAAGCATGAAAAAAGGCACCCGTTGCAGGTGCCTTTTTTGAGCGAGAAACGAGACTCGAACTCGCGACCCCAACCTTGGCAAGGTTGTGCTCTACCAACTGAGCTATTCTCGCTAGCGGACGGCGAATTTACATCAAATCACGGCCTGAACAACCTCTACAGGAACAAATCTGTTTTTGCACTTTCTTATAATATCTGCTTCATTCTCGGAATCTGATTGCATCTTGAAAAACCAAGCCTGTTCGCCTGCAACTCTAACCAAACCATGAAATTTCTTTCAATTTTGGCGGCGCTGCTCGTCTTCACACCCCAGTTTCTGGGACAGGTCAAATTGAATCAGGCCCCGGCACACAGAGAATGCGCCACCCATGAGAAGCACGTCCAGATGATGGGCTTGGATCCGGTCTATGCGAAGCGCCAGACCGACCTCGAGCACCACACAGCTGCGTTCGTGGAGGCCCGACAAGAAGCCCGTGAAAATGGTGCACAGCTTCAGCCTGTGGTGGTGACGATTCCCGTGGTCTTCCATGTGATCTATGCGAACGCCACCCAGAATATTCCCGATTCGGAAATTCTCGAGCAACTGCAAGTGCTCAACGATGACTTCCGGAGGACGAATGCCGATCAGGACAACCTGTGGCCCCAAGCCGCCGATACGGAAATCGAATTCTGTCTTGCCACACGCGACCCGAACGGAGCGCCGTCGGACGGCATTCTGAGGGTTCCCACCACAGTGTCGAGTTTCGGGTCCAACGACGGCATGAAATTCAGCAGTTCCGGAGGATCGGATGCCTGGCCTGCCGACGAGTACCTGAATTTCTGGGTGTGCAACCTCGGTGGTGGACTGCTCGGATATGCGCAATTTCCAGGGGGAAACCCGGCCACGGATGGCGTGGTCTGCGGCTATCCTTTCGTCGGTATCGACGGTCCCGGTGCAGGCGCCTACAACCTGGGCCGGACGGGAACACACGAGGTGGGCCACTGGCTCAACCTTCGTCACATCTGGGGCGATGGCCCCTGCGGATCTGACGATTTCGTGGCAGACACGCCCGAATCCGATGGTGCCAACTACGGCTGTGCCCTGGGCCACATCAGCTGCTCCACCGAGGACATGGTCCAGAACTACATGGACTATTCGGACGACGGCTGCATGAATGTCTTCTCTCAAGGGCAGGGCGACCGGATGCAGGCCACCTTTGCGCCCGGCGGCTCCCGGGCAGGGTTGCTCTCCTCGAATGGCTGTCTCCCGGCGGTCCCTGACTTCGACCTTGATGCGGCCATCATCTCCGTGAATGAACCCACCGGATTCTCCTGCGCCACAGAAGTGACCCCGTCCATCACGCTGTTCAATTTCGGCGCGAACACCCTCACGACCGCAACCATCACGTACGACTTGGATGGTGGAACACCGATGACCTTCTCTTGGACCGGGTCCCTCGATTTCGGTCAGACTGATGAGATTACCTTGCCCAACCTGACCCCCGGGGATGGTGCCCACGTATTCAATGTCGCGGTCTCTGCGCCCAATGGTGGCGTGGATGAAAACACTTCGAACGATGCGGGATCAAGCAGCTTCAGTCTGGACTCCCAGGGAGTGGATGTCTTCATGAACCTCACCTTGGACAGCTATCCCGGTGAGACCACCTGGGCCCTCACCGATGCAGCCGGTAACACCGTCTGGTCGGGCGGACCTTATGCCGGTTCAGGCGTCGTGGTGGAGACCTCCTGCGTTGCGGAAGGCTGCTACACGCTGACCGTGTTCGACAGTTTCGGGGACGGCATGTGCTGCGCCTATGGAACAGGAGGATACGAGTTCGGCATCGGCGATCTGGTGCTCGCTTCCGGAGGTGATTTCGGAGCGAGCGAATCCACGGAGGTCTGCGTGGGCGATATCGTGCTGGGCTGCACCGATGCAGGCGCCTGCAATTTCAATCCCGACGCGATTGCCGACGACGGCACCTGCGACTACTCCTGCCTCGGCTGCACGGATTCCACGTTCTGCAACTTCAATCCAGACGCCACGGTCGATGACGGCAGCTGTGCCGACTTCGACATCTGCGGGGAGTGTGCCGGAGACGGTTCGAGCTGCTCAGGATGTACGGACAGCACGGCTTGCAACTACAACGCGGAAGCCACTTTTGACGATGGCACCTGCTACTATGCCCCTCCAGGTGGCATCTGTGACTGCTTTACGGACCTCTCCATCACCGAATCCCTCGCAGGGGGCATCGGCGGCACACCGGTCACCTTCAATGGCACAGGGGAAGTCAGCGCCTTTGACATCACCCTCGATTACACTTCGAGCGCGGGCAGCTGGCCTGCCGATTTGTTGGTCGTCATCACAGCGCCTTCCGGGGAATGCATCGAATTCGGCGGATTCACCGGGACGATCAGCGCAGGCTGCACCGACCTGGGCGGCTACACCTTGTGGCCCGCCGATTGGGCGGTCGACGCATCGGGCATCTACACCGCCTCCCTCGACATCAGTGGTGCCGGACTTTCCGGAGATGGCAGCTGGAGCGTGCAGCTCGTCAATGGATATGCGTCCGCCGGAACCGTGACCTATGTCGCCGACATCACCATTCAGGATGTTTGTGTCGGGGGCGTGATCGACGGGTGCACCGATTCGGCTGCTTGCAATTACGACCCGGATGCCACGGCGGATGACGGATCATGCGCCGACCTGGACCTCTGCGGCGTGTGCGCCGGAGACAACAGCTCCTGCGGGGGGTGCACGGACTCCACGGCTTGCAACTTCGATCCCGCAGCAATTGTGGACGATGGATCATGCATCCTCGATGGCCTTCCCTTCACTTTGACCA
This sequence comes from uncultured Flavobacteriales bacterium, assembly GCA_938082505.1. Taxonomy (GTDB): domain Bacteria; phylum Bacteroidota; class Bacteroidia; order Flavobacteriales_D; family Sanyastnellaceae; genus UBA8752. The sequence goes on from CALLLH010000031.1 coordinate 50,952, forward strand.
TCCTGCTGGACAACTACCCTGGCGAGACCACGTGGGCACTGACCAACTCGGCAGGCGCCACGGTGGCAGCAGGTGGCCCGTATTCCATTGCGGGCACTGCCATCACGGAGAACTTCTGTGCCCCTGAAGGGTGCTACACCTTCACGATTTTCGACAGCTTCGGCGATGGCATCTGTTGTGCATTCGGAATTGGGGATTACGCCCTTGTTGCGGATGGCGATCTGGTGGCCTCGGGCGGAGAATTCGGCGCCTCAGAGGCGACCACATTCTGTATCGGAGGCGACTTCGGCTGCACCGACGCAACGGCATGCAACTACAATCCCGATGCACTGCTCGACAATGGGGCCTGTGACTTCAGCTGCTACGGCTGCACGGATCCCGCTTCGTGCAATTACGATCCGGATGCCACCATCGATGATGGCACCTGCATCGGCGATGGAATCGGGGTGGTCGTGGCCATCACCACCGACAGCTGGCCTGATGAAATCACATGGAACATCACGGATGCGGCTGGAACGGCTGTGGCTTCAGGAGGGCCCTATGCCTCTGCCGGCGCGACCTACGAGGAAACCGTTTGCCTTCCCGAAGGGTGCTTCGACTTCAACATTGCCGACAGCTTTGGTGATGGCATCTTCGCGCCAGGTGGGTATTCACTGAGCATCGACAGCGTGCTCATTGCATCCGGTGGCGCCTATGGCACCGGCGAGACGGTCCCGTTCTGCACGGACAACCTCAATTTCGGCTGCACGGACCCCACGGCCTGCAACTACGACCCCGATGCAGGCCTTGACAACGGTACCTGCGACTTCAGCTGCAACGGTTGCACGCTGCCCGCCGCATGCAACTACAATCCGGATGCCACCGTGGACGATGGCTCCTGCCTGTTCAACGACGATTGCGGCGTCTGTGGTGGAGACAACAGCACCTGTGGTGGATGTACGGACCCCGCTGCCTGCAACTATGATCCCAATGCTACCATCGATGATGGCTCGTGCATCATCGGCGGCCTCGACTTCGCCATGACGGTGGTCCTCGACAATTACCCGGGCGAATTCACCTGGACCCTGACCGATGCCGCTGGAACGGTGGTGGCTTCGGAAGGCTATGCAGGCCTTGCCGGGACCGTCGAAACGAACTACTGCCTGCCCGATGGATGCTACGACCTGACGGTGAACGACTCTTTCGGAGATGGCATCTGTTGTGCCTTTGGAAATGGCAGCTATACCCTGACGGTGGCAGGCTCGGTCGTGGCCACCGGAGGCGATTTCGGCAGCACGGAAACCACCAACTTCTGCACGGGGGATCTGCCGGGCTGCACCGACGCCGATGCCTGCAATTACAATGCAGCCGCCACAGTGGATGACGGCTCCTGCACGTATCCGCCAGCCGACAACCTCGATTGCGACGGCAACTGCCTGAACGACGCAGACGGAAATGGCATTTGTGATGAAGACGAAGTGGCGGAAAGCAGCTTCGTGCAACTCGGCTATGATGTCATCGGACAGAATACGGTCGATGGCGCCACCACCTACCGGATTTGGGCTGAACTCGCCGATCCCACCGAGCAACTGGTGGCCGTGTATGGATTCGAGGGACTGCCTTTGAGCATCACAACCACCACGTCTTTCTATCAGAATCCGCTCGGGGGTGCCCTCGCTGTGAATTACAACCCCGCGCTGCTTCCGGTCGACTCGTTGCTGGCTTTTGATAGCTGGCTGACCATAGGGGGAGAGGACAATACGGCCGACATCAACACCATCGGACTGGACTTCGGCCCCTTCGAAGGCACCGGCGGAACCATCCTCGCCAATGACGTGAACGGCGGTTCGGTGTTCATCTATCCCGACCTTGAACCGGCAGCCTTCCCGGATGAGAACGGCCATGTGCTCATCGCCCAACTCACGACGGACGGTGAGGTGAACATGACGGTCAATCTCCAGACGCGCCGTGCGGACGGTGAGAACCCCCAGATTCTGCAGCAGAGCCTGACCTTCCAGGAGGTGTACGAATGCTTCGGTGACTTCAACAACGATGGCCTGATCGGCATCGGAGACCTGCTGATGCTGCTCGGAGATTTCGGTTGTCCGTCCGGCTGCAGTTTTGATATGAATGGGGACGGCGGCGTCACGACTTCCGACATGCTCGTGATGCTCGCCATCTTCGGAACGGATTGCCCATGATGGCCGTGCGTCAGTTTGTGCTCATCCTGATGAGCCTGGCAACGACGGTGGCTCATGGGCAGATCGCACATGGTGGAGCGCCTTGGAAATGGGGTCAGGAAGGTTTCGTTCCGACCTATCCCGAAGTGACGATGGCCGAGCTCGACTTGGCCACCTTGGCCGCGGAGGACGCCGTCACGGACCAATACAAGGAGGCGCCTTGGCGGTTCGGTGTGGAGTTGGCCGTGGACTACAGCTTGGAGAATGCAGGGGAATGGACCTTGGAAAAGGACATTTGGACGTGGCGCCTCGGCGTCCATTGCCCGGGAGCCACCGGAATAGGTTTGCACCTGGGGGCTTTCGATTTGCCCCCCGGCGCCACCCTGTATGTCTGGGATGCGGAACGGGAGCACTACCTCGGCGGCTTCACGGAGGCCAACGAAAAGGAATGGGGCTCGCTGGCCTTGGGCGTGCTGGATGCGGACCGCATCGTGATCGAATACCAGGAACCGCTCGCTGTCCACGGGCAGGGCACGGTCCAGGTCGATCAGATTGTCCACGGATACCGGAGCCTGCTCCTGCACGCGGAAAACGTGGCCTCTGGGGAAGCGGCGGGAATGGGGCCTTTCGGGACGTCGGGCGCATGCAACATCAACGTGAACTGCCCTTCCGGCGCTGATTGGCAGGTCGCCAAGCGGTCGGTGGCGCTCATCACGAACGGTGGCTTCGCCGTCTGCACCGGGGCGCTGGTGAACAACACTGCAGAGGATGGCACTCCCTATTTCCTCTCGGCCAACCACTGTCTGGGCAACCCGAATACCTGGGTGTACTATTTCAACCATGAGAGCAGCACGTGCACAGGTTCAACAGGCCCGACCAACCAGAGCGTTTCTGGAGGCACGCTGCTGGTCAACAGCGGCTCCAGTGACGTGGCCCTGATCCAGCTCAGCTCTACGCCCCCGGCGAGCTACAATGTGGAATACGCCGGTTGGGACGCGAGCGGGAGCACCCCCACCTCAGCGGTTGGCATCCACCACCCGAGCGGGGATGTCAAGAAAATCTGTTTCGAGAACAACGCCCCCTATTTCTCGAGTACCGGAGGAGCCCAGGTCTGGTGGATCGACCAATGGGAGGACGGAGTTACGGAGCCGGGTTCCTCAGGGTCGCCCCTTTTCGACCAGAACCAGCGCATCATCGGCCAGCTGTACGGTGGCGCCGCGGCATGCAGTGGATCCAACAACAACGGAGCCTATGACTTCTATGGACGGATGAACGTCAGTTGGGGCGTCGGCGTTTCCGGTTACCTCGACCCCTTGAATACGGGTCAACTCACCATCGACAGCTATCCGACCAATTCAAATTCCACGGCGGGCTGCACGCTGCCCTCGGCGTGCAACTATGACCCGGAGGCGCTCGAAGACGACGGATCCTGCCTCATCGACGATGCCTGCGGTGTTTGCGGTGGCGACGGCACGAGCTGCACCGGCTGCACGGACGAGGCCGCCTGCAATTATGATGCGGCCGCGACCATAGACGACGCAGGTTGCCTGTACCCCCCCGCAGGAGAGCCCTGCGACTGCGATGCTGAAGGCGCCCTCGATGCCACGCTGGCAGCCAATGGCGCCTCGTCGATTTTTTCATTCGATGCGGCCGGGGAGCCTGAGGCGCTCGACATCACCCTCGCCTGGACCAACACGGGCGGCGGTTCCAACTGGCCTGCCGATATGGCTGTGGCGATCACGTCTCCCGATGGCGATTGTGCTGCCGCCGGGGGATACAATTCGTCTCCGGCTGGCTGCACCAGCTTGGGCAACTACACCCTCTGGCCCACCACCTGGCAGACTTCGACCAACGGCACTTACTCGGCGACGGTGGACCTGTCGAGCAGCGGATTGACGGGCAACGGCACATGGTCGGTCTATCTCTTCAATGGCTACAGCGCATCTTCCGGTGCCCAGTTCAATGCGAGCTGGTCCATATCCGGCCTGTGCAACGGATCACCCGATGGCGGCGGCGGTGGTGGCAATGATTGTCCACCCGACCTCGATGGTGACGGCACCGTCACCGTATCCGACGCCCTGATTCTGCTGGGCGATTTCGGCTGTCTTGCGGGATGTACCGCGGACTTGACCGGTGACGATCAGGTCACCACCTCCGACATGCTCATCTTCCTCGGTGCCTTCGGGGAGCTGTGCCAGTAAATGGAAAACCTTTCCGCATCAAAAAGCCCCGCAATTGCGGGGCTTTTTTGGTACCCGGGGCGGGACTTGAACCCGCACGGCCCATTCGGGCCAACAGAGTTTAAGTCTGTCGTGTCTACCAATTCCACCACCCGGGCATGGGCGCGAAGTTCAGGAAAGTGGAGGAATGATGGGGCCGATCAATCCAGGTG
>CALLLH010000032.1 GCA_938082505.1 uncultured Flavobacteriales bacterium
CGTTTGATATCGAGGTGCAGCCCGACCACATCGGTTGCTATGACGACCATGGCGGGGTGACCCTGGAAATTGAAGGGGGATTGGCCCCCTACACTGTGGAGTGGTCACACGGGGCTACCGGATCGACCATCGAGGTCGAGAGCGCAGGGGTGCTCGACGCCATCGTGACCGACGCGGCAGGCTGTTCGGACAGCACCACGGTGGAAGTCCTTGCCGCACCGCAGGTGCAAGCCGGAATCGAGGTGGAGGAAGCCGTGGTTACGTTGATGGACGGGGAGGCCGAGGTGTACTTCGAGAACACGAGCTCCGGAGCCACCGCATTCCAATGGAATTTCGGCGATGGCGGCTCCAGCATTTCGGAAAACCCCATCCACGCCTATTCGGCGGCGGGCGCGTACACGGTCGGCCTCAACGCATGGAACGATTACTGCTCGGACACCTATCAGATGGTGGTGACCGTGGAGACCGTGAGCTCGATCGGCTCGAGCGTTGCGTCCCATGCGGCCACCCTTGAGCGGACCCGGGCGGGGTGGCAGGTGCATCACCTTGAAGAGGCGTTCACCGTGGAGGTGTTCGACCTGACGGGACGCATCGTTCACCGCGCCCAAGGCGCTCCTGGTGCGCCCGCCATTCTCGACCCATCGGTGATGCCTGCAGTGGCCCTGGTCCATTGGATCGGCGACAACTCCGGTCGTCATCAGACGTGGCGCGTGGCCCGCTGACCGAAGCGCGGTTTTCCGGGTGGGATTCCCGCTTGGATTCCCGAACTTCGCCAACGTGAAAGTCGGCGTCATCACCTTCCCGGGGTCCAATTGCGACCACGATATGGAATACGCCCTCGGCACGGAACTCGGGTTCCATGTCGAGCGGCTCTGGCACAAGGACCGCGACCTCAAAGGGGTCGACCTGGTGGTTCTGCCCGGTGGCTTCAGCTACGGAGACTATCTCCGCAGTGGGGCCATCGCGCGTTTCTCCCCCATCATGGAGGAAGTCGTGGCGCATGCCAAGCGCGGCGGCCGAGTGCTCGGAGTCTGCAACGGGTTCCAGATCCTCTGCGAAGCCGGCCTGTTGCCCGGGGCGCTGGGCCACAATGAGAGCCGCAAGTTCATCTGCCGCAATGTGCTGCTGCGACCGGAGTCCCTCATGGCCCCGATGACGGCGTCCCTGCCTGACGGACGCCCGTTGTGCATCCCCATTGCACATGGTGAGGGGAACTACACCATCGATGATGCCGGACTGGATGCCCTCGAGGATGGCGACCAGATCCTGTTCCGCTATTGTGGTCCGGAAGGTGAGATCGGCGATGAATTCAACCCCAATGGGTCGGTGGACCACATTGCGGGGGTCTGCAACGCCGGGGGCAATGTCTTCGGCATGATGCCCCATCCCGAACGCGCGTGCAGCGAGGAACTGGGCAACACCGACGGACGTTCGATGCTGGAGGCGCTGGCCGCCACCGTGGAGGCCGCCTGAACGACAAGCGCGAAGGCCCTGCCCCGGGCGCAGGGGACGTTTCGGAACAAGGAAGGGTTAAGTTTGTTCCTATTCCTCCCGGCAATTTTCCGGTACGCATCATGGCCAATTCCACACCCCGATTCCTACCCGGCCCCCGCCTCGGCCGCATTATCGAGCCCAAGGACCTGCGTGAACAATTCGACGTGGTGGACTTGCCGAAGGTGTGCGAGGAACTGCGTCAGTACATCGTGGACGTGGTCAGCGAGCAGGGAGGGCATTTCGGAGCAAGCCTCGGTGTCGTGGAGTTGACGGTGGCCTTGCACTACGTATTCAACACGCCTGAAGACCAGATCGTCTGGGACGTGGGCCACCAGGCATACGGCCACAAGATTCTGACCGGGCGCCGCGAACTGTTCCACACCAACCGCATCCACAAGGGCCTCAGTGGCTTCCCCAAGCGGAGCGAAAGTGAATACGACACGTTTGGAGTCGGGCACAGCTCCACCAGCATCAGTGCGGCACTGGGCATGTCCGTGGCCAACAAGCTCAAGGGAGACAAGCGCCAACACATCGCGGTCATCGGGGACGGTGCCATGACCGCCGGATTGGCGTTTGAAGGCTTGAATCACGGAGGATGGCAGGACAATGACATGATCGTGGTCCTGAACGACAATTGCATGTCAATCGACCCCAATGTCGGGGCCCTCAAAGACTACCTCACCGACATCACGACCTCCCATACCTACAACCGCGTGAAGGATGAGGTGTGGCAATTGCTGGGCAAGGTATCCAAGTTCGGACCCGACGCACAGACCATCGCCTCCAAGGTGAGTGACATGGTCAAGGGTTCCCTGCTGCAGCAATCCAACCTCTTCGAGTCGCTCAACTTCCGCTATTTCGGGCCGATCGACGGCCACGATGTGGAGCAGGTCGAGCACGTCCTGCGCGACCTCAAGGACATCCCCGGACCCAAGCTGCTCCACCTCTTGACGAAGAAGGGCAAGGGGTATGCACCGGCAGAGGCAGGCAGCGCCACCAAATGGCACGCACCGGGCCTCTTCAACAAAGAGACGGGCGAGATCATCAAGGTGGTTCCGAAATCCCCCGAGCCGCCCAAGTACCAAGACGTGTTCGGTCACACCATCATCGAGCTCGCCGAGAAAGACGAACGCATCGTGGGGGTGACCCCGGCCATGCCGACCGGCAGTTCGCTGAAGTTCATGATGGACGCCATGCCCGACAGGGCTTTTGATGTGGGCATCGCTGAACAGCATGCCGTGACCTTCTCCGCAGGGATGGCCACGCAAGGCCTCGTGCCGTTTTGCAACATCTACAGTTCTTTCATGCAGCGGGCTTACGACCAGGTGCTGCACGATGTGGCCCTGCAGAAGCTGCACGTGGTATTCTGTCTCGACCGCGGAGGACTGGCCGGAGCTGACGGCCCGACCCACCATGGCGTATTCGACCTCGCCTACATGCGGTGCATTCCCCACATGATCGTCGCCGCGCCCATGAACGAGGAGGAGCTGCGCAACCTGATGTACACGGCGTCGGCCGATGATCACGGACCTTTCAGCATCCGATATCCGCGGGGCAAAGGGGTCATGACCGAGTGGAAAACGCCGTTGCGCAAGATCAAGGTCGGCACCGGACGCCGCGTCCGGAGTGGCGAGGATGTGGCCCTGCTGGGCATCGGCCACCTGGGCAACCACGCCCTGCGCGCTGCCGAGCAACTTGAATCGGAGGGGATTTCGGCCGCCATGTATGACATGCGCTTCGTGAAGCCGCTGGATGAGACTTTGCTCCACGAGGTATTCGGGAAATTTGACAAGGTCATCACGATCGAGGATGGGTGCATCCAGGGAGGAATGGGCAGTGCCGTGCTGGAATTTGCCGCCGACCAGGGCTACAGTGCCCGCGTCGTGCGCCTGGGCGTCCCGGACCGTTTCATCGAGCATGGAACACAGGACGAGCTGTATACGGAGTGCGGCTTCAATGTCGAAGACATCGCGGATACGGCCCGGAAGCTCGTGATGAGCGAAAAAAGGCGCGCTTCTGCGGGCTGACGCAGGATTCGTCAGAGTCCTTCAAACTTTAGAACTTCACGTCATGGAAGATGCCATCCGCAACCGCGTGGAGGAAAGTAGCCTGGTCCAGCTGGACCTGGGCGCGCAATTGGCGGGGCGCAAATTGACGGCGATGGACTTGGCCCCTCAATTGTGGGAAGGGCTGGTTTTGAGGGAAAAGCCTTTCAGGCAATGGCTCCAGGAGCTCGACCCCACGCCATTCCAAGGCGCCGATGTCGCCTTGCACTGCTCTGCTGATGCGGTCATTCCCGAATGGGCCTGGATGCTCGTCGCATCGACCCTGCAAGGGACGGCCACCGCGGTCTACCTGGCGACGCCGGACGAGCTGCCTGCGGCAGTGCTGTACCGCATGGTCGAGGAGCTCGACCTCGGGCCCTATGATGGAGCGCAGGTCGTGGTCAAGGGATGTGGTCTCGATACAGGCGCAGGACCCGCGGTTCGGCTCGTGGAAAGGCTGCAGCCAGTGGTGCGGTCCCTGATGTTCGGGGAGCCGTGCAGCACCGTACCCGTGTACAAGTCCCGCCGGGGTTGAAGAAAACCGGCCGAGGTCAACCGCGGGGCGCGGGGTAATTTGCCGGTCCCATGCTGACCGCTGAATCCGAAAAGAAGCTTTTCCTTATTGATGCTTACGCTCTGATTTTCAGGGCCTACTATGCTTTCATCCGCAATCCCCGCATCAACAGCAAGGGGGTCAACACCAGTGCGGTCTTCGGATTCACCACCGCGCTGCTGGACATCCTCAAGAACGAGAAGCCCACCCACCTCGCCATCGTATTCGATCCTCCCGGCCCCACTTTCCGCCACGAGACCTATGCGGAATACAAGGCAAACCGGGACGAGACCCCGGAGGATATCCGGGCCAGTGTTCCGTTCATCCATGCCATGGCGGAGGCCATGCGCATCCCGACCATCACCGAGCCGGGCTTCGAGGCGGACGACATGATCGGCTGCCTGGCCGGCCTCGCCGAAAAAGAGGGGTTCGACGTTTACATGATGACGCCGGACAAGGATTTTGGCCAGCTCGTGACCGAGAAAGTCCGGATGTACCGCCCGGGCCGCTCCGGCAATCCTCCGCAGGTTTGGGGGCCCGCCGAGGTCTGTGAACGCTTCGGAATCGACCACACCGAACAGGTCATCGATCTGCTCGGATTGATGGGCGATGCGGCGGACAACATCCCCGGGGTTCCCGGCATCGGACCCAAGACTGCAGCCAAGCTGTTGTCGAAGTACGGGTCGGTGGAAGTCCTGCTCGATTCCACTTCGGAATTGAAGGGCAAGCAGAAGGAGAACCTCGAGCAATTCCGGGAGCAGGCGTTGTTGTCAAAGGAGTTGGCGACCATCGTGACGGACATTCCCTGCACGCCCGATTTCGAGGGCATGGTGGTCGAGGCTCCGGATGCGGAGAAACTGGCACCCTTGTTCGAAGAGCTGGAATTCCGGACGTTGGCGAGAAGGATACTTGGAGAGGCTGTGGCCACAGGAACGCCGGCCCCCACTCCTGCGGACACTGGGGGTGATACCGGAGGTCAGATGGGCCTGTTCGGCGGCGGTGATGGCGGTGCGGAAGGGGGCGCTGAGACCGATGGTGGATTGGTGCGATTCGACCCTGAAAAGGCCACATACCGACTCGCCGATTCCAAGGACGACCGGGCTGAGTTGGTTTCGGAACTCCTCGCGGCAGAGCGGTTTGCGATGGATACGGAGACCACGGGCCTCGATGCCCGGACTGCCCGTCTGGTGGGTATGAGCTTTTCGACCGCCGAAGGAACGGGGTGGTATGTGCCGGTGCCCCTGGGTCAACCCGGAATGCCGCAGGCAGAGGACGAGGAGGTGATCGCCCTGCTGTCCGAATTCCAACCGGTGCTGCAGGATGAAGGCAAATTGCTCATCGCGCAAAATTGGAAATACGACCACAAGATCATGCTCGGGGCAGGGGTCAACGTGCGGTGCCGGGTATTCGACACCATGCTCGCCCATTACGTTCTCCAACCGGACCTCAAGCACGGCATGGATTACCTCGCCGAAGTCGAGTTGGGGTACAGGACGATTCCCATCACGGATTTGCTGGGCAAGAAGGGAAAGCACCAGAAGACCATGGCGGATATTCCGTCGGAGCAGGTGCGGGACTACGCATGTGAGGATGCGGACATCACCCTGCGCCTGGCCAACCTGTTCCAGGAACGGATTGGCGAGGACACCCCGGAGCGGCGCATCCTGGATACGCTGGAGCATCCCCTCGTGCCTGTATTGGCCGACATGGAACTGGCCGGGGTGAAGCTGGATGTGGATGCCCTGCAGGAAATGGCAGGTGAGCTTGAGCAGGACCTCGCGGGCCTGACCGCCTCCATACAGGATCATGCAGGGGTGCCCTTTTCTATCGATTCACCGAGGCAGCTGGGTGAGGTGCTGTTCGACCACCTGAAGATTGCGGAGAAGGCCAAGAAGACGAAAACCGGGCAATACGCCACGGGGGAGGACATCCTGCAGAAGCTGGTGGGGGCGCACCCCATCGTGGAACAGGTGCTGGAGTACAGACAATTGAACAAGCTGCTCTCCACATACGTGCGTCCGCTGCCGGAACTGGTGGACGCCACAACGGGACGGGTGCATACACAATACATGCAGGCGGTGGCCGCTACGGGCCGCTTGAGCAGCACGCACCCAAATCTGCAGAACATCCCCATCCGCACGGCGCGTGGACGCGAAATCCGCAAGGCCTTCGTCCCGAAGGATGAGCACCACGTCCTGATGGCCGCGGACTACAGCCAGGTGGAGCTGCGCATCGTGGCCGCCCTGAGCGGAGACCGGGGCTTGTGCCAGGCATTCCTGGATGGCGCGGACATCCATACAGCCACGGCGGCAAAGGTGTTCGGCGTGGCGCCCGATCAGGTGGACCGGGAACAACGCAGCAAGGCCAAGGCGGTCAATTTCGGCATACTCTATGGCCAGGGGGCGTTCGGCTTGGCGGAGACGTTGAAGATTCCGCGGCGGGAAGCCAAGGGCATCATCGAGGCCTACTTCGCCGAGTTCCCGGATCTGAAGGCATACCAGACGGAAGTGGTGGACCGCGCGAGGGAGACCGGCTACGTCGAGACCATCCTGGGGCGGAAGCGGTGGCTTCCGGACATCACTTCGGCCAATGCGGTCGTGCGCGGATTTGCCGAGCGCAATGCCATCAATGCGCCCATCCAGGGGTCGGCAGCGGACATCATCAAGGTGGCCATGGTGCGCATACAGGAAGCACTGCGGTCGGGAGGATACGACGCCCGCATGATCCTGCAGGTTCATGACGAATTGGTGTTCGATGTCCCCAAGGATGAAGTAGCCCCATTGGGAGACCTTGTGCGCGAACAAATGGAGCAGGCCGTCGAGCTGACCGTCCCCCTCGAAGTGGAGATTGAAACGGGCAAAAATTGGTTGGAAGCCCACTGAAACCTTGTCCTCCCGGACTCCGTTAAGGAACGCATCAGCGGATTCCCACCGTTGCTCTTCCGGGACCACCGACAACATCCACCCCCCAAGGAGGATAACTTTCGGTCCGAGGGGCCTGCCGGGGGTGGTCCCCGTTTCAACTTGCTTCAATAATACTTCCTGGATTCTCCATGAAACTCCGACACGACCGATTCCAGCTTTCCCTGCCACGCGCGAAGTGGATGGCTTTCCCCCTGATGTTGCTTATCGTCGGCTGCGGCGAAGGACCTTCAGAGGCAAACACAGAAGGGGCTGCGAGCACCTCTCAAGAAGCCGACATGGATGTGGAGGGCATGATGCCCGCCCGCCGTCAGAAAGCCTTCAAGAAGATTTTCCACGCTGTTCCATCCCCGATCGAGACGGCAATGTTGCTCGAGCGCAGCGGCATTCAATTCGATTCGGACGCCCTGCATGGTTTGGACAATGCCGTGGGATATTCGACCACGGAATTGCAATCCGTCAACCTGGGCATCTATGCCGGCGACCTCAGCTACTCGGTCATCTTCAACCAGAATCAGCAATCCGTTGACTACCTCAACACTTGCCGTCGGCTCTGCGACGGTCTCGGGGTGGGCGACATCATCGATGCCGATCTGATTTCGCGGGCAGACAACAACCGCGATGTCCGGGACTCGCTCGTGGACATCGTGACTGACACCTTCTATGCATTGAATGCCCGGTTCCGGGAGAACGACATGGAGGAAGTGGGAGGTCTCATGGCCGCAGGGGGTTGGATTGAAGGCGTCTATCTGGGCACTCGCAGCCTGAATACCTCCACCGACGATCTGAAGCTTCGGATTGCAGAGCAGAAAATGACCTTGGACAACCTGCTGGGACTCCTGAACAGCTACGAGGCCACACCGGCATTGACCGCCATGAAGGAGGCCCTTGCACCGGTCGAGGCCGCATTTTCCGGCGTGACCATCACCGAGAATGCAGCAGCAGCGACAGCGGCGGAGGATGGCACCGTGATCATCAGCGGAGGCCCGGAAGTCAGCTACGACGAGGCCACCTTGGCGGCCATCTCGGAATCCATTGCTGCGGTCCGTAACCAATACGCCCAGTGAACGTAAAGAGAAGCGCCATGACTGCGATCAAGAAACTCCCCTTCGCGGCCCTCGCCCTGGTGATGATGTTCACCACGGCCGACGCCGCAGCACAATGCCGGACCTTCACCAAGAAGCGTTGCCTTCCTGAACTCGAGGACTATGTGCAGAACGACAACTACAACACCGCGGTCCTGATCCCCGGCGACGAAGCCGAGCTCGAGCTGACTTTCTTCGGTGACCGGGCTTACCGGCTGCTCGTCTGCGGGCATCCGGTGCTGGGCGACCTGACATTCCAGGTGTTGGACAGCCGTGGCAATGGCATTTACGACAGCGCCGACAAGGAATCCGATCTGTTTGACTTCAGGGTGGCCAACACCCAGCAGATGACGATCAGGGTCCAGGTGCCGGAGACGGACGCCGTCATCCAGCATGAAGGCTGCGTGAGCATCATGGTCGGCTCAAAGGGCTGACCGCACAGCAACTGCGACATCACAACGCCCGTCCGGAACTCCCGAGGCGGGCGTTGTGGCGTTCAGGTGCCGGCACCTTCGAGAAAGCCGACCGCGGCGTCGTGAAAAGCAGCGGGTTGTTCGGCGTGCAGCCAATGGCCTGCATCGAGGGCCACTTCCTCGAGTCGGGTGAAGTGGCTCCGCATCGCATCCAATCCACGTCCGACGACATATCCGGACCGGGCGCCGTAGATGGCAAGCGTGCGGACTTCGACGTTTCCAAGGGGGATCAAGGAGGTCATGTCAGCAAGGTGCCGCCGCAGGATGGGCAGGTTGCTGCGCCATGCGAACCGGGTGGGCTCTGGCCGATAAAGGCCTTTGAGCAGGAATTGCCGGATACCGGGTTCTGCAATGCGCTTGGCGAGTTCGGCTTCCACGGTGCTCCTTTTGTCGAATGCCGACAGGTCCAGCCCCATCATGGCGTCGAAGAGTGGAATGTGGTGCGGGGGATAGGCCACCGGGGCCATGTCCGCTACGATGAGCTGGCGGCATCGGGACGGGTGGCGGTCGGCGAAATGCATCACCGTCTTGCCTCCCATACTGTGACCGAGCAGGTCAGCCCTTTCCACGCCAAGGCTGTCCAGCGTGTCCAGCAGATCGAGGACCAGGTCGGGATAGGTGTGACTTGGATGGTGGGGACTGCGGCCATGGTTCCGCTGGTCCACCAGCACGACGGGGCGGTCCGTTGACCAACGCAGGCCCAAGGTCTGCCAATTGTCGGACGAACCGAGCAGGCCGTGCAGGACCACGAGGGGTGGGATGCCCCCCCTCGGATCGTGGTCCCCGATGATGCGGTGGAACAACTCCATTTCAGGCGGGTCTCAGCTGCTCCCGGTATTGGCCCACCGCATTCTGCAATCCGATGTACAAGGCATCACTGATGATGGCGTGCCCAATGGACACCTCATCGAGAGGCTGGACATGCCGGGCGAACCAAGCGAGGTTGTCGAGGTCCAAATCGTGGCCAGCATTGACGCCAAGGCCGGACGATTGCGCCACCTGGGCGGCTGCCACGAAGGGGGCGGCGGCCGCTTCGGGGTCCATCGGGAACTGCTCGGCGTAAGGCCCCGTGTACAATTCCACCCTGTCTGCCCCGACATCGGCAGCCGCACGGATGAGGTCTCCATCCGTACCGATGAACAAACTCGTCCGAATGCCCGCCGTCCTGAACCGGCCCAGGACTTCTCTAAGGAACGCGGCATGGGCTCGGGTGTCCCATCCGGCATTGGACGTGAGAATGTCGGGAGGATCCGGCACGAGGGTGACTTGTTCCGGTTGGACCTCGAGCACGAGCGCTATGAAATCAGCCGAGGGATAACCCTCGATATTGAACTCGGAGGTGACCCGTCCGCGCAGCCGCCGGACGTCCGCATAGGTGATGTGCCGTGCATCGGGACGGGGGTGCACCGTAATGCCGTCGGCGCCCCAGCGCTGAATGCGCGAGGCTGCTTCGAGGGGACAAGGCCTGTCACCACCGCGGGCATTGCGCAGGGTGGCGATCTTGTTGATGTTGACGCTGAGACGCGTGGGGAAAGTTTCCATGGACCTACGACGGTTGCGCGTCGCCAGACGGCTAATTTCGCAAAGTCCCGGATGTCGGAGACAACGAAGTCCATGCATGCAGCAAGCATCATCAACGAGGAACTGATTGCACTCAATCCAGGGGACACGCTGGAGAAGGCGCTCCGTGCCATGGATGAGCTGAAAGTCGAGCACCTGCCCGTTGTGGCGGAAGGGCGTTACCTCGGTCTCGTGGCGGAGCAGCACTTGCTCGACCAGGAGGGCGAAGCGGTCTTTCTGACCAATGTCCAATTGATGCCCCTGATGGTGGCTCCCGGCCAGCACTTCCTTGAGGTGGTCGATGTCCTGTGCGAGGCGGATGTCAGCGTCGTACCGGTGGTGGACCACGGCATGCTGCTGGGGTGCACCGACCGCGCTCACCTCTGGCGGGCGTTCCACAACAGCTTGACACCGTACAGTGAGGGCAGCATCCTGACCCTGGAAATGCCGTGGAAGGATTACAGCCTGGCCCAGGTGTCCCACAGGGTGGAGTCTGAAGGGGTGAAAATCCTGCAGGTGCTGGTCAGTGATGGCACGCAGCCGGAGAACGCGGAGGTGGCACTCAGGCTGTCCACCCGGGATATCGAGGGCCTGATTGATTCGCTGAGGCGGCACGGATATGAGGTCCGCGCATTCTACCGTGCGGAGGAGTATGAGGAGGAGTTGAAGCGGCGCATGGAGGCGTTCAGGCGGTACATGAACATTTAAGGCATGCCTGGTTCTGCAGCCCCCATCCGATCCCTGCTGCTTCATGGAAGTGTGATCTCCGATGGAGACCTCAGTGAGTTCGGGAACATCCTGGCCGTCCTCCGGGCAACGGAAGGCCTTTCGATGGCTTTTTCCCCAGAATTTCACGCGGTTGCTGTGCCCCATGGCCTTGCGGGTCCGGCTGACACAATGACCCGGGTTGACACTTTTGCGGGTACGGCCGACGGCATGGTGCTGACCTTCGGAGGCGATGGTACAGTGCTGGAAACCGCCGCCAAGCTGGCCGGACAACCTGTCCCCGTGCTGGGCATCAACACGGGTCGACTCGGGTTCCTATCCCACCTGCCCATGCCGGATGCGGCTGGAGCATTGCCCGCCATCCTGAGGGGAGGGTACAAGGTGGAAAAGAGGGCCATGCTCGAAGTGGATTTTCCCGGGGAGAACCTGGGAACGAACGTGCGGGCCCTCAATGAGATCACGGTACACCGCCGCGATGGCGCGAGCATGATTCGCGTCTCCGTGAGCCGAAATGGGGTCTTCATCAACCGCTACTGGTCAGATGGACTCATTGTGTCCACCGCCACGGGTTCCACCGCATACTCCCTGAGTTGCGGGGGGCCCATCATCCATCCGGACAGCAATGCGATCGTCCTGAACCCCATCGCACCGCACAACCTTTACGATCGTCCGGTCGTCATTCCACTGGATGGAACCCTGGAGATCGAAGCCGATGGAAGGGATGACCATTTCATGCTCACCATGGATACGCGGTCACACAAAGTCGCCGTGCCTGCCCGTTTCACCGTGCGCCCGGCAGAGCGGCCTTTCCTGCTGGTGCAATTGCCCGAAGTGGATTTCATCGAAACGGTCCGGCGGAAGCTCCATCTGGGCCTCGATGGGCGCGAAGGGGATTCCTATGGTGGACAAGAAAGTGGGGGTGAACCGCGTTGAGGCTACGAACCTGGACAACATGCACCACTGGCGCTTTCTCATTCCGTTCGCATGCCTCCTGCTGATGGCAGGCACAACGCATGCCCAGCGGAAATTCGAGACGAGCAAGACCATGGGGTTCACGGCGGGCACGGGCTATTACTTGGGTGAGATGAACCCATATGGCCACTTCAAGGGGCGACTCCAGCCCGGGTTCGGGGGATTTCTGCGATTCAACATGACGCGCCGTTTCGGCATCAGGGCCAGCCTGAACAGGACGGTGCTGCTTTACCACGATGCCGATTCGAACGATCCTTGGATCGTCAACCGCAACCTGCATTTCCGGAATGCCATCACGGAAGGTGCCGTGGTCGCAGAATTCAATTACACCCGGTACCAGATCGGCAACACGAAGGACCGGTTTACCGGGTACCTGTTCACCGGGTTGTCTCTCTACAGCCACATGCCCGAGGCGCAGATCGGGGACTTATGGTATGAACTGCAGCCGCTGGGCACCGAAGGACAGGGGACCAGCGCGGGAGGGCAACGGTATGCCACGACGGGCTTTGCCGTGCCGTTCGGTTTCGGTTTCAAGCTGAACCTCGGACATTTCTCAGCCCTCAACCTAGAATGGGGCATGCGCAGGACATGGACGGATCATCTGGATGACGTCAGTGGCTATTACGCCAGCATTGCCGTGCTCGAGGAGGAGGCAGGACCATTGTCCGAGGACCTCAGTGAAGCGCGCATCGAGAAGGAGGGTGGACTGCAGGATCCCGTAGGGCAGATGAGGGGGTACAATGGGTTGGATGACCGGTTTGCGGTCATGAATCTGTCCTTCACGTTCAGGATCGACAAGTCCCCCACCACGTGTTGGGACCGTTGATCTTCGGTCAAACAAGGTGAAAAACTCCCAATCCCCGACAGGAAAGGGCAGTCTACCTTGCGGTTCCATCCGGTGGTGACCACCTTCGCCGCCGCATCGCAACTTATGCCATCCGAAATGGTCGAGTACACATCGGAATCCAATCCGCTGCCACGTCACATCGCGGTCATCATGGACGGCAATGGGCGTTGGGCGCGCGAGCGTGGTGAGGACCGGGTATTCGGTCATGCCAACGGCGTTGAATCCGTGCGGTCCGCCGTGCGTGCGGCGGGAGAGCTGGGAGTGGAATTCCTGACCCTGTATGCCTTCAGTACGGAGAATTGGGCCCGTCCCAAGGAAGAGATCAACGCCCTCATGGAGCTGTTGGTCGAGAGCCTGGCGGGAGAGGTCGAGGAATTGGTGCGCAAGGGTGTGCGGTTGCGGTCGACGGGGGCCATTGATGCGCTGCCCGAATCATGCAGGGCGGCCTTGAAGGATGTCGAGGAGCGCACGGCCGGATGCTCCGGGTTGAGCCTGATCCTGGCGCTCAGCTACAGCGGTCGGTGGGAATTGACCGAGGCGGTGCGGCGCATCGTGCGGTCGGGCATTCCGGCGGAGGCCATCGATGAAGACACGGTTCGCGCGCACTTGGGCATGCCTGACGTGCCGGACCCCGAATTGCTCATCCGCACGAGCGGAGAACAGCGCCTCAGCAATTTCCTGCTCTGGCAGCTCGCATATTCGGAATTGCATTTCTCACCCGTGATGTGGCCTGACTTCAGGGAAGACCATTTCAAGGCGGCCATCCTCGAGTTCAGGGGACGGGAACGCCGATTCGGAAGGACCGGAGAACAGGTTTCAGGGGTGGGGTCATCCACTGGGGATCAGAAGACGAAGAAGGGAGAATGAGACTGCTACGATTCACATTGCTGTTGGCCGCAGGCCTTTCCTTTTCAGAAGGGCTCCTGGCGCAGCCGGGAACCGGCAGCATCGATCTGGCCGTTCCCAGCGACTATCGCATTGCCGGCCTCACCGTGCTGGGTGCGGAATACACGGATGTACAGGCCGTCAAGCTCTTCAGTGGCTTGCAGGTCGGGGACGAAATCACCATACCCGGTGACCGGATGTCCGACGCGGTCCGGAACCTATGGGACCAGCGGCTGTTCAGCGACGTCTCGATCGAATTGGGCGAACGCAGGGACCAGGACGTCTACTTGGTCATCCGGGTCGAAGAGATGCCACGGTTGACGCGCTACGGATTTACCGGAGTCAAGCGCGGCGAGCAGGAGACACTGCGTGGCAAGCTCGATCTTGTCAGGGGACAGATCGTCAATGAGAACCTCAAGGTGACGACCCGCCGCATCCTCGAGGACCACTACAGGGAAAAGGGGTTCTTCGATGCCAAGGTGAACATCACGTCGACCCCGGACAGCGTGCTGGAGAATGCCGCCGGCGTGAACATCGACATCGACAAGGGCGAGAAGATCAAGATTGGCGTCATCCGTGTCGAGGGCTCCGATGCCCTTGCCGAGAAGGCATTGAAGCGCAGGATGAAGAACACCAAGGAGCGGGCCTGGTGGCGCATCTTCAAACCGTCCAAATACCTGGAGGAGGAGTTCAATGCAGACCTCGAGGCCATCGTGGCCTACTACAGGGAGAAGGGATACCGCAACGCCCGCATCGGGGGGGACAGCCTGTTCAGGACGCCGGAGGGAGAGCTTGGCATTGGGGTCAAAGTGGACGAGGGAGGCCAATTCCATTTCAGGGAAATCACCTTCACAGGCAACACCAAATATTCGACCGGCCAGTTGGACAGCCTGCTGGGTTTCAAGCGGGGTGACCTCTACGATGTCGCCGAGCTGGAGAAGCGGCTCTTCATGAACCCCAAAGGCATTGACCTGAGTTCATTGTACAGCGACGATGGATACTTGACCTTCCAGGCCATTCCGGTCGAGGTCAGGGCTGAAAACGACAGCATCGACCTCGAGATCCGACTGGTCGAGGGCAAGCAGTTCCGCATCGGACGCGTCGATGTCCGCGGCAACACGAAGACGAGCGACCATGTGATCCGACGGGAAATACGGACCATGCCGGGCGATTTGTTCAGCAGGACGGATGTCATGCGAACCCAGAGGGAACTCAGCCAGCTCAATTACTTCAATCCCGAGGCGTTCGGAATCAACCCCGTGCAGAATCCGGAGGATGGTACCGTGGACATCGAGTACGTCGTGGAGGAGAAGCCCACGGATCAGATCGAGCTTCAAGGGGGCTGGGGTGGCGGTCGCATTGTCGGCTCGCTCGGGGTCACCTTCAACAACTTCGCATTCGGAAAGGCATTCAAGAAAGGGGCGTGGCGCCCTGTTCCCATGGGGGATGGACAGCGCGTGAGCGTCCGAGCCCAGTCCAATGGACTGTTCTTCCAGAGCTACAACATCAGTTTCACCGAGCCCTGGCTTGGGGGCAGAAAGCCCAATTCGCTGACGGTCGCGGCTTGGAGGTCCATCCAATCCAACGGCCAACCGAAGAACGTCGAGGGGGATCCCAATCCTTTGCGCCAGACCCTCATGATTACCGGTGTTTCGGCCTCGATCGGCCAGCGCTGGAAGCAGCCGGATGACTGGTTCTCTGTCAACGCGGGCCTGAGCTACCAGCATTTCGATTTCGACAAGTACAACAGCGGACTGTTCAGTTTCACAGACGGTCAGTCGAACAACATCGCCCTCAACCTGATTGTGAGCCGCAACTCGGTCAGTGACCCCATCTTCCCGGTTTGGGGTTCCGAAATCAGGCTCAATGTGAAGGTCACCCCCCCTTACAGCCTGTTCGAGCCCGACAAGGATTGGTCGGGACTCAGCGAGCAGGAGCGTTTCCGCTTCGTGGAGTATCACAAATGGAAGTTCGTTGCCAATTGGTACACGCCATTGACCACAGGTGGTGGAGAGAATCCAAAGTCGCTGGTGCTGCGCACTTATTTCGGCGGCGGCATGATCGGACAGTACAACCGTCAGATCGGCCTCTCCCCGTTCGAGCGGTTCTACCTCGGCGGAGTCTTCCTGAGCGGGTTCGTTCTGGATGGCCGGGAAATCATCTCCATGCGCGGATATGACAACCTCTCCCTCACCGCGCCGGATCAGAATACGGGTGCCGGTGCCATTGTGAAGTACGGCGCCGAGCTCCGGTATCCCCTGTCGACCAATCCCAGCGCGACCATTTACACGATGACCTTCCTGGAGGCCGGCAACACCTGGGAAACGGGAGATGGATTCGATCCGTTCGATGTCTACCGCTCGGGGGGCATCGGCATGCGCATCTTCCTGCCCATGTTCGGTTTGCTCGGGTTGGACTACGGTTGGCGGTTCGATGATGTCATGTCGTCACCGGGCATGGCGCGCGGCCAATTCCACTTTTCACTCGGCATGAACATCGGCGATTTGTGAACGGATGTGCGAATCCCCTCTTGTTTGACGTTGTGCACGCGTCTCGACTTAATTTCACCCTTCGGTTCATCATGCGTCTTCTTCGCCCTCTGCTTCCCGTTCTGATTCTGTTCACGAGCCTGTCGGCTTGGGGCCAGAAGTACGCCTATGTCGACACGGAGTACATCCTGTCCCACCTGCCGGAATACGCCGAGGCCCAGAAAGAGTTGAATTCGCTGGCGTCAGGATGGCTCGATGAGATCGAGGACAAGTATGAGGCGTCCAGCCAATTGGAGACCGCATACCGCGCCGAGCGGGTGCTCCTGACCTCGGAGATGCGCCGCAAGCGCGAAGATGAGATTGCTTCGAAGCGAACGGAAGCCACCGACATGCAGAAGGCCAAATTCGGCGTGGAGGGCGAACTTTTCCAAAAGCGGCAGGAGCTCATCCAACCTGTCCAGGAGCAAATTTTTCAGGTGCTCAAGGACCTGTCGAGCTCCAGGGGGTACATGGTCATCTTTGACAAAGCGAAGGACTCCAACATGCTGTATACCAACCCGAAATATGACATTTCGGATCGGGTCATCAAGGAGCTGGGCTACACACCGGGTGAGACCATCGGCGGTGAGGAAGCAGAAGATGGGCAGGATCAGGGCAAGAGCCTTCAAGACCGCATGAACGATACGCTCGACAAGGGCAAGGACAAATTGAACGACCGCAAGGAGCAAGTCACGAACCGGGTCAATTCAGGGGTCAAGGGCGGTGGCCGGCCCAAACAGTGATGCTCCCACCATATCGAATTCACAATAGCATGAAGTACTTCGTATCCACGGGCCTGCTGACGGCCCTCTTCCTCCTCTCTTCTCCTGCGAAGGCGCAGGTCATGGAGGCCCGTTTTGGTCACATCGACACCCAGATCCTGCTCGAGGCGATGCCTGAGCGCAATTCCATCCAATCGGAAATTGAAGGGGCAGCGGCCCAGTACGAGCAGGAGATCTTGCGCATGCAAGGCGAGATGGAAGCCAAGATCGCCGAATACCAGCAGAAGGCCGAATCATGGCCCGCCGCGATCCGCACCCAGAAGGAGCAGGAAATCACGACGGACCAGCAGGGTCTCGAGCAGTTCTACAATACGGTACAGCAGGAGCTGGCGGGGCTGGAGGCCAGCCTCCTCGAACCCATGATCGAACGTGCCCGCGGCGCCATTGAAGCTGTAGGAGCCGAGGAAGGATTCACCTACATCTTCGACACCTCTTCGGGCGCAACCGTATACAATGGCGGTGAGGACGTCCTTCCCCTCGTCAAGGCCAAGCTTGGCCTCTGACGCCCCCATCGGGATTTTTGACTCCGGCATTGGCGGCCTGACGGTGGCCCATGCCATGGCGCAGGCCATGCCGGCCGAACGCATGCTGTATTTCGGGGATACGGCGCACATGCCCTACGGCGACCGTTCTGCAGAGTTGGTGCGTTCTTATTCCACCCGAATCGCCCGTTTTCTGGTGGAAGAGGGCTGCAAAGCCGTCGTCATCGCTTGCAATTCCGCGTCGGCCACCGCGAAACGAGCGGTTCAGGAGGCCGTGGGTCCGGAAATACCAGTCATCGATGTGGTCGCACCCGTTGTGGAAGACCTGGTGCGAAGAGGTGTTGAGCACGTGGGCATCATCGGCACCCGGGCCACCATCGGCAGTGGCATTTATGGCCAATCGTTGAGGGAGGCGCACGCCCGGGAGGGCCTCAAGGGGCTGCGTGTCGAAGAATGGGCGACGCCGTTGCTCGCACCCCTGATTGAGGAAGGTTGGCAGGACCATGAACTCATGGACCCGGTCATCAGATCCTACCTCGGTGCGGCAGGCTGGTTGGATGGGGCCTCCTGCGCACTGGACGCCCTTGTCCTGGGTTGCACCCATTACCCGATGGCCGAGCAGGCGGTGCGCAGGGTGGTGGGCCCGGACGTCGAGTTGGTCGATGGCCCAGCCATCGTGGCCAAGGCAGTTCAGGCAACAATGGCGGATGGTGACCTGATGGCGTCCCCGGAGTATTCGCTGGCCCACGGACACGGTTTCATGGTCAGCGACCTCACCGAAAACTTCGCCCGCTCGGCCCACCGGTTCTTTGGCCGGGAGATTCCACTGGTAGCGGGCGGGCCCTGGTTCATGGCCTGACCCCTTCAGTCGTCGGCATTGGTGTCGTCAGCAAACCAGCCGGCGTACTCCTTGTAGCGTTCGGCGGTGACGGCCACATGTTCGGCCAGCTCACCCCCTATGTTCTTGACGCGGCGGGCAGGAACCCCTGCCCACAGCTCTCCCGGGGCAATGACCGTATCCTCCAGGACCACGGCACCGGCCGCCACGATGGCACCTGCTCCGACATCGGCCCGGTCCATCACCACGGATCCCATTCCGATGAGGGCACCTTCGCCCACAGTGCAGCCATGCACGATGGCATTGTGGCCTATGCTTGCCCTGTCACGGATAAGCAGGCTCGTCTTTTTGTAGGTCCCATGCAGCACGGCTCCGTCCTGCACATTGACCATGTCGCCGATGCGGATGGCGCAGACATCCCCCCGAACAACGGCACCAAACCAGATGCTGCAGTCCTTTCCTGTGGTCACATCCCCTACGACGGTGCAGTTCGGGGCGAGCCAGGTGCCGGTCCCGAATTCGGGATGGACCCCATGGACAGGGAGCACTACGGGTTGCTGGACGGAACGTGGATTCTCCATGAGGGAAAGTTAGTTCGGTCCGGCCATGGCCATCATGAGGAGCCCGCAAACAATGAAGCGCCCTCCATCGGTGAGGAAGTGCCCGTGGGATCAGGGGACCGGTGGCCCCGACGAAAGGCGATGGCCTCGGCGATGTCGGTTGGACCGACATCGTCACGACCGTCGAGGTCGGCCAAGGTGCGCGACATCCGCAGGATGCGGGTGTGGGTTCGAGCGCTGAATTCGAACTGTTCCATGGCGCGCCTCAGCAAGTGGTCGCCTTCATTGTCCAAAACGACCAGGTCGTGCAGGATGGCACCTTCCAAGCGGTGATTCGTGACGCCGTCCGGGTTCCGCGTCGATTGCATGAGCCGGGCCGTAGCGACCCTTCTGCGCCAGAAGCGGGCCCTCTCAAGCCGTCCTTCCCGTTTGAGTTGGCCCTGTTCACCCCGCTCCGGAATGAGGTCTTGCACCGGCACGGCATCCACCGCGAGGTGAATGTCGATGCGGTCGAGGAGTGGCGCGCTGATTTTGCGCATGTACTGTTGGCGGGCATGCCGACTGCAGCTGCAGCGTTTGCGCCGTGCAGGGTCATGGGAGTACATGCCGCACGGGCATGGGTTCATGGCGGCGATCAATTGGAACGCCGCGGGAAACACGACCGTGGAGCGCGCACGGCTGACGGTCATTTCACGGGTTTCCATGGGTTGGCGCAGCACTTCCAAAACGTGGCGGGGCATTTCCGGGAGTTCATCGAGGAACAGCACACCGGCGTGGGCCAGGCTGATTTCACCAGGTCTCGGGTCCGACCCCCCTCCTACGAGGGCCACATCGGAAATCGTGTGGTGGGGGCTGCGGAAGGGACGCTGGAGGATGAGCCCGCCCGTTCTTCCGGAACGGTCCGAAACGGAATGAATGCGGTTCACTTCAATGGCCTCATGGACGTCAAGTGGGGGCAATAGGCCCACCATGGCGCGGGCGAGCATGGATTTTCCGGAGCCCGGGGGGCCGACCATGCAGACGTTGTGTCCACCGGCCGCGGCCAGGGCCATGGCGGCCATGGCGCGCTCCTGACCTCGGATATCGGCCAGAGGTTCGAGCGAGGTGGCTTCCTGGCGGCAGAGCAGGCCCTCGAGGTCACCCGAAAGAGGACCGATGGGCCGCGCTCCCGAAAGGTGTTCGAGGACGGAGGAAAGGTGCCCGGCTCCGAAGACCGCCACTTCGGGCAGGAAGGCTGCGGCCTCGGCCGACGAATGGGGCAGGAGCAGTCCCCGCATGCCAGGGGACCGCGCCGCCTGGGCCAGGGCCAATCCCCCGCGCACCGGCCGCAGCGCTCCATCCAATGCCAGTTCTCCCATCATCATCCACCCCTCCAATGCTTCCGCCTCGATCTGACCGGAGGCAGCGAGGATGCCCACGGCAAGGGGCAGGTCGTAGGCGGCGCCCTCCTTGCGGAGTCCGGCCGGGGCGAGGTTGATGGTGATGCCTTTGCCCGGCCAACGGTAACCCAGGTGTTCGATGGCGCTCTTGATGCGCTGTTGGCTTTCCCTCACCGCGCTGTCGGGAAGACCGACCATCAGAAAATGGATGCCCCGGTCGACGCGGACCTCCACGGTAACGGGCACGGCTTCGACGCCCCGCAGGGCGGCAGCATGCAATCGAACCAGCATGGATGTCCGGGGTCAGGCGCAGTGGGCCTCGATGTGGTCGATCAAGGCATGGATGCACTTGATGTGGACCTCTTGGATGCGGTCGGCGGCACCATGCCACGGCACGCGAACTTCCGCATCGCACAGCGCGGCGAGTTCACCTCCATCCTTTCCGGTGAGACCGACGACCTTCATTCCAGCCGCTCGGGCGGACTGGGCGGCCCGGATGACGTTGGCGGAATGGCCCGATGTGGAGATGGCGAGCAGCACATCTCCAGGGCGTCCCACGGCCTCCACGAAACGAGAGAACACGGCATCGAAACCATAGTCGTTGCCCACACAGGTCAGGTGGGAGGGGTCCGAGATGGCGATGGCAGGGAGCGCCTTCCGGTCTTCCCGATAGCGCCCCGAAAGCTCCTCGGCGAAATGCATGGCGTCACACATGGAGCCCCCATTTCCGCAGGAGATGACCTTGCCCCCATTCACGATGGCATCCACCATCAACCCTCCTGCCTGTTCGAGGGCATGGAGCTGCTTGTCTTCGGACAGGAAGGCGGCGAGGACGCTATGCGCTTCCTCGAAATGCTGGCGTATGCGGAGGGCTTTTTCCATGGAGCCAAGGTGCAGAGCGCAAGCTAAGGACCGACAGCCGATGCGCAGCCGTAGCCGGTTGCTTCATGCCTGTCGGGGTCGGCTTACTTGCCCGCCTTGAACCGGGCCATGTTTTCCTTGAGGAAGGCGACGAATTTCTCTGGATCGGGGTCATAACCAACGCCTTGGCCCAAGGCTTCCCCGTCGTGGTCGATCATGACATAGAAGGGCTGGGCATTGGTTCCGAACCGCGAAGCCTGCAGGTAGGTCCACTTGTTGCCGACCGTGCGGACGCGGAAATCCTTCCCCCCGAACTGTTCGACCCGTTGCTCTTCTTCCGGCAGGGCCTTGCGTTCGTCCACATACAGCGAGACCAGGACGGCCTCCTCCGTCATGTAGCGGACCACATCGGGGTGGGGCCAGACTTGCTCCTCCATCTTGCGGCAGTTCACACAGGCCCATCCCGTGAAGTCAAGGATCATCGGTTTGCCTTCGGCACGCGCTGCGGCCAGGCCTTCCTCGTAGTCGCGGAATCGGGCCTCCACGTGTCCCGAGGCAGCGGTGCCGCCCGACCCATGGTCACCGCCTCCGACGCCACCGGCACTCTCCGCATAGAAGAGCGGAGGCGGGAACCCGGAAATCAGATTCAACGGAGCGCCCCACAGGCCCGGCACCATGTAGATCGCAAGGACCAGGAACAGGGTTCCAAGTCCCCATCGTCCGACGCTCATGCGTTCGAGCTTGCTGTCGTGCGGGAACCGCAGTCCTCCGTACAGATAGACCGCAATGCACAGGGCCACCGCGATCCAGATGGCGATGAACAGCTCCCTTTTGAGCAGGCCGAGTTGGAGCACGAGGTCCGCATTGGACAGGAATTTGAAGGCGAAACCGATCTCGAGCAGGCCGAGCACCACCTTGACACTCGTCAACCAACCCCCGCTCTGGGGCAGTGAATTGAGCCACCCCGGAAAGGCGCTGAAGAGTGTAAACGGTATGGCAAGGGCGAGCGAGAACCCGAACATGACGGCAATGGGCCCGCCGTAATCCCCTGTTGCGGCGCCGGCGAGGGCGCTTCCCACGAGGGGACCGGTGCAGCTGAAGCTCACGATGGCCAGCGTCGCGGCCATGAAGAAAATGCCGATCAACCCGCCCCGGTCCGCCTGGGCATCCATCTTGTTGGCCCAGCTCGAGGGCAACTGGATTTCAAAAGCCCCGAGGAAGCTCACCCCGAAAACCACCAGCAGCAGGAACAGGAAGAGGTTGAAGTAGGGGTCGGTCGAGATGAGGTTGAGCACGTCCACGCCGAAAACAGCGGTGAGCACCAGACCAAGTCCCGTGTAAATGAAGATGATGCTCGCACCATAAATGAGGGCGTTGCGGATGCCCTCTGCCCGGGTCTTGGATTGCTTCGTGAAGAAGCTCACCGTCATTGGAATCAAGGGGAAGACGCACGGTGTGAACAGGGCGGCGAAGCCGAGCCCCATGCCGAGGATGAACAACACCAGCAGGCCATCACCGGCGCCTTCATCTTCTCCGGTGTCGGAAGAACCCGCTTCCTGACCGGGACACAATTCCGGCACGTCCGCCGTGTTGGCGTCATCCACAGAGAGGTGGAATTCCACGTCAGGAGGAAAGATGCATTTCGTGTCATCGCAGGTCATGTAGGTGAGGAGACCATCAATCTTCTCGGGCTGCTCTTCCGTCCAGCTCAAAGGGAGCGCCCAGCGCACCGTGCCCTCAAAGGACTTCACGTCCTTGTCGAAATTCGGATCGAAGTGCACCTCGGGAGTGCATTCTTGCAGGCCGCCCAACGCGACGCCTTCCGTAGCGATGGTGAAGCCCGTCGGTATCGGACCGTCCAGCGGATCGTTGTCATTGCTGTAGACATGCCACCCGTCCTCGATCACCGCGGTGGCCACGATGGTGGCGCTGCGCTCCCCGGTGCTGTGCAGCGCGATGTCCCACTTTACCGGGTCGTAAATGCCCATGGGAGATTCCGGCTCTTCGGAGCCGAATGCCCCGTGACCCCCTGAACCGGTCCCGCAGTAATCAGGCTTGGCGCTTTCGGGCTTCAAGTCGGACAGGGCAAGGGCGAAATCCACGTCCTCCGGCGGCAGGCACTTGCTCTCGTCGCACACCATGAAGGTGAGATAGCCCTTCACCGTATCGGGGATGGCTCCGGGAAAGGACAGCGTATGCACCCAGTGGGTCTCCTTTTCGAAGAAGAGGAGGTCCATCATGAAGTTGGGGTCGTATTCGAGGTGGGGCTCACACTCCGCAGCCGCCGTATCCGCCGTGGACACCCCTTCGGTCTCGATGGTGAAGGTCGTCGGGATGGGACCGTCGAATGGATTGAGGAATTGGCTGTACACGTGCCATCCAGCATCGATTTCAGCGTGGAAATCCAGGTCGAGGGTGCCATCACCGTTGTCATAGAGGGCGACATTCCACGAGACGGGATCGTGGATCTGCGCCTGGAGGGCGGGGGAGGAGACCAACGCCGGGAGGACGATGGCAAACCAGGAAATGAGGAGCTGCAGGGGCTTCACGGCACGTTGCTTTGCGGTCGGGAAAGATAATGCCGAGGCACCCGTGGTACAGGCTCCTGCGGGCCAAAGCATGTCAATCGGGAGCTTTCCCACGCTGCCGCACGGATTCAGAGGGTGATTTCCTGCCCGATGGCCAATCCGAATCGCCTCCGAATCAGGGCGCTGCCCGCATACACCAGCGGTGTATCCAGCGCGGCGACGAGGACTTTGAAGCTGAACCCATTGACCAACAGTCCTCCGAAGAGGGCCCACTCAATCTCCCCGGCACCGCACAGCAACACGAGCACCACCAGGGTGTCCACGAACTGGGAAGGGATGGTCGAAAAATTGTTGCGCAGCCACAGCATGCGGCCCCCGGTCCGGTGTTTCCAGAAGTGGAAGATCCGGACATCGAGGAACTGGGCGATGAGGTAGGCCGCCATGGAGGCCCCTACGGCGAGGACCGTCTGTCCGAAGACATGGTTGAATTCGCTGTCGGTCACCGGGGACCAGGCCGTTGCGGGAGCGCAGCCTGCCAGCAAGATGATGCCCAAGGTGAACAGCGAGGCGACGAGTCCTCCCTTGACCACATCATCCGCCCGCTTCTTGCCATAGATCTCGGAGATGAGATCCGTGACGAGGAAGGTCAGGGGGTAGGGCAACAGGCCCACACTGGCCTCGAAGGAATACTCCATCCCGGGCAGGACCCAGAAAAAGAACTTGCGGAAGATCAGGTTGCAGCTGACCAGACTTGCAATGAACAAGGCCGCCAGTCCGAGGTACAGTCCGAGGGCGAATTCACGGTCTTTCTCCGATGCGGGCTTCAGGGGGGGTGGCAGGGCGTGATCCATGGATTCTGCGCGACCAAATTACCGAGTGTTGGTCCATCGGAGTTCGAGGCAGAGGCGATCTCCATCGGTATCCGGTTGGAGAGCGGCATGGCGGTCGATCCGGTGCCCGACAAGCCAGGCGAGCCGACCGTCGGCCTGTTCGACCACCCATTGGCCGGCCCGCTGAACCGCGGGAACCTTGCGCTGCGTCAGGACATCGGAGACGAGCTGAGTCCCGGACATGCCGAGTGGGGCCATGCGGTCGCCCTCCCTCCACGGTCGCAGCATCAAGGGCAGGCTGAGCCTTGACCACTCCAACTCGGCCGTTCCGTCCGCAGGGTTCGGTCGGTGTTCCGCCTCCAGGGAGACCAGCCGCCAGGACAACCTGCCATCGGGGGTGGTCATTTCCCCCGCCCGACCATCGGCCGCTTCGGGGTCCGGCTGCCATGACCGGGGACTTCTGTCGATACCGGCATCCAATGGACGGGCCACGAGGGCGTCCCTTTCGCGGGTGACGGAGTGGGTCGCCGAGCACCGACGCCGGCCGACCTCCGTGCCCTCAAGCGAGAGGTCGAACAGGGCGCTGGCTTGACTTGGACCGAAGCCGAAGTGGCGCGACCAGAGTATGACCATCTGCAAGGGGGACGGAGCCCGGGAAAGCCAATCCAACGGAAGCACGCCCTCCGAGGAGGAGGACCGGGCGAGCAGGTCTTCAGAATGGGAGCGCCATTCTCCGGCGAGGGCCCCCCAGCGTTTGAGCCCGGCATCCCATCCCGGCCGGATGCTGTCCATCAAGGGGATCAACTCCTGTCGGATGCGGTTGCGCAGGAAGTCCGGCGAAACATTCGTCTTGTCCTCCCGCCAAGCCAATCCCGCTTCGGCCAGGGCGGACCGGAGCTCTGATTTCGATGACCCGAGAAACGGCCGGCCCAACAGGAATCCGAAATCCCGGTGGAACGCCTTCATTCCGGAGAGGGACTCCGGGCCGCTTCCACGCAGGAGATGCAGCAACCGGGTCTCGCGTTGATCATCGCCATGGTGGGCGGTCAGGACGATGCCCTCTGCCCCGACGGTTTCAGCCATCCAACCATACCGTGCGGCCCTTGCCGCCGCCTCCAGTCCGGCTTGGCGCCGCTCCGGAGAATCGGCCAGCCCCTCCACCCTGTGCCACAGGAAGGGCCAACCCGCGCGTTCGGCTTCGGCGCGCACGAAGGCCATGTCCGCAGCTGATTCCGGGCGCAGTCCGTGGTCCACATGCAGCACGCCGAAAGTGCCGCCCAGGGTCCGGGCGGCATGGAAGAGCGCCATTGAATCCAATCCCCCGGACACGGCTAGCCAGATGGTCCGGCCATCGGAGACATGGGCCCCAATCCAGGACGAGAGAGCCTTCGTGAGGGGTTGGAATGCATCAGCCATGGGCCTCGGATTCGGCACATGCGGGCCCGATGGACGGCGAGGTTTCCACTGCACCCAATACCTCGAGCAGGGCTTTGGCCTTCAAGCGCGTTTCCGCCCACTCCGCATCGGCTTGGGCGAGGGCGGTCAAGGCTCCCCCGACGTGGAGGCTCCAGCTGCCGGCTTTTGGGTCTACCACGGCGGTGCGGATGACCACGTTGAGGTGGAAATCGCCCACACCGCCGGCACCGTCCGGATCCGCCCACCCCAAAGTGCCTGAATACAGGCCGCGCTGAACGGGTTCGGTCTCGGCCGTGATCTCCATGGCCCGCAGTTTTGGGGCTCCCGTCATGCTGCCCATTGGAAAGGTGGCCCTGAGGATGTCAGCCCAAGCGGCATCGCTTCGTACGGTGCAGGACACCGTCGAGATCATTTGGTGTACGTTGCGGAAACTGTGGATGCCGCAGAGTTCCTCGACCTGGACGCTGGAAGGCGCAGCGACCCGGCTCAGGTCGTTGCGGACGAGGTCCGTGATCATCACATTCTCGGCCCGTTCTTTGACGTCCGTCTTGAGGGCGGCAGCGGCCCTCGCATCTTCCATGGGATCCGCATGGCGCGGGGCGGTGCCCTTGATGGGCCGGGAGGTCAAACGATTTCCCCGCTTTTCGAGAAAGCACTCAGGACTGACCGAGAGCACTTCCCTGCCCTCGAAGGAGAGGTGGGCCGAATAAGGCGCACCCGTCTTGCGCACCATGGCGGAAAAGGCCTGCCTTGCAGAAAATCCGGCGGGCAGAGCGCCCCGAAGTTCCCGGCACAGGTTGAGTTCGTAAAGGTCGCCGCGCTCGATGTGGGCATGGACCCGCCCGAACGCCTCGAGGTATCCCTCCCGGTCGAGGCTGCTCCACACCGGATTGGCGTTGTCGGGATGCACCTCGCCTGCGGCGCCGTCGATCGGATGGGACACCGCCTGCTCGATCAGGGCAGCGAGGCGAGGGTCTTGGGGCCTGGAAAACCAGGTGCAACGGGCATCCTTTCCGACCCCCTCGAATGACAGTGCACCTTCTGCTTCGATCCAGTGCACCACGGGCAGGGGCAGTCCGACCTCTTCTTGCAAGGGCAGGTCAAGCATGGGATCCGCCCTGAGCTGGTCGTAACCGATCCATCCGAAGCACCTGCCCCGGCTGTTGCCCACAAAGGACTGGATCTGTTCGAAGGCATCCTCGGTCGGGCTTGCCAGGGTCAGGGAGCGGCGAACGCCCGCGGCGAGAAAGCCTTTGATTCCTGCCTCCCCACCCGAGGCATCCAAGAGCATCCAAGGGGTCCATTCGTCCAGACCGGACAGGTCAGGAAGCAGGAAGGAATCCATATGGGCCTTGGGGTTCACCCCTCAAATATGGCGCCGGATGAGGTCGGTCACGGCATCCGCCCAATCGTCCCCCGCGTTGAGGCTGGGGACCAGATCCAAATGCTCCCCGCCGTGTTCCTCGAAGATCTCTACGTATTCCTCTCCGATCTCCACCGTCGTTTCGAGGCAATCTGCCACGAAGGCCGGGGAGAAGACGAGCAGCCGCTTGTCGCCGGCCCTGCCACGTTCCTCGATGACCTTGTCACTGAACGGCGTGAGCCACTTCTTGTCGAGGCGGCTTTGGAAGGACACAGTGTAACGGTCCTCCGGAATTCCGAGCCGCTCGGCCAGGGCGCGGGTCGTGGCGTAGCAGGTCGCCTTGTAGCAGAATTTGTTCTCCTCGTTGATCTCGTCCTCACAGCTGTGGTTGGCACAGCGGCGGTCCTCGTAGACTTTGTCCACCTGCCGGGTGGGCACACCGTGGTAGCTGAACAGGATGTGGTCGTAGCTGTCCAGGTCGAATGGTTGGGCCCGCGCCGCGAAGCAAGAGAGGTAGCCCTCGTCATCCCAGTATTGGCTGACCATCCGCAACTCAGGGATGACGTACCATTTGGAAATGAGGCGCATGGCCTCCTCCAGCGTGCTGCCCGTAGTGGCCGACGCGTATTGGGCATAGAGCGGCAGAATGACGACCCGGTCGTAGCCGCACTGCCGCATTTCCTCGATGACCTTGGGCATGCCGGGGCTCTGGTAGCGCATGGCGAAATGCACATGCAATTCACCGAGCTCAGGGTGTTTGGATGACAGGGCGGCACAACGCTCGGAAACCTTGCGGGTGAGCTCCAAACCGTGAAGGAGCAATGGGGAACCATGCTCCGTCCAGACCTTCTTGTACTCCCTGGAACTCCGGAAGCGCCGCAGCGGAGAAATGATGCCGCGCACCAGGATCTGCCGCGGCAACCAGGGGATGTCGATGACACGTCCATCCGAGAGGAACTCCGTCAGATAGCGGCCAACGGCGCCGGGGCCCGGATTGTCGGGGGTGCCGAGGTTGATGAGCAGGATTCCGGTCTTCATGCGTAGGGGTTCGAGCGACTCGAAAGGGCAACAATCGCCAGCCGACGGGGTTCGCCGAAAGGGGTCAAATGTGCAGGGCCCGGTCACCGGTGGCAGCGAGGGCCGCTTCCTTGATGGCCTCGGTAAAGGTGGGGTGGGCGTGGCTCATTCGGGCGATGTCTTCTGCGGATGCGCGGAATTCCATGGCGACCACGGCCTCGGCAATCATGTCGGCAGCCCGGGGACCACAGATGTGGACGCCCAGGATTTCGTCCGTCTCAGCATGGGCGAGGACCTTGACGAGCCCGTCGGTGTCCATCGAAGCCCGCGCACGGCCAGACGCCTTGAAAGGAAAGCTGCCCGTCTTGTAGGCCACGCCACCCGCCTTGAGCTGCTCCTCCGTTTGCCCGACAGCGGCCACTTCCGGCCAGGTGTACACCACTCCGGGGATGAGGTTGTGGTCGATGTGGGGCTGTTGGCCGCTCATGTGCTCGACGGCGTAGATGCCCTCTTCCTCGGCCTTGTGGGCGAGCATGGCCCCCTTGACCACATCGCCGATGGCATAGATGTGGGGCACAACGGTCCGGAGCTGGGCATCCACTTCCACCCGGCCGCGTTCATCGAGACCGACGCCGGCCTTGTCCAGCCCGAGCCCGTGGGTATATGGCTTGCGCCCAACCGCAACAAGGCAGTAGTCCACTTCCCAGCTGACCTCCTTGCCTTTCTTGTCGTCGGCCTTGACGACCGCCTTCTCGCCGACATTGACCACCTCCTTCACGCCATGGGACAGGTGGAATTTTACGCCCATCTTTTTCATGGAGCGCTGGAGTTCCTTGCCCATGGCACGGTCCATCGTGGGGATGATGGCGTCCTGATATTCTATGACGTGGACTTCCGTTCCGAGCCGGGCGTAGACGGAACCGAGTTCCAGTCCGATCACGCCACCACCGATGATGGCCATCGACTCCGGCAGGGCGGGCAGTGAAAGGGCTTCGGTGGAAGTGATGACGCGGTCGCCATCCAATGTGATGAAGGGCAGGCTGGCAGGCTCGGACCCCGTCGCGATGAGGATTTTGTCGGCCTGCACTTTCAGGGCCTTGCCCTTGTCCGGCATGACTTCAATCGTGTGGTCGTCCAGGAAGGCCCCCATTCCCTGAATCACGGTGATGCCGTTCTTCTCCATCAGGAAATCCACACCCGCCACCGTCTGGTCCACCACCTCCTGTTTCCGGGCAATCATGCGTGGAAAATCGAGGTCGAGGTTGCCCACCTTGATGCCATGGGTTTCGAATTCCTTGCGCGCCTTGAGGAAGTGCTCCGAGCTGTCCAGCAATGCCTTGGAGGGAATGCACCCCACATTGAGGCAAGTGCCTCCCAGGGTACCGCGCTTTTCGATGAGGGCAGTCTTGAATCCGAGCTGTGCGCCGCGGATGGCGGCCACATATCCGCCGGGTCCGGCGCCGATGACCACGAGGTCGTACTTGTCCATGTGTGCGAACGGTTGGGAGCGCGAAGGTAAACCCGCCCTTGCAGGGAATCACAGGAGTTAACGCGCCTTGCCTTTCCTTTGCGCCCTGCCCATGTGGTCCAGGCTCGCTACGATCATCCTGAGGGGACGTCTTCCCATCCTGCTTGTCCTCTTTGCGGTGACGTGTGGCATGGCCTCGCGCATCGACGAGTTGGCCATCCGCTACAAGTTCGGGGGCCTGTTGCCCCAGAACGATCCGGTACTGGTCAATTACACTGCTTTCCTGGCCGAGTTCGGAGAGGAGGGCAACGTGGTGGCCTTGGGCGTGGAGGATGGCCGGCTCGATTCGCTGGAAGTTTTCCAGCAATGGTGGGACCTCGATGAGGCGTTGTGCTCGGTGCAGGTGCCCGTGGACAGTCTGCGGCCCGATGGTTCGCCTTGGAAGGTGCATGTGGTGGACAGCGTGTTCGGTTTCCGCACCGCGGTGGAGCTGGTGAGGCAGGACAATCCGAAGGCGTTCGTGATGCAGCCCATCTTCGGGCACAGGCCCGAGACGCAGGCGGAATTGGACAGCCTCCTGGGCAGGCTGAGAAGCATGCCGTTCTATGCCGGTTTCCTGCACACGGATGGAGGCGCCACCCTGCAGATGGTGTACGTCAATGCACCGCTCTTCAATTCGGAGAACAGGGGGGAGTCCGTGGAATTGCTCGTGGCGGAGATTGAACAGTTCGAAGCCGCCACCGGAGTCGATGTCCACGTGTCCGGCCTGCCCTACATCAGGACGGAGGTCACCACGAAGATCAAGCGTGAGCTGGGCCTGTTCATCGGATTGGCCGCCGTCGTGACGGCTTTGCTCCTCCTGTTGTTCTTCCGCAACATCGTCGTGATGGCGGTATGCATGCTCGTGGTCGGTACCGGGGTCGTCTGGTCGCTCGGCAGCATCGTCCTGTTTGATTACCAGCTCACGGCATTGATGGGGCTCATCCCGCCCTTGATGATCGTGATCGGCGTGCCGAATTGCATTTACCTGCTCAACAAGTACCACGCGGAATTCAAGCGACACGGCAACAAGGCCCTGGCCTTGACCCGGATGGTCAAGAAGGTGGGCAACGCCACATTCATGACCAATGCGACCACGGCATTGGGATTTGCGGCGTTCATGTTCACTTCGAGTGATGTGCTGCAGCAGTTCGGGGTCATCGCCTCGGTCAACATCTTGGCGATGTTCTGCATTTCCCTGCTGATCATTCCTTCGGTCTTCAGTTGGTTGCCGCCTCCACGTCGCCGTCATGTGCGCCACCTGGACCGCCGTTGGGTTTACCTCGTCGTGCACCGACTGGAGCGGGCGGTGAGCCACCACCGCAGGGCGGTATATCTGGTCACCGCGGGCGTGTTGCTGCTGGGCGCTTTCGGCATTTCCCTCATGCGCGTCACCGGCAACGTGGCGGGGGATCTGCCGCAGGATGACGTCATCCTGTCCGACCTGCATTGGTTTGAGGATCGTTTTGGAGGCGTGATGCCCTTCGAAGTGGTCATCCGCACTGAAACTCCCGGCCGGGTCACGCAACTCGCTTTTCTCAAGAAGGTGGAGCGCTTGCAAGAGGTGCTGGAGGAGGAGCCCCAGTTGTCGCGTTCGGTCAGCCTGGTGGACGGCCTGAAGCTTGCCAAGCAAGGGTTTTTCGGGGGCAATCCTGATCGCTATTCCCTGCCTACCCGGCGCGAGCAGACTTTCATGGGCCCCTACCTGACCGGCACCTCGGGCGGCGGGATTGAAGGAGACGGCCACTATGTCGACAGCGCCAAGACGACCATCCGGGTTTCAGCGCAGGTCGCAGACATCGGGACCCAGGAAATGAATGCGTTGACGGAACGTCTCCAATTGCGCATTGACTCCATTTTCCCACCGGAGAAACACCAGGTCTACATGACGGGAACAAGTGTCGTTTTCGTGGAGGGCACCACCTATCTCGTGAAGAACCTGCTCGTTTCGCTTGCGCTGGCCGTCTTGGTCATCGCGACCGTCATGGCCATCCTGTTCCGCAGTGGCCGCATGGTGGCCATCAGTTTGCTGCCCAACCTCGTACCGCTCATTTTCACGGCCGCGGTGATGGGGTATTTCGGGATTGCGCTCAAGCCCAGCACGCTGTTGGTATTCAGCATTGCCTTCGGCATCTCGGTGGACGACACCATCCACCTCCTTGCGAAATACAGACAGGAGCTGGACCTCCACGGATGGAACATGCGCGAGGCCGTGTTGCTTGCCGTTCGCGAGACGGGGGTCTCCATGATGTACACGAGCATCGTCCTGTTCTTTGGATTCCTGATGTTCTTCGCTTCCGATTTCGAAGGCACCAGGGCCCTCGGCATCCTGGTCTCGACCACGCTGCTGGTCGCCATGTTGACCAACCTCGTATTGCTGCCATCCATGCTCCTGGGATTCGAGCGCTACATCACGGCCAAGACCTTCAAGGAACCCCTCCTTGAGATCATCGATGAGGAGGATGATGTGGACCTCTCCGAGCTGGAGGTCGTGGAGGGCCTCAGGGAATAGCGCGATTGACGAAAGTCACCGGGCCTCATGATGGGCATCAGGTGAAGGGTTGGACCTACCGGGCACTTTGCCCTCACTGTTCAACCCCCACACGCCATGAATGCCCTGCCACCCCAGACCCACGTCGCTTTTCTGCTCGGTGAAGCCGAATCCCACCGGGCTTTGCATCACCCGTATCTGTCGGCCCTGAGGGACGGCACTTTGCCTGATCCCGTCGGCGCCCTGAAGCGGTTCGCCTCGGAGTATGCGGTCTATGCCAAGTCCTTTCAGAACTATCTGCTCATCGCCATGAGCAAGTTGGAGGACCAGGAGCACCGCACCATCCTGCTCGAGAACCTCTGTGAGGAGAGCGGCATGATCGAGGAGGATGAACTTGCCGAGATCGCCCGATTGGGCATCGAGCCCGATTGGGTGCAGGGCGTCCCCCACCCGGAATTGTATGCCCGCTTCCGCATGGCGGTGGGCGCAGTCGACACGCCGGAAACAGGAGAAATCGCCGAGACCTGGAAAGCGCTCTTCATCGCGCAGTTGACCCGGGGCAACGCTGCCGAGGCGCTCGGGGCCCTCGGATTGGGCACGGAGAGCATCGTGAAGTTTTTCTACCGCCCGTTGATCGAAGCCATCCGCAACCACACGGACGTATCCCGGAAAGATGCGGTCTTTTTTGAATTGCACGCG
Organism: uncultured Flavobacteriales bacterium; assembly: GCA_938082505.1. Taxonomy (GTDB): domain Bacteria; phylum Bacteroidota; class Bacteroidia; order Flavobacteriales_D; family Sanyastnellaceae; genus UBA8752. The sequence goes on from CALLLH010000032.1 coordinate 32,843, forward strand.
GAGTTGGACGATGAGCACGGAGCGCTGATGCTCAAGATTGCCGAGGACCTCATCGCACGGGATCCGGCAAACTGTGAGGCGATGAGGCAGGGCATGCGCAAGGCCCTCGGACTGCGCTCGCTCTTCTGCGACCAGATGCTTGAAATGGAGTTGAACCAATGACCGATCAGAACATGGAAGCCAAAGAAATCTATGATGGCCACGCGGACCTCTGGGTCCGGCAGGACCCCATCCTGCTGTCCGATTATTCGGCGCGTCCCCGTGTGCTCGAACTCTGCGGCGACGTCGGGGGCTTGACCATCCTCGATCTGGGGTGTGGTGAAGGATATGTCGGCCGACAACTCGCTGAGCGGGGTGCCGCAACCGTTTCGGGTTACGATGTGTCGAGCGGCATGATCACGGCGGCCGAAAAGGCGGCCGCAGCCAATCGGCTTGACAACCTGACCTACGCCGTGGCGGATCTGCGCCAAGCAGACTTCGGAGACCCCGAGCACCCCGTGGACCTGGTCATCGCGGTGTTCCTGTTCAACTACATGGACAAGGCCTCCATGGCGCGCATCCTGCAGCGCGTGCGGACCGTGCTCAAGCCCGGAGGCCGCTTCATTTTCACGGTGCCGCACCCCCTGCTTCCCTGGATCAAGCCTGCCGCAAGGCCCTTCTTCATGCGGCCCGAAGGAGGCTACCTGTCCTCGGTCGATGTGCCTTTCCCGGGCCGCATCTGGAGGCGGGACGGCGAGTCGGTCGAGGTGCAGGCCGTACACAAGACGTTCACCACCTATTTCCAGGCGCTCAACACGGCAGGTTTCCAGAGGATGCCGCATGTCGAAGAGCTCCACATCACCGCCGAGCACGTGGCCCTCGACCCGGACTTTTTCCTTCCGTTGGTCGATCTGCCCTTGCATGTGGCCTTTTCACTCCAGTCATGACGAATGCAAATTCCCTCCATCATCTGACACCACCCCAGGTGGTGCGCGTGCCGGTTCCCCATGTCCTCCGCCGCTGTTTGCCCGCAAGCCATGAGGCGGAAGCGGCCCTCGCTGCGCTGCTGGCCGGCGGCCCCTTGCCCCCACTCGATGTCCACCGGCTCTCCGATGGGTTGGCCTCGGCCCAGGGCCACGCTGTGCTGAGGGCACCCGCCTGTTGGACGGACGCCCAGTTGCGCTGGGCGTATGTGGTCATCCTGCGCCATTTGGGTCAACTCAACGGCCGTTACGGCCAGCTGTTCGACGTCATGGACCGCGGACTGGACCACACGACATCGAATGCCCCGGTCTCCAAGACGAAGGCGGCCACCGGCATGCATACGGACAGCAGTGATGCGCGCTACAACCCGGATCTCGTGGCCTTGTTGTGCCTGAAGCCCGGAGCCAGTGGAGGCCAGTCGATCCTGGCCAGTGCCGAGGACCTCCTCGCCCGTTTGCGGCAATCCCATCCCGAGCTTGAACCCATCGCACGCCGTCCGTTTCCGCGCGAAGTGGTCACGCCGGGGCTGCAGGACCACCGCGCCGCCATCGAGGCCAATGCCATTCCTGTCTTCGCCGAGGATGAATACGGCCTCGTTTTCCGCTACATGCGCTATTGGACGGAGCGCGCCATGGCGAAGCTCGAAATGGAAGTTCCTGCGGATTTGACCCGGTTGTTTGATTTCATCGACGCCGACACGGCGGAACACGCCCTGCGGTTCAGCCTCCAGAGGGGCGACATGCTCATCGCCCACAACCGCACCGTGGTGCACGGTCGGGAGGCCTTCGAGGACCTGCCCGGCGCTGCCCGGCGCTGCCTGGTGCGCGCCTGGGTGGATGGTTTCCACGATTCCCGCGCGCAATCCTTGTCCTTGCGGGCCTGAAGCCGGAACTTTCCGGCATGAAAGGCATCGTCCTCGCCGGCGGAAGCGGCACGCGGCTCTACCCGATCACGAAGGCCATCAGCAAGCAGCTGATGCCGATCTACGACAAGCCGATGATCTACTACCCGTTGTCCACGCTGATGATCAGCGGGATCCGGGACATCCTGATCATCTCCACGCCACACGACCTGCCGGGCTTCCAGCGTCTGCTGGGGGACGGCAGCCAGTGGGGGTGCAACTTCTCCTACGTGGAGCAGCAGGTGCCCAACGGCTTGGCGCAGGCCTTCGTCCTCGGAGCGGACTTCATCGGCGATGACAAAGTGGCGCTGGTCCTCGGCGACAACATCTTCTACGGCCGGGGCTTCGGCCGCATCCTGCGCGACAACACGGACATCGAGGGCGCGATGGTGTACGCCTACCACGTCAGTGATCCCGAGCGCTACGGCGTGGTCGAGTTCGATGAGGAGGACCGCGTGCTGAGCCTTGAAGAAAAACCCGCCCAGCCCAAGTCCAACTTCGCGGTTCCCGGGCTCTATTTCTACGACAATCGGGTGGTCGAAATCGCCAGGAACCTGGAGCCCAGTCCCCGCGGGGACTATGAGATCACCGACGTCAACAAAGCCTACCTCGAAATGGGCGAGCTCTTTGTGAGCAAGCTCGACAGGGGCACGGCCTGGCTCGACACCGGAACCTTCCATTCATTGACCCAGGCCGGCCAATACGTGCAGGTCATCGAAGAACGCCAGGGCCTCAAGATTGCCTGCCTCGAGGAAATCGCATGGCGGATGGGCTTCATCGACACCGAACAGGCGAGGAAGCTGGCCGACGAATTGGTCAAGAGCGGCTACGGTGCATACATCCACGAGCAACTGGACCTCGGCCTCTGATGAGTGAAGCCTCAGCCACGGGCACGACCGAAGAGATCCTCCGCGGATACACCGTCGCTTTCGAGGCGGGCTGCGAGGCGTTCCTCCTCCGGTATCCGGAATCCGAGCTCTATGCGCCGGTCCGCTACCTGATGGGCCTCGGCGGCAAGCGGCTGCGTCCCGCCCTCGTCATGGCGGCCTGCGAGGCCTGCGGCGGCAACAGGGAGCAGGCCTTGCCTGCCGCTTTGGCTGTAGAGCTGTTCCACAATTTCACCTTGATGCACGATGACATCATGGACGACGCCCCCCTCCGGCGCGGACATGAGACGGTGCACGAGCGGTGGGACGCCAACCTGGCCATCCTCTCCGGCGATGCCCTGCACGTGATGGCCTGCGAGGCCCTCCTGGGCGCTCCGGCCCACACCCTGCCGGCCCTGATGCGCACCTTTCACCGGACTGCGCTTGAAGTCTGTGAAGGACAGGAACAGGATATGGCCTTCGAGTCCCGCGACGAGGTTGCCCTCGCCGAGTACATGGAGATGATCCGGCTCAAGACGTCCGTCCTCCTGGCGGCGTCCCTGCACATGGGCGGCACCAGCGCAGGGGCCGACGCCACCACCTTGGACGCCCTCTACGAATTCGGCCTCCATGTCGGCCTCGCCTTCCAGCTTCAGGACGACTACCTCGACGCCTTCGGTGACCCCGAGCGTTTCGGCAAGCAGGTGGGGGGTGACATCCTCGCCGACAAGAAGACGTTCCTGCTCATCCGCGCCCTTGAGGAGGCCCGTGACGCGGAACTGGACGCCCTGCGCGCCGAGCTCGGCCAACGCTCCGAGGGCAAGGTCGCGAGGGTCCTTGACCTCTACCGCAGCCTGGGCGTCGATGCCGAACTCCGGGACGCCATGGCCGGGCAGGTTGCGCTCGCCGAAGGCGCCCTCCACCGCCTCTCCCTGGCCAATCCCGGTCACAGCCGCGCAGCCCACGCCAAGTCCCTGTTGTACGGGCTGGCCTCCATGGTCACCGAGCGCCTGAGCTGACCCTTGCGTTTCTTGGGGAAAACCCCGTGTCCTGCAATGCGTTGGGCATGATTGCCGGATTAACTTTGTTCATCGCACCCTGCGCGAACACATGGACCTGCACTCCCACCTGAGCAACGCCGAGCCCGCCGCCGTCGAGGCGCTCTATCGGCAGTTCCTCGAGGACCCCAGTTTGGTTGATCCGAGCTGGCGTCACTTTTTCCTCGGTTTTGACTTTGCCCAGCGCATCTATGGCGAGGAGGCCCTGACCTCCGGCAGCGCGGCGCCAATGACAGCGGCTGACGGGGCGTTGGCCCAGGGCCCGAAGGAGTTCCGCGTCATCAACCTGATCCACGCCTACCGGACGCGCGGCCACCTGTTCACCAAGACCAACCCCGTCAGGGCCCGTCGGGACTACAGCCCAGATCTTTCGATTGCCCACTTCGGATTGGAAGAGGCGGACCTGGATACCGTGTTCGAGGCCGGCAGCGAGGTCGGCATCGGCGCATCGACCCTCCGTGACATCATCGTCCACCTGGAGGAGACCTACTGCCACAGCATCGGCATCGAGTTCATGTACATCCGTGAACCGGAGCGTTGGAGCTGGTTCAAGAACCACATCGAACTGGCCAATAGGCCGGTGCTCGGCAAGGAGGAGAAGCACCAGATTTTCAGGAAACTCAACCAGGCCACTGTCTTCGAGGAATTCCTTCAGAAGAAGTTCGTGGGGCAGAAGCGCTTCAGCGTCGAGGGGGGCGAAAGCCTGCTCCCGGCCCTGGACGCCATCGTGGAGCGGGGGTCGGAGCTGGGGGCCAAGGAGTTCATCATCGGCATGGCCCACCGCGGCCGGTTGAATACCCTCGCCCACATCCTCAACAAGCCTTACACTGAAATCTTCGAGGAGTTTGCCGGCAAAGCGTACGACAATGGCGACGACTTCGACGGCGATGTGAAGTACCACATGGGCTACAGTACGGACTTGACGGCCGACAACGGCCATCCCGTGCACATCACCTTGGCGCCGAACCCTTCTCATCTGGAGGCGGTCGATCCTGTCGTGGAAGGCATCGCACGGGCGCGCATCGACCGCAACCACCAGGACGAGAGCGCCGTCGTGCCCGTCCTCGTACACGGCGACGCAGCCATCGCCGGACAGGGCGTGGTCTACGAGCTGGTCCAGATGGCCCAGCTCGACGGTTATCGGTCGGGGGGGACCATCCACTTGGTGGTCAACAACCAGGTCGGTTTCACCACGAATTACCTCGATGGCCGTTCCAGCATCTATTGCACGGATGTGGCCAAGGCCACGCACTGCCCTGTCTTCCATGTCAACGCCGATGACGCCGAGGCGGTGGTGACCGCCGTTCGCATCGCCCTGGAGTACCGCCAGCGTTGGCACCGGGACGTCTTCATCGACCTGTTGGGCTACCGCAAGTACGGCCACAACGAGGGCGACGAGCCCAAATTCACCCAGCCCAAGCTCTACAAGGCCATCCAGCGACACCCCAACGCGCGCGAGCTCTATCTGCAGCAGCTGGAGGGCGAAGGCCTGATGGACCGCGCCACGGCGGAGGGCATGCGCACGGAGCTGGAGTCCAAGCTCGATGCCGCCATGGAGGAGGCCAAGGGTGAGGGCAAGATCCATGTGACCAACTTCCTTGAGAACCTTTGGGGGGACTATCGGATGAAGAAGCCGGGCGACGATGCCATGGAGGTCTGGACCGGCTTTGACCGGGATCGCCTCGGCAAGCTCGCCCAAGCCCTGTGCAGCTTGCCCGATGACCGGAATTACTTCCGCAAGGTCAAGAAGCTGTTCGCCGACCGCCAGAAGATGGTGGAGCAGGACCGCCTCGATTGGGGGCTGGGCGAGTTGCTGGCATACGGCACGTTGCTTGTGGAAGGCCACCCGGTGCGGGTGAGTGGGCAGGATGTGGAGCGGGGCACCTTCAGTCATCGCCACGCTGTGGTGAAGACGGAGGACACGGAGGAAGAGCGCATTCCGCTGAACCACCTCGAAGCAGGGCAGGAGCAGTTCACCATTTACAACTCCAACCTCAGTGAATACGGGGTCATGGGCTTCGACTTCGGATACGCCTACGGCACGCCGGAGGGACTGACCATCTGGGAGGCGCAGTTCGGTGACTTCAACAACGGAGCGCAGATCATCATCGACCAGTTCATCAGCTCGGGGGAAGACAAGTGGAACGCCCCCAACGGGCTGACGCTTTTCCTGCCGCACGGCTATGAGGGTATGGGCAGCGAGCACTCGAGTGGCCGCATGGAGCGCTTCTTGCAGCTGTGCGCCCAGGACAACATCCAAGTGGCCAATCCGACCACACCGGCCAACCATTTCCACCTGCTGCGCCGCCAGGTGCTGCGGCCCTTCCGCAAGCCATTGGTGGTCTTCACCCCGAAGAAACTGCTGCGCTACCCCGATGCGGTCAGTTCGATGGGCGACCTCGCCGAGGGCCGCTTCCGCCCGATTATCGACGATCCGCAGCGCGGCGGCAGCTCCGCCGACAGCGTCAAGCACGTCGTCCTGTGTTCGGGCAAGTTCTACTACGACCTCCTCGAAGAGCGGAAACGGCGCGTCCAGGCGGGAGAGATGGACACCATTGCCCTGGTCCGGCTCGAGCAGCTGTATCCTTTTCCCACCGCCGAATTGGGGGCCGTCCTGGACCGCTATGACGGGGCGACCCTCTGCTGGGCGCAGGAAGAACCGGCGAACATGGGGGCGCTCGCCCACCTGCACCGCTTCGGTCCCGGAGTCCAGCACTTTTTCTCTCGCCCCGAGTCCGCAAGCCCCGCGGCCGGCAGCCCCATTCTTCACGCTGAGCGCCATCAGGCCATCATCGAGTCAGTGTTCAATCTGGCTTGACGACCTTGGTGCCCATTCAACGATTCATCCCCTGATCCCGATCCCATGCCCATCCTCGAAATGAAGGTCCCCAGCCCTGGGGAGTCCATCTCGGAAGTGGAAATCGCCACCTGGCTGGTGTCCGATGGAGACTACGTCTTCAAGGACCAGGCCATTGCCGAAGTCGACAGCGACAAGGCCACGCTGGAGCTGCCCGCCGAGGCGGGAGGCACCATCACGTTGAAGGCTGAGGAAGGCGACGCCGTGGCGGTGGGCGCCGTGGTCTGCCTCATCGATACGGATTCCGAAGTGCCCGCTGATGCCGCCCCACCGGCCGCTGAACCCGCTCCTGCGCCGGCAGCGGCTCCCCAGCCGGCGCCCGCCCCTGTTGTGGCCCCGGCAGCAGTGGCGGCAGCTCCGTCCGGCCATGCGGTGGGACATCCGTCGCCCGCAGCGAGGAAGTTGATGGACGAGAACGGCCTGAAGACGGGCCAGGTGTCCGGCACCGGCCCGGGAGGACGCGTCCTCAAGCAGGATGTACTCGCCGCCATGGCAGCGGGCATTCCAGAACCGAAGCTGCCCGGTGCCGGTTGGTCCGGCAGCCGTGAAGTGCGCCGCGAAAAGATGAGCATGCTGCGCCGCAAAGTCGCGGAGCGCCTGGTCGGCGTGAAAAACGAGACGGCCATGTTGACCACCTTCAATGAGGTCGACATGAAGCCCATCATGGACCTCCGGAAGCGGTACAAGGAGAAGTTCAAGGAGCAGCACGGCGTCGGCCTCGGCTTCATGGGCTTCTTCACCAAGGCGGTGACTTCAGCGCTCGAGCTGTACCCGACCGTGAACGCCATGATCGACGGAAAGGAGATGGTCATGCACGACTACGCCGACATCGGCATCGCCGTGAGCTCGCCCAAGGGCCTCATGGTACCGGTCGTGCGCAACGCCGAGTCGATGAGCCTCGACCAGATCGAGGCCGAGATCAAGCGGCTCGCCATCCGTGCCCGCGACGGCCAGATCACGGTCGACGAGATGACCGGTGGCACCTTTACGATCACCAACGGTGGCGTCTTCGGCTCCATGTTGTCGACTCCGATCATCAACCCGCCACAGAGCGCCATCCTCGGTATGCACAACATCGTGGAACGTCCGATGGCGGTCAACGGCCAGGTCGAGATCCGTCCGATCATGTACGTGGCCCTGAGCTACGATCACCGCATCATCGACGGCAAGGAAAGCGTGAGCTTCCTCGTCGCCGTGAAGGACATGCTCGAGCACCCGGAGCGGATGCTCTTCGGCTCCAAGGATCCGATGGAAGTGCTGCTCGGTCTCTGAGCCACAGCGGGAGAGGGGTCAGCGCAGGACGGAGAACCGCTCCGCATCGAGCCGCAGCAGGATGGCGATCATCAGCGCGAAGGCCATGAAGCTGGACCCGCCATAGCTCATAAAGGGCAACGGGATTCCGATGACCGGAGCGAGACCGAGGACCATGCCCACATTGATGAGCATGTGCATGAACAATATGCCCCCCACCCCGTAGGCGTAGACCCGTGTGAATTGACTGCGCTGGCGTTCGGCAATGAAAAGGATGCGCAGGATGAAGCTGGAGAACAGGATGAGGAAGAAGACAGCGCCAAAGAGGCCCCATTCTTCGGCCCATGTGCAGAAGATGAAGTCCGTCTCCTGTTCCGGAACGAATCCGTAGCCCGTCATGGGGCCATTGCGCCACCCCATCCCGGTCCAGCCCCCCGACCCGATGGCGGTCTTGGCATGCCGGATGTTGTAGTCGGCATCCGGGTTGTCCACCTCGAGGCCGAACAGCACCTGGATGCGCTCCCGTTGGTGCGGCCGGAGCACCTCTTCCAGCGCCAGGTGCATCCCGATGGAGAAGATGAGGGCCGCGAGGGCAGAGGCAATGGCCCTCGTTGTGATGCGCCCCCGGTAACGGGGCAGGGTCGCATTGCGCAACAGCAGGACACTGGCCGTTGCTGTGGCGACGAACATCAGCCAGAACCGAAAGATGCCATTGGCCTCCCCGATCAGGGGGTAGGTCAGGTTCCCCGCTCCGGAAAGGATGGTCAATACCGCCATGACAACGGCAGCAAACCCGACGATCAGCACGGCACCACTGAGGCCCTCGCGGTACATGGCAAAGACGAACCCGAGGAATACGAGGACCGTTCCGGCATCGGGTTGCAGGAGGATCAATCCCGCGGGAATGCCGACGATGATGGCAGCCCGGATGCGCTGTCCGAATGCATGAAGGCCGCCTTCCTTGGAACAGAACCACGCCAGGGCCAGTGCAGCGCCCATCTTGGCGAATTCAGAAGGCTGTATGCCGAATCCTCCAACGCCAAACCAGGAACGCGCGCCGCCGACTTTCCGGCCCACGACCAGGACTAGAGCACAGAGAAGGAGGGTGAAGGCATAGTTCAACCAGGCTGTGCGGATGAAAAAGGTGCCCTCGATCTGCAGGATGAGGAAACCCAGGACGAGGCTGACCACAAGCCACAGGCCCTGTTTTCCATGCAGGGTGTTGAGGCCCCATTCGACCGCACCATCAGGTCCGGTGGCGGCTGAAATGAGGTTGACCCAGCCCAAGCAGGCCAGCATCAGGAACAGGAGGATGGTCAATCCATCGATGTTCCGCAGGATGTCCGAATTCCTGGTCATGGGGCGTTCGGTTCTGCGGACACCGGCGTCGCTTCTTCGGCGTACGGATTGGAGAGATCCGCGTCGAGGATGCGCTGCAGGCGGCGGTCGTTATCGACCTCGCCTTCGAGGTACTGTTCGATCAGCAGGGCTGCGATGGGGGCGGCCCATTCGCCGCCAAACCCTGAATTCTCCACGTATACGCTGATCGCGATGCGGGGGTCGTCCTTTGGAGCAAAGGCAATGAAGACGGAATGGTCCTTTCTCGGCTCGTCCTGCACGGTTCCCGTCTTGCCGCACACCTCGATGCCCCTGATGCGCGCGCGTCGACCGGTACCGGATGGGTTTTCGACCACCTGCTGCATGGCGCGGATGATGGGTTCGAAGTGGACCGAATCGACCCCGGTGTCCATTTGGACGCCCAGACCGGGGGGTTTTCCATCCTCGCCAACACTGCGGATGAAATGCGGTGTGCGGTACCATCCGCGGTTGGCCAGGGTGGCGGCCAGGTTGGCCATCTGCAGGGGCGTGGTCAGCAGTTCGCCCTCGCCGATGGCAATGGAGTAGATCGTGCCGAAATCCCAGCGGTGCCGGCCGTAGATGCCGTCATAATACTTGCTGTCGGGGATGTTGCCGGTGGAAGTGCCGGGCAGACGGCCTCCCAATCGGGTGCCGAAGCCGAAGGCCGACACACGGTTCCGCCAGTGGTCCAATCCCGCAGCATCCTGCTCGAATCGGGACTCGCCTTCACCGGCATTGACCATGCGCTTCATCACGCGGTAGAAGTAAGGATTGCAGCTGTGGATCACGGCGAGCCGCAGGTCGTCCCATCGGTGGGGACCATGGCAGCCGATGATGTTCCGGTCGCACAGGAAGCGAGACGAAGGCTGGATGTGCCCCTCGTCGAGGGCGATCAGCCCCTGCACCATTTTCCAGATGGATCCCGGCCTGTAGGTGGCCTTGACGGCGCGATTGAACAAGGGTTTGTCGGGATCCGAAGCCAGTGAATTGTAATAGCTGCCCCGGTTGGGTCCCACCAGGATGTCAGGATCGAATCCGGGAGCGGAGACCAGGGCGAGCACCTCCCCGGAATGCGGCTCGATTGCGACCACACTGCCCTTTTTCTGTTGCATGAGCCGCTCCGCAAGTTGCTGGAGTGGCAGGTCGATGGTCAGGTGCAGGTCCTTGCCGGCCTCCGCCGGGCGGTCATCCCCTTCCTGCAGGGTGGTGTTCCGCACCCGGTTGCGGGCATCCACCAGGACAGACTCCCGGCCCTTGACTCCGCGCAGTTCGAGCTCGTACACCCGCTCGAGGCCACTGCGGCCGATCCGGTCGCCCAGGCGGTAGAAGGGGTCGATTTCGAGGTCTTTCGGTGATGCTTCCGCATACTCGCCGATGAGGTGTCCGGCCACCCCATGGAGGTGATTCCTCACCGGCCGCGTCCTGAAGGAGAAACCGGGGTGCAGGTGGATGGTCGCGGCCATCCTCGCATGTTCCTCCACATCGATGCCGCGCTTCACGGTGGACATCTTGTACCGGCTGTACCGTTTGGCCTTGTCGAGGGCGGCGACCAGGTCTTCCACTGTCATGCCGGCCCATTGAGCGGTTTGGGACAGGGCGAGGCTGTCGGTTTCAGGCAGCTGCCGCGGCAGCACCACGAGGTCATGGGCAGCCCGTGAGCCCACAAGCAGTTCACCCTTCCGGGCGAAGAGGAGCCCCCTGCTCGGCGGGATGGACTGTCTATCGCTGGTGAGGGAGACGGCCTTCTCCTTCCATTCCGGTTGTAGGATCTGCAGGGAGATCAACCGCAGGGTGAACGCCACGGTAAAGAACAGGACCAACAGAACGACCGTCCGGAAGCGAACGTCCATCAGAGGGAGGCTTTGCGCCTTTCAGGTGAATAGACGGCCATGTGGAGGACCATGCAGCCTGCCGTCGTGAAACAGGCACTCGTGATGGCAGGCAGCAGTGCGCCTGCAAAAAGGTGCCAATACCATTCCACCACCAGCATGAGGGTGAGGTGATAGACCAGGGCGGAAGCAAACAGGAATCCCAACAGCCAACCGGCCCCCATGTCGCGCAGCACGGGGCGGTCGGTAACCTCATATCCCTCCCGCGGGGCAAGCAGGCGGTGAAGGGTGGGCAGGGCGCCACCGAGCATGGTGCCGGCCACCATGTGCTGGCCATAGGTCCCCAGCGCGATGTCCAACCCCAACCCCATGCCGAATCCACACAGGAGCTTGTAGAAAGGGCCGCTTTGTGGTGGAACGAGCAGCAGGGCCCACAGGGTCCACTCCGGACGGGTCCAAATCCCGAAAGGGCTCACATCACGGAGAAACAGGGCCTGGAGGACCACCATCAATATGATCCTGATCGCCATCATGGAAGGTCGGACGGTTGGGCCAATACCACGCGTTCCGAATCGGAGCGGTGTTCGATGAATTCAACGTGACGGACGGCACGGAAATCCACGACAGGTCGCACGGAGACATCGATGAAATCCGCTCCGGAATGGCGTTCCACGCTTGCGATGATGCCCATGGGAACATCGGGAGGGAAACGGAGGTCGTAGCCGGAAGTGAAGATGGAGTCCCCTTGTCGCGCATCCACATGCCGGGGCACGTCCTTCAGTTGCAACCTGTCGAGGGTCACCCCATCCCATCCGAGGGAGGCGACGGGCCCCCTTCGGCCGATGCGGCAACTCCACGTGGCGCCGGCGTGCAGGAGGGTCAGGATCCGGCTGTGCGTTTCACCGGACTCCTCCACGCTTCCGAATGCCGCTCCAGAGGACAGTACTCCCATGCCGGGCTGGACGCCTACGTCCTGGCCCGGCGTGGCCAGGGAAAGGGTGTGTGGCTTGCCATCAGGCCCCTTGACCAGCTCGCCGCTCAGAACGGTCCATCCGCGGAGGGTGTCCTCTTTCCACACGTTGTCCATTTCCATGGACAGGAGTTGGGAACGCAGGGCGGCATTTTCCCCCGCAAGGGTGGCGTTCTGCTCGGCCAGATGAAGGTAATTGGACCATTGGCTGCGCTGCTGTTCTATGGCGGAGGAGATGGCGCCCGTGCGTTGGAACCAGGAGGACCTTGCTGCACCGTTGTTGCGGAACAGCACCGAGAGGGACACCGACATCAAGGCGATGAAGGCGAGGAGGAACGCGTTTCGTTGTAGGAGCAGCCAGAGATTCCGCATCAGCAGGCCGGCCTCACTCGCGCATCAGGAACGCGAAATTCTCGACGTTCTTCAACGCTATGGCGGTGCCTCTGGCCACTGCGCGCAAGGGTTCTTCAGCCACGTGGACCGGCAGACGCGTCTTGCCACTGATGCGCTTGTCCAAGCCCCGCAGCAGCGCACCTCCACCGGCGAGATAGATGCCGGTCTTGTAGATGTCGGCAGACAGCTCGGGGGGCGTGTTTTCCAGACAGCTCAAAATGGCCTCCTCGATTTTCGAAATCGACTTGTCCAGGGCCATGGCGATCTCAGCATAGCTCACCAGGATTTCCTTCGGTATGCCCGTCATGAGGTCCCGGCCGCGCACGGCATAATCCTCAGGCGGCTCGTCAAGCTCGGTGAGTGCACTGCCGACCTCGATCTTGATTTGTTCCGCCGTGCGTTCACCCACCAGGATGTTGTGCTGCCGGCGCATATACTCCTCGATGTCCTGGGTGAATTCGTCACCGGCCACGCGGATGTTCTTGTCCGTCACGATGCCACCGAGTGCGATGACCGCGATTTCCGAGGTGCCGCCGCCGATGTCGATGATCATATTGCCCATCGGTTCTTCCACGTCGATGCCGATGCCGATCGCTGCGGCCATGGGCTCATGGATCAGGAAAACCTCCTTGGCACCCGCGTGCTCGGCGCTGTCCTTGACCGCCCGCTTCTCGACCTCCGTGATGCCGGACGGAATGCAGATGACCATGCGCAGTGTCGGATTGAACAGGCTCCGGCGACGCTTGATCATCCGGATCATTCCCTTGATCATGTCCTCTGCGCTCTGGAAGTCGGCGATGACCCCATCCTTGAGCGGCCGCACGGTCTTGATGTTCTCGTGCGTCTTGCCGTGCATTTGCTGGGCCTGACGCCCTATGGCCACAGTCCTGTTCGAGGCGCGGTCCTTGGCTACGATGGAGGGTTCATCCACCACCACCTGGTCCTCGTAGTAGATGACGGTGTTGGCGGTTCCGAGATCGATGGCGATCTCTTGCATGAAGAAGTTGAACAGGCCCATATGTTCCCAAATTTGAGGGAATAACGTATGCGGATTCAAAGGTGTTGTGGGATAATCAACACGTTGGATGGTGGATAAGACCAGCATCCTTTTCGCGGAGCTTCGCCCGGTCGGATTCAGTGTCGGAAATGGCGCACGCCGGTCATCACCATGGCCATTCCATGGGCATTGCAGAACGCCACGCTTTCACCGTCCTTGATGGAACCGCCCGGTTGCACGACGGCAGCAATTCCGGCCTTGTGCGCGATTTCCACGCAATCGGGGAACGGAAAGAACGCGTCGCTCGCCATGACTGCACCCGCGAGGTCGAAACCCATGCGCCCGGCCTTGTCGATGGCCTGGTTGAGGGCATCCACGCGTGAGGTCTGACCGGTACCACTGGCCAACAGCTGTCCGCCGCGGGCGAGTACGATCGTATTGGAGCGCGTGTGCTTGGCCAGTTTCATGGCGAAAGCGAGGTCGTCCATCTGCCCTGCGTCCGGTGCCGTTTCTGTGGCACACTCGAATTGCGCTGCACCTTCGATACAGGCATCTGGCTGCTGGACGAGATAACCGCCGAGCGCGCTGCGCACGTTGCGGTCAGGAGCAGGCCAGCGGTGTTGTTCAAGGAGGATGCGGTTCTTCTTTCCACCCAGGAGGGCAAGGGCTTCCGGAGAGAATGATGGGGCGATGACCACTTCGCAGAAGAGGGGGTGCAGGATTTCAGCCGTCTCCAGGTCCATTGGCCGGTTGGCGATGACGATTCCACCAAACGCGGAGACCGGGTCTCCAGCCAACGCATCGGTGTAAGCCTCGGCCAAGGTGGCTCGCGTGGCCAGACCACAGGCATTGTTGTGCTTGAGGATCGACACGGTCGGCCCGTCCTCCTTGAATTCCGACATCAATTGCAACGCGGCATCCACATCGAGCAGGTTGTTGTAGCTGAGGGCCTTGCCGTTGTGCTGGGTGAAAAGACCGGCCAGATCGCCATGGAAGGCGCCGGCCTGGTGCGGGTTCTCTCCATAGCGCAGGGGGGTGCTCGTCGTCTCGAGCACGGACAGGACTTCGGGATGGCCCCCTTCTCGGACCCATCGTCCGATGGCGGCGTCGTACCCTGAGGACACCCCGAATGCGGCACCCGCCATGCGGCGACGGAAATCCATCGTGGTGGACATGCCTTCTCCCAGCGCATCCACAAGGTCGCCGTACTGTCCCCGGGAAGGAATGCAGACCACATCGGTGAAGTTCTTCGCAGCTGCCCGGATCAATGCGATGCCCCCGATGTCAATTTTCTCGATGATCTCCCCTTCCGTTGCACCGGAAGCCAGGGTTTCCTCGAAAGGATAGAGGTCCACGATGACCAGGTCGATCGGGCCGATGCCATGGTCCGCCACATCGACATCGTCCGGCCCGAAGTCCCGACGGGCGAGAATGCCTCCGAAGACCATGGGGTGCAGGGTCTTGACCCGGCCACCGAGCATTTCCGCCGTATGGGTGACGGATTCGACGGGCGTGACCTTGGCCCCCAATGCTTCAATGGCCCTTTGCGTTCCACCGGTGGAGAGGATCTCGACTCCATGGGCGTGCAGTCGGTCCACGATGGGGGCGAGGCCTTCTTTGTGGAAGACGGAAATCAAGGCGCGGCGGATGGGACGTTCCATGGTTGAAGGGCTGGATGAAGCGGCGAAATTAGTCTACAGCAAGCCCCTTCTGCAATGAGGGGTCCGTAGCTTAGCGGACATGTCCCGCAGGTTGTTCGTTGAGAGTTTCATCCAGGCCTGGCAGGCATTGGTGACCAACCGTCTCCGCACCCTGCTGTCCTTGCTGGGCGTCATGATCGGCATCTTCATGATCACGGCGGTGTTTGCCGTATCCGACTCCCTGGAGGAGAACCTGAAAGGAATCTTCAGTTCGGTGCGCAGTGACGTGCTGTTCGTCGAGAAGATGCCGTGGACCTTCTCTTCGGACTATCCGTGGTGGAAATATGCCCTGAGGACCGACCCCACATTGGAGGACGCCGACTTGTTGCGGGAGCGCCTTCCATCCGCACGCAGTGTTGCCTTCCAGACGGGGAACATGGCCAACATCGAACGGGGCAGCAGCAGCTTCCAAGGGGCCCGCATGGCGGCCGTGACCCTCGATTATTTCGACGCCATCGAATTGGACATCGAGGAGGGTCGGTTCTTCACTCCCCGCGAGATGCAGGCTGGAACCCCGGTGGTCATCATCGGGCGCGACATCGTCAACCGTCTGTTTCCGGGAGGCAAGGCCATCGGAGAGATGTGCACGCTGGAGGGCAGGAAATTGCGCGTGATCGGAATCCTCGCCCAGGAAGGCACCTCCCTGGTGGGAGAAGGGACGGACGACCTGGTGCTGATCTCGGTCACCTTCGGACGGCAACTCCTCAATTTCCGTGCCCTGAAGTCCAGCATCCTCATCCGAGCCAAGGAAGGTGTCGACCTCGACTTGCTCCGGGGGGAGGTCATTTCCGCCTACAGACCGATCCGCCGGTTGCATCCGCGGGATGAGTCTGATTTCGCCGTGAACGAAGTCGAGATGTTGACCGCCTTTATCGATGTTCTGTTCGGCCAAGTGGAATACGGCGTCTGGTTCATTGGCGCCTTTGCCATCCTGATCGGTTGTTTTTCGGTGGCCAACATCATGTTCGTTTCCGTGAAGGAACGCACCCCGCTCATCGGTGTCCAGAAAGCGCTGGGGGCCAAGCGCAGCTTCGTGTTGGCCCAATTCCTTACCGAGGCGGTGGCCCTGTGCATCATCGGGGCCTTGCTCGCCCTGTTCGCAGTGGGCCTGCTGGTCGTTTCGGTCAATGTACTCTCCGATGGGATGTCCCTCGTGTTCGGATTGGACCGGTTCCTGCTCGGGCTGGGCATTGCGGTGGTCAGTGGTGTCATCGCCGGATTGGCCCCGGCAATGCAGGCGGCCCGCATGGATCCCGTTGAGGCCATGCGGGCCGCCTGAACGGTGACGGGCTCATCGGCCGAAGCTGATGCCCAGCGTAGCCTGACGGCGCACTGCTTGCGCTGAAATCGGGGCGGCATCCAAGGAGTGCAGGTCGTAGTGGTTGAGCAGGCCACCCTGCTGTTCCCCGTAGCGCAGGACCAGGAAAGCGGCGCGTCCCAGTCGGATGCGGGTGCCGGCGGACCACCCGAAATTCACCGTGGGGTCAATCGCTTCAACCCCGTAGCCTATGCGCTCACCGGCCGCGTCGAAATTCCGTTCGTCCACAAAGGTCGCAGCGATGCCGAAGGAGCCCTCAGCAAAAGGCCTGAAACCACCACGCAGAGGGTCGAACCTCAGCACCCCGGACAGCTCCGGGAGCAGCATACGGTATCTGAATTCCTCCAAGTTCGTAGGGTCCAATCCGTTGTCACTGTCTGACGGGACCCTGGCGGAACCGAGGGAACCGACCCCCAGGCGGAGGCCCCTCTTGAAGGGACTGCGGGAAGCGCTGAACCACGCCATATCCACATGGAGGTGGTTCATGAGGCCTTCCGGAAGACCGAGGGCGACGTTTCCTGCGGACAGTTCAAAGGCTCCGGAGGTCCGGGGGGGTTGACGGCCGCAACATTGGGCATGGACGGAGCCGAGGGCGAACAGCAACGCGAGCAGCGCGGTCATCCGGGCAGCATGCCTGCCCAAAAGGGGGGTCGGGTTTTTCATGGTGAACGGTTTGATGTTGTTCACCACGCAGATTCCGTGCCAAAACCGGAAAAAGGCATGTTTTCTTTGTCTCATGCGGGTGGCCATTACAGGAACAACGGGACAATTGGGAGGACGATTGCGCTCGCTGGCGGAGGATGCAGCAAGCGAAGGGTTGACCCTGCTCGCCTGTGGCCGTGATCTGATGGACCTCGCGGTGCCCGGGACTATGGCCACAGCGTTGGACGCCCTGAAGCCCGATGTGGTCATCAGTTGTGCGGCGTATACGGCAGTGGATGCCGCAGAGGATGAACGGGACAGGGCCTTTGCCATCAATGGGACCGCTCCGGGCTTGTTGGGGGAGGCCTGTGCCCGCAGGGACATCCGGGTGGTTCACATCAGCACGGACTACGTTTTTGATGGACGGGGCGCACGTCCCTATCGGCCGACTGACCCAACCGGCCCGACAGGGGTATACGGTGCGAGCAAGCTGGCCGGTGAGGAGGCCCTTCTTGCAGCGCTGCCCACGGCATCCATTGTGAGGGTGGGATGGTTGTATGATCGGGATGGGAAGAATTTCCTGAACACCATGCTCCGTCTATCCTCCGAGCGGACGGAACTCAGTGTCGTCGATGACCAATTGGGGTGCCCGACCCATGTGGGCGATTTCGCGGAGGACCTGCTCGATTGGGTGCGGTTGGGTTCAATCGATCCCCTGGAGACTTCGGGCATCCACCATTATGGGCATGCGGGCATCACGAGTTGGCACGGTTTCGCCAGCGCCATCCTGGCTGAAAGGGCACCACAGGTGAGGATCAATGCTGTTCCGACCTCAGCTTTTCCGACGAAGGCAGTGCGGCCCGGCTACAGCAAATTGCAGGAGGCGGGTTTCTTCGAGCGGTTGGGCAGGGCGCCCATTTCGTGGAAGGAGGCGCTCGACCGGTGCATGCGCGCGAAATTTGACACCCATTCACCTGCTTGATCGACCAACATGAACCTGGACACCATCCGCAACAAGGCCGAGGCCTGGACACGAGAGCCCCATGACCCCGCTACGCGCAAGGCGGTACAAGCCATGTTGGACAACCCGGATCCCTCCGAACTGTTGGAGGCGTTCCATCAGGACCTCGAATTCGGAACCGGGGGCATGCGGGGCATCATGGGCCCTGGGACCAACCGTATGAATGCCGCGGTGGTGGCCATGGCAACGCAGGGGCTTGCCGATTACATGAAGGAGCAGCTCACGGGCGACATCTCCGTCGCCATCGCGCACGACAGCCGTCACAGGAGCGACGAATTCACCAAAGTGGCGGCCGAAGTGCTGGCGGGGAATGGCATTACGGCCCACGTTTTCGACGGTTTGAGGCCCACACCCGAACTGAGTTTCGCCATCCGACAGCTCGGCTGTCAGGCCGGCATTGTCGTCACGGCAAGCCACAACCCCAAGGAATACAACGGGTACAAGGTTTATTGGGGTGATGGGGGTCAGATCGTACCTCCCCACGACAAGGGCATCATTGCCTGTGTCCGGGCGGTGTCCGGACTGCAGGCCGTCCGCAGGGCCGATCCGGCCGACCCGCTGATCAGCACCATCGGGCCCGAGCTGGACCGGGATTATTACGCAGCCATTGCCTCACACCGATTGGATGCGGGCCTGATCGAGCATGGCTCGGATTTGAGCATGGTCTATTCGCCCCTCCATGGAACCGGTGCGGTCAGCATGGCCCCTGCATTGTCTGCCTGCGGTTTTCGGAATGTGGAGGTGCTGGAATCCCAAAAGACCCCCGACGGGGCTTTCCCCACAGTGGATTCTCCCAATCCGGAGGAGGCCAGCGCTTTGCGGTTGGCGCTTGAGCGGGCGGAATCCACGGGGGCGGAACTCGTCTTGGCCACGGATCCGGATTCGGACCGCGTGGGGGCGGCCGTGCGGGATGAGCAGGGTCAATTCCGATTGCTCAATGGAAATGAACTGGCTTCCCTGCTGGTGCACTACGTCCTCCGCACCAAGGCAGACAGCGTTGGGTTGGCCGAGGGGGATTTCGTGGCGAGGACCATCGTGACGACCCGCCTCATCTCGGAAATAGCCGATGGGTTCGATGTCCCCGTTGCGGAGACCCTGACCGGTTTCAAATGGATCGCTTCGGAAATTCTGGCGCGTGAGGGTCAGGGTCGGTTCCTCGTGGGAGGCGAGGAAAGCTATGGCTACCTCATCGGAGACGAAGTCAGGGACAAGGACGCCATCGCAGCCGCTGCCATGATTGCAGAGATGGCGCACGTGGAGTGGGGCAAGGGACGCACGCTGCTGGATCGGTTGCGCGACCTGCATCGCCATTATGGGATGTACCGCGAAGCCTTGGTTTCATTGAAGCGCGGGGGCATGGCCGGTGCCGAAGAAATCCGGACGATGATGAATGGGTTCAGGGAGGCGCCACCTGCGGTGCTCGGGGGTGAAACGGTGGTGGAGGTGCGCGACCATCTTGCGGGTTGGAATGGCCTTCCACCCTCCAATGTCGTCCAGTTTCTGACAGCATCGGGTGCCCTGGTGACGGCACGGCCATCCGGCACCGAACCCAAGATCAAATTCTACTTCTCCATCCGGGGCGATTGGGAAGAAGGCACCCCATACGGGGAGGCCTGGGCGACCCTGGGCGACCGCATTGCCGCCTTGGGCAAGGACCTCGGTGTCGAAGTCAACCTCTGACGTTGTGCGCTGGCAGGGCCGCGCTCAGAATTCGGGAATCCAAGGATCGATCAGGGGCAGCACGGTTCTGGCTGTCTGATCCAACCAGGGCCAGATCACGCTGTTCTGCACCCAGGAATCCGGCAGCCAATCGGTCCCGAGGAATCCTTGGATGAGCAGCAGGATGATGGACCAGAAGAACCAAGACCGACCGGTGGAGAACACCACCCCGCCCAGCCGGTCCAGCGGCTTGAGTGCCGTGATGTCCACGAGCTTCTCGAGCAGGCGCCCAATGAGGTGCACCGCTAGGGCAACGATGAGGAACGTCACCGCAAAGGACACGATGCCGAGGTACTCCTTGCCGATGGCGTAGTGCGCATCGAGCCATCCTGCCGTGATGTCGGAACCGTACAGCGCTGCATAGGCTCCGAGGAAGAGGGCGACGAGCCCGGTTACCTCGAGAATGAAGCCCCTTCGAAAGCCGCGAATGGCACCCAACAAGAGGAGGATAGCCAAAAAAACATCTATCGGACTGCTGATTTCGGGCATGCCTTGATGCAATCTACGTTTGTGGCATGGAACAATCGGCAAGGGTCAGACCGGGAAAAGAGGAGGACATTCCAAGGACCCTCGAACTGATCAGGGAACTGGCGGAGTACGAGCGTGCCCTCGACCAGGTGAACATCGATGCGCAGACCCTGATGAACGACGGTTTCGGTTCGGATCCGGCGTATGGACTGCTGGTGTTGGAGTCCACCGAAAGTGATGAGGTGGTGGGCATCGCCCTCTACTACCAGAAGTACAGCACATGGAATGGCCGCTGCCTGTTCCTCGAGGACCTCGTGGTGACGGAGCATGAAAGGGGAAAGGGCTTCGGCCTGAAGCTGTTTTCCGCGGTGGCGGCCGAGGCGGTGCGACGCGGTTGCGCCTACATGCAGTGGCAGGTACTCGATTGGAACACACCCGCCATCGACTTCTACAAGTCGCTGGATGCTGAGGTCAGCAGCGAATGGCTCAATGGCCGCCTGGCGGGCACTGCACTCCATCGTTTGGCCAACGCATCATGAAGTTGGAGGTTCACAAATTCGGGGGGGCTGCGGTCCGGGATGCTGCAGGGGTCCGAAATGTGGCGAGGATCGTGGGCGAGCGGGTCCGCAATGGCGTTCAACCCGTGGTTGTGGTGAGTGCCATGGCCAAGTCCACCAATGCGCTGGAAAGAGTATGGGGCACTTTGCCGACGGTGGCAATGCCCGATGCCGCGGTGGAGGAAGTGCGGGCCTTCCATTTCGAGGTGTTGGAAGAACTCGGGTTGAGCTGGAAATTGATCAAAGGGGATTGGGCGGAATTCATGCGGGTGGCGCGTGAGTTGTGTGGCGCGGATTGCAGCGATGCGGGCTACGATGCCCTCGTCGGGTTCGGCGAACTGTTCTCCACCAGGATTGTCCATGCCCAATGCGCACAGGAGGGGCAGGATGCGCTGTGGTGGTCTGCATGGGAGGTCATCCGGACCGACAGTGGACACCGGGCGGCATCCGTGGACCTCGAGGTGACCCATCGGCTGTTGAGAAAGGCTTTCAGTTCGGTGGGGTCTGCCGTGGTGGTGACCCAGGGATTTGTGGGAGGCACAAGCGACGGCATTCCCACGACTTTGGGAAGGGAAGGGTCCGATTTCAGCGCTGCACTGTTGGCCGAAGCGCTGGGCGCTGAGCGTTTGGTGGTGTGGAAGGACGTGCCCGGCGTGATGACAGGAGATCCGAGGCAGTGGCCGCTGGCGAAGCGGATTGCACGCCTGGACCATCGGACGGCGGAACGCATGAGCCTGGCCGGGGCCGGAGTGCTCCATCCGTCGACCATGGCGCCCTTGCAGCGGTCAGAGATTCCATTGGAGGTCCGCAGCTTTCTGGCCCCTGAGCGCATCGGTACCATCATCGAGGGGGCCGCGCCCGAGCATGGGGGCCAGCTGCTGTGGGCTTTTGCCGTGGATGAAGGGGGTCAACCCTTTGCTCGGTGTCTGTCCAGTGAAACCGACAAAGTCATAAAGGAGTGGAACAAGGCCTTTGGCGACCGGCCCATTGTGGCCATCGGCCCCGACCCTGAAATGGAGGACTGCCTGAGGTTGGCATGGATGCCGGAGTCCGAGTGACCCCCCTGAAAAAAAAAGCCGGCTTCCATAGGAACCGGCTTTACTGACAGGAAACGACACTGACAGGAAATGGCTAGTACTCGTCCTCGTTGAAGAAGAAATCCTCCTTCGAGGGATAATCGGGCCAAATGTCCTCGATGGTATCGAAGGTTTCCTGGTCATCCTCGATTTGCTGCAGGTTCTCCACCACTTCCAAAGGCGCTCCTGTCCGCATGGCGAAATCAATGAGTTCATCCTTCGTAGCGGGCCAAGGGGCGTCTTCGAGGTAAGAAGCAAGTTCAAGAGTCCAATACATCGTGCTTCATATTTCAGGCGCGGCAAAAGTAGCCGAGTCCCAATTCTTTGCAAGCCCTACGCCCATCGAACACAAAAAGTTCCCTTCATCCTTGATTTTCAAGGTCGCGAGGCCACTTTTCCTCCTCGACACCCGCAGTAAAGGCCGCCCAACGGCCCAAAGTGAAGAGGGCATCGCTCAATCTATTGAGGTATTTGATCGCAGCGTCGGGCTGGGAGACGAGACGGTCCAGGGCCACGGATCGCCGTTCCGCACGTCGGCAAACAGTGCGGGCCAGATGGCATTGCGAGATGGCCGGATGGCCTCCGGGAAGAACGAAATTCCGCAAAGGGGGCAATGCCGTTTCCAGGGCATCAATCCATGCTTCCATGGCTTCGATGTGCGACTCCGTGACCATGAGGGCGCCAGGTCGGGGGCCCTTGGGATCGGCGAGGATGCTGCCGATGCGGAACAGGTGGTCTTGTATTCCGCGCACTGCGTCCCTGTGCGGCTCAAGGACCGGATGGTCGAGCAGTCCTCCGACCACGGCATTCAATTCATCGATGGTGCCGTATGCTTCGATGCGGGCGTCGTCCTTGTGGACGCGGGAACCATCGAACAGGGAGGTCTCCCCTCCGTCACCGGTGCGGGTGTAGATGCGCATGTTGCAAAGGTGCGCTTCAGGACGCAACCGGCACCACGGGGGGCACAGGAGAAGAATGGGGGGAAGTACCTTCGCGGCGTGCACGAGGCAAAGCAGCGACGATATGACATGGCGTACCTCCGGATGGCACGCGAATGGGCGATGCTGTCCCATTGCCGGCGCAAGCAGGTCGGAGCACTCATCGTGCGCGACGGCATGATTGTGTCGGACGGATACAATGGCACCCCCAGCGGATTTCCCAATGCATGTGAGGACGAGGACGGGTCGACCCATTGGTATGTGTTGCATGCCGAGGCGAATGCGATCACCAAACTGGCGAGGTCGAACCACACGGCGGCCGGCGCCACCCTCTACATCACCCTGTCGCCGTGTCGGGAATGCGCCAAGCTGATCCACCAGGTGGGCATCCGCAGGCTCGTATTCATCCATGCCTACAAGGATGATTCGGGCTTGAAATTCCTCAATGACGCAGGCGTCGAAATCGTGCGGTACGAACATGTCGAGTGAACGCCCGCCCATTCCCCGGCCATGGATTCCCTTGGCGCTCGGGGCCGCACTCATGCTGGGCGCCTACCTCGGACAGGGCCTTCAAAGGGATGAGCCGATCTGGAACCTGCAGGGTCCTGTATTCATGCCTTCCGGGCAGGTACTCGGCTCCGTCCTGGACCGCATCGACCGGATGTATGTCGACCCTGTGGACCGCAGTCGGTTGACCGAGGTGGCCATCGATGCCATTCTTGCGGAGCTGGATCCGCACAGCGATTGGTTCAGCAGCGAAGAATTGGCGGCCATGGCCGAGCCGATGGAGGGCAACTTCGAAGGCATCGGGGTCGAATTCCTGCTCCAGCAGGACACCATCATGGTGGTAACGCCCATTCCCGGAGGACCCAGCGAGGAGGCCGGGGTCCTGGCAGGTGACCGCATTGTCGTCGTGGATGACTCTGCCATCGCGGGAACAGGATTGACCAACAGCAAGGTGATGGACCTCCTCAAGGGGCCGGCAGGAACGGAGGTGCGATTGGGGCTGTTCAGGCCGAACCGAATCGGTGGGGATACCATCGACGTGAAGCTGCGCCGCGGTCGGATTCCCATCCACAGTGTCGTGTCAGCGGAGCTGATGGAGGACCGAACCGGCTACATCAAGGTGATCCGGTTTGCGAGGAACACCCACGAGGAATTCGAGGCGGCCCTTGGAGCCTTGTCCGAAACCGGTGCCGATCGGCTCGTATTGGACTTGCGGGGCAATGGTGGGGGATACCTCCACGCGGCGGTGCCCATGGTCGAGCATTTCCTCGATGAGGGCGATCTCGTGGTCTACACGGAGGGTTCGGCCCAGCCGCGTCGGGAGTACGTGACCGAGCGTCCGGGCCGTTACCGGGACATGCCGGTGGTGGTCATGGTCGATGAGGGCAGTGCTTCGGCCAGCGAGATTTTTGCCGGCGCACTCCAGGACCATGACCGCGGTGTGATCGTGGGACGCAGGACCTTCGGCAAGGGGCTCGTCCAGGAGGAGTTTCCGGTGGCGAACCGGGGTGCACTGCGGTTGACGGTGGCCCGATACTACACGCCGAGCGGCCGGTCGATCCAACGGCCCTATGGTTCGGGAATCAACTATGCGGAAGAATGGGTGGTGCGCGAGGAACGGGGCGAATATCTCGAAGCGGACAGCATCCTGCAGGTGGATTCCCTGGCCTTTCTCACCCACGCGGGCCGAACCGTTTTCGGCGGTGGCGGCATTGCCCCTGACGTGTTTGTGCCACTCGATACCGGCAGCTACCCGGCTTCTTTCCGGGAATTGGTGTACGCCGGTAGA
>CALLLH010000033.1 GCA_938082505.1 uncultured Flavobacteriales bacterium
GGCCAATCTCTGTCTGCACAATTTGTGTGTGCTTGATTCGGGGCGGTTCAATCGCACGTCCTCTGCTTTTTCTGCGGTTCGACTTGCAGAAGGAAGTGGAGTTTTCCGTAAATTTGCCGTCCATTCAAAATGGAGCCCATAGGAGAGGTGCCAGAGTGGTAATGGAGCAGATTGCTAATCTGTCAACGGGAAATCGTTGCCAGGGTTCGAATCCCTGTCTCTCCGCATCAAAGCCCGACCTCAACAGGTCGGGCTTTTTCATGCCCTTTCATCCGCGCCAGAAGGCGGCCAGCTTTGGGACGCTTTTGTGACCAAAGCGATGGTGGCGATGCACAGCAGGCCGCTAACGAACGTGCCCGCGTCACTGATGATGTCGTGCTCTGAAGACGCTACGAGCTGTGGAATGGTCGCATCATCTCCCAAAATGGCACCGATGTCATTCCTGAACAGCATATTGGTGACCATGTTTGACACAATCCATACAGCCCACCACACTCCTGCGATGAATCCGGCAATCCCCCGCTGACTTGCTTCTGCGATCATCTGCCTGATGACTTGATACGGGCGAAAAAGAGAGACGACAGGAATAAACCAGGACCATATGGCCGCATTCACGGTAACATTCAGTTTGCCCCGTGCATGCAAATCGTCTGCCATGACCCTGAACCACCTGACGAAAAGTACTATGGCCATGATGTACAGGGCAAGGCCAAGCAAGCCAATGACGGATACCAAGGAGTCGAGCATTTCTGCTTTAGCCATGATGGCGTCTGCATCCCCATCATCGTAGCCATAGACGTCCAGTCCTTTGAGAAAATCAATCATCCGGTAAGACGACCAAATGGAGACAGGGGCAATCAAAACAGTAGAACCTACACCGAGCATGGCCCACTTCGATCTTCGTTCACGTATCTCCATCCCGTGAGATTCGGTGAAACCATAGTCCGGATCCATCTTTTCTTTCGGCTCCTCGGAAGCGTTACTCGGCTGTGCGCCTGTCAGGAGCGGTGATTCAATGCCCAACTCGGATGGAACCTGTTCCATCTCCACCGCAGCCTGAGACACTTCTGAATCACGGAATGAAGATGGCCATTCAGGCCAATCTTCCGCCTTGACCCATTCCTGGTTACCGGCCAAACAAATCAGCTCGGCGGCTCCTATTTCCCGCTCATTCATCTCTTCAGCGGAAAACGGACCAAGCACATTCTGTCCTTCACCAACTACGTAATATGGCATGGTTTTGATTTTTGCGACCACAATGTAGGGGCAAAGACCGTCTCAAGTTGGGGTTATTGTGTTGTGATGACGCCGCTTCTTGGCCTTGCATATTGAAGCCAGTGTCCCGCGGAATGGATTGGATAAATATCACGTTATGATGAAGTTGGAGGTGTCCAGTTTGCAATATCTCCATGATGTGTGGCGTTGAACTCCAATGATGACTCATGACGATCTGATGCCTAGAATTATCATCTTTGCTGCCCTGTTGGGTTCATGTTGTTCCACATGGGCCCAAGAGGCCCTCGATTCCCTGCCCGCCGTGCTGTTGCCCGATTTGGTTGCATGGGAGGCTACAGGTGAAGGGCAATACCTGATGCGGTCAGAAGGGCACATGGTGTATCGCGGTCAATTCGATCCGATCACACGTAAAGGGGAAGGCACCTTCTTCAGCAGGCATGAAGGGGAATCCGAGTTGGATTCCGCGGCGTGGACTGGAACATGGACCCTCGAACCGAGCGGAAAGACCGCTTTCATCGGTGAGGTGGAGGTGAAGCAGTTCAATCAGGGGGAGGCGCGCGAATTCGTATACGGATCCAGGATCATGGAAGAGCGGACACCGGAAGGGCTTCAGCCATTGAACGGGTATCACGAGATCCTGTACATCGACGGCTCGGGCTATGCGGGCGAATGGAAGCGGGGCAGGAAGCATGGACAGGGCGCCATCTTCCATTGCATGTGCGTCCTTGGTTCATGGGAGGGCGGCTGGAGGAACGGTCTGCCTCATGGGCACGGGTCAGAGTACCATCCGCTTTGGAATTGGAGGTTTGAAGGCCGAAAAAAGGAAGGTGAATGGGTGGGACATGTCGATTGGTTCCTTCCGGATTTCTTCAATCAACCCGAAGCCCCGTTTTCCTTCCACAACCTAGAGCGCGAGTACATGACGGTGAAGAGGAGAGGTTTCCATGATGAGGTAGATCTGGATGAGATCCGAGAGGAGTTTGAATCGAATGTGGATGACTTGAGGGGCCAATATTCGACCTCGTTCACGAAATTTTGGGAGCCTTTCATTGCTGATTTTCGCGGCATGTTTCAGAAGATCGCAAGGCCATTGTGATGCGGTGGGCTGTTGACCCCTTTTCCAATGGGTGTGAAACGGTGGACCAAGGCCGTGACTTGGGAGAACTTCCCTAGGTCAGGTCGGGTTTTACTGTCTAAATTCGGCGTCCCGGTTTGCTTGGTGCTCCAAGCGCTCCGGCCGGATACGCAACAGATTCACAACATGCAAGACCATATGAACGGAGACGTGGCGAAGTGCCCCTTCATGAACGGGGAGCTCAACCACGGAGCGGGTGGCGGAACCCGCAACACTGACTGGTGGCCCAACCAGCTCAACCTCAGCATCCTCCGGATGCACTCGAACATGTCGGACCCGATGGGGGAGGACTTCGATTACGCCGAAGAGTTCAAGTCCCTCGATTTGGCGGCGGTCAAGCAGGACCTCACCGACCTTATGACCGATTCCAAGGAATGGTGGCCCGCCGACTGGGGGCACTACGGTCCCTTCTTCATCCGGATGGCTTGGCACAGCGCGGGAACGTATCGCATCAGCGATGGTCGGGGCGGTGCTGGAGCCGGTATGCTCCGATTCGCCCCGCTCAACAGCTGGCCGGACAACACCAACCTCGACAAGGCCCGGCGCCTGTTGTGGCCCATCAAGCAGAAATATGGCCACAAGATTTCCTGGGCCGATCTCATGATCCTGACGGGCAACGTCGCCCTCGAGTCCATGGGCTTCGAGACCTTCGGATTCGCCGGCGGCCGCGCCGACGTGTGGGAGCCCGAGGAGGACGTCTATTGGGGTTCCGAGGCCGAGTGGCTGGCCGACAAGCGCTACAAGGGCGAGCGCGAGCTCGAGAACCCGCTGGCCGCCGTGCAGATGGG
Source organism: uncultured Flavobacteriales bacterium (assembly GCA_938082505.1). Classification (GTDB taxonomy): domain Bacteria; phylum Bacteroidota; class Bacteroidia; order Flavobacteriales_D; family Sanyastnellaceae; genus UBA8752. The sequence continues at coordinate 3,160 of CALLLH010000033.1, forward strand.
CCTCATCTACGTCAATCCGGAGGGCCCGAACGGCAACCCCGATCCGCTGGCTGCCGCCCGCGACATCCGCGAGACTTTCGGCCGCATGGCCATGAACGACGAGGAGACCGTGGCGCTCATCGCCGGTGGACACACCTTCGGCAAGACGCACGGAGCCGCCGATCCCGGTGAATACGTCGGTGCGGAGCCCGCCGGGGCCACCATCGCCGAGCAGGGCACGGGCTGGAAGAACACCTTCAACACCGGTGCCGGTCCCGACACCATCACCAGTGGACTGGAGGGCATCTGGACGAGCACGCCGACGAAGTGGTCCAACAACTACTTCGAGAACCTCTTCGGCTTCGAGTGGGAGCTGACGAAGAGCCCCGCCGGCGCCCAGCAATGGGTGCCCAAGGATGGAGCAGGCGCAGACCTGGCCCCCGATGCCCACCACGAGGGCAAGCGCCACCAGCCGGTCATGTTGACGACCGACCTGTCGCTCCGCTTCGACCCGTCGTATGAGAAGATCTCCCGCCGTTTTTACGAGAATCCGGATGAGTTCGCCGACGCCTTTGCCCGCGCCTGGTACAAGCTGACCCACCGCGACATGGGCCCGGTCGAGCGCTACCTCGGTCCCGAGGTGCCGTCGGAGGTGCTCATCTGGCAGGACCCGGTGCCCGCTGCGGACCACGCCCTCATCGATGACGCTGACGCCGCGAAGATCAAGGCCGACATCCTCGCCACGGGTTGCTCCGTCGCCGAGCTCGCCTCGACGGCCTGGGCCTCCGCCTCGACCTTCCGCAACAGCGACAAGCGGGGCGGTGCCAACGGTGCCCGCCTTTGCTTGGCCCCACAGAAGTTCTGGGAGGCCAACAACCCCGCCCAGCTCGGCAAGGTGCTCGATGCCCTCGCCGGAGCCCGCGACGCCTTCAACGCCTCCGCCAACGGCAAGCAGGTGTCCATGGCCGACATGATCGTCCTCGGAGGATGCGCCGCCGTGGAGGCTGCTGCCAAGGCCGCCGGTCATGCCGTGACCGTGCCGTTCACGCCCGGCCGCACCGACGCGACCCAGGAGATGACCGACGTCGAGAGTTTCGCCGTACTTGAGCCCCAGGCCGACGGATTCCGGAACTACTTCCGCGGAGACCGCGCCAACGTGACCGCCGAGGAGATGCTGGTTGACAAGGCACAGCTCATGACCCTGACCGCGCCCCAGATGACCGCCCTGATCGGGGGCATGCGCGCCATGGGGGCCAATTGGGACGGCTCCAAGCACGGCGTCTTCACCGACCGCCCCGGTGCGCTGACCAACGACTACTTCGTGAACCTGCTCGATCTGGAGACCGAGTGGACGCCGCTGGACAGCGGTGAGCACGCCTTCGTAGGCAAGGACCGGGGGACGGGGGAGACCAAGTGGGTCGGCACCCGCGTGGACCTCATCTTCGGCTCGAATACGGAGCTTCGCGCCCTGGCCGAAGTCTACGGTTCCGGTGACGGAGAGGCCCGGTTCGTCCGCGATTTCGTGGCCGCCTGGGACAAGGTCATGAACCTCGACCGCTTCTGATCGGTCCCGTCCGACTGCATTGGAAAAGGCCCGCTTCGGCGGGCCTTTTTCGTCGCTGTAACGACTAAAAATATCGATGAATTAGATAAAATCGTAGATAAATCGTAAATTAATGCGTGCGCCCGGTTATCATGTCATCGATTCGAACTTCTGGCCATTGGCCCGGTGTCCTCTGGGGCGCCGTGTTCCTCTTGTGGACGTGGGGTGCGGGGGCACAGCAACACCTTGTCGACGAAGGGGGGGTCGTGTCGGAATGTGGGTTCTACTTCCTCGATGACGGCGGCGCCTTGCAGGATGCCGCAACCGGCGGAGACCACACGACCACGTTCTGCCCCGATTCGGCTGGGGGGGAATTGACCTTTTCCTTCAGCATTTGTGTGCTCGCCCCGGGGGACACGCTGTTCCTCTGGCGGAGCGATTCAGCAGCGGGGGTGCCCGACGGAAGCTATTCCGGCACCGATCTCGTAGGATTGGACATCGGCAATGGTGTCGGCCCCGACAACCCCGCGGGTTGCCTCACCTGGCGCTTCGTCACTGGGCCATCGGGCGGCAGCAACTTTGCCGCCCTGGTGTCCTGCAGTGCGCCCTGCCTCCGTCCGGTCGTGTCGGCGGCAGCCTTCCTGGGTGGGCAATCCCAGCCCGCCGTGGTGGAGGCCTGCCTCGAGGCCGAGATCGAATTCGATGCCGGAGGCACCGTGCTGCCGGCCGGGGTGGGCGCGGCCTCGTGGAACTGGGATTTCGGGGATGGCGCCGGGGATGACCTGGGCCCGAATCCGATCCATGCGTTCGCCGAGCCCGGCGTCTATCCCGTTCAGCTGACCGTCACGGACAGTGCCGGATGCAGCAGTGTGAACAGCATCGACCTCACGGTCCATGTGGCCGCTCCCATCGCCATCGATGTCCCTTCCGTAGGGCCGCACGTCTGCGCAGGGGGCACGGCCGTACTGGGACTCGGGGCCGGTGGCGTGACCACTTCGCCCGTCGCGAGCCAGCCCAATGCGTCTTTCGGAGCCGGAATCGTCATCCCGGACTCGGTGGGGCAGTCCTTTACCTCCGCCATCACCTTCAGTGGGTTTCCCTTTGGGCAATCCGTCGCCGATACCAGCGACATCCTGGGGGTGACCCTCAACCTGGAGCACTCGTTCATCCTCGACCTCGTCGTCGAACTGGAGTGTCCCAACGGCAGCACCATGGTGTTGCAGGGTTGGCCGGGCGGAGCAGGGGGGTGCGTCAATGCCGGAGAGCCGGTCACCGGGGACGATCCACCCCTGCCGGGAGTGGGCTATGACTACACCTGGAGTCCCGGGGTGACCACGGACTGGCAGACCGCGGCCATGGGGCTCCTGCCGACGCCCACCTCCGGATGTGCGTTCACCACCCCTCCACTGCCTGCCGCCGCCTATGCCGCCACCGGCGATTGGACGGCCTTGGAAGGGTGTCCCATCAACGGGACCTGGACACTCAGCCTCATGGACACCCAGGCGGGAGACAACGGATTCCTCTTCGGCTGGTCCCTCGACCTCGCAGGGGACATCACCCCGGAACAAACCGTCTTCGAAGCCACGGTCGGCACAGGCTGCGACAGCGCCTTCTGGACCCCCGCCGGCAACTGGGATTTTCCGGCGTTCCCGGTGGGCGATTGCGCCGCACTGGCGGTGGAACCCAACGAGCCAGGCACATACGGGTACATCTTCACTGCAGTGGATGCCTTCGGCTGCACGGCCGACACCACGGTTTTCATCACCGTGGAGCCCGGCCTTGATTTCGCCCTCAGCAGCGACCTGCTCGACCCGCTGGGCGGCGTGGACGCAAGCGTGTGCGAGGACGGGCCCTTCGTCCTCCAGGCGCACGCCTTGAGCACCATACCCCTTGGAACCCAGTACAACTGGGTGGTCAATGGGGTCAGCACGGGACAGGCCGCCACCCTGTATGTGGATCCCGACCCTGTCGTCGGCGCGGTCGAGGTGATGTTTCAGGCTTCGGTAGCGGCACCGCCGCCCATTCCCGGGGTCTGCCAATTCGAATGGTCGGACACGATCGAGGTCGTGCCTCTGCCGACGCTGTCCCTCGAGATCGCAAGCACCTGTTCGAACACCCCGATTGACCTCGCCATCGGGGCGACGGCGGACGACCCTTCCTGGCAGTGGACCCTCGTATTGGACGAATTGGACACGGTGTCTTCCGTCACCTGGGACAACCCGAACCTGAGCTTGCTGCCGGAGGGTGGGTACCAATTGTACGGGGCGCTCACCGACATCCATGGTTGCGGTGCGGAAGACACCACGGCCTTCACCGTGCATCCGGCGCCGAACCCCGGATTCTCGCTGGAACCGGTCTGCGCAGGAGAACCCTTGCCCTTCACTTTGGACGATCCGGTGGACTATGCCTCACCGAATACGGTCTCCAGCTGGGCGCTCATGGGGGGGGGTGAGCTTTCCGATGAGGGGGGGCACCTCGGGACGACGGCCTCGGGGGGCGGCGGATTCCCCCAGATCATCCTCACCATGGTCTCTGACAATCCGGACGGTTCCACCTGCACGGCCTCGGCGTCCCAATTCGCCATGATCCATTCCCTCCCGTTTGTCGGCGTTGTTGGACCCGATGCCGTCTGCGACGCAGCCGATGCCACCTGGCTCGCCGCGGCCACCATTCCCTTCCCCGGTCAGGTCGTCTCGACCGAGTGGGCGGTGTCCGGCCCATGGAACCTTTCGGGAGATGGACTGCTGCCGCTTGTGATGGCCTCGCCCCCTGTGGGCAACTACACCGTGGGCTATACCGCCATCTCCGACCAGGGGTGTGTCGCCGAGCACCTCCTCGATTTCGAGGTGCAGCCCATTCCCAACGCCGGATTCACCTTGCCCGCCGAAGTCTGCCAAGGCAGCCCGGTGGCCCTCGACCTCTCCAGTCCCGACAGCTCGGGGCACAGCTGGACAGCCAACGGCGCGGCCCTCGATGTGGTCGGAGCGCTGTATCCAGAGGACTTGAGCGCCCTGCCCGGCACCGTGACGGTGCAGCATATCGCCACCTGGGGCATCTGCAGCGATACCGCCTCGGCGGTCCTCGAGGTGGCCCCGCTTCCCGAAGCGGCGGTGTCCGGACCGACCGCCGCGTGTGAGGGCGACCCGGTCCTGTGGCTGGATGCCAGCACCAATCCGACGTCGGATCCGCTGGCCCTGCAGTGGGCCCCGACCCCGGGATCGCCCTGGCCTGCGGGGGGCGGAGCCGTTTACGACGTCGGGATGCCCGCGCCGGGCACCTACGGCATGACCCTGGTGGCCACTTCGTCCGCAGGCTGTGCAGACAGTGCGGCATGGGAGCTCTTCGTGGGCACCACTCCGGACGCGGGATTCCAGGTCGAAGGCGTCTGCGCGGGCCAGCCCATCCCGCTTGCGGTGGATGATACCGCGAGCTTGGCGGCTGCGGAGGTCCAATGGCTGTGGAACGGCGCCCCCCTTGCGGTATCGAACACCACGGCGCTCCCCGATTCAGTTTCGAGCGCGGCGGGCATGCAATTGCTGGACCTCACCTTGTCGATGGTCCATCCCGAAATCACCTGCACCGCCCAACATTCGGCCACTGTCGCAGTGCACGCCCAGCCCGAAGCGGGCTTCTCCGCTCCGGCGGATTTCTGTGCGGGCCCCGATGCCGCTTTCCTCGATGCCACGGCCATCGACTACGGCGCTGAATTCGACCTCGCATGGACCCTCGATGCGGGCAGCGGTCCGGTGGCTGCAGGCAATGGCCCTGGCCTGCTGCTTGCAGCGCCTGCGCCGGGTACCTACACCATCTCCCTGACCGCCAGCACGCCGGTGGGCTGCACCTCGACCGCGACGGACACCCTGGCGGTTTTCGATGCCCCGGATGCCGGGTTCACCCTGCCCGACCAAGTCTGCCAGGGCAGCGCAGTCCCGGTCGCCACGGCGGGCATGGCCGGAAGCGGCACCTGGACGGCCAATGGCGATGCCATGACTTTGGAGGGCGGCACATTCCCCGCGGCGCTGACGGGCATCCCGGGCATGGTGACGGTGGTGCATGCGGTGGTCCTCGGCAACTGCAGCGATACCGCCTCGGCCACCCTCGAGGTGGCCCCCCTGCCCGAGGCCGGCATCTCGGGTCCGACCGCGGCATGCGAAGGCACGGCGGTCCAATGGCTCGATGCGAGCGCCAACCCGACGTCCGATCCGCTTTCCCTCGAATGGGCCCCAGCTCCGGGCACCCCGCTGGACCCCTTCTCCGGGGCGACATGGGATTTCGGCCAACCTGAGCCCGGCGTCTACGGCTTGACCTTGTCCGTGACCACTTCCTCCGGGTGTTCGGACAGCACTGCGGCCACCCTTTTCATCGGAACAGCCCCGGATGCCGGATTCCAAATCGAGGACGTTTGCGCCGGCCAGCCCATTCCGCTCATCCTGGATGATCCCGTTGGGTATGGAGCAGCTGACGCCCAATGGGTGTGGAATGGAGCTCCTTTGGCGATGCCCACCACGGCATCCCTGCCCGGTGCAGTTTCAGCGGCTCCGGGCCTGCAATCGCTGGCCTTGACCTTGTCGTTGACCCACCCGCAGATCGTCTGCACCGCCGCCGAAGCGGCCACCATCGCAGTGCACGCCCAGCCCGAGGCGGCCATCAGCGCGCCGTCGGATTTCTGCGCGGGGCCGGATGCCACCTTCACGGATGCCACGGCCATCGCCGCCGATGTCCCCTTCGACCTGCAGTGGACCCTCGACGAGGGGAGCGGTCCGGTGCCTTACGGCGGCGATGCGGCGCTTTTTCTTCCGAGTCCGGTACCCGGCAACTACGTCGTCACCCTGACGGCCACTACCGGGGCGGGCTGCAGCGCGTCGACCGCGGATACCCTCGCGGTGCTGTATGCCCCCGACGCCGCATTCAGCCTGCCGGATGTGGCATGCCAGAACAGCGCGGTCCCGGTGGTCACCAGCGGAACCGATGGCGGCATGTGGACGGCCAACGGCGTCCCCCTCAACACGGCGGACGGCACCTATGCCGAACCCTTGACCATGACCCCGGGCACGGTGACGGTGGTCCACACGGTCGACCTCGGCAATTGCAGCGACATGGCCTCCGCCACCCTGGAAGTGGCGCCATTGCCGGAAGCGGTCATCTCCGGACCACAGGCCGCCTGTGAAGGCGATGGGGTCCAATGGCTCGATGCGAGCGTCAACCCCACCTCCGCAGCGCTTTCCCTCCAGTGGACTTCGGTCTCCGGCACGGATCTCCCGCCGTACAGTGGCCCGATGATGGACTTCGGCGCACCGGAACCCGGGACCTACGGCGTGAACCTGACGGTGACGACCGCGGCTGGCTGCTCCGACAGCACGGCAGGGGAACTCTTCGTAGGCACCACCCCGGACGCCGGGTTCCAGCTCGGGGAGGTCTGTGCGGGCCAGCCCATGCCGCTCACCCTGGACGCCCCCTTCGAATACGCGGCGGCCCAGGCCGATTGGCTCTGGAACGGCAATCCCCTCGAAGTGCCGGCTGTGGACGTGATGCCGGAGGTGGTCTCCGCCGCTGCGGGGGTTCAGGAGCTGACCTTGTTCCTCGCGGAGCAGCACCCGCAGATCACCTGTCTGGCGGAACAGACCGCCGCGGTGGCGGTGCACGCGCAGCCCGTGGCGGCCTTGGTGGCGCCGGCCGACTTCTGCGCTGGGCCCGACGCGGTGTTCACCGACGCCACGGCCATCGATCCTGGGGTCGCCCTTGACCTCGAATGGACGCTCGATGACGGCATTGGCGCCTTTGCTCCGGATCCTGGCGCGGAGCTGCTGCTCGAGGCGCCGAACCCGGGCACCTATGCCGTCACCCTGACGGCGACGACGGCGGCAGGATGCGTTTCTACCGCGGCCGACACCCTGGCCGTATACGCGGCCCCGGATGCGTCCTTTTCCCTGCCGGCTGTGGTCTGTGAGGGCAGCACCTTGTCGGTTCCGGCGGTGGGGACGCCGGGCGTCCTGGCCTGGACGCTGGACGGTCTTCCCATCGCCACCGCGGATGGGGCCTTCGATGCCGCGGCGACAGCCGGATGGGGCAGCCGCAACGTGGGGGTGACGGTCACCCTCGGCAGTGGAGCATCCCAATGCGCGGACGTCCATGTGCAGGAGCTCATGGTGGAGGCCCTGCCCGAAATGGGATTTACCGGGGCCTCGGCGGCATGCGCAGGGGAGTCCGTGCAATGGGTCGAGGCCTGCAGCCACCCCCAGGGATTGCCCCTGAGCACGGCCTGGTCGCCGGCAGGGGGACAATCCGTCGTTGGAGCCAGCATGGAATGGGGTCTCCAGCCTGCGGGACAATACGCCATCACACTCACCGCCACCAGCCCCTCCGGGTGCGCAGCGGACTTGACCGACCAGATCACCTTCGAGGCCAGTCCCGAGCCGGCCTTCACCCTGACCGAAGCCTGCTCCGGCAATCCTGTTTTCTGGACCCCGGAGGGACCAGGCTTTTTCGGGACACCGAGCTGGGCGTGGGCAGGCGATGCCATCACCGTACAAGGAGACACCGTGTCGGATGTGGTTTCAGCCATGCCGGGTGAGCAGACGTTGGTCCTGACGCTGGCAGAGGCTTACCCCTCCGGCGTAACCTGTTCGGCCGTGGACAGCGCCACAACCACCGTCCATCCGACCCCGACCGCCGGCATCGCAGGACCCGCGGACCTCTGTGCGGGCGATACGGCGTCGTTCTCGGGCTCCGGATGGACCGCCATCCCTGCAGATCTCACCTACAGTTGGAGCTGGACCGGCAGCGGGAACGAAACGGCCTCGGGCGGCGAGTTGACCTTGCCTGCGCTGCCGGTGGGCACCGTGGAGGTCCAACTCGTGGTCACCGCGACAGGCGGGTGCACCGCAACGGCTTCGGCCCCCATGGAGGTGGTCGCGGTACCGGAGGCGGCCTTTGCCCTCCCATCATCGGCCTGCGCAGGGGCGCCCGTCACCATCGCATGGGGAGCGGGGGGCAGCGGGGCCCTCGACAGCACCTGGACATTGGACGGAGCCCCGCTGCTTTGGGCGGAGCCGGGAATTCCAGCTGCCCTGACGGCGGTGCCGGGCAACCATGAAGTGATGCTGTCGTTGAGCTTGACCTCCGGCACCGTCACCTGCACCGCAGAAGCCATGGAGGCCATCGAGGTCCATGCTGTCCCCGAGGCCAGTTGGGATGTCGTTCCGGAGGCCTGTTCGGGCATCATGCTCGGGTTCGAAGCCGAAGCGCAAATCGTCACCGGTGTTCCGCTCACCACCGCATGGTCGGTCATCGGCGAAGACACCCTCATGGCTTCGGGCGGTTCCCTCTCGCTGGGCACCCCCGCTCCGGGGCAATACACCGTGCAATTCGATGTGGTCGGTTCCGGCGGTTGTGCCGCGGCCCTCGAGCAAGTGCTGACCATACATCCCTCTCCTGAGGCGGCATTCACAGCGGGTGACGTTTGTGTGGGTGAACCCATCCCGGTGGCGGGGTATTTGGATGCCGTGGATGCGTTGGATGCCGTGGTGTGGACGTGGAACGGCAACCCCACCAGTGTCGCTGGCGGTTGGATGGACCCCCTGGTGTCAAGCTACGCCGGGCCGCAGATGCTGGGGGCCACGGTCACGACCACCTTCGATTCGGGGTTCACCTGTTCGGACAGCCACATGACGACGGCAGAAGTTTGGCCTGCTCCGGAAGCCCAATGGTCGACGCCGGAAGGCCTGTGCGCGGGGGAGGAGGCCGTTTTCCTCGGCTACAGCACCGTTGCCGGCGGCGGGACGCTCACGACCGCCTGGAGCTGGAATGCCGGAGGCACCGAGCTGCAGTCCATGGAGGGCGATGAGGTGTTCCCGGGAGTCCTGCCCGCTGGGGCCTACAGCGTCTCCATGGTGGTGGAAACCGAATGGGGTTGTCTCGACTCCTTGGGGGGCATGTTCCTTGTGCATCCCCTGCCCGTGGCGGATTTCAGTCTGGAGGATGTGTGCGCAGGAACCCCGGCTTGGTGGTCTGCCGAACAGGCGGACGGCTGGGTCGGAACGGCCGCGTGGTCCTGGAACGGAGAAGCCCTGGACGTGGAGGACCCGGAGCAGGGCGCAGGCCCGGGGGGCTTCCTGCCCGAAGTGGTGGTCGCCGACTCCGGGGTACAGTGGATCGGCGTGGTGTTGGAGGAGGTGTTTCCCGACGGCACGGTGTGCGTGGCCGCCGCCATGGAGCCACTCCAGGTGCATCCCCAGCCCGCAGTCTCCTGGGATGTGGAGCCAGGGTGGTGCGCAGGCAGTGCGGCGACCTTCGCGGCCAGCGCCGGGGTGGAAGGCGCTGACCTGGACTGGACACTCTCGGGACCGCAGGGCCTCGAGGGCTATGGCGGCACGGTGGCCGATCTGGGGCTGCTGCCCGCAGGAACCTACACCCTGCAATTGGTGGCCTCCACACCGGAGGGGTGCGCGGATTCGCTGTCCGCTGCGGTCAAGGTGCACCCGAACCCCACCGTGCAATTCACCCTTGAACCGGTCTGCGCGGGGGGGGCGATACCCGTCTCTTGGTCCGGAGCAGACAGCGTGCAGACCGAATGGACGTGGAATGGCGATCCGATTGAAGTGGCCGGCGCGACATTGCCCCCGGCTGTTTCCGCGGCGCCCGGCCAACAATGGATTCAGTTGGAAGCGTCCCAGGAATTCCCGACCGGAGCGACGTGTTCGGCGGCGGCATTGAATTCGGTCGAGGTGTTCCCGTTGCCGGTGGCGGAGGTGGCGCCCGACACGCTGTGGTGTGCAGGTGAACAGGCCATCGTGAACGCCACGCCTACAGGGGAGGGCGCCTTGAGCTGCACCTGGTCCACACCGATGGGGTTCCTGACAGGCCCCACCTGGGCGCTTCCGGAAGACGCCATCGGACTGATTCCTGCCACCCTCACGGTGACCTCCGGGGGCGGATGTTCGGACACGCGGGACTTCACCGTGCGCATCGATCCCCTGCCACAGGTGACCCTGACGGACTCACTGCTGATGGGGTGTGCCCCGTTCGAAGCCGAACTCCAGGCCGTCACCTCGGGCTACAACGGTGTGGTCCTCTCCACGGCGTGGTCCTGGCCGGGGGGCGCTGCAGAGGGCACGGCCTGGTCGGAGGAGCTCGGCGTGGCGTCCTGGCCCATCAGCTGCACCGTCACGACGGGCGACACCGATCTGATGTGTTCCGGCACCGCTCATGCCACAGCCGTTGGTCTCGAGGTGCCCCAGGCGGAATTCTCCATGTTCCCAGCATCCCCGACCGTACAGCAGCGCGAGGTGGAATTCACCGCTGAGGGGGGCGGACCGGCTTCCGGATTCACGTGGACGGTGAATGGGGCGACAACTTCGGCACAGCCGGTGTGGACTTATGCCTTCGCCCCTTATTTCGGGGACACCTACACGGTGTGCCTCGAAGCGGTGACGGCCTTTGGGTGCGCCGATGAGACCTGCCGGGAGGTCGAGGTCATCGGGGAAGTCCAGGTCTATGTTCCCTCGGGATTCACCCCGGACAATGACGGCATCAACGACCTGTTCAAGCCTTCAGTGGCCCCGATCGACCAGGTCGAGGACTACCGCCTGGAGATTTACAACCGCTGGGGCGCGCTCGTTTTCCATTCGGAAGACCCGATGGAGGGGTGGAACGGAAGCTACCCCGGGGGGACTCATTTTGCCGGCAATGAGGTGTTCAATTGGGTCATCGTCATCGACACGGAACTCGCGTTGCCGCAGCGCATGATGGGGCAGGTCTCGGTCCTCCGGTGAGCCGGATTCCCTTCATTCCACGGACCCGTACTTCCCGGATCGGAATTCGGCAAAAGCGGTGCGGATTTCCTCCTCCGTGTTCATGACGAAGGGGCCATGCGCCACCACCGGCTCGTCGATGGGGGTGCCGTGGCAGAGCAACAGGGTGCTGTCCTCCTCGGCCTCCAAGGTCAACGTTCCTCCCGAACGGTCGAACACCGGCGTCATGAACGGCTCGAGGGCAGCCTTTCCGAAGTTTACGCGGCCCGTCACGGCATAGGGCAGGAGGGTCCGGCCCGCAGGGACCACCCAGTCGAAGCGATGGCCGGCCGTGATGTTCAGCCTGGAAGTGAACAGGCCGGTCAGGGAGGACACGGGACCCTGTGCCTTTGCGCCCTCCACTTCAGCAGTTCCACTGATGATCTGCCAGCTCCACCCCCGGCCCTCGAGCACGGCGAGGCCGCCGGGCTCCACGCTGCGATACGAGGGCGCAACGCCCTTGTGCGCTGCGGGCAGGTTCATCCAGAGTTGCAACAGGTGACACGGTCCGCCATCCCGCATGAATTCTTCCGGCGACACTTCGGTGTGGACAATTCCGCTGCCCGCTGTCATCCACTGCACCCCGCCTGGTCCGGATACGTGGGCACCTCCGGTAGAGTCGCGGTGGGCCAGCAGGCCCTCCTCGATGAAGGTCAGCGTCTCGAACCCTTTGTGCGGGTGCGGACCGAAAGGCAGCCCGGCATTGTCGGGAGGATAGGTCTGCGGCCCGTGGTGGTTCAGGAACAGAAAGGGGTTGAGGTCGGAGAGCGCAGCCGTGGGAAAAGCGCGTTGTGTGGACAGTCCACCAATGGGCTCATTGTGGGCGGGAACGAGACGGAGGAAAGTGGGAGCGGCCATGGGGGAGGGAACAGGTTTGCAAATTGAAGTGAAAGCTTGCCTCCCCAAGTGAACATTCAACAAGAAAGGAGGTTCCTTTGCTCCTGCAATGGAAACGCTGCGCCATACCGCCTTCATGTTCTTCAGCCTGCTGCTGTTGGCCTTTGCCGCCCTGGAGGTGGCCGAGGCCTATCTGGTGCTCGAGGGTGAAGGGGTGATCCTGGCTTTCGACATCGAGTCCGAAGAGGGCGAAGAGGGTCAGGAGGAGGAGCGCGAAGGTGCGGAAGAGGAGAGAGACAAGACGGCTGAATACGAGGCTTTCCTCCACAGTGAACGCATCCGTTTGGCCGTGGACGGTCAGCGGCTGCATCGGGTGGCACCATCCTGCGGCTGGACCGCCATGGTGGCCTCCAAAATCTGGGAACCTCCGGAATTGGGCTGACGCCCGGCCCATCGGGCCCCGTCTCCGGTGGGAGCATCCCACCGCCCCCCTTTTCCAACCCCCCTCCCCATGTTCAAGCACCTCAAGCAGGATCTTCCTGCCTCCCTTGTTGTTTTTCTCGTTGCCCTTCCGCTGTGCCTCGGCATCGCCCTGGCTTCGGGCGCACCCCCACTTGCCGGCCTGATCGCCGGCATCATCGGCGGCCTGATCGTCGCCCCCATCTCCGACAGTGCGGTCGGCGTCTCCGGTCCCGCGGCCGGCCTCGCCGTCATCGTGCTGAACGGCATCAACTCGCTGCCCACCTATGAGACCTTCCTCCTGGCGGTCGTCATCGGCGGCCTCGTCCAGCTCGTTCTCGGCGCGCTGAAGGCGGGCATCATCGGCCTGTACTTCCCGTCGAGCGTCATCCAGGGCATGCTGTCGGCCATTGGCATCATCATCTTCCTCAAGCAGATCCCCCACGCCTTCGGCTACGATGCCGATCCGGAGGGGGACATCAAGTTCATCCAGCCAGACGGCCAGAACACCTTCAGTGAGCTGGCCATGGCGCTGGACAACATCACACCCACTGCGGTGGTCATCTCCATGGTGGGGCTGGCCATCCTCATCCTCTGGGAGCGCCCCTTCATGAAAAAACAGGGCTTCACCAAGGTCCTGCCGGGCTCCCTCGCGGCAGTGCTCGCCGGCGTCGGGATCCACCTCGCCACCCTCGGTGACGGTGGCCTCTCCGCCGCTCAGTTGGTCCAGCTGCCCATCCTGCAGCCCGAGCAGTGGGGCTCCCTGATCAAGGTTCCCGATTTCAGCGCCATCGGCAGCAGAGAGGTCTGGATGCTCGGTGTCACCATCGCCATCGTGGCCAGCCTTGAGACGCTGCTTTGCGTGGAGGCCACCGACAAGCTCGACCCCCACAAGCGCGTGACCCCCACCAACCGGGAACTCATCGCTCAGGGCGTCGGCAATATGTTCAGCGGTCTCATCGGCGGCCTGCCCATCACGCAGGTCATCGTGCGCTCCTCGGCCAACATCCAGACGGGCAACGCGACCAAGATGAGCGCCATTCTCCACGGTGCGTGGCTCCTCATCCTGTTCCTGCTCGTCCCTCAGGTGCTCAACCTCATCCCGCTGGCCAGCCTCGCCGCGGTCCTCATCCTGGTGGGCTATAAGCTGGCCAAACCGGAGACTTTCGTGCGCATCTACAAGCGGGGCGGACGCCAATTCGTGCCCTTCGTTGTGACCGTGCTCGCCATTGTCTTTACGGACCTGCTCGTGGGCATCGGCATCGGTCTTGTGGTCAGCATCGTCAGCATTCTGCTCGATCACTACCAGCGCCCCTTTGTCGGGTTCCGCTATGAGGAAGGGCGGGACGGTCAGCCGGATACCTGGCACCTGGAACTCAGTGAGGACGTGACCTTCCTTCACAAAGCGGGCCTGCGCAAGGCCCTTTCCAATGTCAAGAACGGAGGTCATGTCATCCTCGACGCATCCCGCACATTGCGCTTGGATGTGGATGTCCGCGATGTCATCGAGGATTTCCGCGCCCGCGCCGTCGAAGACGACATCTCGCTGGAGATTCTGTCGCCCGATGACGCAGAAGTGACGTGGATCTTGCACGATTTCAACAAGCGGGCAGGTTGACCTATCCCAACGGTGGCGGAGTATCGTATCTTCGCGCCCGCTCGGGACATGGCCCAGTTGGTAAGGCGCCTGCTTTGGGAGCAGGAGATCGCAGGTTCGAGTCCTGCTGTCCCGACATCGAAACGACCTCCTCACGGGGGTCGTTTTT
>CALLLH010000034.1 GCA_938082505.1 uncultured Flavobacteriales bacterium
CCACGGGTTGTCCGGCTCAATGGTCTCCCATTCGAAGCCGTCCTTGAAGACGCGATAGGGGTTGTATCCGTCGAAAGTGGTGGCGTTGAGGAACTTGAAGATCATGCCCTCGATGAACTCGGGGTAGGCGTGGACCAGGGCTTCCCAGTTCTGGAAAATGTCGCGCCAGTTGCCTTGGTAGTCCAGGATTTTGGAGCCGTCGTCCTCGTTGCGAAGGTTGATGGAGAACCGGTTCCAGGGACGGCTCGGGTCGCCGTGACGCCGGCTGAATTTCAAGGGCAGGTATTCCGCGCACAGCCGCTTGAAATTGAGGTCGTCGATCTGGGATGCCTGCTCTTTCAGGAAGAACAGGTCAAACTTCTCGGGCCAACCGGCCATGGCTTCTGCATTCTTGAAGTACACCTTGTGGTTTGCCCGATCGATGTACGCCATGAAGTCCGCCCGCTCGATGGTGTAGTTCTCATCGAAAATGCCCCCGCGCATGACGTTGAACATGGTGTTGGCGAAGTGCCGGATGTTGCGTCGGCGGTCCGCCGTCAGCTGCAATCCATCGGCTGCCCCAACGAGTGCAATGAGTCTGTTGCATCCCTCCTCGACGTCTTGGATGACGTCCTGCCTCAGTTGCGCAGGGGACTGAAGGTCATTTTTCAATTGAATGACCCCACGAATGGACTGGCCCAGGTTCGCTACGATCATCCAGTCCTTGCCTTCGCCGGCGGCCACCTCGAATGTTCCTTGAATGAAGTAGGCGCCGCGTTCGGCCTTGACATCGGTCTCCGTGTCGAGGGCACCGCCGGTCTTGAATGTGTCCAGCTGACGAGAGGACAGGAGCACCCGGGGGGCGTCAAATCCAATGGACCACACGACGTTGGATTTCAGGGACTCACTGGGCTCCGCCTTGTCGGAGATGATGGCGCTGAGCGCATAGACCCCGAGGTTGCCCTCTTCCAACTCGCATTTTTTGTAGGCGTCCACCAGGTTGCTGCTGCTGCGCTGCAATCCTTCGGGGACGCCATAGGGCAGCACATTCTGGATGCCATCGAGTACGGATACTTTCGTGGCGGTGGCGGCGGAGGATTCAAGTCGCGCTTGACGCACGAAGCCGTACCGCTCGCTGGCCGACCACTGGTAGCGAAAGGTCAGCGAAAGGTCGTGGTTGATTTCTTCGAAGATGACTTTGTTGCCGTAGGCGTTCTTGTACAGGTTGCGTTCGATGGCATATACGCCCCTGTTCTGTTCCGAGAACGGCTGCCACAGGATGTGGCGGTCATCGGCCTCCACCAACACGATGGTCTTGCTGCCGGTTGTTTCCGCAGATTCTGTGATCTTGTCGTCCGTGTAGTAAGGGAACAGGGCAAAATCGCTGTTGACCCGCCCTGCTGAAAGTCCGCCGTTGCTCGCCAAAAACATCCAGTGGTCCGAATGGCTCACGATGCTCATGAAAAACGGGCGCATCTGATCGACGGAGCTGATTTTGTAATACGTCTCTCCAGCGAGTTTCACCTCCTGTCCGGAGGTCGCAGTGAGAGGGGATTGGAAGGGCTGTTGCCCAAGGTATATGGGTTTGCGGGTCGCCGTGTCGCTCATTTCAACTTCGTCATCGGTTGTTGTGTGACCATTCGTCCGTTCTGCGTCATTGCTGCAGTGGAGGATGTCTACCTGCCGTTCGTTGACGGCGGAACGAAAGTAAGGATGATGGGTATTGAAATTCTCTGACGGGAATCAATGGTTTCGACCCTGTGTTTGGAAAATGGCCGCGGATGCGGTCAGGTCCGTAACCTGAGGCCATGCATCTTCGTTTCCTGGGAATTCATCGTATCTTTTATATGAAGCTGAATTGTCATGAATGCGCCTTTGATCCAGCCCTTGTATGATGAGGTCCAGCACGGCACTTGGTCGTTGCTTTACCGGCGCCAGCGCGAGAACCTCGCGGACAAAGCAGCCCGGCTCTACCTGGACGCATTGGACGGGATGGAATCCCTCACGGAGCCCACCATTCCTCGGGTCGAGGTCATGTCGGCCCAGTTGGAGAAGACCACGGGGTGGGGGCTTGTCATCGTGCCCGGCCTGATTCCGGTGGATGACTTTTTCAGTCTCCTCGCCCGGAAACGATTCTGTACCTCGACGTGGGTGCGTCGCAGGGACCAGCTAGACTACCTCGAGGAGCCCGATATGTTTCACGACACCTTTGGCCATGTGCCGCCTTTGATGGATCCGGAATTCGCCCTGTTCATGCAGCGCTTCGGGGAAGTCGGCGAGGCCTTGCGGGGCAACGATGAGGCCGTGTTGGCGCTGCAGCGGCTCTACTGGTTCTTCGTTGAATTCGGGTTTGTGGAGGAAAGAGGGATGCCCATGGCTTTCGGGGCGGGCATCATGAGTTCATATGGGGAAACCAACCATGCCTGGGACCTGCGCTCCGATCTGCGGAAGTTCACCTTGGAGGGGGTGATGTCCACCCCGTTCAAGACGACGGAAATCCAGCAGACCTATTTCCTCATCAAGGACATTCCAGAAGTGATCCGCGAGCTCAACGCCTGGCACGCGGGCCTGTCTTGATCCCACTTCCGAACTTGCGTCCATGTTCGACCCGAACCACCCCGGACGCCATTGGGATGCGCGCTACAGCGGGGAGCCCACTGTTTATGGCACCGCGCCCAACGCCTTTTTTGCCGAGCGGCTTGCCCTGTTGGAGCCCGGGCGCATGTTGTTGCCGGGTGATGGCGAGGGACGCAATGCCGTGCATGCGGCATTGGAGGGGTGGTCGGTCCGGTCGTTTGATGCTTCATCGGTGGGCGTGGGCAAGAGCCTCGAGGCGGCCGCAGCGAAAGGGGTAACGGTCGAAGCCGAGGTCGGCACGTGCGAGGATTGGGTGCCGGATGAGCTGTTCGACGCCATCGGCCTGTTTTACCTGCACCTGCCGCCGGACCTGCGCCCCGCATTCCACAGCCGCGCCTGCGGATGGTTGAAGCCAGGGGGGGTGCTGATCCTGGAGGGTTTCGGGCCCGGTCAGCTGGCCTTTGATTCTGGAGGGCCCAAGTCCTTGCCGATGCTGTTCACGACGGCCATGCTCGAAGGGGATTTCGCGGGGCTGGAGGTGTTGGAGTGCCGCACGATGGAGGTGGAGCTCGACGAGGGGCCGTACCACCAGGGGCGGGCCGAGGTCACGCGCTTCGTGGGGCGCAGGCCGGTGTGATCACCAGCCCAAAGTGCGGGCGCTCATGCGGCCGATGCGTCCGTTGCCGCTGAGCCAGAGCGTCTCGCCTGACGGGCTGAACCGGCCCGCGTAGAAGGCGCTGTCCGAAACATGCCGCCAGGAATGGCCGCCGTCGTCGCTCACGTCGATGCCGCCCGGAGTGCCCACGAGGGCCAGCTGCCGTCCGCCGGAGCCGGGGCGGAAACGCACCGATGACCCGTAGCCCGGACCTTGTCCTTCCGCGGTCAATTCCCAGGTCCTGCCACCATCGGAAGTGACGGCCCCACGGGCCGTATTGTCGTCCTTGGCTTCCCAGTTGCCACCCCAGATGATGCCGTGGAAAGCGTCGGCGAAATCCATGGAAAAACCGCCCGTCATCGTTCCGCCTTGTTGCAGCGGGGTCTCGAAAGCGGTCCAGCTTTGGCCGCGGTCGGTGCTGCGGTAGACCCGCGAGGCCGCGCCGCCGGACAGCATCCACACCGTGTCACCCACCGCACACAGGTTGCCGTTGGAGGCTGCGAAGGCGGCTTCGCCCGCCCGGCTGGTCGGCACGCCTGGACCGTCCTTGACGGCACAGGGCACGGTCGTCCAGGATTGCCCACCGTCTGCCGAACGGAGCACCGTCAGGCATCCGGAGATGGGGTCGCCCATGGCGATGAGGGTCTTGTCATCGAGGGCGATGATGGCGTCCATGAAGACAGCCGGGTGGTCCTCCCGCCAGACGCTGGTGCGCGGAAGGACGAGGCCGCCTTCCTCATCGAAGGGGGCGAATCTGATGAAGCCCGGAGAACCGATGACGGTGCCGAACAGTCCGTGAGCAGTGCGCGCCAGTCCCCGGTAATGCAGGCCCACAGTCGAGTCCGTCGGGGCTTTCAAGCTGTCCGCGAACGATGCTTGCGCCGTCACGGTGCCATGGACCTGAACCCTGCGCCAATGCCCGGTGGAAGAGGCACACCATGCCTCGCTGTCGGATACGGCTTCCACCGCGCGCCAGCTGCCTTCTACAGGGAGGATGCGCAGGCCTTCATCGACCTGACAGGAGGAAAGCAGTACGAGAATTCCGAACACAGAGTTGAAGCCAAGGAGAGATGACCGAATTTTGGGGGAGCACATGGAGGAGTTGATCACATTCACGTGGACCAATTTGGGGCTGAACCTGATACCGGGGGCACTCGTGTGGGTGATACAGGCCGCCGTTCGCCGCTGGCCACCGGGTGACAAGCCCAATGCGCTCTACGGTTACCGGACAAGAAGGTCCATGGCCTCACCGGAGGCGTGGGCCTATGCCAACCGCCGCAGCATCGACCTCTACGCGGTGTATTCCTGGCCCCTGATGGCCGCGGCCGTTCCGATGACCCTGTACTTCACGCTGGATACGGCACAGTTGGTCCTGTATACTGCGATGACGGTCGCATGCGTTTGGCCCTTGGTGGTCATCGAGCGCGCCTTGGAGCGCGGCGAGCACTTGTCTTGATCCGGATGGAACTTAATTTCATCACCATGCTGCAACGGTCCTCGCTGTTCCTGGCCATCGTCATGTTGTGGGGATGCGTGCACGATCCCTTGTACACGCCGGATCCGCAGCCTGCGCCGGGGACCGACCCCACAGTGGTCGAGGGGCCGTGCGATCCGGAAACGGTCTACTTCCAGCAAGATGTCCTGCCCCTCATCATTGCGAATTGTGCCCAATCGGGGTGCCACGATGCCGCTACCGCGGAGGATGGCATCGTGCTCGACTCATTCAGCAGCATCCTGTACGGGGATGATGAAGACCTGGTGGTGCCCGGTCAGCCCGGGGAGAGCGAGCTGCTGGCCGCCATCCTGGAGACGGATCCGGACAAGGTGATGCCGCCGCCGCCAGCGGAACCCTTGGATGCCGCCATGGTGGACCTGATCACGGAGTGGATTGCCCAAGGGGCCTTGAACCTGAGTTGTCAGGAAACCGAGTGCGACACTGCGGATCACAGTTGGACGGGCCGCATCCTACCGCTTTTCGAGTTGCATTGCATCGGCTGCCACGGGGGGGCTGAACCCGAGGCGGGCCTCCTGCTCGGTGAGCACGCACAGGCGGTCACGGCGGTGACTTACATGGCCCTGCTCGAACACGTACAGCAATTGGAGGGTTATTCCCCCATGCCGCCCAGCGGTCCCGGTCTCGATTCCTGTGAGATCGCGGCCATCGAAGGTTGGATTGCAGACGGCATGCCGGAAAATTGAGCCATGGAAAGAAAAAACAAGGTCCCCCTGTCGTTGCTGTTTGCCCTGTGTGTGGGTGGATGCTACTACGACGTGGAGGAGACCCTTTACGGAACCGAGGGCTGTGACCCGGCACCGGGCCGCTTTGCAGCGGACGTCGAGCCGCTGCTCCAGGAGCATTGCATCGGATGCCATGGGGGACCCACCCCCTCGGCGGGCATTGCGTTTGAAAGCCACGGCGAGGTGGTCCCGCTGGCGCCGGCCATGCTCGGGCGCATGGTGCTGCCGTCCAGCGATCCCCAATCCATGCCACCCAGCGGCAAACTCGACACCTGCGTCATCGAAGACTTCGGCACGTGGATTGCTGAAGGTTCCCCGAACAATTGATCCCATGAAAAAGACGATTCCCCTCTTCCTCTTCGCCGCTTGTGCATTCCAGGTGAACGCCCAGCAATGGGTGACCCGCGCCGCCGAGGTGCATTTCCTGTCCGAGACGCCCATCGAGGACATCGAGGCCACCAGCAAGGAGGCGAGCGTGATCCTCGACCTCGAGAGCGGCCGCGTGGCGGTGCAGGTGCCCATCCTCAGCTTCCATTTCGAGAAGGCGCTGATGGAGGAGCATTTCAACGAGAACTACATGGAGAGCGGGACATACCCGAAGGCCAAGTTCACCGGGACCTTGAGGGATTTCGGAGGACTGCCGGAGAGCGGGTCCGTGGAGGTGATGGTGGACGGCAGCTTCGAGGTGCACGGGGTGAGCGTGGACCGGCCCTTCAATGGGACGCTGGAGAAGCAGGGCGATCAGGTCATCCTGAGTTGCCGCTTCGAAGTGCGGACGGAGGACCACGGAATCCCGATCCCCGCGGTGGTGCGCGACAACATCGCCGAGGTCATTGCCGTCGATATCCGCGCTGAACTGGCTGCCCGATGAGCCCAAACCGGCTTTTCGTCCTGGCGGTCGGTGCCGGGGTATTGCTGTTGTCCACGCCGGTGTCGGCGCAGGACGACATGATGGGTTTCTTCGATGAGGTCGAAGAGGAGGCGCGGCCGGTGACGGCGGTGTTCAAGTCCCAACGCCTCATCAATGTCCACACCTGCGAGACGCCCGGCAAGGGCGAGATGAACTTCGTGATCGCCCACCGTTTCGGCCGCATCAGCGACGGGGCCTACGCCCTGTGGGGCCTGGACAATGCCTCCATGCGGATGGCCTTCGAGTACGGCATCAGCGACCGCGTCATGCTGTCCGTCGGCCGCTCGACGTTCGAGAAGACGTATGAGACGGGCGTCAAGGCGCGACTCGTGGAGCAGATGGAAGGGGGAACGCCCTTCGGGATCACGGCCTACTCTGTCCTGATGGCCAATGGACTCCGTTGGGCCGACTCCGAGCGGGAGAATTACTTCTCCAGTCGCCTGAGCTACGCGCATCAGTTGATTGTCACGCGCAAGTTCGATGACGACCTGAGTGTGCTCCTCGTGCCGTCGTTCGTGCACCGCAATCTGGTCGACGTGCCGAACCGGGCGCACGATGTGGTGACGCTGGGCGGGGGATTCCGCTACAAGATCAGCAACCGCACGACGGTCAATGCGGAGTACCACTATTTCCTGCCGCGCCCCATCCCCGATGAATACCACAATTCACTGAGCCTCGGGGTCGACATCGAAACGGGCGGGCACGTGTTCCAGCTGCACATCACGAACAGCCGCGGCATGTTCGAGCGGGCCTTCCTGACGGAAACCTACGACCGCTGGCAGGACGGCGAGCTGTACTTCGGCTTCAACCTGAACCGCGTCTTCCAGGTCGGCGGCCG
>CALLLH010000035.1 GCA_938082505.1 uncultured Flavobacteriales bacterium
TGACCTTCTACGGGTTCTGCCCGGTTTACTCCGGTTGTACGGACAATACGGCCTGCAACTTCGATCCAAACGCCATTGAAGATGACGGCAGCTGCGCCTTCACCACGGACGCCCTTGGCGTGTGCGGCGGATCCTGCGCCGCCGACGTGGACGCAGATGGGCTCTGTGACGATGTCGACAATTGCACCGACACCAACGCCTGCAACTACAACGAAATCCTGAACGGCACTTGCGAAACGCTGGACGTCTGTGGTGTGTGTGGTGGATCCGGCACAGACGCGGATGCGGACGGCATCTGTGACGATGTGGACAATTGTACCGACACCAACGCGCCCAATTATAACGACCCCGGCAACGCGGCTTGTGCTTTGGATGTGGTCAACACCACCACCGGTGTCTATTATGCCACCATCCAGGACGCGATCGACGCTGCCACCGCAGGTGATGTCATCACCCTCGCTGCCGTGACTTTTGAAGAGAACCTTACCCTGAACAAGGGCTTGACCATCAATGGCCCGAATGCTGGAATCGCCCACGATGGCGCGCGCGGTGCCGAAGCCATCATCGACGGCGAGCACTCCCTGTCCGCTTCGGCAGCGGTGACCCTTGACGGCCTCCAATTCCTCAGCAACAACCCCGCCCAGACAAGCACCATCTTCGTCAATGAAGCCGCAGGCCATGCCATCCAGAACAACCTGTTCGTCTCCAGCATCGCGGGCGGCAACACGGGTGGCATCCACGACCTGGCCATCTACACGGCCGTGCTCTCCACGGGCTCGATGACCATTTCCGGCAACAGCATCTCCGGTGACGGCACCTTCGCTGACGGCGACCGCTACAGCACCGCCGCCTGGGGCCGTGGCATCTGGCTCAACGGAGGTGGCGCTGCCGTGACCATTTCCGGCAATGCCTTTACGAACTGCCGCACCGCAATGAACCTCGAGGATTATGCCAACAGCGCATGCACCGTGGACGGCAACACCTTTACCGATTGCGGAACGGGCCTGGCCCTCGGCGTGCCGACGGCAGGTGCGATCACCTCGATCACCAACAACAGTTTCCAGGATGTCGACACCGACATCAACGCCGGCAACCTGACGTCCGGCATCACGTGGGACCTCGCCGCCACGGGCAATGCCGCTGTGGCCGGCAATAGTTCATACTACTCGGACCTCGGCTTCATCCCGGGCAACAACCCCGGTGACATCGACGATCCCAACGGCACCCTGACCCAGAGCTACGGCACAGGTGATGATGTCATCACCGGTGGAGGTGTTGTCGACATCGCCGTTTACGGGGACGACATTGCCAACCTCAACATGTCCACGACGGATGGGGGCGCTACCGTCACCGTGGCCAGCGCCACGGCCGGTACGGACCAATTGTCCGGCTTTGAATTGGTGCAGGCGGCCGGCACGTACTATCAGCTCATCCCGGGCTGTACGGATGCAGCGGCCTGCAATTACAGCGCTTCCGCCACGGTGGAAGACGGCTCGTGCACCACGTTGGATGTCTGCGGCGTATGCGGAGGAAGCGGTGTGGACGCGGATGCCGATGGCGTCTGTGACGATATCGACAACTGCACCGATACTGCAGCCAACAACTTTGATGATGTGGCCAACGGAACCTGCGCTTACAACGTCACCAACCTGACCACAGGCGCCGGATACGGCACCATCCAAGTGGCCATTGATGCCGCCTCGGCAGGAGACGCCCTCGCCTTGGCCGCCTTGACCTTCAACCCCACCGCGACGGTGACCGTGGACAAAGCCCTGTCCATCACCGGTGCCGGAAGCAGTTCCACGACCATCGACGTCGGAGGATACAATGCGTGGGGCATCTATGTGACCGCCAATGACGTCACCCTCGAAGGCTTCACCATCCAGGGAGACCCCATCGGCAATGAGCAATTCGGATTGAAGGCCGGCTCCGGAAACAACACCGGGGGCACGCCCACGATCTGTGAGAACCTCGCCTACACCGACATCGTCATCCAGGGGACCAAGCGCACCGCGATTGACATCAATGGAGTCGACGGCGCCACCCTGACCAACATCACTGCGAACGGGGCCACCGGCGGATTCGGCATGAGCATTTCCAGCTCCGCCAACGTCACCGTGAACGGCCTCACCACCAGTGGAAACGCATGGGGGGACGTGGGCATCTTCCCCGCATCCACCGCCTTCCAATGGCCTGCACTCGAAGGCCCCACGGGCATTTCCTTCACCGGCGCGATTGACCTGTCCTCCGGCGCCGGAAGCATTTCCGTGCAGGACGGCAGCCTCGCCTCTGGGGGAACATGGGTCGGAACCATCTCCAACGACGCGGCCGACAATGCCGACGTGACCGTGCCCTCCGCGCTGTCACACGTGGTGAACTCCACACGCTCGGATGGCCTCGTCCTCCACAATGTGGGTACCCAGGCCGCCATTCACCCGCTCGCCCAAGCCCTCGCGGGTGCGACGAGCCCCTTCACTTTTGCCGGCACGACCATTGACGATCTCGACAACGGCGACATCGAGGTGGTCGACGGCCTGTCCATCCAGGACGCGATCGACGCCGCCGCAACGGCTCAGGTCATCAACATCGCAGCCGGAACCTATGAGGAGGACCTCGCCCTGAACAAGGGCGTCCAGCTCCTCGGCCCGAACGCCGGCATCGCCCACGATGGTGTGCGCGGTGCGGAAGCCATCATCGATGGTGAGCACACATTGTCTGCCGCTTCGGCCATGACTTTGGATGGCCTCCAATTTCTCAGCAACAACCCCGCCCAGACGAGCACCATTTTCGTCAACGAGGCCGCAGGCCATGCCATCCAGAACAACCTTTTCGTCTCCAGCATCGCGGGCGGCAACACGGGTGGCATCCACGACCTGGCCATCTACACGGCCGTGCTTTCCACGGGCTCGATGACCATTTCCGGTAACGGCATCTCCGGTGACGGCACGTTTGCTGACGGCGACCGCTACAGCACCGCCGCCTGGGGCCGTGGCATCTGGCTCAACGGAGGCGGCGCAGCTGTGACCATTTCCGGCAATGCCTTTACGAACTGCCGCACCGCAATGAACCTCGAGGGTTATACCAACAGCGCATGCACCGTGGACGGCAACACCTTTACCGATTGCGGAACGGGCCTGGCCATCGGCGTGCCTACTGCAGGAGCATTGACCTCCATCACCAACAACAGCTTCCAGGATGTCGATACCGACATCAACGCCCGCAACCTCACGGCGGCCATTCAGTGGGACCTCGCCGCCACGGGCAATGCCGCTGTGGCCGGCAATAGTTCATACTACTCGGACCTCGGCTTCATCCCGGGCAACAACCCCGGTGACCTCGACGATCCGAACGGCAGCCTCTCCTACCTCTCTGGCAGCGGCGCCGACAACCTGATCTTCGGTGCTGAGGACCATTCCGTCACCGGTGACTACGGTGGGGCCGCCAACGACTACCTCGATGGAGGTGCCGGTGTGCTCGATGTTGTCAATTATGGCGACAACCTCGCCGACCTCGCCCTTTCATGGAACGGCACCAACGTGCTCGTCAACAGCCCGACGGCGGGCATCGATACCCTGGCCGGCTTTGAATTCCTCGCTGCCGCAGACCAGACCATCCCGCTGACGCTCGGCTGCACCAATGCGACTGCAGACAACTATGACGCCACCGCGACCGTGGACGATGCCAGTTGCGTCTTCTTCGGCTGCACCAACACATCGGCGTGCAACTTTGACGCCGGAGCCAACAGTGACGATGGGTCCTGCGAATTCGCGAGCTGTGCCGGCTGTACCGATGCCTCGGCCTGCAATTACGACCCGGCGGCCACCTTGGCCGGACCCGCGGGAACGTGCGTCTACCCGGCAACCAGCTACGTGGACTGCGAAGGCAATTGCCTCCCCGGATTCGACACGGACAACAATGGCGTGTGCGACCCGGAGGACGTCCCGGGATGCACGAATGCCACCGCTTCGAACTTCAACCCCAACGCCACTGCACCGGACGGCTCCTGCCTGTTCGAAGTCGTCGGCTGCATCCAGCCGGATGCCTGCAACTACAATCCCGATGCGACCATCGCGGACCTGACCAACACCTGTACCTTCCCAGCCCAGCCCTATCTCGACTGTCAGGGCAACTGCCTGAATGATGCCAATGCCAACGGCATTTGTGACGAGAACGAAGTCCTCGGCTGCACGGATTCCGGAGCAGACAATTACAACAGTGCGGCGAATGTGGACGATGGGTCCTGCTTCACGACCATTGTGGGCTGCGTGATCCCCTCCGCCACGAACTACGACCCGAGTGCCACAGTGCAGGGCTCTCCCCTTTCCAGTTTCTGTACGTTCGCCTACGGCGCCCCGCCCCTGGCCCCCGCCAGCACGGACGATTGCTCGGACAGCTTCGCCTGCAACTACAACCCGGACGCCAGCGGATTCACCCAATGCGAATATGAGTCCTGCCAGGGATGTACGGTGGCCTCCGCCTGCAACTACGACGAGACGGCCATCTACAACGACGGCACTTGCGAATACAGCTCCTGTCTGGGTTGCATCGCAGCCGGCGCCTGCAACTACGACGCGACAGCCACGGTGGACGACGGCTCCTGCGAGTACGCATCCTGTGCCGGTTGTACCGAGCCCAATGCCGACAACTACGATGTGACCGCGACCATCGAGGATGGTTCCTGCGAATACCTCGGCTGTACCAACACCAGCGCTTGCAATTACGGCTGTACGGATGCCGCGGCCTGCGCCGCCGCTGGTGAGTCCGGTCCGAACACGGACGACGGCAGCTGTGAATTCTCAAGCTGTGCGGGATGCCTCACGCCAGGCGCCTGCAACTACGACGCCACGGCCACCATCGCCGCCGCATGCGAGTACACCAGCTGCGCCGGATGCACGGACAATACGGCGGACAACTACGATGCTTCGGCCACCATCGACGATGGCAGCTGCGAATTTGCAGGTTGTACCAATGAGGCGGCCTGCAACTATGACGCCAGTGCCAATGTGGACGACGGAAGCTGCACCTATGCCGCGGAAGGCTTCAATTGTGACGGCTCCTGCATTGACCTGAATGCCAACTCCATCTGTGACAGTGACGAAGTGCCCGTGCCCGGATGCACGAACCCAGGCGCGTGCAACTACGATGCCTCCGCCACCCAGAACGACGGCAGCTGCACCTTCGTGCAAGCCCTTGCCAACGACATCACTGTCCAACTCGACGCCAGCGGTGTAGCCTCCATCGTGCCCGCGGACGTCGACAATGGATCCGGTGGTGGATGTACCGTGGCCTCCTCTTCAGTCTCGCCCAACGCGTTTGACGTCGATGACCTCGGTACCGTGAACGCCGTATTGACCGTGACGGATGACCAGGGCAATACCGATACTGATGGTTTCGTGGTGACCGTGCAAGACCTCATTCCGCCGGTGGCCAGCGCAAATGACATTACCATCGCCATGGTCTCCACCAGCCAGGAGGTCATCCTGCTCGCGACCGACGTGTCCACCTCTACTGACAATGCCGGCATCGAGTCGCAGACCCTGAGCCAGAACTCTTTCTTCGGTTGTGACGACGTCAAGACCCACATCGTGACCCTCACGGTGGTGGACTTCGCGGGGAATACCGATCAGGTGGATTTCAACGTGACCATCACCCACCCCGATGTGGACGCCGACGGCATCTGCGATGACCAGGACAATTGTACCGACCTGTCCGCCTGCAACTACAACGACGCGGCCAATGGAGCCTGCACCACGCTCGACGCTTGCGGCGTCTGTGGCGGATCCGGTACGGACATCGATTCTGACGGCGTTTGCGATGACGTGGACAATTGTGCCGACCTCACGGCCTGCAACTTTGACGATGTCAGCAATGTCGCCTGCCAGTTTGTCGACGATTGTGGCGTTTGCGGCGGTTCGGGTACGGACGTGGACGGAGACGGCATCTGCGACGATGTCGACCTCTGTGCGGACCTCACGGCCTGCAACTACGATGGTTCAACGGGAGGTGGCGACTGCGTGACCCTATCACTTGAAGAGCACGTGGTTCACACCGCTGGACCCCTGACCGGTTTGACTACCTACCGATTGTATGCCGTCCTTCCAAACGCCACGGATTGGCTCTCCGCCATCAAGGGTGAGGGCGACAGCGCCCTCGTGATCTCGACCACATCAACATTCCACCAAGACGGCAATGGAGCCGCCGTCAGCAGCGGGATCAACACCGCGTTGCTGCAGTTCTTGCCTGATTTGGTGTATGACAGCTATGTCACCATCGGACATTCCCCAGAAGATGGGACTGCTGCGGCATCCATTCAGACGGCCAACAGCCCGAGCCAGAACTGGGAAACTGCATTCGAAGCGGGTGGAAATATTGTCATGAATGACCTTTTTGGTGGATTGTGGTACATCCAGAATGACGGCAACGTTCAAGGTTCGCCCGATGCCAACGGCAAGGTGCTGATTGCGCAGCTCACCACGGCCGGCACAATCAGTGTCACCCTTGAAGCACAGGTATTCCCCAATTTCGGATGCTGCCTCAATGGAGGTGCCGATGGCTTGGCGGAAATGCGTTATTACCCTGTCGAGCTGACAACGTCATGCTTGGCGAACGACCCCTGCGATTTCGCCTCTTGCAACCCATGCTTCGGAGAGACGGAAGCACCGGTCATCAGCGGTATGCCAGCCAATTTGAGCATCAGCACCGACGCAAACGCATGCACCGCCGTGGCAACCTGGACTGAACCCTCAGCCACGGACAATTGCTCCCTGGCGAGCTTCACGTCAGATTACAGTTCGGGAGACACCTTCCCACTCGGTGTGACGACAGTGACCTATACGGCCACGGATGGTGAAGCCAACACCGCGACGGCATCATTCACTGTGACCGTGGCGGACGACGAGAATCCTACCTTGATCATGCCGTCAAACATCGCCCAGCAGACAGATGCTGGACTTTGCACCGCGGCCGTCAGTTGGACGGAGCCCACCATCACCGACAATTGCTCCGTTGCGACCATCACCTCCTCACATACGTCCGGCGATACATTCAATGAGGGTTCCACCGTTGTAACTTATACCGCTGTCGACGCTGCCGGAAACAGCTCCAGCTCTACTTTCTTGGTCACTGTGAATGACACGGAGGACCCGGTCATCCACAACCTGCCTGATCCAATCGCGGCATCCAACGACCAGGGCAACTGCTCTGCCGTCGTGACTTGGCCGGCTCCTACCGCTACGGACAACTGTGGAGTCCAACTGCTGACGACTGCCAAGGGCCCAGGTACCACTTTCAACGTGGGTACAACCACGGTCAACTACGTAGCCACAGATGTGAATGGAAACGCCACCAATGTGTCGTTCACGGTTACGGTCACCGATGACGAAGACCCAACCATCGATGGACTGCCGGCCGATTTTTCTGCCTCCACCGATTCCGGACTTTGCACAGGAGATGTGTCCTGGACCGCGCCAACGGCGAACGACAACTGCGGCATTGCAACCTTCACCACGGATGTCGAACCTGGAACTACACTCTCCATCGGCACCACAACGGTGACTTACACGGCCACTGACGTCTACGGAAACAGCAGCTCCAGCTCTTTCAATATTTCGGTATCCGACAACGAAGCCCCAACGATTTCAGGTACTCCGGCTGATATTGCCGTTTCAGCTGACGCCGGACTCTGCTCCGCCGATGTGACCTGGACGCCCCCCACAGCCACTGACAACTGTGGCATCAGCACGTTCTCCGGTGATGCTTCGCCGGGAGACACCTTCCCCATAGGCACCACCACGGTGACCTACACCGCCACGGACATTTACGGCAACAGCAGCTCCAACTCGTTCGACATCACCGTGACCGATGACCAAGCCCCGTCCATTTCCGGCACACCCGCCGACATCAATCTGTCTGCTGATGCCGGAGTCTGTACGGTCGATGTAAGCTGGACCGCGCCCACCGCAGCGGATAACTGTGGCATTGCTTCCTTCTCCTCCGATGTGGCGCCAGGGGCGACGTTCACTGCAGGCACCACCACGGTGACCTACACCGCAACAGACATCTACGGCAACATCACCACCGCGGCATTCGACGTGAACGTATCCGATAACGAGGACCCCACGATTGCGGGCACCCCGGCCGATATCACTCAGACTGCCGATGCCGGTCTCTGTTCTGCCGCGGTCACTTGGACTGCTGCCACCGGATCAGACAACTGCAGTTTGGCCAACTTCGGATCCACGAAGGCTCCTGGCAGTTCGTTCCCGGTCGGCACCACTACGGTGTTCTACTTGGCCAACGACAACTCTGGAAACAGCACGACGACGTCATTCAACATCACCGTCACCGACAATGAGGCACCTGTGATTGCCAATGTGCCGGCCAACATCACCCAGGCCAACGATGCAGGAAACTGCTCTGCGGCGGTGACATGGACGGCTCCGACGTCATCCGACAACTGTCAGGTGGATACGTTCACAAGCGATGCCGCCCCAGGGGACACTTTCCCGGTCGGCACCACCACGGTGACCTATACCGCCACCGACATCTACGGCAACATCACCACCGCGGCATTCAACGTCACAGTGCAGGATACCGAGAACCCCTCGATCAGTGGTATGCCGGCCGACATCACACAGACCAACGATGCAGGCAACTGCTCGGCTGTCGTCACCTGGACGGCTCCGACGTCAGCCGACAACTGTCAAGTGGATACGTTCACAAGCGATGCTGCCCCAGGGGACACCTTCCCGGTCGGCACCACCACGGTGACCTATACCGCCACCGACATCTACGGCAACACGACTACGGCCACGTTCAACGTCACCGTGACCGACGATGAGAATCCCTCGATCGGTGGTATGCCGGCCGACATCACACAGACCAACGATGCAGGCAACTGCTCGGCTGTCGTGACATG
>CALLLH010000036.1 GCA_938082505.1 uncultured Flavobacteriales bacterium
CACCGTGACCGACGATGAGGCCCCCTCGATCAGTGGCATGCCAGCCGACATCACACAGACCAACGATGCAGGAAACTGCTCGGCGGCGGTGACATGGACGGCTCCGACGTCAGCCGACAACTGTCAAGTGGATACGTTCACAAGCGATGCCGCACCCGGGGACACCTTCCCCGTCGGTGCCACAACCGTGACCTATACCGCCACCGACATCTACGGCAACACGACTACGGCCACGTTCAACGTCACCGTGACCGACGATGAGGCCCCCTCGATCAGTGGTATGCCAGCCGATATCACGCAGACCAACGATGCAGGCAACTGCTCGGCGGCGGTGACATGGACGGCTCCGACGTCAGCCGACAACTGTCAAGTGGATACGTTCACAAGCGATGCTGCCCCAGGGGACACCTTCCCCGTCGGTGCCACAACTGTGACCTACACCGCCACCGACATCTACGGCAACATCACCACCGCGGCATTCAATGTCACGGTGACCGACGATGAAAAGCCGTCCATCTCCGGAACACCGGCCGACATTGCGGTCGCCAACGACGAAGGCCTCTGCTCGGCCGTCGTCACCTGGACGGCACCGACGTCAGCCGACAACTGTCAGGTGGATACGTTTACAAGCGATGCCGCCCCAGGGGACACCTTCCCCGTCGGTACCACCACGGTGACCTACACCGCCACCGACATCTACGGCAACAGTTACAGTGAGGACTTCGACGTGACGGTAGTAGACACTGAAGCTCCGAACATGTCCGGCATTCCGGACGACATCTTCACTGCGAACGATCCCGGACAATGCGGTGCGGTCGTCTCTTGGATCTCACCGACCTCCACGGACAATTGTGGCATCGCCTCGTTCTCGAGCGATGTGGCCTCCGGCACCTTCTTCCCGTCGGGCTCGACCACAGTGACGTATGTGGCGACGGACATCCATGGGATCAGCACCTACGCCAGCTTCACGGTGACCGTCACGGACACGGATCAGCCTGTCATCAATGGCATGCCATCTGACATCACGGTATCGAACGACGCCGGTGATTGCGGAACGGTCGTCACTTGGACGGAACCCACTTCGAACAACAACTGCGGCGGCTCCATCAATCTGGGATCGGATGCCTCTCCGGGAGACTTCTTCCCGATCGGCACCACCACGGTGACCTACTCCGCCTACGATGCCTTTGGCAACGCAAGCACGGAGAGCTTCACCATCACGGTGACCGACGACGAGACGCCCACGATCAGTGGTGCACCTGCGGACATCACACAAACCGCAGACGCAGGCAACTGCTCCGCCGCGGTGACCTGGATTGAGCCCACCGCAGACGACAACTGCAGCGTGGACAGCTTCACAGGCACGGCAACATCGGGTGACACCTTCCCGGTCGGCACCACGACGGTGACCTACACCGCTACCGACTTCTATGGAAACATCACCACGGCGACATTCAACGTCACCGTGACCGACGACGAGGCTCCGGTGATTGCCAGTATGCCCGCCGACATCACGCAGACCAATGACGCAGGCAACTGCTCAGCTGTCGTGACCTGGACGGCGCCGACCGCCTCCGATAATTGTGCGGTGGACACGTTCAACGGAGATGCCTCCTCCGGGGATGCCTTCCCGGTCGGCACCACGACGGTGACCTACACCGCGGTGGACATCCACGGCAACAGCGCGACCGCATCGTTTGACGTCACCGTCTCCGACGATGAAGCACCCGCCATCGCGGGCATGCCCGGCGACCTGACGGCCGACAACAGCGGTGGAACCTGCAATGGAATCGTGACCTGGACCGAGCCCACCGCGAGTGACAACTGCGGCGTCGACTCGTTCTCGGGATCCGCCTCGAGTGGCGACAGCTTCCCGGAAGGCGTGACGACGGTGACCTATACGGCCACGGACGTCAACGGCAATACAACCACGGAGACCTTCACCGTTACTGTCTCCCTTACCGACTCCGACAACGACGGAATCTGCGACAACGATGACAACTGTATCGACCTCTCCGCTTGCAACTACAACGATGCCGCCAATGGCAGCTGCCTGTACACCGATGAGTGCGGTGTCTGCGGAGGAAGCGGCATACCGGCAGGTGATTGTGACTGCTTCGGCAACGTGGATGACGAGTGCGGCGTCTGCGGCGGATGCGGTGTCGACGTCGATGCCGATGGCATCTGCGATGATGCGGACAACTGTACCGACCTGACCGCCTGCAATTATGACGATGTCGCCAACACCCCTTGCGCCCAATTGGACGCTTGCGACGTGTGCGGTGGCTCAGGCATTCCGGCCGGCGATTGCGACTGCAACGGCAACCAGCTCGATGCGCTGGGTGAATGCGGTGGTTCCTGCACGGTAGATGCGGACGGCGATGGAATTTGTGACGATACGGACAACTGCACCGACGTTGCCGCTTGCAACTACGACGACCCCTCCAACGTGGCTTGTTCCCAGCTTGATGCCTGTGGAATCTGCGGTGGCACCGGCATTCCGGCCGGCGACTGTGATTGCTTCGGCAACCAGCTCGACGCCTGCGGAGTCTGCGGAGGAACCGGCACGGACGTGGATTCCGACGGTGTTTGCGACGATAGTGACAACTGTACTGACGTCGCCGCGTGCAACTATGCTGATCCCGCGAACGGCAGCTGCTTGCAGCTTGATGAATGTGGCGTCTGCGGCGGAGGTGGCATTCCGGTTGGCGACTGCGACTGCCTCGGCAACCAGACCGATGCCTGCGGCGTGTGCGGTGGAACTGGAACGGACAACGATGCCGACGGCATTTGTGACGACCAGGACAACTGCACCGACGTGACGGCCTGCAACTACAATGACCCAGCCAACGGTCCTTGTGCCACCCTCGACGAGTGCGGTGTTTGCGGAGGTGCCGGCATCCCGGCCGGCGACTGCGATTGCTTCGGCAACCAGGTCGATGCCTTGGGCAACTGCGGTGGCTCCTGTGCAACCGATATTGATGGTGACGGCATCTGTGATGACGTCGACAACTGCACGGATGTGAGCGCCTGCAACTACGATGACGCAGCCAATACGGCCTGTTCCACACTCGACGAGTGCGGCATCTGTGGCGGCAGCGGAATCCCGGCGGGCGATTGTGATTGCTTCGGCAATCAGCTGGACGCCTGCGGTGACTGCGGCGGCTCCGGCGTGGACTCCGACGGCGATGGCATCTGCGATGCCAATGACAGCTGTAGTGATGTCAACGCCTGCAACTACGACGACCCGGCCAACGGTGCCTGCACCACGGTCGACGAGTGCGGCATCTGCGGCGGCAGCGGCATCCCGGCCGGCGACTGCGATTGCTTCGGCAACCAGCTTGACGTCTGCGGCATCTGCGGTGGTTGCGGGGTCGATTCCGACCTGGACAGCATCTGCGACGATGCGGACAATTGCACCGATGTGACGGCCTGCAACTACAACGACCCGGCCAATGGCGCCTGCGCCGAATTGGATGAATGTGGGGTCTGTGGCGGCAGCGGCATCCCCGCTGGTGACTGCGACTGCGACGGAAACGTGGAGGATGTAATCGGTGTTTGTGGTGGAACCTGCTCTGCCGATGTGGATCTGGACGGCATCTGCGACGATGTCGACAATTGTACAGACCCGACGGCATGCAATTTTGCCGACGCCGCCAATACAACCTGCGACTTCCTCGATGAGTGTGGTGTCTGCGGTGGCTCCGGTATCCCGGCCGGTGATTGCGATTGCTTCGGCAACCAACTCGACGCCTGTGGCGTTTGCGGTGGAACCGGAACGGACGTCGATGCCGATGGCATCTGCGATGACGTCGATAACTGCACAGACCTGACGGCATGCAACTTCAGCGATCCCGCCAACGTGGGCTGCCTGCAGCTTGACGAGTGCGGCATCTGCGGCGGAGCCGGCATCCCGGTCGGCGACTGTGACTGCCTCGGCAACCAGACGGATGCATGCGGTGTCTGTGGTGGAAACGGCACGGACAGCGATGCCGATGGCATCTGTGACGATGCGGACAACTGCACCGATATCGCGGCCTGCAACTATGATGATCCGGCCAACGGACCATGTGCCGTTCTCGATGAGTGCACGGTCTGCGGTGGACCTGGCATCCTGCCCGGCAACTGTGACTGCGCCGGCAACCAACTCGACGCCCTTGGTGTATGTGGCGGGGCCTGTGCCTCTGACACCGATGGCGATGGACTCTGCGATGACGCAGACAACTGCACCGACGTAACGGCCTGCAACTTCAATGATGTGGCCAATGACGCCTGTGCCTTCCCCGACGAATGCGGTGTATGCGGAGGCAGCGGCATTCCTGTTGGAGACTGCGATTGCTTCGGGAACCAGCTTGATGCCTGTGGAGACTGCGGCGGAACGGGCGTGGACACCGATGGTGATGGACTCTGCGATGCCGACGACAACTGCAGCGATGTGGGGGCCTGCAACTTTGACGACCCGACCAACGGCACTTGCGCCACGATCGACGAATGCGGTGTGTGCGGTGGAACGGGCATTCCGGCCGGAGACTGCGACTGCTTCGGCAATCAACTTGACGCCTGCGGCATCTGCGGTGGATGCGGAACCGATCTCGATGCTGACGGCATCTGCGACGGCATCGACAACTGCACGGACCTTACGGCGTGCAACTTCGACGATGTGTCCAATGCCCCTTGCCACTTCGAGGACGCCTGCGGCGTATGCGGCGGAACCGGCATCCCAGCCGGCGACTGCGATTGCTTCGGCAACCAGCTCGATGCCTGTGGTGTGTGTGGTGGAACCGGAACGGATACTGACAGCGACGGCATCTGTGATGATGTGGACAACTGCACCGATGTTGCGGCGTGCAACTATGCCAGTCCGCTCAACCAGGCCTGTGAGGTCCTCGATGAGTGTGGCACTTGCGGCGGAAGCGGCATCCCAGCCGGCGACTGCGATTGCTTCGGAAACCAGCTGGATGCCTGTGGCGTATGCGGCGGAACCGGAACGGATGTGGATGCGGACGGCGTCTGTGACGATCTCGACAACTGCACCGACCTGACGGCTTGCAACTTCGACTCATTCACCAACGACGCGTGTCTCTTCACCGACGAATGTGGTGTGTGCGGCGGCACCGGCATCCCCGCTGGGGACTGTGACTGCTTCGGCAATCAAACGGATGCCTGCGGCGTATGCGGCGGCAACGGCGTTGACGCAGATGCGGATGGTATCTGCGACAATGCAGACAACTGCACCGACCAGACGGCATGCAACTTCAATGATCCCGCCAACGGCCCATGCGGCACAGTGGATGAATGCGGTGTCTGCGGTGGCCCCGGAATCCTGCCGGGCAACTGCGACTGCGCCGGAAACCAGCTCGACGCCTTGGGCGTGTGCGGCGGATCTTGCGCATCTGACAGCGACGGTGATGGCATCTGTGACGATGTGGACAACTGTGTCGACCTCTCGGCCTGCAACTATGCCGACCCGGCCAATGTGGGCTGCCTGCAACTCGATGAATGCGGTATCTGCGGAGGCACCGGCATTCCAGCCGGCGACTGCGACTGCTTTGGCAATCAGGTCGATGAATGCGGCGTTTGTGGAGGTGCCGGCATCCCCGTGGGTGACTGCGATTGTTTCGGCAACCAGCTTGATGTGCTCGGCGTCTGCGGCGGTGGATGCGCGGCGGACGTGGATGGCAACGGCGTCTGTGATGACGCGGAAGTTCAAGGCTGTGTCAGCCCGATTGCTTGTAATTACAATCCGGTGGCCACGCAGGATGACGGCAGCTGCATCAACCTTGGCGACGTATGTGACGATGGCAATGCCCTGACCTTCAATGACGTCTATACAAATTGTGCTGAGCCCAACTTCGGGTGTCAGGGCAACGGCCCGGGTGTCATCTACTCGGAGGACTTCGAGGCTCTGCCGCTGGGTTACGGCTACAACGGATCAACCAATACTGCGGCCGGCGAGACGGAATGGAGCATCACCTTCGGGAACCAGACCGACTATTTCTACACCACTTCAAACGGTTCCACTGCGTTGTTCACAGGAAGGGATACCGACTTCGACTGTGTCTGGTTGAGCCGCGAGATCGACATTTCGGCTTACAGTGACATCCTGCTCTCAGCCTACGTTGAGGAGTCCGGAAACCT
Organism: uncultured Flavobacteriales bacterium; assembly: GCA_938082505.1. Lineage (GTDB taxonomy): Bacteria > Bacteroidota > Bacteroidia > Flavobacteriales_D > Sanyastnellaceae > UBA8752. The sequence goes on from CALLLH010000036.1 coordinate 6,139, forward strand.
GGAGAACTCTGATTTCATCCGCTGCGACATCATTGTCGATGGCGTCGAAACACAGGTCTTCAACATCTTCAATGACTTTACGGCGGGCATCCTGACCAACTATCCGGTGCCGAATGGCAATACAATCCAGATCCGGTTTACGACGAGGACTGATGCCAATGGTGAGAACATCTCATTTGACGACGTGCTCCTTCAAGGCACCTTCGGATGTCCGGATGACGACTTCGACGGCATCTGCAACGTGTTTGATGGTTGCTCCGACTTGTTCGCCTGCAACTATGACGATCCGACAGCTGCTGGCTGCCTGTTCCTCGACGCCTGCGGCACATGCGGTGGCACTGGAACGGATGTGGACGAAGACGGCATCTGTGATGACCTGGACAACTGCACCGATCTCACGGCCTGCAACTTCGATGACCCGTCCAATGGAGCCTGCCTCCAATTGGATGAGTGCGGCACCTGCGGTGGAAGTGGAATCCCTGTAGGAGACTGCGACTGCTTCGGCAACCAATTGGACGGCTGCGGCGTTTGCGGCGGTAGCGGTATCGATGCTGATGCCGACGGGGTCTGCGACGATGTCGACAATTGTACCGATGTCACAGCCTGCAATTTTGCGGACGCTGCCAATGGCTCCTGCCTCTTCACCGACGAATGCGGTGTCTGCGGTGGAACGGGCATTCCGGCAGGTGATTGCGATTGCTTCGGCAACCAGCTCGACGGTTGCGATGTCTGCGGCGGAAACGGAACGGACCTCGATGCCGATGGCATCTGCGACAACCTCGACAACTGCACCAACACCTCGGCCTGCAACTTCTCCGACCCGGCAAATGGCCCTTGTGCCACGGTGGACGAGTGCGGTGTTTGCGGAGGGGATGGCATCCCCGCGAGTGATTGTGACTGCAGTGGCAACCAGCTCGACGCCTGTGGTGTCTGCGGTGGAACCGGAACGGACGCTGACGGAGACGGGCTTTGCGACGATGTGGACAACTGCACCGACATCACGGCCTGCAACTATGACGACCCCGCGAACACGGCTTGCCTGCAGCTTGATGATTGCGGTGTCTGCGGAGGTACGGGCATCCCTGCCGGTGACTGCGATTGCTCCGGAAACCAGTTGGATGCCTGTGGCGTGTGCGGTGGAACCGGAACGGATGTCGACAACGACGGCATCTGTGATGATGCGGACAACTGCACCGACTTGACGGCGTGCAACTTCAACAGTCCGAACAACACCCCATGCGCGGCCTTGGACGCGTGTGGTGTCTGCGGCGGCGACGGCATTCCGGCCGGTGACTGTGATTGCTTCGGTAATCAGATCGACGCCTGTGGTGCCTGCGGAGGAAATGGTACGGACCTCGATGCCGATGACCTCTGTGATGACATCGACAACTGTATCGACCTCGAAGCATGCAACTTCGCAGACCTGAGCAACACCTCCTGCCTCTATGCCGACGAGTGCGGTATCTGTGGCGGCTGTGGCATTGCCCCGGGCGCCTGCGACTGCGCTGGCACCTTGCCTGATGCGCTCGGCAACTGCGGCGGCAACTGCACCGCTGATGCTGACGGTGATGGCATCTGCGACGACGTGGACAATTGCACCGACGTCACAGCCTGCAACTTCAACGACCCGGCGAACGGAGCGTGTGCCGCTTACGACGAATGTGGCATTTGTGGTGGCAGCGGCATCCCCGCCGGAGACTGCGACTGCGACGGAAACCAGCTCGACGCTTGCGGCGTGTGCGGTGGAACCGGCCTGGACGTGGATGGTGACGCCATCTGCGATGACGTGGACAACTGCACGGATGTAACGGCCTGCAACTTCGCCGATCCGGCCAATGGAGCCTGCCTCCAGCTGGACGAGTGTGGCGTCTGCGGTGGAACCGGCATCCCGGTCGGCGACTGTGATTGCTTCGGCAACCAGCTAGATGTCTGCGGCGTTTGCGGTGGCAATGGAACGGATTCGGATGCCGATGGCATCTGCGACAGCGCGGACAATTGTACCGATGTGACCGCGTGCAACTACAACGATGCGGCGAACGGTCCTTGCGCGGTGCAGGACGAGTGCGGCATCTGTGGTGGTGCGGGCATCCCGGCCGGTGATTGTGATTGCAACGGCAACCAGCTCGACGCCCTCGGCGTGTGCAATGGAGCCTGTGCAGCCGATGTGGACGGGGACGGCCTCTGCGACGATGCGGACAACTGCACCGATGTGACGGCCTGCAACTTCAATGACGTGGCCAATGTCGCATGCGCACAACTCGATGAGTGCGGCGTGTGCGGAGGAACGGGCATCCCGACCGGGGACTGTGATTGCTTCGGCAATCAACTCGACGCTTGCGGCGAGTGCGGCGGAACGGGTACGGATGTGGACAACGATGGCGTCTGTGACGATATCGACCTCTGCACCGATCAGGCGGCATGCAACTTCGCGGACCCGGCCAATGTGGCCTGCCTCATCCTCGATGAGTGTGGCGTATGCGGCGGAACCGGCATCCCTGTCGGCGACTGTGACTGTGACGGCAATGTGGTCGACGCGTGTGGCGTGTGCGGTGGCAACGGAAAGGACGACGATGCCGATGGCATCTGCGACGACCTTGACTTCTGTACCGACCTGTCGGCGTGCAACTATGCCGATCCATCCAATGGCCCTTGTCAATATGCGGACGAGTGCGGAATCTGCGGAGGCTGCGGCATTGCGCCTGGCGCCTGCGATTGTAGCGGCACACTGCCCGACGCCCTCGGCAACTGCGGCGGCTCCTGTACCGCCGATGCGGACGAAGATGGCATCTGCGACGACGTGGACAATTGCACGGACCTGACGGCTTGCAACTATGCGGACCCGGCCAACGGAGCCTGCGCGGTGTATGACGAATGTGGCATCTGTGGCGGAACCGGAATCCCGGCCGGCGACTGCGATTGTGACGGAAATCAGCTCGACGCCTGTGGCGTCTGCGGTGGCTCCGGCACGGATGTGGACGGCGACGGCATCTGCGACAACGCGGACAACTGCACCGACCTCGCAGCCTGCAACTATGGCGATGCCGCGAATGGCGCGTGCCTCCAGCTCGATGAGTGCGGAATCTGCGGCGGCAGCGGCATACCTGTCGGCGACTGCGACTGTGACGGCAATGCAGAGGACGCCTGTGGTGTCTGTGGTGGCAACGGAACCGACAGCGACGCCGACGGCGTCTGCGACAGTGCGGACAACTGTACCGATGTGACCGCCTGCAACTATGACGATCCGGCCAACGGCCCCTGTGCGGCCGTGGACGAGTGCGGCGTGTGCGGCGGAACCGGCATCCCGGCGGGCGACTGTGATTGCGCTGGAAACCAGCTTGACGTGATCGGCGTCTGTGGTGGAGCCTGTGTGGCCGATGCGGACGGTGACGGCATCTGTGACGATGCGGACAACTGTACCGATGTCACGGCCTGCAACTTTGCCGATCCGGCCAATGACGCCTGTGCCCAGCTTGACGAATGCGGTGTGTGTGGCGGAACCGGCATCCCTGCCGGCGACTGCGACTGCTTCGGCAACGCACTCGATGCCTGCGGCACTTGCGGCGGTACAGGCACCGACGCTGACGGTGACGGCATCTGTGACGACAACGACAACTGCACCGATGTCACGGCCTGCAACTTTGCCGACCCGAACAACGGCGCCTGCACCACGGTTGACGAGTGCGGAATCTGCGGTGGTGATGGCATTCCTGCCGGCGACTGCGATTGCTTCGGCAACCAATTGGATGCTTGCAGTGTCTGTGGCGGAAGTGGCACGGATGCGGATTCGGATGGCATCTGCGACACTGCGGACAACTGTACCGACCTCACAGCCTGCAACTTCTCCGACCCTGGAAACTTGCCCTGTCTGTTCGCTGATGAATGTGGCGTGTGCGGCGGATGCGGCATCGGTTCCGGATTCTGCGACTGCGACGGCAATGTGGTCGACGTGCTCGGTGTCTGTGGCGGAACCTGTACTGCGGACGATGATGGCGATGGCATCTGCGATGACGTCGACAACTGTACCGACCTGACCGCATGCAACTATGATGATCCGGCCAACGACGCATGTGCCGTGGTCGATGAGTGCGGAATCTGTGGCGGAAGCGGCATCCCGGCCGGTGACTGCGACTGCGCTGGAAATCAGCTCGACGCACTGGGCGTCTGCGGCGGCAACTGCCTCGCCGATGTGGATGGTGACGGCATCTGCGATGACCAGGAAGTGAGCGGTTGCACCAATCCGCTGGCTGAGAACTATGATCCGGCCGCCACCAATGACGATGGCAGCTGCACTTTCCTCCCGGAGAGCTTCGCAGGACTCGTAGCCGAGGCCTACGAGGTCAACAGCATCGCACCGGGTGTCGTGACCTGGCGCATCTACGCCCAGTTCACCAATCCTGGAGACCAGTTGGTCTCGGTGTTCGGTGACCTTGACCATGCGCTCCTGCTCAGCTCCACCACAGGCTTCCACCAGGAAACCTTCGGTGGTCTGACGGCGCAGTCGATCAATCCGCTCCTCTTCACCGATTACCCCAACCTGCCTTATGACAGCTGGGTGACCATCGGTACGGAGGACAACAGCGGATCCCTCACCTCCACCATCGGACTCGATGGTACGTCATTCGAAGCTGGCGGTAATCTGACTTCCTCCTCCGCCAACGGAGGCAGCTGGTTCATCACACCGGACACGGAGCCTGCGGCGTTCCCGGATGCCCAAGGCAAGGTGCTGGTCGCGCAAGTGACGACATCGGGCACGGTGACCTTCAATGCGAACATCCTGTATCGCTCTGCTGATGGAACCAACCCCCAGGCCAAGAACCTGACGTTGATCTTCCCGCTCGACTGTGAAGCCGATCTGGATGGAGATGGCCTGATCAACATCAACGACCTGCTGATCGTGCTCTCGGACTACGGTTGCATCGGCGCAGGGTGTGAAGGCGACAGTGATGACAACGGCGTCGTTGGCATTGAGGATATCCTCAACGTGCTCGCTTCCTTCGGTGACAGCTGTTACTGATTCCATTTGAACAATCCGATGGACCGCTATGGAAGACCTGCCCCACTTGGGGTGGGTCTTCCTTTTTTCACCTCCTGCCCATTCCATGCGGCCTTGATATTTGTCAACGATAACGTTTGGCTACAGGGCATTGGGTAGATTCACTGACCATGAAGATGTCCAGGCTTTACCTGCTCTTGTTCCTTTTGGCTCCTGGACTCCTGCCTGCCCAGGGTAGGGTTCCGAACGCAGGTTTCCTCAGCCCTGCTGAACTCTCCGCGGAACATGCCCCGACGCTGCGGGCTGAGTCCAGCCGAGGATACCAGCTCGACGTTGTCGATTTCCATGCATTCCGTGAGTTGGCGCCTGAGCGCTTCGTCATCGGGTTGGACCTGCCCGGTTCAGGGCAGGCGACGCTGAGGTTCTCCCGATTCGAGAACCTCTCCGAAGCATTCGAAGTGGCCATGACGGATGGCCACGGTTTCAAGACCGTCCCCGTGACCCCCCGCTTGATGACCTATGCATTGGATGGGCAGGAAGGGACCGGGACTTTCATTCTGATGAAGGACCATGTGATCGCCACCTTCAGCTACCTCGGCAAGCGCTGGGAAATGCACCACAGGGGTGGGGGATTGCACGCCTTGTTCTCGCTGGACGAAGCGGCGGATGACCGGACGTTCTCCTGCGGCGTGGAGGAGCAGATGGAAGCCCTGCAGCCTGCCGAAGGTGATGCCCCAGCCTTGCGTTCCGCCCTGCTGGAATGCGTCGAGGTGGGATTGGAAATCGACCAGTTCACTTACAATGCATTGGGTTCGAATGTCACTGACGCTGTGGATTGGGGCTTGGCCATGCTGGCCTCCGTGGATGAAATCTACCGCACCGAATTGGCGGACCTCGTGACACTGGAAGCGCGCTTCATTCACGTCTGGACTTCACCGGACCCATACGCCTCCGTCGTCAATGATGGCGGAGCATTGTTGGGCGCGTTCAACTCGGAATGGAACAACAATCCGAATTTCAATTCGATTCCCCTGGACCTGAAGCATTTCATCACGATGCGGACCAACATCGGAACCGGCGGCATCGCCTACCTCAACGGGCTCTGCAACAACTTCAATGCGGGTGTCAGTGGCAACCTGAGCAGCACCACCGTCTACAACATCAACACCTACTCATGGAACCTCGATGTGGTCTCCCACGAGTTGGGTCACAACTGCGGGGCAAACCACACCCACTGGTGCGGGTGGCCTGGAGGCCCCATCGACAACTGCGGCAGCTACGAGGGCGACTGCACGGGGTATACCAACAATCCCACGGGACAGTTGGGTACGATCATGAGTTACTGCCATGCCATCGCAGGAGGCAGCAAGGTGCTCCAGTTCCACCCTACGGTGGAGAACAACGCCCTGATCCCCACTTTCAATGGCGCCAGCTGCATCGGTACATGTGGCGACCTGGTGACCGAATCCACGAGCCTTTTCTGCGGTGATGCCGATGCCTGCAATTACAGCGCCGGTGACCCCAACAACGAAGGGTGCATCTATCCGGATGACTGTTCGGAATGTGGGCCGGACGGCGGCCTCATCGGCGGCCTTGCCCTCAACGGGTTCGCTGCGACGCTGGCGGGAACGGGGGTGGCGAGCAACACCTTCAACGCCTCGGGCAGTGCGCTCGGCTTGAACATCACCCTGGTTTTCGACAATGCACAGAGTGGCGGTTCCTGGCCGGGTGACATGTTGCTGGCCCTGTGTGCGCCCGATGGAAGTTGTGTTGAAATCGGAGGATACGATTATTCCCTTGGCCACCCATCCGGAGGCGCATGGCCGGGAGGATGGAATGTCTCCACGCCCGGAACCTACACGGCCTCATTGGACTTGTCCAGTGCCCCCTTGAACGGCAACGGAGACTGGACCGTACAGTTGGTCAATGCCTGGACGAGCTCCGGCATTGTCACCTACACGGCAGACCTCGAGTTCCCGGGCCTGTGCTCCGACCCCGTCGTTGTGCCGGGATGCACGGACCCTGCCGCCTGCAATTACGATCCTGCCGCCACCGAGGACGATGCCAGTTGCCAGTATGTGGATGCCCTTGGCATTTGCGGCGGAAACTGTGCTGCGGACCTGAACAACAATGGCATCTGTGACGATGGGGAATCCTGCGGCATGGACGCCTGCGGGCCGGGTACCTTCTGGGACGTGAGCACCGGGCTGTGCAAATCCATGCTCGTGCAATGCCCGGGCGACATGGACTTCGACGGGCTCGTCACGGTAACCGACGTGCTGGGCACGCTGGGTGCCTTCGGTGATGTGTGCACACCGCTGCCCGATCCACCGGGTGCCTGCGGCACCATCATCTGCTGCGGGGCAGATGCCTGTGGTGAAGGCACCGTATGGAGTGAGTCCGATGGACAATGCGTATCCAACCTCCTCGAATGTCCGGGCGACTTCGACTTCGATGGGATTGTGATGGTAACGGATGTTTTGAGCGTACTCGCCAATTTCGGCATCCCCTGCGACTAGACCGACTGCCCTGACCGTGCCGCCAGCATGGGCACGAAAGCGAAATTCCCATGTGTCTGTCGGGTGAAGGTGCTTTCCTCCACCCTTCTGACCTCTGTCATGGTCTGTTGACCCTCACCGGTCTGCGGGTCGTCGAGCGGGATGATCAGCCGCCCGCCAATGGCCAATTGACCCAACAGGGCCTCCGGAATGAACGGTGCTCCGCACGTCACCAGAATCCCATCGAATGGCGCAAATGCGGGCTTCCCCTTGTATCCATCCCCGTAGTAACAATGGGCGCGGTATCCCAGCTTCTTCAGGAAGGGCGTGGTGGCGTCGTACAAGGCCTTCTGCCGCTCAATGCTGTGGACCTTGAAGCCCATGGCTGTCAGGACCGCACACTGGTAGCCACTGCCCGTGCCGATCTCGAGGACCTTGGAGCCCGACGACAGCCCGAGCAGCTCGGTTTGCCGCGCGACGGTGTAGGGGTGGCTGATTGTCTGCCCCGCGCCGATCCGGAAAGCCTTGTTCTCGTATGCGAAGTGCACGAAGGCGTCGTCCATGAAATAATGTCGCGGCACCCTGTCCATGGCATCCAGCACACGCTCGTCGGCGATGCCCATGTTGCGCAGATTCTGCAATAGGGTGCGGCGCAATCCCTTGTGCCGGAAGGTATCGGTGAGGTTGGCTGCAGTGGAGGACATGGCCCTCCAAAATAGCCCATGTGCGACCGGGGATTCGGTGTGGAAATCACGCCTTGCCAACATGAGGCCGGGGGCAAGCCCACCGGGTACCTTAGCCCATCCATGTCCCCACGCCTGCGCATCGGAGTCCTCGGTGCCGGCCACCTTGGCCGCATCCACCTTCAATGCCTGCAATCCCTGCAGGATTGCTGGGAAACCGTGGGGTTCCACGATCCGGACCAACACGCGACGGAGACGGCAGCAGCCCTCGCGTCCACCGGTGGCTGGTCGGCTCCCCCCCTTGCTTTCCCCTCGCCTGAAGCCCTGCTCGAAGCGGTCGATGCCGTGGCCATAGTCACCCCGACCGTGAACCATGCCGCCCTGGCGGAGCGCGCCCTGGGGATGGGGGTCCATTGTTTCATCGAAAAGCCGGTCACGACCACGCTCGTTGAAGCCGAAAACCTCATTCGCGCCCGAAACGCGGCCGGTCGGGTGGTTCAAGTGGGGCATGTGGAGCGATTCAACCCCGCCTTCGAAGCGGCAAAGGCACATCTGCAGGCGCCCCGGTTCATCGAGGCCCACCGCCTGGCGCCATTCAATCCTCGTGGATTGGACGTACCCGTTGTACTCGACCTCATGATCCACGACATCGACCTGGCATTGCACAGCCTGGAGGGCGATGTCGTCAGGGTAGCGGCCAATGGCGTCGCGGTGGTCGGAAACAGCGTCGACATCGCCAATGCCCGACTGGAATTCTCCTCTGGGGCCGTGGCCAATCTGACCGCGAGCCGGGTCAGCATCAACCCCATGCGCAAGGTCCGGCTGTTCCAACCCGATGCCTACCTGTCGGTGGACCTGCTCAATCGGAGTGCACAGGTGATACGCCTCGAGGACGTATTGGACCAGGACGAACGGGATCCATTCGGTCTCTACCTCGACATCCCCGGCCGAAAATCAAGACGGCTGCACATCGAGGAGCCCGAGGTCGGCGAGGCGAATGCCATCGAGGAGGAGCTCACGGACTTTCATGCCGCCTGTGCGGGTCACGCGGCATGCCGCGTCCCCCTTGAAGACGGCCTTTCAGCGCTCCGCGTGGCCACAGAGGTCATGGAGCGCATCGAACATTCATTGACCCTATCATGACGAGAAATTGGTTCACCTGCGTGGTGAAATACATCCGCCACGGCGCGGACGGAAGCGAAGAGAAGACGACCGACCAGCTGCTGTTGGACGCGTATACCTACACCGAAGCCGAGGCCCGGCTCGTGGGCATCGTCACGAACGTCTGTTCAGGCCCCTTCGAGGTGCAGTCCATCACCAAGAGCAACTTCGCCGAGGTGGTCCGCTGGGACACCGGCGACAAGTGGTTCCGCATCAAGGTGGCCCTGACCAGCTTCGACGAGCGGAGCGGCAAGGAGAAGGAGGCCAACCAGTACTTCCTCTTCTCAGCGGACGATGTGAAGGACGCCTACGACAAGACCAAGGAGTTCCTCAAGGGATCCGGCATCGGGTTCGTCATCCCGGCGATCAACTACACCAAGATCAGCGAGGTCTATCCGCAGAGCGAGGAAGGTTCGACCAACATGACCGCAGCGGACGGCTACGGTGCCGTTCCGGCCGACCACCCGTCCATCGCCCAACCCGCGGCCGAGGAGGCCGTCCCGGCCGGGGTCGACCCGGAGACGGGCGAGGTCGGCTGAGCGAAGGCGCCGGAATCCCCCGCCCCATCGGTCAGGCCCACTCCCAGCACGACCGGTAGGCGCCTGAGGCCTCGCAATGGGCAGTGAAAGCCGCATAGAAGTCATCGCTGCCCAGCGTCGCGCTGTCCCCGATGACGAGCAGGTGCATCCGTGCGCGTGTCATGGCGACGTTCATGCGCCGGTATTCGGCGAGGAAGCCGACCGTACCATCGGCATTGGATCGGGTGAGCCCAATCACCATGATGTCGCGCTCTTGGCCCTGGAAACCGTCCACAGTCTGGATGGACAGCCTCCCCTCAGAAGCGGAGCGCTCACTGTGGAGCAGGTCCTCAAGCAGGGTCACCTGGGCGCGATAGGGGGCGATGACACCCACCGAGGCTTGTGGATGGGCCGCGAGGATTTCGCGCACCCTGTCCACCGTGAACTGGGCCTCTTCGGGATTGTGGATGCTGGCGTGGGAGCGGCCCGTGGTGTCCGCCTCCGGTGATGCCCGTTCCTCGTCCCAGCCGCGCCCTGCAGTGTCGATGAAGGTCAACGGCGGAAGGGCACCCAGTGTGCGGTCCGCTACGGCAGTGTGGGCGACAAGGCGGCCTTCATAGAACCGGGCATTGGGAAAGGCCATGATGTCGGCATGCATGCGGTACTGCGTGTCCAGCAGGTGGACATTCCGATCGCGGCCGATGGCCTTTTCGAGCAGGCTGATGCCGAGTCCTGCCTTGATCGCACCGGAGTGCTTGACGGTCGGGGGTAATTGGGCTGCATCGCCCGCGAGGACCACCCGGTCAGCGGACCGGATGGGAATCCAGGCGGCCGGCTCCAGGGCCTGGCCGGCCTCGTCAAGGACCGCCGTTCCGAACCGCCGGCCCGAGAGTGTGCGGTCCGCGGCACCCACGAGCGTACAGCAGATGACTTCGGCGCCGTCCACCGCCCGCTCGGCGAGGAAGGACTCGAGCCGGTTGGCCTCCTTGCGCAGGGACCGCGCCTCGGCGTACGCCTCCCGACGTGCATTGCGCTGATCGGCTCTGAAAGTGCGCACCCGCTTCTCCGCCTCGCGCGCCGCCTCCTCGGCCTGGCGCCGATAGGCCTTGACTTGCTTGTGGTCGGGGTCGGCCTCCACGAGGCGATCCAGCGAGCGGTCGACCACGGCGGGGTCAATGCGCATGGGGTGCCCGATGCGGACCACTTTGAGGCCGACTGAACCGAGTCGTTCGACCATGAGGTCTACGGCCGCGTTGGAAGGAGCGGAACACAGGACCTTCTCGCCGCGCCGGACGAGCGCTTTGACCAACTGCACCAGGGTGGTGGTCTTGCCTGTGCCCGGGGGGCCGTGCACCGTGGTCACCTCGGCCGCCGTGAGGGCATGGCCCACAGCGGCACATTGCGATGGATTCAGCGCGGGATGGACATAGGGCTCCGGATCCGTGGGCTCGGGTCGGGCATATCCCAGGACCACCTCGCGCAGCGTGGCCAGGCGGCTCGACTTGCCATCGCGACCGGCATTGAGCACCTCGGAAAGTGCTTTGGCCATCTCCTGGAAGCTCCGCTCATCGAATCGGGCATCCAGCACCCACGTGCGGTGGACCACCTGTTCGGGCAGCTCCCCCCCATCGAGCACGACCTCAGCCTCCAACCCCCTCGCCCAACGCACGATGCCACGCTGGGTGACCTTCTCTCCCTTGGCATCATCCGAGGTCAGCTGGACCGCTGAACCCGTGCGAAACGCGCCCGGTTGACCCGCATCGGCCACCAGTTCCAGCGAGGGACGACCCCCGACCGTGAATCCTGCCCTCACCACCTTGACCGGAGACCAGGACAGCCCCTCCTCGCGTCGGCGGGCCACAGGCTGCCCTTCGAGGATGGCGCGATACCGCTCCTCCTCCGCCCGGTGCTCGAGGACCAGGGCTTCCGTCAGGGCCGAAAGCTCCGCGATGCTGTCGCGGTCACCCTTCATGCCGGATTCACTGTCTGGAACGCAGGATTTCGAGGGACCCCACGTAGCGGAACCCTTCCCCGTTCTCGGTGATCAATCCATTGTGCTCGATGTCCTCCAGTGGAAGGGAGTATGAATTGATGTCCAAGAGGACATAGTAGGCGCCATCCGGCACTTCATCCTCATCGGGAGACCAGGTGTTCTCGTAATCCTCCTCATAGTGGATGAGCGTTCCCCAGCGGTTGTAGATGGACACCGTGGGACCCAGCGAGCTGATGGCGTTGCCCTTGATTTCAAAGGAGTCGTTCTCCCCATCCGAATTCGGAGTGAAGACATTGGGGATCAATTCTATGGCGCACGGCCCGAAGTTGACATTGAACTCCATGGCATCGGTCCCGATGCACGGTGGCGCCATGTTGACCGTAACGCCATATACATCGGTGGCCGTGACGGTCAATGTGCTGCCTCCTTGGAGCGTGCCGTTGGCCTGTGAGGTCCAGACAAACTCGAGGTCCCATTCCGATGCGGGCAAGTCCGGAACGAGGATATGGTCGTCACCGATGCACAATCCGTACCAGTCCTGGTCAGGGCCGAGCACGGGAGGCGCGTAGATCCCCACGGGGACGGTGGCACTGGCGAGGCACTCATCGATGTTGCCTCCCGTCATGTTCATGGTCACCGAGACGTTGACGGGCGCGTCCAGTCCGTCCACAGCTGCCGTGGCGCCGGAATTCGTTCCGGACAAAGGCTCTATGGTTCCACCGGTCGTTTCCCATGTCCAATCGACGTCGAGGCTCGAAGGAACTCCCTGGGTCGTGGCCGTCAAACCTACGGGGACACCACACCAATTGTCTGCTGCCGTCAGGGTCACCTCGGGTGCAGGCTCCACCGTCACGATCATCGTGTCATAGGAGGTGCATCCGAAATCATTGGTGGCGGTGTAGACGTATTCGAAGATCCCTTGGTTCTCTGGCAGGATGGTGATTCCGTCACAGTCACCGCCGTCATCGACGATGAAGGGGCCGGTCCAGAAAGAGCTGTCGCAGTCGGCGCCGATCACGGGCGTGAAGACGATCGGGTCGGGATAGAGGCTGGGTTCGAAATTGATGAACCAGTCGAAGATGAAGCCGTTGTCCGAGCCCCAGCTGTCGCAGACCTCAATGGTCCAGGTGCCGTTCAGTGGACAGCCTTCGAGCAGGGTCCACGGTTGCACGGACTCATATGTGCCGGTAGGCAAAGTCCCCCCTGCGTTGCCCTCCCAGGTTCCGTTCGTGGCATCGGGCGACCAGAAGTAATCGTAACCCACACCGGGGTTGTCGGGCTGGGCATCGTTGTCGACCGGGACACCGAGAAAGGTTCCGCCTCCACCCTGCTGGTGCACGCCCATCGAACTGCCGTCGGGGCAGATGAACGTGATGGTGAGGTCGCCCATGAAGCTGTGCTCGAAATTGATGAAGAAGTTCTCGAAGTCGTCCGGGGAGGTGATGACCTGCCCCGGGTTGAATGCCGTGAACACGATGGATGAGCTGAAGCACTGTGTCTGGTCGTCCGGAATGAAGAGGCCACCTCCGAAGTCCACGTTCGGCGAGCTGTCGTAGGTGATGCCTTCGGCGACCCCGACGACGGGGTACTCCTCCCCCGCACAGATCTGCAGTTCCTGGGTGGTGCCCTCGAAACTGGTCGGGGTCGACACGAGAATGAGGTGGTCCACCAGATTTCCGTTGGGACAATCGTTGTTGTCCACGAGGAACAATTGCACCGTGTAGGCACCCGGAGCGTCGAAACTGTGGGTGACCTCAGGGCCGCTGTCGTCGGTGTTGCCGTCATCGAAATCCCACTCCCACGAAGCAATCAGGAAGTCCTCGGCCGCCTCCGAGCCGGTACCGTCGAATTGGATCTCCTCGCCGACGCAGACCTGAAGCGGCACGGTCTCCACCACGCCATCGAGGGTCGTGACCACATTGGCCTCGGGCCGCTGGCATGGTTCCTCGCAAGCCACCTCGGCCGTCCAATTGGAATTGTCCGTCGCATCGGAGGTGAACTGCCAGGTGATGCAGCCCGACGCATTGGTCACATCGTCCATCTGGCTCCAGATGTCCACGCCCTGCAGGTCGAAGCCGGTGTAGACCCCGTCGGGGGCGCCCACCGCCTCATCCGACAACCACACATACATGGTGTCGCCTTGGCCGAGGGCAAACAGGTTGAAGTAGAAATTGATGACGGGATCGACCACCATGTCCGGACAGAAGGTCATGGTGTAATCCGCGTTGGGGGAGGCGTCATTGGCAGTAAGTCCATTGTCCACGAAGAAGAAATCGCAGCCGGTGTAGGTTCCGCCCTGCGAGATGGAGACTTCCTGAGCGGCGGCATTGACGCCAAGGACCAACAGCAGCATGACAGGCGCCTTGCAGAGTACCGCCCATTTCAGGTGTTTCGATATCCTGCTGGTCATTGGATTTTGGCTTTTCGCGCGAGATGGCGGTCGTACAGATCCTGGCAGCGCTGGGCACTGTGGAATTGCAACATCCCGCGGTCACCCACTCTGAAATTTGTCGGAAGCGAAAGGTCCTCCCCGAAAGGGATGGCGAAATCACGGGGGTCGAAGGTCGCGGGAGCGAAGGTGGCGGCACTGAAGGCCTCGCCGGTTCCGTTCGAGGCGGGCACGCCCTCAAGATCCGGGAAGGCCGCGCCCTTGGTCTGGTCCTGGATGAAGATCCACCCCTCGCGCGCGATGAAATCCTCGAATTCGGCACCCGAATGGTGCTTGCCTGATGAAGTCGAGGTGACGACGGCCTCCATCTGGGCAGCCAAATCGGGCGAGAGGCCCAATGCGGATGCGGCCAGCAGGCAGGTTATGAAATATCTCATTTGCATGGTTTCCAAGAATCCAACCCCAACAGGTGGTCTGAAGTTGCTCGAAAGTAGCACATTTGCCACCCCTTGAATCCCGATCCCATGAGACTTATTGAGGTCCAAGATGACAAAACCCGAGCTGCATTCCATGTGGTTCCCAGCCTCATCTATACTGATGACCCCGTCTGGATTCCGCACCTCAAACAGGACATCGACAAGGTGTTCGACACGAAGACCAACCGCCTCTTCAGGAAGGGGGGGCGGGTGAAGCGGTGGCTCGTCCAGGATGGCCGGGGAAATTGGGTCGGGCGTGTCGCTGCCTTCGTGAATCCCAAATACAGCGGCGGCATGGAGCAGCCCACCGGAGGCATCGGCTTCTTCGAATCCATCGACGATGACCAGGTCGCGGATCTGCTGCTCGACAAGGCGGAGTCCTGGCTGCAGGAACAGGACCTGGAAGCCGTGGATGCCCCCATCAATTTCGGGGAGAAGGACAAGTACTGGGGACTGCTCGTGGACAATTTCGAGGACCTCCCGAGCTATGGCATGAATTACAATCCGCCGTATTACGACCGTTTCTTCCGCAACCGGGGTTACCAGACGTATTACGAGCAGTACATCTACGGCCGCCCCGTGAAGGAGGTCATCCAGAAACCGTTCGAGCGGAAGCGTGCCCAGGTCGAGGCCAAGGGCGGGTTCGAGGTCGTCACCGCGCGTGACCTGACTCCCGATCAGCTCGCCGAACATTTCTGCAACGCGTACAACAACGCGTGGGGCGGGCACCATGGCTTTGCCAAGATGGCCCTGAAGCAGGCGCAACGGACCGTGGCGTCGCTCAAGCCGATCATGGATCCGGACATCATTTTTTTCGCGCTGCACCATGGGAAGCCCGTGGCATTCTATGTGAACGTCCCGGAACTGAACCTCATCTTCCGACACGTAAATGGCAACTTGAATGCGCTGGGCAAGCTCAAGTTCCTTTACCACAAATGGATGAAGACTTCCGATGTCATGGTCGGCCTTGTTTTCGGCATCAACCGCGAATACCACGGCCAAGGGCTCGACGGCTACCTCATCGACATCGCCGGCAAGCAAGTCCAGGCCACGGGCCGCTATAAGACGACCACCCTGACCTGGATCGGCGACTTCAATCCCAAGATGATCCGCATCGCCGAAAACCTTGGCACGAAGCGAACGCGCACCTACCATACCCTGCGCAAACTCTTTGACCCGACCAAGCCGTTCAAGCGCGTCCCCATCGCAAAATGAGCCCCTGAATCGGGGAAATTCCCTTGGGTGTTTGTCGGGTCGACATTCCCTCTATCTTTGCGCCCCCTTCTGGAGGCCCAACGGGAGCCGAAAGTTGGATCGGACACCCCCTAGCTCAGCTGGTTAGAGCATCTCACTTTTAATGAGAGGGTCCTGGGTTCGAGCCCCAGGGGGGTGACCAGCCCAGGTGCTGAAATTGGTAGACAGGCATGGTTGAGGGCCATGTGTCCTTTAGGGCGTGC
>CALLLH010000037.1 GCA_938082505.1 uncultured Flavobacteriales bacterium
GTGCGAAACTCGCCGCGAGATGAGATCTCGTTGAGAGCCGTGGAAGACGACCACGTTGATAGGCCGCAGGTGTAAAGATGGTGACATCAAAGCCGAGCGGTACTAATTGCTCAAAAGCTTATGAAGACGATTACTCTACCAGTATGTCAACACATTCGTTGATTTCAAGGCAACGGCCCGCTGAATTCAACAAGAACGATAGGTGTCTATTGCGGTAAGGTCCACCTCTTCCCATTCCGAACAGAGAAGTTAAGCCTACCAGCGCAGATGGTACTGCTACTGCGGGAGAGTATGTCGACGCCACCTTGGGGCCCCTTCGGGGGCCCCTTTTTTTTGCCCAATTTCGCGTTTCTATTCTGTCACGTTCAGTGAACTCATGAAGGATCTTGTTACCATCATAGGAAGGCCCAACGTCGGCAAGTCCACCCTCTTCAATCGTTTGACGGAGACGCGGGATGCGATTACGGACTCCACAGCCGGAACCACGCGGGACCGTAAATATGGCCAGGCCGAATGGGGCGGGCGGACGTTTACGGTCATTGATACCGGCGGCTATGCCACGGGAACGGACGATGTCTTCGAGGGTGTCATCCGTGAACAGGTGGAGATCAGCATGGAGGAAGCCGGGCTGATTCTGTTTCTGGTGGACGGACAGACCGGCATCACAGACCTCGATCAGGGCATCGCACAGATGGTGCGTCGGAGTGGCAAGCCCGTGATGTTGGTCGTGAACAAGGTCGACACTGGGAGATTGGAATACACGACAGCCGAGTTCTATGGATTGGGCATCGGGGAGAATCTGTATGGGATCAGTGCCAACAATGGCTACGGCACCGGGGACCTCTTGGATGCCCTGATTGCGTTGCTGCCGGTCAAGGAAGAGCCCCCCGAGCTGGGATTGCCTCGGTTGGCCGTCGTCGGGCGACCGAATGTCGGAAAGAGTACCCTCATCAATACGTTGTTGGGGGAGGAGCGGAACATCGTCACGGATATCGCCGGGACCACACGTGACAGTGTGCACACGCGGTTCAATGCCTTCGGGTTCGATTTTGAGATCGTCGATACGGCCGGCATGCGCAAGCGGAAGAATGTCGAGGACAGCCTCGAGTTCTACAGCATGGTGCGTACGATCAAGGCCATTGACCAAAGCGATGTGTGCTTGTTGTTGCTGGATGCCACGCAGGGCATGGAGAAGCAGGACCAGCATATTTTCTGGCATGTGCTCGACAGTTATCGCGGTGTGGTGGTCGTGGTGAACAAGTGGGACCTGGTCGAAAAGAATGAGCGGACGATGAACGCATACCGCGCCGAGCTGGAGGAGAAAATGGCGCCATTCTCGGATGTGCCGGTGGTCTTCACCTCGAACCTGACGAAGCAAAGGGTCTTCAAGTCACTTGAAGCGGCCTTGCATGTCTACCATCAGCGGAAACTGAAGGTGTCCACATCGCAGCTCAACGAGCTGGTCTTGCCGATCGTCAAGGACCAGCCCCCGCCCATCTACAAAGGCAAGAGTGTGAGCATCAAGTACATCACGCAGTTGCCTTCCCAGGTGCCGACGTTTGCGTTCTATTGCAACTTGCCGCAGTATATCAAGGAGCCCTACAAGCGATTCGTGGAGAACCGCATGCGGGAGCTGTACGACTTCAGTGGGGTGCCCATCCGGCTGTTTTTCCGCAAGAAATAAGGGAAGGCCCGACAAGGGGGCCAGTCAGGTATGCATGCCTGAAATCCGCATCAAGCGCTTCGTGTATTGAACGAGCAAGGCTTGCAATGTAGGAGGGTCGAATGGTTTGATGATCCGGTCATCCATGCCGGCCGCCAGTACGCGCAAGAGGGTTTTTTCCTCCGCATCCGCCGTCAGTGCGATGATGGGGCTTTTGGGGAGGCCCGGAAGTCCCAGTTCGAGGTCGCGGATTTTCTGCGTGGCTTCGACACCATCCATGTTCGGCATCTGCACATCCATCAGAATGATGCAAGGCTTCATTTTTTTCCATGCCTCCACAGCGGCCTCTCCATCCAACGCCTCTACCACTGTATATCCCCATCGCTCGAGGAGTTTGCACGCCACGAAACGATTCAATTCGTTGTCATCGGCGAGCAGGATGGGGTAGGCCTGGCCATTGTTCGGGTGCTCTCCAGTACTCTCCTTCGGGAGGACGGTATGCTCTTCCGGGCGCTTTGCGGCGCCATTGGTGGTGATGTCATTGGCGCCCTGTGCCGAGGGTTTCCGGTCTTGGGCACGGCTCTCCGGTATGTTGTTCAATGGAATGACGACAGTGAAGGTGGAGCCTTCTCCCGGCATGCTGTCTATGCTGATGCTGCCCTCCATCTTCTGAATCAGGCTGTTCACGATGGCCAGGCCGAGGCCTGTACCTTCGATGCTCGGGTTCGACCGGATCTGCTCGAAGGGCTGAAGGATGCGCATCTGCTCACTCTTCGGAATGCCTTGGCCAGTATCCCTGACTTGGAACCTCAATCCTTCCCGTCCGTTGTCCATCTGTGTGCAGTCGACGGCGAGTTCCACCGTTCCCTGTTCCGTGTATTTGATGGCGTTGCTCAGCAGATTGTTCAAGATCTGGGTGAGCCATTTGATGTCCGTTTCAATGCGCACGGGGAGCTCATGGTCGAGGGAGAGCTTCAGTTCGATGCCGGTTTTGTCGGTCCGGTTGCGGAAGCTCTCGATGATGGAGTGGATGAGGTCGGAGAGGGCAAACGCTGTATTGATGGACTTGGCTTTGCCCGAAGCCAGCTTTTCCAAGTCCAGGATATCATTGACCAGACTGAGCAGGTGGCGACCGGAGAACTCCATGTAGGCCAAGTGGCGCAATTGTTCCTCCCGGCTTGGATTGTCGTGGATCAGCAGGTCCGTCAATCCGAGGACGGCATTGAGTGGGGTCCTGATTTCATGGGACATCACCGAGAGGAATTTGGATTTGGCCTCATTGGCTGCTTCCGCCGATTTCTTCAGTTGAATGATGTGGGTGATTTCGTTGCCATACAGGTTGAAGTCCCCGGTGGGCAGGTGGACAATGCGGAATTCACCTACCCGCACATTGCCCGACTTTGTATCGAGGATGGAGCATTCCCATCGGCTGTTCCCGCTCTCGAGGGCCTTTTCCAGCGCTTCTTCAAGTCCGGGGCGGTTGATTTCGTCGCCTTTGCTGAATTTGTTCTGAAAGCAATCCGAGGCGGCTGAATTCATGATGTTGATGATCCGGTTGGCATCGATCTGCATGACCGGATTCGGATTCCGCTTGTAGAACAAGGCCAGCTCCTCGCTGTCCTTCGAAGTCCTGGCTTTTTCAATCTTCGTTGCCGTAATGCTCGCTATCGTCTCGAGGATCAGCCTCTCCTCCTCACCATAGAACCCCACATCGGAATGTTCGCTGTCGATGACGCCCAGCAGCCTTCCCCCGATTTTGATGGGCACCGCCAATTCGGAGAGGCGGCGCCGATCATCTTCGATGTATTCCGGATGTTTCCGGGTATCTGTGATGAGCACAGGCTGATGGGTGCGGGCTACTTTGCCGACGATGCCTTTGTCGAGCGGGATTTCGATGGGTTCGCAGATGGCCTCGTAATCGATGTTTTTCGGACCATAGGCAGCGACTTGTATGAGTACCTGCCTGTGTTCATCGAGCATGTAGATGACGCAGTCTTCCCATCCCAGTTGGCTGATGACTTTTTCCGCGACAGCCCAAAGCAGCTTGGGTGTCGAATGGATGTCCATCAATTCTTTCGCAAAGCTTTCCAGCAGACGCAAGGACCTTAGAGGGCCCTTTCGTCCATCATCAAATTCAGATGAAGGTTGTGTCTTCACGATGGGAGGCAACATAACAAGAAAGTAATGGTCCGCTTAATCTCCTGACAATTCCCGGAGGACGGCCACAGACGAGTTCCGGCTTTATTGTAGGATGATTCCGGCTTTGCCGAGGGGAGCACCCCTTACGGCCGATCGGGCATCAAACCTCCACGGTGCCCAGCACCCTGCGCGCAATTTCAGCGGTGGGCTCGACCTTGCCCATGGTGTAGAAATGAAGGGTGGGCACCCCTTTGTCCAGCAATTCTTCAGCCTGTGCCGTGCACCAATCCATTCCGGCTGCCTGGACTTGCTGTTTGGTCTTGGCGTCCTCCACCGATTTGACGAGGGCTTCCGGCAGATCGACATGGAAGACCTGTGGCAACACACTCAGTTGGGTGGCTGTGGTCAGCGGTTTGAGCCCGGGTATGATGGGTACCGTGATGCCCGCATCCCTGCATCGGTCCACAAATTCAAAATACCGGGCATTGTCGAAGAACATCTGGGTGATGATGTACTCTGCCCCCGCCTCCACTTTTTTTCTGAGCCAGCGCAAATCGCTGTCGGGATTGGGGGCTTCGAAGTGTTTCTCAGGATAGCCCGCCACCCCGATGCAGAAGTCGGTGGAGGTGGTGTTCTTGAGGTCTGGGTCGAGGTAGATGCCCTTGTTCAGGTCGACGACCTGGTGCAACAGGTCGATGGCGTATGCGTGACCATCGGCTTCTGCCTTGAACCGGCCTTCGCTGCGGATGGCATCGCCCCGGAGGGCCAGCACATTGCGGACGCCAACGAAGTCGAGGTCGATCAGTGCGTTTTCGGTCTCCTCCACCGAGAAGCCGCCACAAATGATATGGGGTACCGTTTCGATCTGATAGCGGTTCATCAGGGCAGCACAGATGCCGACGGTGCCGGGGCGCTTGCGCACGGTACGCTTCTGCAACAAGCCGGGTCCAACTTCCCGGTACACATATTCCTCGCGGTGGTAGGTCACGTCCACGAAGGCCGGATTGTACGGCATCAGGGCGTCCATGGTCCGATAGATGGAGTCGATGTGCTGGCCTTTCAAAGGCGGGAGCAACTCCATGCTGAATCGGCTGTGGCCGGGGTCGGATAGGATTTCCGTGATTTTCATGATGCGGCTTTGTTTGTGCTGCTGGTCTTGGCGTTGCCATCCGTCGGGTCGGGGTCGTCGAGGAGGACCGGAGACAACCAGCGCGCCGTTTCCTTGAGGTCTTGTCCCCGTCGGGAGGCGTAGTCCTCCAACTGATCGGGAAGGATCTTGCCCAGTCCGAAGTACCGGGCTTCCGGATGGGCGAAATAGAAACCGGAAACACTGGAGGCCGGCCACATGGCGAGGCTTTCGGTCAAGCTCACCCCGATGCGTTCCTCCACTTGGAGCACCTGCCAGATGGTGCGCTTGTCTTGGTGGTCCGGGCAGGCCGGATAGCCTGGCGCCGGTCGGATGCCGCGATAGCGCTCTGCGATGAGCTCCTCATTGGTCCAGCTTTCCTGGGCGTCATAGCCCCAGTAATCCTGTCGCACGGCCTTGTGCAGCCACTCAGCAGCGGCTTCCGCGAGCCGGTCTGCAAGGGCTTTGGCGAGGATTTCCGAATAGTCGTCGTCGTCTTCACGAAACTGAACACACCAGTCTTCAAGGCCGTGTCCTGCAGTGACACAGAACAGACCGACGTGGTCGTGTTCCAGACCGGGTGTCCCCTCAGGAGCCAGGAAATCGGCCAGACATTGCTGTCCGTGTGCCGATTGTTGGCGGAGGAAGTGGAACCGCGTCTTCGAGCCATCCGCCAATGCGATGTCATCCCCTTCGCGGTGGGCAGGCATCAGACCGAACACCGCCTTGCATTGAACGGCGCGCTCCTTTTCCATGCGGTCCAGCATGGCGATGGCATCGGCGAGAAGCTTGCGGGCCTCCGTTCCGACGACCTTGTCGTCCAGGATGTCGGGATACCGGCCGTGCAGTCCCCAACTGCGGAAGAAGGGGCTCCAATCAATCACTTCCCGCAGGGCGGAGATGGACAACGCCTCGAGGGTGTGGACGCCTGTACTGCGTGGCGCCGGGCAATGCGCGGCATCGAAGGTGAGTTTGTTTCGGGAGAGCGCGGCCTTGCGGCGCGCCTCCTGCAGTGGGATCAGGGCCTTGCGGGCCCGGTTCTTGGCATAGTGGTTGCGGACTTTCTCTTGGTCCAGGGTCAATTCCTCGATGAACCCGGCACGGCTCTCGCTGCTGATCAGGCGGCCCATGACCGGCACTGCCCGTGAGGCGTCATTCACGTGGACCACAGGTCCGCTGCGTGTCGGCGCGATTTTCACCGCAGTGTGTACGCGGGAGGTTGTCGCGCCTCCGATGAGGAGGGGCAGGTTCATCCCGCGGGCTTCCATCTCCCGCGCCACGTCGACCATCTCATCCAACGACGGCGTGATGAGTCCACTCAGGCCGATCACATGGACGCCGTGTTCCACTGCCGCGTCCAGGATGCGCTCCTTGGGCACCATGACCCCGAGGTCGATGACCTCATAGTCGTTGCAGCTCATGACGACTGAGACGATGTTCTTTCCGATGTCGTGCACGTCCCCCTTGACGGTGGCCATCAGCACTTTTCCGGCCTTCTCGCGCTGGCCTTCCGATGCCGCTTCGAGGTGGGGGGTCAGCCAGGCGACCGCCTTTTTCATGACGCGGGCGGATTTGACGACCTGGGGGAGGAACATCTTGCCCGATCCGAAGAGGTCCCCCACGACGTTCATGCCGTCCATGAGCGGCCCCTCGATGACCTTCAGCGGAGAGCCGATGGCCTCAAAAATTTCGGCCACATCGGTCTCAATGTGTTCCGCAATGCCTTTGACCAATGCATGCTCGATGCGCTGCTCGACGGGGAGGGATCGCCAGGCATCGTTTTTCTGGATGGTAGCGCCGGATTGGCCCCTGAGCCCTTCGGCGAGGTTGATCAGCCGTTCCGTGGCATCGTCACGCCGGTCGAGCAGGACGTCCTCCACGCATTCGAGCAGGTCCGCTGGAATGTCATCGTAGACCGTCAGCATGGTTGGGTTGACAATGCCCATGTCCATGCCTGCCTTGATTCCGTGATAGAGGAAGGCGCTGTGCATGGCCTCGCGGACGACGGGGTTGCCACGGAAACTGAAGCTCACATTGGAGACGCCACCGCTGACGTGGGCGCCCGGCAGGTTCTCCCTGATCCACTGGGTGGCTTCGAAGAAGTCGATGGCATTTCGACGGTGCTCGTCCATGCCCGTGGCGACCGGGAAGATGTTCGGGTCGAAGATGATGTCCCTCGGGTGCCATCCGCCGTGGTCGACCAGCAGCCGGTAAGCCCGGTTGCAGATTTCGATGCGCCTCGGGTAGCTGTCGGCCTGGCCTTGCTCGTCGAAGGCCATGATGATGACGGCAGCGCCGTATCGGCGAATGATGCGGGCCTGCCGCATGAATTCCGCCTCGCCTTCCTTGAGGCTGATGGAGTTTACGACGCCCTTGCCCTGGACGCATTGCAAGCCGGCTTCAATGACTTCCCATTTCGAGCTGTCGATCATCACGGGGATCCGTGCGATGTCGGGTTCAGCAGCGATGAGGTTGAGAAAGCGTTGCATGCATGCTGCAGAGTCCAACATGCCTTCATCCATATTGACGTCGAGGATCTGGGCTCCACCGTCGACCTGTTCTCGCGCCACTTCGATGGCTTCTTCATACCGGTCCTCCCGGATCAGCCGAAGGAATTTCCGGCTGCCGGTTACGTTGGTCCGTTCTCCGATGTTGACGAAGTTGGATTCCGGGGTGACCCAGAGCGGTTCGAGTCCACTGAGGGCCAACAAGGGGCGTTTTGCGCTCATGCCGAAATCGGATTCGGGTCCGACGGGATCGGACGGGGTTTGCGGCCATGAACGAGTTCGGCGATGGCGCGGATGTGGTCGGGGGTAGTCCCACAGCATCCGCCCAGGATGTTGACGAGGCCTTTGTCGAGGAAGGTCTGCAGTTGGGTGGCCATGGCGTCGGGATCCTGGTCGTACTCACCCATTTCGTTGGGAAGGCCGGCGTTGGGGTGGGCGGAGATGCCACAGGACGCCACGTTTGACAAAGCTTCGAGGTGGGGTGTCAGCTGAGCTGCGCCGAGGGCGCAATTCAAACCGATGGAAAACAGCGGTGCATGGCTCATCGAGACCCAAAAGGCCTCAGCCGTCTGACCGCTCAGTGTCCGGCCCGAGGCGTCCGTGATGGTGCCGCTGACCATGATCGGGATGCGGCGACCCTGGAGATCGAAGGCTTCCTCCGCGGCAAACAGGGCCGCCTTGGCATTGAGGGTGTCGAACACGGTTTCGATCAGCAGGGCATCCACGCCGCCCTCCATGAGGGCTTCCATTTGTTGGCGGTAGGCATCGACCAACGTGCGAAAGGTGACGGCCCGGTAGCCCGGGTCATTGACATCCGGACTCATGCTGGCCGTGCGGTTGGTCGGACCGACCGAACCGGCGACGAACCTGGGCTGGTCAGGGGTCCTTGCTGTCCAGGCATCGGCCGATGCCCTCGCTATTTGAGCCGACACCAGGTTGAGGTCCCAAACGGCGTCCTCCAAACCGTAATCGGCCTGGGCGATGGTGGTCGAACTGAACGTATTCGTCTCCACGATGTCCGCTCCGGCTTCGAAGTAGGCGTCGTGGATGCCGCGCAGGAGATCCGGACGGGACAGGGCCAACAGGTCGTTGTTGCCCTTGAGGGGTTTGGGATGGTCGGCAAACCGTTCGCCACGAAAGTCTGCTTCTTCCAGCGCATGGCGCTGGATCATGGTGCCCATGGCCCCGTCAAGGACGAGGATGCGATGGGCGGATGTCTGGACGATGTCAGGGCGCATGTTGGAAATGATGGCCATGCGCGAAAGCGGACGGAAATGGACTTTCCGTGGGCTCATCTTTCCACCGCCGGGGCGGGGGTCGGATTTGGCACCCGCCTACATTCTGCGGGTTGCCAAGACATCATCGGGCCGTTCCCTCCGTCTTTCGCGATAAGCAATACAAATGTAGCACTTCCTCGGGCTGCATTGCTCATCTTTGCGGCCCCAACAGTGCCAACATGTCTTATTTCTTTACTTCAGAATCCGTCAGCGAAGGGCACCCCGACAAGGTGGCGGACCAGATTTCCGATGCCCTGATTGACCATTTCCTGGCATTCGATCCCCAATCCAAGGTAGCGTGTGAGACCCTGGTCACCACCGGCCAGGTCATTCTGGCAGGAGAGGTGAAGAGTGAGGCCTATCTCGATGTGCAGAGCATTGCCCGCAACACCATCGAGCGCATCGGCTACACGAAGAGCGAGTACATGTTCGATGCTTCGAGCTGCGGGGTCCTCAGTGCGATCCATGAGCAGAGTCCAGACATCAACCAGGGCGTGGAGCGCGCGGCCCCCGAGGAGCAGGGTGCAGGCGACCAGGGCATGATGTTCGGCTACGCCTGCAAGGAAACGGACGACCTGATGCCGTTGCCGCTGGACCTGAGCCATCGCCTGTTGCGTGTGTTGGCGGAGCTGCGCCGCGAAGGAAGTCAGATGGATTACCTCCGTCCCGACAGCAAGAGCCAGGTGACCATCGAATACGCGGATGACCACACGCCGCTGCGGGTCGAGGCCATCGTGGTGTCCACGCAGCACGACGATTTCGATGCGGATGAGTCCGCGATGTTGGCGCGAATCAAAAAGGACGTGGCTGACATCCTCATCCCCCGGGTGATGGCGGATTGTCCGGAACGGGTGAAGGCCCTCTTCAAGGGAGACCACAAATTGCACGTCAACCCCACGGGCAAGTTTGTCATTGGGGGTCCGCATGGCGATACCGGGCTCACCGGTCGGAAGATCATCGTGGATACGTACGGAGGACGCGGCGCCCATGGAGGCGGTGCCTTCAGTGGCAAGGATCCATCCAAGGTGGACCGCAGTGCCGCCTACGCTACCCGGCATGCCGCAAAGAACCTCGTGGCTGCAGGTGTCTGCGACGAAGTGCTGGTCCAGGTGGCCTATGCCATTGGCGTGGCCGACCCTGTCGGATTGTATGTGAATACCTACGGAACTTCCAAGGTCAGCATTTCCGACGGTGAGATTGCCCGTCGCATCGTCCGGATTTTCCCGATGCGGCCGTACGACATCGAGCAACGCTTCTCCCTGCGGTCACCCATCTACACGGAGACAGCGGCTTATGGCCACATGGGACGCACCTGTGAAGTGGTCACGAAGCGTTTCAAGGCCGCCGATGGCACGACGGTGGAGCGTGAAGTCCGGCTGTTCCCTTGGGAGGCGCTCGACTGCGTGGATGCCCTCAAAGCCGAGTTCGGCTGTTGACGGGCGGGATGCTTTCCTTTTTGACAGTTCGGGTCAGAACAGGAAGTCGTACCCCTCGTTCTTGAGCCGTTGATAGCGGTCGCGGTCAAAGCTGAAAAGACCGCTTCCCTTGTGTTGGCCCACCTCACGTCCATTCGCCTTGCGGCCAAGCTCGGAGAGCAGGGGGCTCTTGAAGAGTTTCTTCCGAAAGTTGCGTTTGTCGAAAGTCTTCCCAAGGGCTTGCTCATACAGCGCTTGCAGCTGGCCCAAGGTGAATTCTTCCGGCATCAGGTGGAAACCGACCGGGCGGCGCTTGACCCGCCGCTTCAGGCGCTCCTTGGCGTAACTCACGATTTCGTTGTGGTCGAACGCCAGATCGGGAATCCTGTCAATCGGGCTCCATTGCATTCCGTGCTGCTCCCATTTCTCAGCCAGAAAATCCTCCTTGCGCACCAAGGCGTAAAAGGCCACATTGACGACGCGTCCCATCGGATGTCGGAAGACACCGCCGAATGCCTTGAGCTGCTCGATGATTTCGGGTTCATCATAGCCAAAGAGGCCATGGAACATGCTGCGTGCACTGAGCATGAGTTCATCCTGTGCTTCGAGGTAACGACTCGGCAGGAAAAGGGCATCCTTGAAGGGCTCCCGCTGACTTCGCGTCAGAAGGAGTTGAAGATGGGCACCATCGAAGCCGATCAGTACGAGGCTCGTGCTCAGGGCGACGTTGAAATCAGGATTGTCTTGAGGGAATTTGAGCATCTCCGACATGGCGGGCAAGGTGCAGGTTGGAGCTGATTAAACCACGGCGAAGGAGGGAAGTTCTCAAAGGGGACCTGGTCGATTGTGTGCAACCGTGCCTCCGATGATGCCGGCCCCTGCCGGAATGGTCAGCCCCGTTCCCTGGAGTGTGTTGGCGTTCAGCGATTTCCATGCCTGTTCCTCGCCGGATTCGGCCAGGATCCACAGCACGTTTGCTGCCCGATCGAGCGTGGCTTCCCTGATTTCGGCACCGTGGTTGGCGAGGGTGGTGCCCCCCTCATCCATGAAGACCACCGTATTTCTGGAGGCCCACTGACGGCCGTTCGGCAGCAGCCCTGCAGCCGATACCGGCCCACTGCCCGGAAGGGAGGTTGTGCTGATGGGCGTGGCACTGCCTTCGAGGTTCCATTGGCGCGCAGTCCCATCCGCCTCGACGGCCGTCGGCCACCCTTCCAGGGCCAGCAGCCATCCTGTGGCATCACTTCCCTGCGATCCGGGGGCGGTGGGTGTCCACGTGATGGACTCCAGCCTTGCGCTGGTGTTGATGTCGTAGCGGACCAACCTGAATTCACCGGATGACGTCTTGGCCAGGTGAACCATGTCTTCGCCGACGACGGTCCCGTCGAGGAGCCATTCATCCGGTTCGAGCAGCCAGGATCGGACAAGGTCACCATCGGCGTCCATCCAGGCCGTTCCCCCAGGCCATCCCACCTGGGCCAAGGAGAAGGTGGTGTGTTCCGAAGAGGCCCTTCGGAGGTGGAGGGTGCCCCCTGCCTGTGTCGAGGAGGGCAAGGCTGCCGTCCATGCAGGTTGGGGCGCAGGGATTCCATCCACCAGGAGCCACCCTTGGAGGTCCTGGCCGCCGGAGACCAGCATCTCCTCTCCATCGAGGTGAACGCAATGCACGGGAGATGATGGGCCGGACGGGCTGGCCTGGCTTCCGGACATGGAGCCATCGAACACGTGCCATCCCGGGGCGTCCTGGCCCCCTGCCCACCACAATCCCGAAGAGGCCAAGGCGATGCCTTCCTGACTGGCGGAGGTAAAGTCCCCCCCGGATTGGCCTTCGCCGTCGGTGACGATTCCAGAGATGACCAAGGAGACCGGACCGGAGGTTCCAGGAGGCAGCGGTGCCACCTGCCACGTCGTTGTGATGGTGTCCACCATGGGGCCGCCGGAGGGGGCTGTCGTCCATTGGCCGTTTTCCGTCCACCATGTCGCACCGATTTCCGGTCCTATGGTGATGCGCCAGGATGCGCCTTCCGTCTGGCCGCGGACAGGGGCCGGATCCTCCACGCGCAATCTGAGGGCGATGGCATCCCCTCCCGATACGGAAACCGAGGTGGTCGGAGACAGCCATTCCACCTGGGGAGGGGATTTCTCGACCGTGCAAGCCGAAGCCCAACCAACTGCCAAACAAGCGAGCAGTGCGGGTTTGGGCAAGCTTATCATGGGGTCAAGGTAGTTTGTGGAAACCCGTGTTGAAGCGCGGTTGAAATACAAGCGCCCCGGGCCCTCTTGTGGGGCCTAATTTGGCCCTTCATCTCCATTTTGAAGTGGCCGACAACAAATCCCTCAGCAACAAGCGCAAAAGCGCCATCAAGGCTCCGGCCATGGCGCCCGGCATGACCGGAATCGGGAAGAAACCACCACAGGCGGTTGAGCTTGAGGAGGCGGTGCTCGGCGCCTGCATGTTGGAGTCCTCGGCCGTCAACGCGGTCATTGATGTCCTGGAGCCCCAGGCTTTCTACAAAGACGCCCACGGAGAAATTTACCGGGCAATCAAGGAGCTGTTCGGTCGGTCCGAGCCCATCGACCTCTTGACCGTAACCGAACAACTGCGCAAGGAGGGTGTGCTTGGGTTCTGCGGTGGGCCGGCCTATGTGGCCGAATTGACGAACCGGGTAGCGAGTTCCGCCAACGTCGAAGCCCACGCGAGGATCGTGGCCCAGAAGTTCATTCAGCGTGAGCTCATCCGGATATCGGGGGAGACCATCGAGGCTGCCTTCGAGGACACTACGGATGTCTTCGACCTGCTGGACCGGGCGGAGCAACAGCTCTTCGAAGTGGCAGAGGGCAACATCCGCCAGGGGGTGCAGGACATGGGAACGGTCATCCGTCAGGTGATCGATGGAATCGACCAGGCCAGACTCAACAAGGACGGCGTCAGTGGTGTGCCGACCGGATTCGGTTCACTCGACAAGTTGACGGGAGGGTGGCAACGGTCGGACATGGTGGTGCTCGCTGCGCGTCCCGGAATGGGCAAGACCGCCTTCGTGCTGTCCATGGCGCGCAACATGGCGGTGGACCATGATGTACCCGTGGCGGTTTTCTCCTTGGAGATGAGTTCGTCACAGCTCGTCCAGCGTCTGGTTGCGGCAGAATCCGAGTTGAGCTCCGAGAAATTCCGGAAAGGTGATCTTCAGGAATACGAGTACCAGCAGCTTCAAAGCCGCATCACCAAGCTGGCCAAGGCCAAGCTGTTCATCGACGACACTCCGGCACTGAGTGTGTTCGAGCTTCGGGCCAAGTGCCGCCGCCTCAAGCAGAAGCATGGAATCAGCATGGTCATCATCGACTACCTCCAGCTCATGACGGCAGGAGGGGACAGCGGCAAGGGCAACCGCGAGCAGGAGATTTCCACCATCAGCCGGTCCATCAAGAGCATTGCCAAGGAATTGGATGTCCCGGTCATCGCGCTCTCCCAGCTGTCCCGTTCGGTGGAGACACGAGGAGGGGACAAGCGGCCCATCCTATCGGACCTGCGGGAATCGGGTGCCATCGAGCAGGATGCCGACATCGTCTGCTTCATCTACCGCCCGGAGTATTACGGGATCACGGAGGACGCGGATGGCATGGACACCGAGAACATGGGCGAGCTGATCGTGGCCAAGCACAGGAATGGAGGGCTCGATACGGTCAAGTTGCGCTTCACCAAGCACCTCGCCAAATTCTCGGATTACGATGCTTTTGCGGACAGTCCGTTCGACTCGAAAGGCGGGATGGCCCCGAATGAGGATTTCGCGAAGGTCGGAGGGGCCAAGACGATGACGGTGGGTTCCCGGATGAATGAGGACGAGGGCGAAACGCCCTTCTGATTCCGATGGGTCCACGGACCCGATGCCGATAGGGGGGATTATCTTCGGGACATGTTCTCCATGCGATTTTTCTGTGTCCTCGGTGTGATGCTCTTCGCGCTGCTCGGTCCTGTTCAGGCCAGCCGTCTTCTCATTCCTATGGACGAGGGGCAGGCCAATCACCTGAAGGCCTATGGCATGGCATACTGGGTTCTCGAGCAGGGGCTGGAGGTGGAGTGGCTCCTGAATTACCGCGGCGGCAGCTTTCTGATTCCTGCGGCCCCATCCATTTCGGGAGAATGCACCATCCGTGGGATTGACTTCGAGCCGATGGCGGATGTGCAGGTGCAGCAGATGCTGCAGGGCATTGCAGATCCCGAGGTCAATCAGCAGCGGGTCAAATTGGAGGTGGCACCCCGTGTTGCCGTGTACAGCCCCAAAAGCAAGTTGCCCTGGGACGACGCGGTGACGCTCGTTCTGACCTATGCAGAGATTCCCTATGACATCGTCTACGACGCCGAAGTGATGGAGGGAAAGCTCGTGGACTACGATTGGCTTCACCTGCACCACGAGGATTTTACGGGCCAATACGGCAAATTCTACCGGTCCTACCGCAACGCGGCATGGTACCAGGAGGAACAGGCGAGCCAGGAAGCGAGTGCAGCATCCTTGGGATTCGGAAAGGTGAGTGACATGAAGCAGGCGGTGGCCTTGGAAATGCGAAAGTTCGTGCTCGGGGGAGGGTTCCTGTTCACGATGTGTTCAGGGACGGACAGCTTCGACATTGCCCTTGCAGCCCAGGAGACCGACATCTGTGAGCCCATGTTCGATGGGGACCCTTCGGACCCATTGGCCCAGCAGAAACTGGATTTCGAGCAGGGCTTCGCCTTTTGGAACTACCGGTTGGTCCGCGATCCCATGGTGTATGAATTCAGTGACATCGATGCCACGGAAGACCACGGAAAAGTCAAAGAGATCAAGGATTTCTTCACGCTTTTCGACTTTTCGGCCAAGTGGGATGTCATCCCTACCATGCTGACGCAGAGCCATGAACAGGTAATCCATGGCTTCATGGGACAGACGACGGCCTTTCGCAAGGAATTCGTCCGCCCTGATGTCACCGTCCTTGGGGAGAGTCGGGGCATCGGTTCGGTCAAATACCTGCACGGTACGTTGGGCGAGGGTCAATGGAGCTATTACGGCGGGCATGATCCCGAGGATTACCGCCATTTGGTGAACGATCCGCCGACGGACCTCAACCTGCATCCCAATTCGCCCGGATACAGGTTGATCCTGAACAACATCCTGTTTCCGGCATCGCGGGAAAAGAAAAGAAAGACCTGAAGGCTGAAGGCGTCAGTCCCGGCGGATGGTCACGATCAGCGTGAACAGCTCCCGGTTGTCCCCTTGGGTGTCGAACCGGTGTTCGATGGGCCCATTGGCCTTTTTGGCAAGGCTGAGCAAGCCGAGTCCGGCTCCTCCCTTGTTGGAGATCTCCCCGTTGCACAGGGTCTCGATGTAGGTCTTGCGCAGGGCCTCCTCTTCCATGCCGTTGATTTCAGCGAGGCGTGCGCTGAGGTAGGACCTCATTTCGGAATCCACCATGTTGCCGCATTGTACCTGGAACCCCACCGGGGTGGATTCCAAGGTGAGGTACAGTTGGGTGAAGCCGTTGTCCTCGATGAGGCCGTGGCGCATGACATTCTGGAGACATTCAATCAGAACGTTGCCAATCCGCTTCATCAGGGTGCGTCCCCCGGCGGCCGATGAACTCTTCTCAGCGAGCGCGAGCAAGCCCTCCATGCCTGCGGAATCCACGGGTCCGATGTAAGAAAGCAGGGTGCCAAATTGGCCTTCGACTCCGTGGTCCTTTTGTAGGACTGACCGCAACTCGCGTTGCAGAATTCGGAGGTTGAGGGACCCTTGATTCGACATATTTAGGTTTTGGCTCTACTAATTTACACAAATAATCGACGTATAGCACAAAAAGACCGTCGAATTTTGCGTGTCCGGGCAATTTAGTCGGCGTGGATGGAGTCTACCCCTTGGAAAGTGGAGATTTTTCCACAAATGGGCATCTGTTCAAGCCGCCTGAAAACGTTCCATCAGTCCGTTGGGGATGATGGCTTCTCCGGAAGGTTGCCTCAGCATGGTGTAGAATTCGGGTCGGCAGAAATGGAGGCTTCCCCGAAATGGATGGCTGGTCAAATGGGCTTGCCAAACAGCCAAAGCCGTCTGCTGTAGTTGTCGCCAAGCGAATCTGCTGAATCCCTCGGGACAAGCGAAGGTGGAAATGTAGTCCCTGGCGGAGGCGAGGTCGGTGACGCGGATGGGGTGGGGAACGGAGGCCATCATGCTGCGAGTGAAGGGCGATTCGCGACTTCGATCGGTGCCACTTGAAGGGCTTCTCCCATGAGCTGGTTCAGGTGGATGTGGACCCAGTTTCGGAGCCCGGTCCGGGTGTCGGTCGTGGGGCGGGTACCGAGTTGGGAGAGGAGCAGGATGGCCGCTTTTCGCGGGATTCGGTTCCGGAGCAGGCGGCTGAAGGCCGGGTAATCGATGACGAGCAGGTGGCGCTCGGACCGGCTTGCACCGGACGCATGGCTCAAGACGAGATGGACGGGGAGATCCACGCCGGCATAGGCAATGGATTCGATGGCGGTTTGGGAAGGAAGGAGGAGGGGGGTAGTCATCGTGGGGAAGCGTTGATGATGCAACGTTCCCGGGTGGGTCCGTAAAGGAATTACGTCCCTGAAAAAAAAACCGATGACGGCTGTTTCCGGCGCCTCAGGTCCGGTCTCGGATGGCCTCCATGGCCGCCAATGCGCGGTGGTGGATGTGTTCCAGTTCTTCGACCCAATTGGCGGGGGCCAAGGGGATGACATCGGCACCGAAGCCGAGCATCAGCTGGTTGAGCTCAAAGGTGGGGTGCACATGCATGGCATAGCATGCCCAACCGGGACGGGGCGGATCGATGTCCAGCCGCTGCTGGGAGGCATGCAGCGGTTGGCTGTCCAGATAATGGGCGAGCAGGGGAGCGGATGCCCATCGGTATTCCACCACGCCACCGGAACCGGACGTGATGCCGAGGCTGTGCTTGAAGTACCGGTCGGCATCGAAGCCGGGGTCGCGCACGAACCTGGCGTCATCGAGGACCACAGCCAACATCCTGTCCAAGGCGAATGTCCGCACATCCGCCTCGCCTTCCGGCTTTCCGATGACATACCAACGGTTGCGGTATTCCTTGAGCAGATAGGGTTCCAGACACCGTTCGCTTTCTTCCGTTCCTGCGGCGTTGAATTTGCGGTATTGGAAACGCACGACACGGCGTTCGGTGATGCCGGACATCAGGGAAGGGATGTGCTCCGTTCCGAGCGTCTTCGGTGCCTGCTCGAATTGAACATGGGTGTCTCCTGATCCATCCGGTCCCGTGGCGTGCACCCGATCGAAGATGCGCCCGATGGCTGCCTCATACTGTTCAAAGACGGGAATGTCCCGGAACTGCAGGAGGGTCAGGGCCGCAAACCGGAGGGCCTGGAGGTCTTGCTCCTGCAGGTTGAGTCCGTTGATGCTGTATTTGGGGTCCTCATAATGGTACCCCCTGTGCTCCGCATTGTAGGCGATGGGGGCTTCGTAGCCCAATTCGCTTTCATACCGCATTGCCCACAGGTCCTTCTCGATGGTGGAGATGCTGATGCGTTCACCGGCACTGCCGTAGAGGGCTTCCTCACACGCCTGGCGCAAGTCCTCTTTCGAGGGATACGGCCGCATGCCGTTGGTCAGGCAGCGGTCGATGATGCGGTAGCGGAGCAGGGCGTATTTGTTGGCAGGCATGGTTCAGAAACTCGGCATTGAATCGAGCAGCCATAGCACCAGCGGCAGCAAGACCAGAGAGCAGGAGAGATCGAGCAAGGCGAATTGCCTGATGTTGAGGAGGTCGAGTCCCAGACCGAACAGCAGGATGCCGCCCAACCCTGACAATTCTGTGACGAGTGCATCCGGGATGCTGGACCCGAGCAAGCCGAAACCAAGGGTCAAGGAGCCTTGAATCAGGAGGACGGCTCCAGCGGAATAGAACACGCCCCTCCCCAATGCGGCAGCGAGGAACAGTGAACTGAAGAGGTCCATTGTGCCTTTTGCCATCAGGATGGTCGGGTCACCTTCGAGTCCATCCTGCATGCAACCGACCAATGTCATCGCACCGATGCAGAACAGCAGGGTGGATTGCACCATGGCCGCTCCGGTCCCTTCTCCCAAACGGTCTGCAGCAGCCTTGATGCGCCGGTCCACGCCGATCAGGTGGCCGGCCATACCGCCCAGGACCAGCGCGATGAAAATGGCGATGGGTTGCGAGATGCCCGTCATCAGGTCTACACCTATATATAAGGTGAACAAACCGATGCCAGAGAAGACCACGGCCCTCAGATTTTCGGGAACACGCTTGCGCAAGGCAAGGCCGAGGCCGGCTCCCGTCGCGACCGTGACGGTATTGAACAGCGTTCCCAACATGGGACCAAGTTACTTTTGACGCGCGCCATGATGCGTGGCATTTTCCTCCAACACCAAACATGACCTTCAACGTCGCCGCCAAAGACCCCCATTCCCGCGCGAGGACAGGCACCCTGCAGACGGCGCACGGTGTGGTCCGGACGCCCATTTTCATGCCGGTCGGGACGCAGGGTTCGGTCAAATCCGTTCCACAGGATGTGCTGGCCGAGGTGGTGGATCCCGACATCATCCTCGGGAATACCTACCACCTCTACCTGAGACCGGGACTGGATGTCCTGAGAAAGGGCGGAGGGCTCCATGGGTTCATGGGGTGGGACCGGCCGATTCTGACGGACTCAGGAGGATATCAGGTCTACAGCCTGGCGGAGAACCGGAAGATCAAGGAGGAAGGTGTCACCTTCCGGTCGCACATCGACGGGAGTCCCCACCTCTTCACGCCGGAGCGTGCCGTGGACATCCAAAGGATCATTGGAGCGGACATCATCATGGCGTTTGATGAATGCCCACCTTATCCGTGTGACTTCCAATATGCCCGGGAGTCCATGGAGATGACCCACCGTTGGCTGGACCGTTGCATCGCCCAGATGGCCGCGACCGAGCCGGTGTATGGGTATGAGCAGATGTTGTTTCCCATCGTACAGGGGTCGACGTATCCAGCATTGAGGGAGGCTTCTGCCCACGCCATCGCGGAGCGGGGTGCAGCGGGCAATGCCATCGGTGGCCTGTCCGTTGGAGAACCCCATGAAGAGATGTATGCCAGCGTGTCCCTGTGCACGGAAATCCTGCCCGAGGATAAACCCCGCTACTTGATGGGGGTAGGAACCCCGGCCAACCTCTTGGAGAACATTGCGCTCGGTGTGGACATGTTCGATTGTGTGATGCCCACGCGGAACGCGCGGAATGGCATGCTGTTCACCCGCCAGGGAACCATGAACATGAGGAACCGGAAATGGGAAGACGACTTTTCGCCCTTGGACCCCTCCGGAACCGCTGATGTGGACCAGCGATACAGCAAGGCATACGTCCGGCACCTGTTCAGGGCCAGTGAGATCCTCGCGCTGCAGATTGCCACGGTGCACAATCTTGTATTCTACCTTGATTTGATGCGGGAGGCGCGGGAGCGGATTGCCGATGGGTCTTTCACCGCATGGAAGGACAGCATCATTCCCACGTTGGAGCAGCGCTGTTGAGTTTGGCCATGCGCATCATAGACCGATACATCATCCGGAACTTCCTCGGCACCTTCTTTTTGATGGTGGTGTTGTTCTGTGTGGTGGCGGTGGTCTTCGATATCGCGGAGAACCTCGAGCGACTGATTGAAAATGGGGCGCCCTGGTCCCAGGTGCTCGGGTCTTATTATGTCAGTTTCTGTCTGGCACTCGGCAACATGCTCAGTGCCTTCATTGTCTTTTTGACGATCCTGCTTTTTACCAGCCGTCTGGCGCAGCGCAGTGAGATCATAGCGGTGCTGGCGGGGGGGATTTCGTTCCAGCGGCTCATGCGGCCCTACTTCATGGCGTCGACCCTGTTGGTCGCGGGCAGCATGTTGCTCGCCCATGTTGTCCTGCCGATCACGAATGAGCGCAAGATGGATTTCGAGGTGGAGTACATCCACCGAGAATTCCATATTGCGGAACAGCACC
The DNA here is from genome assembly GCA_938082505.1 of uncultured Flavobacteriales bacterium. GTDB lineage: Bacteria > Bacteroidota > Bacteroidia > Flavobacteriales_D > Sanyastnellaceae > UBA8752. The sequence continues at coordinate 20,119 of CALLLH010000037.1, forward strand.
TTTACCGCGAAATCCAACCGGGGACCGTGGTGTATTTCCGTTCAATCAATGCCGGCCGGCAGGTGGGTTATCGTTTCGTGCTGGAGCAATGGAATGGGGGACGGCTCTCCGAGAAGTGGACCGCGAGCAAAGCCAAGTGGCTGCCCGAGGAAGAGACCTGGAGGATCTCCAACATGCGCCGCCGATGGTGGGATGCCGACGGCATGGAACACTTTGACAGGAAGGCGGTGCTCGATACGGCCTTGGATATGCGGATGGAGGACTTCGGGCAGCGGTCGCAGGCCATGTCCACGCTGGGATGGTCCGAGTTGGCTGCTGCGATCGAGCGAGAGAAGGCCAAAGGGTCGGGTGGTGAGCGTCTGTTGCAGCTGGAGTCGCATACCCGCACCTCCAATGCCTTTGCCATCTACGTGATGGCGTTGATTGGGGTCAGTGTTGCCAGCCGGCGACAACGCGGGGGCACCGGCATCCACATCCTCATCGGTGTGGTCCTGGGATTCATCTATGTGTTCAGCGCCAAGTTGATGTCGGTATCGGCCACCCATGCGGGCATTCCTCCTGGTGTGGCAGCATGGACCCCGAACATCCTGTTCGGCATGCTCGGAGTCATCCTCTACCGCCGAGCGCCCAAGTGAGCGGAGTCAAGGCGCACTGAGCTGTCCAGCCCAGCAGCGCCAATCCTTGGGGCAGGCGGCGAACAAACGGGGCTCGGGCTCTGCCTTGAAAAATCCGAATACGGCAGATCCACTGCCGCTCATGTCTGCAAATGTGGCTCCGTGGTCCTGCATCATCCCGAGCGCTGTTCCTATGATCGGATGACGCCGCATGACCGGAAAGGTGAAGTCGTTCTTCAATTCTCCAGCCCAATCCTCCGGACCGCTGCCCGACCAGGTGGTCATGCCGGGTCGGTCATCGTCGGGAGATACACCCGCGAAGGCTTCGGCCGTGGATATGTGCAGTCCGGTGTGGATGGCAGCGACCCACCATCCGGCTGTTTCAAGGGTGATGGGTTGGATGTATTCACCTCGTCCGGAAACATGTGAACACGTATTGCGGATGAAGAATGGGCAATCCGAACCGAGCTTGGCGGCCCGGGATTCGAGTTCGGATTCCGAGAGGCCCAGGTTGAAATGGGCATCCATCAGCTTCAGGGCCGCGGCACCATCGGAACTGCCGCCCCCGAGGCCAGCTCCCATGGGAATGGACTTGATGAGGTGGAACCGAATGGAAGGCAGGTTGAATTCACTTGCGAGCAGGGCATGTGCTTTCAGGACAAGGTTGTGTTCCGGATTTCCGGGAATGGGAATTCCGTGGGCTTTGAGGTCAGCAGGGGCGCCATTCTCCAGTACCTCCAATTCCAAAGTGTCGCACCATGGGATGGGGATGAACAGGCTTTCGATGGCATGGAAACCGTCTTGCCGCCTGTTGCGGACCTGAAGACCGACATTGACTTTGGCATTGGGAAACCCGACCCGGGTCCGGCTGTGGGACGCCAGGCGTTCACCCATTGAAGTAGCCATATTGCTTCAATTTGCGCTCATCGTCGCGCCAGTCCTTGTCGACTTTGATGCGCAGCTCGAGGAAGACCTTTTCCCGAAGGAAGCCTTCGAGGTCCTTGCGGGCATCTGTAGCAAGCCGTTTGATCATGCTGCCGCCGGAACCGATCAGGATGGCTTTCTGTGAGTCTCGGGCAACATGAATGGTGGCTTCGATTCGTCTGAGCGGCCGGCCATCCTTGGTTTGGTCTTCCGTGAAGGATTGGACGACCACCTCGCTGCTGTAGGGCACCTCCTGGCGGCAATGGGTGAGGATCTTCTCCCGTATGATCTCCGAAACGAAGAACCGCATGGGCTTGTCCGTCATTTCATCCTTTGGAAAGAAGGCAGGGGAGGGCGGAAGCTGGCTGACAACCCGGTCGAGCAGATGGTCGAGGTTGAAGCCATGCAGTGCACTGATGGGGTGGATCTCGGCGCGGGGTATGAGCCCTTGCCAATGTGTGATGCGCTCCTTGATGATCTCCTGTTCGCCCAGATCAATCTTGTTGATGAGCAGCAGGACAGGGATGTCCATGTCTTGGATTTTTTGCAAGGTCTCGGGATGGGCGAGGGTATCCTCTTCCGGTGTGGTCACGATGAGCAGGACATCCGCATCGCGCAGGGCGGTGCGAACGAACTTCATCATGCCTTCCTGCAACTTGTAGGCAGGGTCGAGTACGCCGGGCGTGTCGGAATAGACAATCTGCCAATCCTCGCCGGACACGATGCCCATGATCCTGTGACGGGTCGTCTGTGCTTTGGCATTGATGATGCTGAGTCTTTCCCCGACCAGCTGGTTCATCAGGGTGGACTTGCCAACGTTGGGGGACCCGATGATGTTCACGAAGCCGGCTTTGTGTTCGGCTTTTGCATTCGTTTGTGACACAGTTGCTGATTTTCGCTTGCAAAGAAAGATGACCCGCCTATCTTCGCCGTCCCGTTCCGGGAATATGGATCGCGGTGTGGAGCAGTTGGTAGCTCGTCGGGCTCATAACCCGAAGGTCGCAGGTTCGAGTCCTGCCACCGCAACAAGACCCTGTTAAAAGAGGGCATCATCGAAAGGGTCAGCAAGGTTGCTGGCCCTTTTTCGTGTCTTATGGCGACTGCCGAATGATATTATCCTTTTTCAGGAATGCCGGGGCCATGGGGCTTTTCCGGGGATGAAATCAGGCCTTTTATTCGAGTCAAGAATCACTTTATCAGCTATTTACACGTCTATTGGCCGTGTAATCAACTGAGCGATGTGCGCATTGGGGAGCAGCTGGGTGTAAACAGCGGTATTGTATGAATTACATCTCAAATTTGTAGACGTAATCTTACATGGCTAAGTGATTATACATGCCTTGATGGGTCGTAGAACGCCTTTATTGTCTCATGTTATATTATTTGGTCGAAACCCGGGGGGTTCCGGATTCCGGCAAGTGTGTTCTGAACTTGTATAATTCGACGAAGGGAGCGGAGGTTCCCTTGGGGGAAAGGCAAGATTTGAGAACTTGCTATTGCCTGTTCACGCAGGAGAAAAACCAATGGAACCAAACCACTTGTGATGCGTCTCACATCTCTCTTTATGGCCCTCTTCGTTTGTTGGGCTACGTCCTTTTCCCAGATCCAGCAGATTGCGGTGAACTCCGCCCCTGCTCCGGAGGGCTATGACCTCGAACTGGAAGTCGTCAACGAAAACATCGGCCTTCTTGTCGGTGCTCTTGGTGTGACGGATCTTACGGGGTACAGTAGTACCCGGCTGTATGTCACCATGAACAACGAGACAGACTTCATGTCTTCCGTTTCAGGTGATGCCATAAACCCAACCTTCGTCAATTCGACGACGAATTTCTACCATGCTGCGTTGGGTGCGGCCACTCCGAATGGGATTAACAGCTTGCTCTTCCCGGTCTATCCGGATTTGCCGTTTGACTCATGGGTCACCATCGGTTTGGAGGGTGTGCCAAATGCGGGCATCGGCGAGGCCAATGTGAGCACGGTGCAATCCTCGGCCAATCCCTGGGTGACCAACTTCGATCCAGGTGGAGGTCTCCCGGGAGGCAACATATCCATCGACGATCCGATTGGTGGAGCTTGGTACTCCTTGAATGGTGATGCCAATGGTATTGCCGGACCAGACCTGAAAGTCTTGGTCGGTCAATTCACCACGACAGGTGAATTGAGCGGTCAACTTTACTGTCAGGTCTTCATCGAGGGTGACGGTGGCAACGAATTCCGTGACACATTCTACTTCGGTAGTGGTGCTCCTGTTTTCGGTTGTACTGATGCCACGGCCTGCAACTACAATGATGCGGCTACAGACGATGACGGTTCTTGTGAATATCCTTCTGACCTCTGTGACGGTGCAACCAATGTGGATTGCGCATGTGCCTGCCTCAATGATGCCGATGTAGACGGTGTCTGCGACGAGGATGAGGTGTTGGGATGCACGGACGAAACGGCCTGTAACTATGATTCAGCCGCTACGGACAATGATGGCTCCTGCACTTTCCCAGCAGCAGATAATCTGAATTGCGATGGTTCCTGCATCAACGATGCCGACCTGGACGGAGTATGTGATGAGGATGAGGTTGCCGGATGTCAGGATGCAGAGGCGTGCAACTACAGCGCCGCGGCGACTGATGACGACGGCTCCTGTGCCTATCCTGATGGTTATCCCAGCAATATTGTCGACTGCGATGGAAACTGCCTGAATGACGCTGATCAGGACCTCGTGTGCGACGAAAATGAAATTCAAGGTTGTCAGGATTCGGGTGCATGCAACTACGATGCTGCTGCTACCGATGATGATGGTTCTTGTGAGTATCTGACGTGCGCAGGTTGCACGGCATCGACCGCCTGTAACTATGATGATGCAGCTTCGATCGATGATGGCAGCTGCGTCTATGCGGACGGTCCTTGTGAGACCTGCAACCCCGACGGCACTGTAAATCCGAATGACGACGACTTTGACGGTGTCTGCAACGACGATGAGACCGAAGGGTGCACGGATCCCGCCGCTTGTAATGATGGACCCTACACGGATTCGGACAACAGCCTTTGTGAGTATCCCCTCGACCTGTACGGAGTGGACTATGTTGATTGTGATGGTGTCTGCTTGAATGATGCCGATGTTGACGGTGTCTGTGACGAGGATGAGATTCCTGGATGTACCGAGGAGGCTGCATGCAACTATGACGCATCCGCTACGGACAATGATGGCTCTTGTGAGTATCCCATTGACCTTTACGGTATCGATTACGTCGACTGTGACGGCGTCTGTTTGAATGATGCGGACGGTGATGGTGTCTGCAACGAGGACGAGACGGAGAGCTGCACGGACCCCGCGGCATGCAACTACGACGATAATCCGCTCGCCGACAGCGACAACACCTTGTGCATCTATCCGGAAGACCTCTACGGAGTGACCAATGTGGATTGTGACGGCGCTTGCTTGAATGACGCCGATGTAGACGGTGTCTGTGACGAGGACGAGATTCCTGGTTGTACCGACGCGGGTGCGAACAACTACGATGCCGCCGCCACCGATGATGATGGTAGCTGCACCGGTTGTACGAATCCGATCGCCGACAACTTCTATGCCGGCGCCGACATTGACGATGGCACCTGCGTCATCAGTGGTTGTACCGATGCCGTGGCATGCAACTACTTCGCCGAGGCGAACAATGAGGACGGATCCTGTCAGTACCCCCTCGACCTGTATGGAGCGAGCAATGTGGACTGTGATGGAGTCTGTCTGAATGACGCCGACATTGACGGAACCTGTGATGAGGACGAGGATCTCGACGAGGTGCTTGACATCATCAACAATGAATCGGGTGATGAGCTGGACTCCACCATTGCCATCATCGGAGACCTCGTGCTCTCTGGTGGCGGCGGATCAAGCAACTTCGCCGACGCCTTTGACGGTCTTGGAATCGGATTCATTCCGAGCATCGGTGGTCAGGCCACCAACCATATGGTGGCGACCCTGAACATCAGCTGCAGTGGAATCGAGGATGTGACCTCGGTGCGCATGAGCGGCCCTTGGTGGGGTTGGGACCCGAATGGTGGTCCTGAGGCCACTCAGGTTTCCGACGGAATCTGGCAGGTTGTCTTCGATCCGGCTCCTGGAGCGGACATGGAGTACAAGTGGGTCATCAACGGTGAGTACGAGGATCTCCTCGACTTCGGTGCCGATCTGCTCTACGGTGATGGGTATGACGATTACTTGAACGGTGCTTGTGCTCCGATTACGGACTACTACAGCTATGCAAACCGCCTCTGGAACATGGGAACAGGTGACATCAATGACACCTGGGGTCAGTGCACTGCCTGCACGCAAGTGGCCAACTGTGGTACCCTCTTCCTGCCGACTGACGCGGCATGGGCTTCTGCCGGTTACAACCTGAATGCCTTGAGCCAGGAGGTCATTGGTGACTTGCTCGCGGGACACGTCTTCCTGGGTTTCTGTGACGCCCTTCAGGATGGTGACCAGCTCACCAACTGGTACGGTGAAATCTTCCAATTCAGCGATGACGGCGCGGGCAACCGGGCCATCCAGTCGCTCATCAGTGGAGATGCTTATTCCGTCATTGACGGAGCATACGCCTTTGACAGCGGAAGCAAGGTCTATACCCTCGGCGGTGTGATCGCCCTTGCCTCTGCCGACCCCTGCTTGGGATGCACCGGCCTTGATATGACCGGAAGCATTGCAGACTACTCCGTAGAGTGTGAGTCCGAATTGGACGCTGCCATGGCAGCCAACGACGTGTCGGCCTTCGCCTGTTCCGAACTGGAGCTCGACGCCGTGCACAGCACAAAATTGCAGTTCGACGGTCGCAACCAAGAGGCTAGCGGTGGAGGTTCCAGCCAGACCTGGAACGTCACCACGGCCGGGGATGATCCCGACTTCAACAACGGTATTGACGCCCTGTTGCAGTTCTACGATATCAATGGGGACATGGGGCAGGCCACCTACTTCGTGGAGGACCTCGCAGCTGGCGGTGTTACCATGACCCAGTACGAGAACGGAACGGCCCTCCTTGAGGGTGCCGTGGTCGACCTGAACGACCCCAACCGTGGTCTTGATCTGCACTTCTACTTCGAAAACCGCACGGCGGGAACGGCTTGGGGCGGAGGCTTCAAGAACGACTATGGTTGTGCCGTCAACACCGATCTCTGGACCATGTACGTTCTTAATGACGACATGAGCTACGCCACGGGTCGCGGTGACTGGCAGTTTGGAACCCTGTTGCGCTTCAACCACCAGCCGTCCAGCCAGTACTTCGGCTACCAGTTGGGTGACGGTGCCAACAACCACAACTGTGATGACAACGGATTCTCCGGTTGGTTCAGCTGGAGTGGTGCCATCGTAGGAGAGGCTTCCTATGGCCAAGCTGGTGACATCATCTCTACCCTCGAGCCCACCGTGGA
>CALLLH010000038.1 GCA_938082505.1 uncultured Flavobacteriales bacterium
ACTCACCTATGTCGAATGGGACCTCAAGAATGACCGAAACGTCCCCATCGCAGGTGGCGTCCACATCGTTCACGTCAACGCACCAGGCGTAGGCGAGAAAATCGTCAAGTGGTTCGCCGTCATGCGGCCCGTCGACCTCGAAAACTTCTGATCATGCAACGGATTTTTCATACCTCCATCGCCCTGCTGCTTGCCGTCGCTGTCGCGGCTCCTGTTCAAGCAGGCAATCCCGACCGCTCCGGTTCCGCCGGGGCAGGACAGCTGCTGATCCTGCCATGGGCGCTCAGCTCCGGTATTGCCGGTGCCAATACGGCGCTGGTGACAGGCGTCGAAGCGAGTTTCTCGAATGTCGCAGGCCTCGCCTTCGTCAACAAGACTGAACTCGCCGTCTGCAACCAACAGTACCTCCTCGGTACCGACATCCAACTGAATTCGTTTGGCTTCGTCCAAGCCGTCGGAGGAGGCCACTTCGGCGTCACCGTGACGAGCATGACGTTCGGCGACATCGAAATCACAACGGAAGACCTGCCGGAAGGGGGCATTGGCGCTTACCGCCCTTCCTTCTCCAACATCGGCATCAGCTACGCCAAGGCGTTCTCGAACACCATCTATGGAGGACTGACGGTGCGCATGATTTCGGAGAGCATCTCCAACGTGCGTGCCCAAGGCGTCGCCTTCGACGCGGGCATCCGCTACCTCGCAGGCGATGACGGACGATTGAAATTCGGCATCTCCCTCCGCAACGTGGGTGCGCCCATGCGTTACGGAGGTGACGGCCTCACCTTGACGGCCACACCCCAAGGCGCCGCCGAAGGCCTCACCATCATGCAACGCAGTGAGCGGTTCGAGCTTCCTTCACTGGTCAACATCGGCTTCGGCTACGAGATGATGCGCCGCGGGAGCATGACCCTCTCCGGCATGGGCCAGTTCACTTCGAACAGCTTCACCCGTGACCAGGTTGCCGGGGGTCTCGAACTCAGTCTGAAGGACCGGTTCATGATCCGCGCGGGCTATCTCTACGAGGATGGAATCGGTGACGAAGTGGCCACCCGCACCGCCATCACCGGACCTAGCGCTGGTTTCTCCATCAAGGTGCCAACCTCGGACGAGGGCCACATCGGCATCCATTATGGATACCGCACCACAAACCCGTTCGACGGCATCCACAGCATCGGCCTCAACATCTCCATGTAACACCATGCGCGCATCGCTCCTCACCCTGCTTCTTGCAGGCGGATGCCTTGCCGCTTCAGGCCAGGACGCCGCCCCTGGCTCACCCATCTTCGACAAGGGGAGGTCGTCCATTCCGAACGGCCCGGAATCTCCGTTGGTCGAGGCACTCCCCAGGTCCACGGCCGCGGCGTGCGCACCGGCCACGGCCCTGCGAAACCTCGAATGGAACAGCGTGCGCGCGCTGCTCGAGAACGGAGGGTCGCTCTGGTACAACCGGTCCATCGACAAGGGTGCCTATATGGTACCGAAGGAGGCCGGTGTCAGCGTCGTATACGGAGGCGCCCTGTGGTTGGCCGGAATCAGCCCCGACCAACAACTGAAACTCGCGGCAGCCCGATACCGAAACAACGGCAATGATTTCTGGCCGGGGCCGCTGACCAACGAGGGCGCAGCAGAAGTCGTCGAGGCCACCTGTGCCGCCTACGACAAATTCTCCATCACCGAGCGGCAGGATGCCATGCGGCACCGTCAGTACTTCGACTGCGCAGCGGATCCGACGTGTGACCTCGCTGTCGAGTTTCCGGACGGATATGCCATCCCAAGTTATTTCTTCGAATACCCGGCCCACGGCAACGTCGCCCTCAACCAGGATTATTACCTCGCCCCTTTTTACGACTACGACGGTGACGGCAACTACGATCCGGCGCTCGGGGACTACCCCTGGTACGACTTCCTGCAGGAAATCGATTGCGGAAACCGCCGACGCGAGGACCGCGTTCCGCTCTACGGTGACCAGACCTACTATTGGATCTTCAACGACAAGGGCAACGTGCACACCGAGTCACTCGGCGAGCCCATCGGGATGGAAATCCGTGCGCAGAGCTTCGCGTTCAGCACGAACGACGAGATCAACAACATGACGTTCTGCAACTACGTGCTCATCAACCAGGGCACGCAGACGCTGACCAACACCTACTTCTCCCAATGGGTCGACTGTGACCTCGGAGGCCACGTCGACGACTACGTAGGATGCGATGTCCAACGGGGTCTCGGATACAGCTACAACGGGGATGCATTTGATGAGGCTACGAGCTATTCCATCGGTTACGGCGAACATCCTCCCGCCATGGGCATCGACTTCTTCGAGGGTCCCTACCAGGACGAGGATGGCGTGGACAACCCCTTGACCAACGTCTTCACCGACGCCATCGATTCACTGGGCATTCCCTACGCCGGCATCGGCATCGGCTATGGCGATGGTGTCGTGGACAACGAGCGCTACGGTATGCGCAAATTCCTCTACTACAACTGGTCGAGTGGCATCGATGGCCAGCCGAGCCAAAGCGTGCACTACTACAATTACATGCGCGGATATTGGAAGAACGGCCAGCGCATGGCATACGGTGGAAACGGCATCACGGAGAGTTCTGGCGCGAACCTGGATATTCCAGCCGACTATATGTACCCCGGCGATACGGACCCCTTCCAATGGGGAACCGTAGGACAGGAAGTGGAACCCTGGACCGAGCAAACGGCTGGCAATCCCCCGGGGGACCGCCTCTTCCTCCAATCCGCTGGGCCGTTCACGCTCGAACCGGGCGATTACAACAACATCACAGTGGGCATGGTATGGGCACGGGCTGATGCCGGTGACCCCTTCGCTTCAGTGGAACTGCTGCGCATCGCGGACGACAAGGCACAGGCCCTGTTCGACAACTGCTTCGAAATCGTCTCCGGTCCCGACGCCCCGGACGTGACCATACAGGAATTGGACAAGGAGCTCATCCTCATGTTGTCGAACGACAACCCCCTCTCCAACAACTACCAGGAAGGGTACCTCGTATTCGATCCGGGCATTCCCGCCTTGCGAACGGATGGAACACCGCTGGACACCGTGGACCGCAGCTATGTCTTCGAAGGTTACCACCTCTACCAATTGGTGGACCCTACCGTAGGACCGGACGAGTTGGACAATCCCGATCGTGCGCGGCTCATTGCTCAATGCGACATTCAGAATGACATCTCCCAGATCGTCAACTACACGTTCGATCCCCTGATCGAACAGTCAGTTCCCTATCTGATGGTCAACGGGGAGAATGAGGGCATCCGCCACAGTTTCCAGGTCCGCAACGATGCGTTCGCGCAGGGCGACAACCGCCTGATCAACTACAAGACGTATTATTTCATGGCCATTGCCTATGGCTACAACGAATACGAACCGTTCAATCCCAATTCCGGTGCTGGCCAAGACGTCCCTTACCTGGCGTCCAGAAAAGGCGCCACGGGTTCCATCCGGATCTATGACGGCGAACCGCATCCCACCATCACCGAAGAGGGCGGCACGGTCGCACAAGCCGCATACGGCGACGGCGTGTCCATGACGCGGATCTCGGGCAAAGGCAACGGCACGCACGTCATCGACATCACCGCGGACAGCGAGGCCAAGATCCTCGAGAACGTCTTCATCGATGAGCTCGAGTACGTCCGCGGAGCCGGCCCCGTGGGGGTCAGGGTCGTCGACCCGCTCTCCGTCCCCAAC
>CALLLH010000039.1 GCA_938082505.1 uncultured Flavobacteriales bacterium
CTGTGTGCGCCGTCAAGGGAGTCGATGCGGGCGTCGAGGGCAGCCTCTGCGGCGAGGGCGCGGGTCTCCTCGTCGGTGATGGCCTGCGTGTAGCCGGCGATCTCGTTGTCGACGACGTTGTCCACGTAGCCCTTGTTGGCGAGGTGGTCATCGGCAATCGGAGCTTCCGTGCTGAGCACGTTGCCCGTGAACGAGGCGCTTCCGGCCGTGATGTTGTCGCTGACGGTCAGATCATTCTGAACCGTCATGTTGGTCGTGAGGATCTTTCCGGTGACGTGCAGTTGCACGCTGGCCAGATCGGAGGCGTTCATCGTTACAGTAGAACCCACCTTGAGCTTGTCGATGTCACCTTCCGTCGTGAGCACTCCAGCCGAGAAATCGAAGTGGTCATTGGCCTCAACCAGGTTGGTGAGGGCTGTAAGGTCGCTTTGGAGCTGACCCACGGAAGTATTGAGGGCGAGGATGTCGCCGTCGTTGGATTCGATCAAACCGAGCAAGGTGGCATCTTCAGTCTGGCGCGCGGATGCCTCGGTGGCGAGGTCCGTCTGCAACTGGGAGATGTCGCCTGCATTTGTGCTGATTGCGCCGGCGTTGGTGGCGATGTCACCATCATTCGATTGAATCTGACCGAGCAGGGCTGCATCTTCCGACTGGCGGGCGGAAGCCTCGGAGCCGAGGTCCGTCTGCAGCTGGCCGATGTCGCCTGCATTCGTGCCAATTGCCCCTGCGTTGGTGGCGATGCCGCTTGCATTTGTGCTGATCGCACCTGCATTGGTGGAGACGCCCGCAGCATTGGTGGCGATGCCGCCTGCATTCGTGCTGATCGCACCTGCATTGGTGGAAATGCCCGATTCGTTCGTGGCAATGGCTCCCGTGTTGGTGGCGATCAGGCCGGCCAGGGTGGCGTTGTCGGCAGCGAGGCCAGCATCACCCGAAGCGCGGTCGGCGATCTCCTGGGCCAACACGACAGCAAGGCTGTCGGCAGTTCCCTCTGGAGCGTTGGCTGCGAAAAGTGCAACCGGCACGGCCGTGACGGCGATGGAACCGAAGGAGGCAAAGCCACCTCCACTGTTGACCTCCACTTGGAAGGAATAGCCACCAGCAGACCAGTCGACGGCCGCCAGGTCTCCCGCACCGGCAACACTGCCTATGGTGAGGTTGATCAGGCCGAATTCATCGGTCACATAACTGGAATGGGTTTCCGTCCATACCGCACTGGATGCGGCATCGAGGAGTGTAAAGCGGACGTCCAGGGTGGCATTCTCCAAGGCATCACCACCCGCATCGCGGGCAACGGCCTGGTATGCTATCCCATAGTTTTGCTGGGCTTGAAGGCCAAAAGAGGCTGCCAGCAGGAACGCGGACATAAGGATTGAGCGAATCAGTTTCATCTCGGTTAAGATTTCTCGAAGTATGAAGATAGGAAGAAATTTCGATAAACATGCAATTTTCTTCGCTGAACCTGAAAAATATTCTCTTCAACACCATGTAATACACTTATAATGCGAAAAACACACCTTATATATAATGTGACCGTTTCAGTCGAAGAAAAACACGGATCGGAATGGGTTACATGGTTATTGGACGAACACCTGAGGGAAATGATGGGTACAGGATGTTTTCTGGGATTCCGATTCTGCCAACTGCATGTGGAGGAGGGGATGTCGCCCACCTACACCATCCAATACGAACTGTCGGACAAAGAGGATTTCGAGCGATACGAGCGTGATTACGCTCCGGGGATGAGGCAGAAGGGATTGGACCGGTTCGGGGACAAGGCCTTGGCCTTCAGGACCACCATGGAGGTTCTGGCCACTGGAGCATTGCGGGACCAATGAGCAATCGGCATAGAGGTCCCGTCCGGGCCAAGAAACACCTGGGCCAGCATTTTCTCAAGGATGCAGAGGTTTCCCGCAGGATTGCCGGCCTGGTCCGGTTGGAACACGGCCAGGTCCTTGAAGTAGGGCCGGGTACGGGAGCATTGACGAAGCCATTGATGGAGCGGTTCCCTGACGCCGTGCATGTGGTGGAAATCGACCGGGAGTCGGTGGAATATTTGGAGGGGTCGGATTGGATCGAGGCCTCGAGAATCCACCAGGGGGACCTGTTGAAGATCGAGCCGGTGGAACTGGGGATGGTGGGCCCCTTTGCCCTGGTTGGGAACTTCCCCTACAACATCAGCAGTCAGATTCTTTTCCGTGCACTGGATTGGCGGGGTGACGTCCTGGAATGTGTGGGGATGTTCCAGAAGGAGGTGGCAGAGCGCGTTTGTGCTGCGCACGGTTCCAAGGTATACGGCATCCTGTCTGTCTTGCTCCAGACGTATTTCACATGTGAGTATGCCTTCACGGTTGGACCTGGGGCTTTTGATCCTCCCCCCAAGGTGGACTCCGGCGTCATTCGTTTGGAGCGCACGCCGGACCGGGATCCGGACGTGGAATACCAAGCGTTGAGGCGGGTGGTCAAGGCGGCTTTCGGCCTGCGCCGCAAAACCCTGCGCAATGCCTTGCGCGCCGGGGGATTCGATGAGGAGCGTATACCCACCCATTGGCTTTCGCATCGCGCGGAACAGCTGTCACCCTCTGATTTTGTCACCTTGACCCGGTCCATGACCGATGGTGAATGAACCCTTGCCCCCTTCGATGGGTCGTGGCTGAACCGCGTCCATCCCTCGATTCCTACGAACGACTCAGACAAAACGGTCAGTGATTTGATAACCAAACGGTTGATGTTCTCCTTATCTTTGAGTGAAGCTCTCTGCAATGATCGGAGCGAACACGCTACAAGAATTCGTAGTGGCGCGACAAGCGGATTTCGCTGGCGCCACAGGTGACCTGTCACGACTGCTGACCGATATCGGGACGGCAGCCAAGATGGTCAACCGGCACGTGAACAGTGCCGGATTGTCCGGTATCCTGGGGATGCACAAAGCCAATGGAGGCGCTTCGCGCAACGTCCAAGGCGAGGACCAGCAAAAACTGGATGTATACGCAGACGACACCTTTACGAGGGTGTTGAGGTCGTGCCTCAAGGTTGGCGGAATCGTATCCGAAGAGCAGCCCGGCATCATCCATGTGGACCACTCCGACCGAGGATTGGGCAAGGGTTACGGCAAGTACATGGTGTGCATCGATCCGCTGGACGGTTCATCCAATGTGGACGTCAACATTTCGGTAGGAACCATTTTTGGCATTCACCGTCGGCTCTCCCCATTGACACAGCCGGCCGAGGTCGAGGATTTCCTTCAACCAGCGAGCGAACTCGTGGCGGCAGGCTATGTCTTGTACGGCAGTTCCACGATGTTGGTCTATTCCACGGGGGGCGGGGTCAATGGCTTCACCTTCGATCCTTCCATCGGAGAGTTCTTCCTGTCGCACCCGAACATGCAGTTTCCCGAGCACAGCAGGGTGTACAGCATCAATGACGCCAATATCCCCACGGCTGTGCCCGGCATTGCCCAGTATGTGGATGATTGCAGGAGCCGGGGACTCACCGCCCGCTACACGGGGGCATTGGTTGCCGATTTCCACCGCAACCTGATCCAAGGGGGCATCTATATGTACCCTGGTTCCGTGGGCAAGCCTGCCGGTAAACTCAGGATGCTCTATGAGGCGCAGCCCCTCGCATTCCTGGCCCATCAGGCAGGAGGGGCGACCCGTTGCCATCACCATGACCTGCTGCATGTGGACCCGAACGCCTTGCACCAGAGGACGCCGCTGTTCACGGGTCACGTGGACGAGGTCAATCGCCTTGCGGATTTTCTGCAGCGTGCGGCGATCGCGGCTGGGGAGGCCAACTGAGCCCGCGGGTCATTCGAGGATGTCGCCTCGGAGCTGACGGAACCGTTTCCTTGCTTCCACAGCATACAGGCTCCCCGGGAATTCGTTGAGCAGACGCTCATACATTCCTTGCGCAACATCCGGAGCTTCCAGTTGATGTTCGTGCAGGTCGGCCAAACCGAACAGTGCATCGTCGGCGAGGATGTCCATGAAATGGAGTTCCAGGATTTCCTCATAGTGACCGATGGCGGTGTCGAATTGTCCCCGTTGCAATGCGATTTCCGCGCGAATGAGCAGGATTTCATCCTCGAGGGTGTGCATCGGATAGGCCACAATCAATGAATCGAGGGTGGTCAAGGCCTCGTCGAGCTGGTTGCGGTACCGCAGAAGGTCGGCCCGGGCGAACATCTCCATGGGTGCGGTAATCGTATCCATGTTGAAGTTGTCCGTGATGAGCAGACTCAAGTCGATGGCGTCATTTGAGATCAGCTTGGACGTGCTGGCTTTCAGGATGTCCAATTGGGCCTGCGCCCAGTTGAAGTCCCCGGTGAAATAGCTGACCCTGGCATTGCGGAATTTGGCTTGCTGGCCCAAGAGGCCCTCCTTGTGGTCAAGGTCGACCTGGCTGAACAGCAAGGAAGCCGTCCAAACGTCATCCATGAACACAAGGACATCGCCGAGCATGAGTTTGATCTTGTTCCTGTCGTCCAGGTTCAGTCCCGGCATTTCGACCGCCCGTGTGAGGATGGTTTCGGCTTGCGCTGCGTCGTTGAGATGAAATGCGAGCAATTGGGCCCAATCGGTCATGATGCCGCTCGTACCCGGGGTTTCGCCGAGGTCGCGGAGGGCATTTCGGTATTGGTCTGAGAGTGCGATGGCGGCAGCGGTATCCAGAGGAAAGTGGGTGGTGATCTGTTCGGTGCGCACCGCGAGCATGGCCTGACGCGCTGCGTCGTAACGCGAGGCGGCGGCCCCTTTTGCAGCGACGATGGCGTAGCATTCGTAGGCCGTTTCGAGGTCGCCATTCTTGGCGGCTACCTCCGCCAGTTCCATGAGCCGTCGACCGTCTTCTCCATTGCGTTGGTCCAACGCCTTCACATGCGCCATGGCACTCAGGAAATCCCTTTGTTGGTTGAATACCCAGATGAGGAGTTCGAGATAGACGGTGTCTTCCGGCCGTTCCTGTGAGGCCTTGAGCACCTTGCGTCGCACCATGTCCGCCTGCCGCACATCGTCCGCAACACGCAAGTTGCGATTGAAGCTGTTCTGCACGGTGCGCAGATAGTTGGGGCGTTCATGCAGCAGGTCCATGAAGCTGTCCACCATGCCTTCGTAATCCCCCCTCAGGCCTTGGAGATTGGCCAACTCGTAATGGTAACCGTATTTGTCGTTGGATGAGGTCATCGCCTTCCTGTAGGTGGCGAGGGCGAGGTCCAATTGATCCAATTTGACGAATGCTTCTGCGAGCCGCTTGGCCGGGCCCCTTCCGACGGGCAATTCCTCGAGTGCCCTGTTGAATGCGTCTTGCGCTTCGTCCTCCCTTCCTATCCGCAAGTACAGGGATCCAAGATCCAACTGCGCCATGCTCTTGTCCTGGCTCTTTTTCAGCCTCGCTTTGACGATGTCCTCGGCCTCTTCGTAATCCTCCAGTTCAAGAAGGGTGTTGAGGTACATGTCGTACACAGAGGGGTCCTTCTTCCAGAGGTTGTCCAGGTACAGCCGGGCTTGTTCGAATGCACCGGTGTTGTAGTAATAGGTCGCGAGTTCGAGATCGCTTTGGCCCAAGGCCGCACCGGTCTGACCGAAGAAGACGCAGGCGAGTGCCAACGCGGGCAGAAAGGGGAAGCAGATTCTCATGGTTGAGCAGGAATGGCGGTAAGGGCTCTCGCCGTGGAATCTGCGTTTGCGATGACCTGGTCCAGGTCGCGCGTGCCGCGCTCAAGAAAGTCGAGGGCAATGGCCATTTCCTCGAGCAGGTGTTGTGCGATGCGGAGTTCATCTGCCGCAGAACGGTTGAGGTAGGCCGTATCGATGGGGGTTCCTTCGGCATCGACCGTGGCGCCATCCACAATGGCTTCCACGAGGTGACCGATCTGTCTACGGGTCCGGTCTATCTCCTGTTCGATGCGCCTGTGGCGTCCGGGCTGGCGGCGGAGCATGCGTTTTCGTTCATCGAGAAGGGAGAATGGTCTGCCCTGTTCGAGGTTGACCACGAGACCGACCATCATGCTTTCGACGGCGGTGAGGGCGCTGTCTGCCCTGGCAAATGCGGGTGCTGCAGTTTCAAGGGGAGCCGCTTGGAAAACGGTTTCCGCGCTGTCGATGGCGGCAAGGGCGGACTGGAGCGCCGGAAGGTGCTCGACTCCGGGCTTGGGGCCGCAACCGGCAATCAGTACCATCATCAACATCCCGCAACCGGGGATGGCGAAGGATGTGAAGGAAAGGTTCCCGCCTCCCCTCATGAGATGGAGTCGAATCCGGTGTACGGCTGAAGGGCGGTCGGCACGCGGATGCCATCCGGTGTCTGGTGGTTCTCCAGCAATGCGGCGACGATGCGGGGCAACGCAAGTGCACTGCCGTTCAAGGTGTGCACGAGTTCCGGTTTCCCTTCGCTGTTGCGGAACCGGCACTGCAGGCGGTTGGCCTGGAAGGTCTCGAAGTTGGAGACGCTGGAGACTTCCAGCCAGCGGCCCTGTGCAGCCGACCAGACTTCGAGGTCATATGTCAGTGCGGATGTGAACCCCAAATCTCCTCCGCACAACCGCAGGGTGCGGAATGGCAGTTCAAGGTCACGCAGCAATCCGCGGACGTGTTCCACCATCACGTCGAGTGCCGCATAGCTGTTTTCCGGTTTTTCGAACCGCACGATTTCCACCTTGTCGAATTGGTGCAGTCGATTCAGGCCGCGGACATCCTTACCATAGGACCCGGCTTCACGCCGGAAACAAGGGGTGTATCCGCACAACTGTATGGGAAGATCCCCCTCGTTCAGCAGGTCGCCCCGGTACAGGTTGGTCAGTGGAACTTCCGCCGTGGGAATCAGATAGAGGTCGTCGTCCGCGCAGTGGTACATCTGCCCCTCCTTGTCGGGCAATTGACCGGTTCCGCGTCCGGAGTCCGCATTGACGAGATGCGGGGGAATGAACTCTTCGTAACCCGCAGCATCGGCCCTGTCGAGGAAGAACTGTATGAGCGCACGCTGAAGTTTGGCTCCTTTGCCCCTGTAGACGGGGAAGCCTGCCCCGGAAATCTTGACGCCGGCCTCGAAATCGATCAGTTTGTAGCGGTCTGCGAGTTCCCAATGGGGCAGGGCCGCATCCCCAAGGTCCGGCTTGGCTCCTTCCTCGGAGACGACCTCATTGTCGGTGTCGCTCTGTCCTGCGGGGACAGTTGCGTGCGGGCGGTTCGGTAACTCCAGCAGTGCCGCTTCCTGCTCGCCCACGAGCTCCTTCTGTCGCTCATCGAGGGCATGGATGCGCTCTTTCAGGCCGCCCATTTCTGCCCGGCGCGCTTCTGCTGCGTCTTTTTTCCCCGATTTGAACAGCGCTCCGATCTCGCGGCTCGCGGCATTCTGTTCGGCCTTGAGGTCGTCGACTTCCTTTTGGGTATGGCGCCGTTCCTCATCAAGCGTGAGGATGCGGTCAAGCAGGGGTGCGGCATCAATGCCGCGCTTGGACAGCGCCTGTTCTAGGGCGTCCCTGTCATTGCGGAGAACCTGAAGGGTCAACATGGCTGGTAAAAATACGACGGTGCCCCCTCCTTTTGCAGGATGGGGGCACCGTCATTTACCCTTGTTGGGCTTCCTTTCCCGGATGGGTCAAGCTTGGGCCTCGGGAAGAACCGAGACGAAGCTCTTGTTGCCCTTGCGGCGGCGGAACTCCACAACGCCATCGGTGAGGGCGTAGAGGGTGTGGTCCTTGCCGATGCCGACATTGAGTCCAGGGTTGTGTTGTGTGCCGCGCTGGCGAACGATGATGTTGCCTGCGATGCATACTTGACCGCCATAAATCTTGACGCCCAGTCGTTTGCTTTCTGATTCGCGGCCGTTCTTCGTCGAGGCCGCCGCCTTTTTATGAGCCATGGTTCCTGGGGTTGCTTATTCTTCTGACTTGTCTTCAGCCGCCTTCTTGGAAGCCGCCTTCGTGGCTGCGGGCTTCTTGGCTGCGGGCTTCGTGGCTTCCGCCTGTTCGCCGTCTGCCTCCTCTGCTTTCTTGGCGGTGGCCTTCTTGGCCTTGCCGCCGAGGGCAATGCCGCTGATGACCAGTTCCGTCAAAGAGGGGCGGAACCCGTTCAACTTCTGGTAACCTTTGCGGCGCTTCTTTTTGAAGACGAGCACCTTGTCACCTTTCAGGTGGCGTTCAACCGTGGCATTCACGGCTGCGCCGGGGACTGCTGGGGCGCCAACGGAAACTTTGGACCCATCATCCACGAGGAGCACCCGGTCAAAACTGACCTTGGCGCCTTCATCCTGCTTCAGACGGTTCACATAGAGCCGTTGATCTTGCTGTACCTTATACTGGTGCCCTGCAATTTCTACGATGGCGTACATGATGGACCTCCTTTTTTTGAGGGGTGCGAAGGTACGTGATTTTCAATCAGCTTGAAAGCCGTGGGGCAGTCGGATGCAAGAAAACGCCGAATTTCCTCCTGACGGAGGCCTCAATCCGACCCAAGAGCTTCCCACAATCCAAAGGCGTCCGGGCTGGCGGCCACGGTGCAGTTCCAGCCCCTCGCAGCAATGGCTTCTGCGGTGGTGCTGCCGATGGCGACCATGAATGCGGGAGGGCTGCCCTTCCAGGCGTTGACGTTGGAAGGGGAAGTGAAACAGACCGCGTCGCAATCGGGAACGGCCCGGTCAAGTTCAACGGTCTCATAGTGCACCCAGGCGTGGACGTGCGCATGACCCGATTCGGCGGTCCAACGTTTCATGGAGCGGTTGCCGTGCGGTATGGCGATGTGTTCGTCGTGCCGGCGGTCGGCATTGAAACGGCTCCAGGATTCGGAAGGAGCGCCAGGGCCCACGTAATCTAAACGGTCGAACAGGGCTGCGGGTAGGGCTTCCGCCGTTCCAGCTCCCGGCACGGCGATGCGGCTTTCGGGATGCGCAAGGGCCCAATCGGCAGCTGCGGTCGCGGCGCCGGGGCTACCGAGCCAGATCCAGTCCGGGTCTCGGCTTGGCCATCCGGAGGGAATGGCCGGTTGGGACAACGGTCGGATTTCGATGAGGGGATGTTCGATCAGTTCGAACCCACTGCCTTTCGCCAGTCGATGGAGGAGGCTGTCGGTTCGCTCGGGCCGTGTGATGTGGATGCGCTTGTGCGATGTCCGATGCAAGGCTGCCAAGGCCTTGATGGGCGTGTCCGCCACGATGCGGCGCGGTCCCGTTGCGCCATTCAGGAAACAGCGCAAACGCCCATCCTTCTCGCACCATTGTGCACCGAAAGGCAGTTGGCACCCGCCTTCGAGTGCTTGCAGTACGGTCCGTTCAGCCATGACCCCGGCGTGGGCGGTGGGGTCGGTCAATGCGGCGATGAAGGCTTTGTTCGGGTCCGTCTCCCGCATTTGCAACGCAAGGGCCCCCTGGGCCGGAGCCGGCACGAAGCAGCGAGGGTCGAGGATGTGTTCAATGGTGCCGTCCATGGAAAGGCCGAGTCTGTCGAGGCCTGCCTTGGCCAAAACGATGGCGTCGTAACCATGCGAATGCAACCGCTCCACCCGGGTCGGTACGTTGCCGCGCAAGGCCTTGATGTTGAGATCCGGACGGAGCAGCAGCAGTTGGTCCCTGCGCCTGACCGAGGAGGTCCCAACCGTGGCTCCCAGCGGCAAAGGCAGCCATGGTGCCGAAGCCATCCGGTCCTTTCGGATCAGAAGGACATCGGAGGCTGCGGCCCGGGCGGGCACGGCGACGACCTCCAGTCCGGGGGGCTGCGTGGTTTCGAGATCCTTGTGGCTGTGCACCGCAATGTCGATGCGGTGGGCCAGCAGGGCTTCCTCGATCTCCTTGGTGAAAAAGCCCTTGCCTTCAAGCTTTTCGAATGACTGCACCTGTTCGCGGTCCCCTTGGGTGGAGAGGATGATGATTTCGGCCTTTCCGCCCAGGCTGTGGATCAGGTCCCGGACATGGTGGGCCTGCCAAAGGGCGAGGTCACTGCCGCGTGTTCCAATGCGGAAATGAGGGGCTTCAGGCATGTGCCTCAGGGCTTCTCCATGTGTTCGAGGACCGCTTCCCGGGCGAGTTTCATCGGAACGGAGACGTATTTCTTTTCCAGGTAGGAAACGATCCGGTCCACCAGATTGCGGGTATCGCTGTCGAGGTCGGCGAGTTCGTCCGCGAAGACCTCACCCAAGGCCGTATTGCGCACCGCAGCGAGCAGTTGAGGCAAGTCCCGGAGGGCCAATTCCACTTCTCGTTGCTGGAGGCGTGCAGTCAGTTCGGACATGCCCGATTCGATGATGCGCTGGCAGTCGCCCAAGGCAGCGCGGCGTCCCGCCACATTGTGGTCGGCCAGCGGCTTGAGCTCAGCGATGCCGACGACCGTGGTGTTCGGCCTGTTGCGGAATGCAGCTGAAACTCCAGAGGGGACGCTGAGGTCGAGGACGAACAGCTTTCCTTCGGGCAGCGTCTGCGCTTGGGCAGCATCCAACAGAGGGGTGTCCGAGCCGGTGCAGAGGAAGACGGCCGCCGGTCCCGCTTTCAACGCATCGTCCAATTCGTCGAGGCTCCCTGACTCCCAGTGGCGCGGACCGGCGAGGGCCTGCGCCTTGGCTGAGGTGCGGTTCAGGATGCGGACGGAGGTGTGTTGACGTTTTTCGAGGAAGCGGGCGATGTTGGCGTTGGTCTGCCCGGCACCGATCATCAGGATGGGGGCCTCGGTCGGCAGTGCCGTGTCCAGGAATGACTTCCATCCGAGCGCATTGACGGATACGCTTCGCTTGGCGATCTCCGTATCGGTGAAGACCTGTTTGGCCGTTTCCACGGCGATGCGCTCGGTGATCCTCAGCTGGTCACCGGCCAGCCCCCACTGGCGGGCCTGTTCCAAAGCAGAACGCATCTGGGTCAGGATCTCCCGTTCACCGAGCACCATCGATTCAAGACCTGCACTGACCCTCAAAAGGTGGCGGGCGGCCTCTTCTCCATGCAGCACCATGGCGGTGCCCATCAGGGAGCGAAGCTCTGCCGCGCTTGGATTGAAGGCCTGGAAGAGTTGTTGCAGCCTGCCCATACAGAAATAGGCCTCGTCCACCATGATGAACTCTACGCGGTTGCAGGTGGTCAGGTAGGCCAAGCCCTGCACGCCGAGCTGCGCTTTGATTCGGGACAGGAATTCCTGTTGCCTGTCCGCCGGAACGTGAAGGCCCCCGATCCTCTCGATGGAGGCATTCCGGTGGTTGAGGGAGACAATATGGAGGTGTTCCTGTCGCACGATGGCGCAAAGTTCGGTGAAGGTGACCAACCGTGCATGACTGATGTCATCCCGGGGGCCTGACTTGCAACATGTTTTGCAGGAGTGTGTTCAGCAAAAAGGCGACCGGAGGGGTCGCCTTTTTGCAAAGTCATTGGGTCAAGAGGGTCAGCCGCTGCACATTTCGCAGTCGGGACCATTCTCGATGGAGCAGGCTGCCACCTGTTCTTCGTGGGTCATCTCTGCAGCCTTGTCCGAGGCGGGCTGCTCCTTGTATTTCTTGTCCACTGTGAACTTGATGGCGTCGGTCGCGGCCTTGGTCCGCAGGTAGTACATGCCGGTCTTGAGGCCGGCGCGCCACGCGTGGAAGTGCATGGAGGTCAGTTTCGGGGCACTGGCGTTCTCCATGAACACGTTGAGCGATTGGGACTGACAAATGAAGGCTCCGCGGTCGGCGGCCATGTCGAGGATGGCACGCTGGGAAATCTCCCAGGCCGTACGGTAGAGCAATTTGAGGTTCTCCGGGATGTTCGGGATGCTCTGAATGGACCCATTCGCGGCGATCAACTGGTTCTTCATGTCGGCATTCCAAAGTCCGAGCTTGGTCAGGTCCCGGAGCAGGTGGTTGTTGACGACGATGAATTCACCGCTGAGTGTCCGTCGGGTGTAGATGTTCGAGGTGTAGGGCTCGAAGCATTCGTTGTTTCCGAGGATCTGAGCCGTGGAAGCTGTGGGCATGGGAGCGACGAGCAGGCTGTTGCGCATGCCCTTTTCCATGATTTCTTCCTTCAGGATGTCCCATTCCCAGCGTTTGCTTGGGGTGACTCCCCACATGTCGAACTGGAGCTGGCCTTTCGAGGCGGGAGAGCCGGCGAAGGTCTCATAGGGTCCTTCTTCGATGGCCAGGTCCTTGGACGCGCTGCACGCGGCGTAGTAAATGGTCTCGAATACGGCCTTGTTCAATTGACGGGCCTCCTCCGAGTCGAAGGGATAGCGCATCATGATGAAGGCGTCGGCGAGGCCCTGGACTCCCAATCCAACGGGGCGGTGGCGCATGTTGGAATTGCGCGCCTCGGGAATCGGGTAGAAGTTGCGGTCGATGACGCGGTTGAGGTTCTTGGTCACCTGGTAAGTGACCTCGAACAATTTGTCATGGTCGAACTGGCCTTCTTCCGTTACGAATTTGGGGAGCGCGATGGAAGCGAGGTTGCAAACGGCCACCTCGTCCTTGGCCGTATACTCGATGATCTCGGTGCACAGGTTGGACGAGCGGATGGTGCCGAGGTTCTGCTGGTTGGACTTGCCATTGGCCGCGTCCTTGTAGAGCATGTAGGGCACGCCGGTCTCGATCTGGCTCTCGACGATCTTGAACCAGAGCTCCTGGGCCTTGATGGTCTTGCGGCCTTTGCCTTCCGCTTCGTACTTCTCGTAGAGGGCCTCGAACTCGGGTCCCCAAGAATCGGACAGGCCGGGGCACTCATTGGGACACATGAGGGTCCATTCCCCATCGGATTCGACCCGCTTCATGAAGAGGTCGGGCACCCAGAGGGCGTAGAACAGGTCGCGGGCGCGCTGCTCTTCTTTTCCATGGTTCTTCTTGAGGTCGAGGAAGTCAAAGACATCCGCGTGCCAAGGCTCGATGTAGACGGCAAATGACCCCTTGCGCTTCCCACCTCCCTGGTCGACATAACGAGCGGTGTCATTGAAGACGCGGAGCATGGGAACGATGCCGTTGGAAGTGCCGTTCGTACCGCGGATGTAGGAGCCGGTGGCGCGCACATCGTGAATGGCGAGGCCGATGCCCCCTGCATTCTGCGAGATTTTCGCGCACTGCTTGAGGGTGTCGTAGATGCCACTGATGCTGTCTTCCTGCATGGTCAGAAGGAAACAGCTGGACATCTGCGGCTTGGGAGTGCCGGCATTGAACAGGGTGGGCGTGGCGTGGGTGAACCAGCCTTCCGACATCAAGTTGTAGGTCTTGATGGCGCTTTCGATGTCGTCCTTGTGGATTCCGACCGAGACGCGCATCAGCATCTGTTGGGGGCGCTCGGCGACCTTGCCGTCGATCTTGAGCAGATAGGAGCGCTCCAGTGTCTTGAATCCGAAGTAGTCGTAACTGAAGTCGCGATCGTAGATGATCGCGGAGTCGAGGGCTTCCGAATTGGCCTCGATGATCTCCATGACATCGTCCGCAATGAGTGCGGCAGGTTCACGGGTCACCGGGTCGAGGTAGGTGTGCAGGTTGCGCATCACCTCCGTGAAGGACTTCTGCGTCGTTTTGTGCAGGTTGGAGACCGCGATGCGCGATGCCAACTGCGCATAGTCCGGGTGATTGACCGCATTGGTCGCGGCAACTTCTGCAGCGAGGTTGTCCAATTCGGATGTAGTCACTCCATCGTATACCCCCTCGATGACGCGCATGGCGACGGCGACGGGGTCCACGTTTTCATGGAGACTGTAGCACAGTTTCTTGACCCTGGCTGTGATTTTGTCGAATTGGACTTGTTCCCGGCGTCCATCCCGCTTGACGACATACATGTGTTCTTTTCGACTTGGTTTGCTCCGTTGAGTGAAGCGAAGATTAGTACTGCCGAGGCGGCAAGACCTCAGTGGAATTGGTGGGTTCGTAAAAAGGCTGGTCAGGTGCAGCGCAGGGTTTTCAAGTGAATGAAATTTTGCGCTGACGGTTTGGTCAAGATGGTTACCAAAAGGCTCGGTTTCCCGTTTGGGGGGAGTTCACTTTTGAACTATTTCCCCGTGGAAATCAGAAATCCTCGTCGAGACTGAAGCCCTGCTTTGATTCCGAGGAATTGGAATTGTTGACTCCGGCCTTCTGATACTCCGCAACCCGCTTTTCGAAAAAGTTGGTTTTGCCCTGCAATGAGATCATCTCCATGAAATCGAAGGGGTTTGCGGTGTTGAAGATCTTGTCGTTGCCCAGCTCGGCGAGCAGGCGGTCGGCGACGAACTCGATGTACTGGCTCATCAGGTCCGAGTTCATTCCGATCAGGCGCACAGGGAGGGCGTCACAGACGAATTCCTTCTCGATGTCCACGGCGTCGCGGATGATCCTCTCGATCGTGGACTTGGGCAGTTTGTTGACGAGGTGACGGGTGTACAACAGGCAGGCGAAATCGCAGTGCATGCCCTCGTCACGGGAGATGAGTTCATTGGAAAAGCTGAGACCCGGCATCAGGCCGCGCTTCTTCAGCCAGAAAATGGAGCAGAAGCTTCCGCTGAAGAAGATGCCTTCCACGGCAGCGAAGGCCACGATGCGCTCCGCGAAGCTGCCGTTGTCGATCCATTCAAGGGCCCAGTCGGCCTTCTTCTTGACGCAGTCGAGGGTCTCGATGGCGTTGAAGAGGTGGTTCTTTTCCTCCTTGTCCTTGATGTAGGTGTCGATCAGCAGGGAATACGTTTCCGAGTGGATGTTCTCCATCATGATCTGGAAGCCGTAGAAGAATTTGGCTTCCGTGTACTGTACCTCGGCGACGAAATTCTCCGCCAGATTCTCGTTCACGATTCCATCGGACGCGGCAAAGAAGGCAAGGATGTGCTTGATGAAGTAGCGCTCGTTGTCGTTGAGTTTCTCGTTCCAATCCACGAGGTCGGCAGCGAGGTCGATTTCTTCAGCGGTCCAGAAGCTGGCTTCGGATTTCTTGTAGAAGTTCCAGATGTCGTCGTGCTGGATGGGGAACAGGACGAAGCGGTTGGGATTGTCCTCCAGGATGGGTTCGCTTACCGTGGTGTTCTCGGGAAGAACAGCGTCAATGGCCATCTGGCCTGTGTCCTCTTGTTGAATTCCAATGGTCGTGTCGTTGGTGGGGTCCTGTTCGTTTCCGTGCTGTTCGTCGATCATGTGGGAGGGGTTCTAGAGGGTGGTAATTGGACTTGCTCTCGTGCCGGTATATCTGTTGATCAAAAGGCGGACCTCAAAACTGCAGAGGGGTTCCTTCAACGGCAATCGGAAACCATGAACACAGCGGTGGTTTTGTCAACATGCCTTTGGTTTTGCACCTCAGTTGATTGTCTTCGAATGATTTATGATGTTGATACGGGTGTGGGTGGCATCGACCCGGACACACGGCTGGCGACCATGGGTGAAGTCCCGGCATCGTCCACCCTCCGTGGATTTTCAAACAATGTTTGGGAGTGTGGCGCTGAATCTTGGGCCTTAATTTTGTCCACACCCCTTGCATCCCATGGCCGAATTGGGCATGGACCAAAACGGGGTTGTCTCATCACCCATGATTGGAGCCTTCAACAGAATCGTCAAGCGCCTGGTAGGCGACAAGGCAGCAACGGATGTACAAGCCATCCAACCAGCGGTTGACGCCATTCATGCCTTTGCTGGGGAGATGGAGGGCCTGACTTCCGATGGCCTTCGAGCGCGCAGTGCCGATCTCAAGGTTCGGATTCTGGCCCATGTCGAGAACATGGTGGAGGAGTCAAATCAATTGAAGGCCCAGGCGGCAACGAATCCGGAGATGTCCTTCGAAGCCAAGGAGGTGATCTATGATCGGGTGGACAGTCTCGAGCATGAGATTGACGAGAAATTGGAGGAGGTGCTGGAGGCGCTGCTGCCGGAGGCGTTCGCCTTGCTCAAGGAGACGGCGCGCAGGTTCTCCGCGGAGGGCGAGCTGGAGGTGTGTGCCATGGAGCACGACAGGGAACTGGCGGCAACCAAGGACTTTGTCCGGATCGAGGGCGAAAAGGCCTTCTGGGCCCGGGCGTGGAATGCGGCGGGCTCAGTGTTCGAATGGAACATGGTCCACTACGATGTCCAGCTCATCGGAGGTGTGGCACTCCACCGGGGCAAGGTGGCCGAGATGCAGACGGGTGAGGGCAAGACCCTGGTCGCGACGCTGCCGGTCTTCCTGAATGCCCTGACAGGGCGCGGTGTGCACCTCGTGACGGTCAACGACTACCTCGCCCGTCGGGATGCGGAGTGGATGGGTCCGCTCTTCCAGTTCCACGGTCTGACGATCGATTGTATCGACAGGCACCAGCCGAATTCGGAAGCGCGCCGCAATGCTTACCGCTGTGACATCGTCTACGGAACCAACAACGAATTCGGATTCGACTATCTCCGCGACAACATGGCCATGCGGCCGGACCAGCTGGTCCAGGGGAAGCACCATTACGCCATTGTGGATGAGGTGGACAGTGTGCTGATCGACGAGGCGCGCACGCCGCTCATCATATCCGGTCCCACACCCAAGGGGGACGAGCACGAGTTCGAGCAGCTCAAGCCCAAGGTGGTGCAACTGGTGGAGAAGCAGCGGCAGACGGTCAACGGCTTCATCACGGAAGCCAAGAAGAAATTGGGTGATGCCGGTTCCGACAAGGAGACCATCCGTTCGGGCGGATTGGCCTTGTTCCGCGCCAACCGTGGCCTGCCCAAGACGAAATCCCTCATCAAGTTCATGAGTGAGGAGGGCATTCGGCAGCAAATGCTCAAGACGGAGTCCTTCTACCTGCAGGACAACAAGCGGATGATGCCGGAGGCCGACGAGGAGTTGTACTTCGTCATCGATGAGAAGCAGAACCAGGTCGAGCTGACGGAAAAAGGCATTGCCATGCTTACGGCCAACATGGAGGACGAGCATTTCTTCACGATGCCGGATGTCCCATCGACGTTGGTCGAGATTGACGCTTCGGAGGACTCGGACGCCGTGAAACAGGAGAAGCGCGAGTCCTTGTTCCGTGAGAATGCCGTGAAATCGGCCCGGTTGCATACGATGAACCAGCTGTTGAAGTCGTACGCCCTTTTCGAAAAGGATGTGGACTATGTGGTGATGGACAACAAGGTCAAGATTGTCGATGAGCAGACGGGACGCATCATGGAGGGACGGCGCTACAGCGACGGTCTGCACCAGGCCATCGAAGCCAAGGAGGGGGTCCGGATCGAGGCCGCCACGCAGACCTATGCGACCATTACCCTGCAGAATTACTTCCGCATGTACCACAAGCTCGCGGGCATGACGGGAACCGCCGAGACGGAGGCGCAGGAGTTGTGGGACATCTACAAGCTGGACGTGATGTCGATTCCGACCAATCGGCCCATTTCCAGGAAGGACGAGGATGATATGGTCTTCAAGACCAAGCGCGAGAAGTTCAACGCGGTGATCGATGACGTGGTCAAGTTGCGGGATGCGGGCAGGCCCGTGCTGGTCGGTACGACGACAGTCGAGGTGAGTGAGCTGTTGAGCCGCATGCTCGACATCCGGAAAATCGAGCACCAGGTGCTCAATGCAAAGCGACATCAGGCAGAAGCAGAGGTCGTGGCCAAAGCAGGACAGCCCGGCGCCGTCACCATCGCCACCAACATGGCGGGTAGGGGTACGGACATCAAATTGACCGAAGAGGTGAAGGCCGCGGGTGGACTTGCGATCATCGGCACGGAGCGTCATGACAGCCGGCGGGTTGACCGTCAGTTGCGCGGTCGCTCAGGCCGCCAGGGTGATCCGGGCAGCACCCAATTCTACGTGTCGTTGGAAGATGACCTGATGCGCCTTTTCCAGAGTGAGCGTGTCTCGAAGATGATGGACCGCCTGGGTCATCAGGATGGGGAGGTCATCCAACATTCGATGATCACGAAGTCCATCGAGCGCGCGCAGCGCAAAGTGGAGGAGAACAACTTCGGCATCCGCAAGCGCCTGTTGGAATACGACGACGTCATGAACAGCCAGCGCGAGGTGATCTACCGCCGCCGCCGGAATGCCCTGCACGGAGAGCGGCTCAAGTTTGACATCTCCGGTATGTTCTACGAGCTGTCGGACCAGCTGATTTCGGAATTCTCCCCTTCCAAGGACTTTGATGGTCTGAGGATTCGGAGTCTGGCTGAATTGGGGGTCGATCCCCCCTTCGCCTCCTCGGATTTCGGCATCGGTCCTTCGGAGGCCCAGTCCCAAGCGCTGCACAAGACGGCGGAGCAGCATTACCGCCAACGCATGGTGTCGCTTGCGGCGCATGCCCACCCGGTCATCCAGCGGGTCTATGAGGACGATTCGAACCAGTTCGTCAACATTGCGGTGCCCTTCACCGATGGCAGGCGGAACCTTCAGGTGCTGGCCAACATCCAGGATGCGGTGGACTCTTCTGCCACCACCCTCGTGGACGAGTTGGAGAAAACCGTGGTGCTCGGCGTGCTCGACCAGCTTTGGAAGGAGCACCTGCGCAACATGGACGACCTGCGTTCGAATGTGCAGCACGCCCGGTTCGAACAGAAGGACCCCTTGCTCATCTACAAATTCGAGTCCTATGAGCTTTTCAAGGCCATGGTGCAGCGCATGAATGTGGATGTGGCCAGTTTCCTGCTGAAGTGTCAGTTGCCCAACCAGCCGGAACAGGTCAAACGCGCACCCGGTGCCCGTCCGCAATCTGCTCCGCGGGTGCAGACCAGCAAGCAGGGCGTCCAGAACCTCAACGAGCAACGCATGGCGGCGGCCCGCTCCCAGGCTGCTGCCGGTGGTGGCGTTCCCGGAGTCCCACCGCCGCCTGTCAAAGCGGAGCCGGTGCGGGTCGAGAAGAAGACTTTGCCCAACGAGCCCTGCCCCTGTGGGTCAGGGAAGAAGTTCAAGAAATGCCACGGTCTCTGAACCTCCTGAAACCGACATCGGATACCCCTTCCTTCGTCGCCTTGAGGTCGGCATTGGCCCCTCTGCGTGAATCCCATTGTGCGGATCATACCGCTCATCATTCTCACCAGTTCGGGTTCCTCTGATTCACACGGCGGCATCCATCAGGGTCAGGAAACCGAGGGGTCCATGCCAATGCGCGCGCAGCACCCGGTGTGCTTCTTCGAGTGTGCTGCCGGTGGTGATGACGTCGTCCATCACGAGCAAGCCTTTCAGGGGGTGAGGCATGCCATCGGTCGGCTCCGACCATTGGAAACGCGAGCACCCCTCCGCGATCCTCTCATGGCGGCCAAAGCCTGTCAGAGAACGACCGGCCTTGGCCCTGCGCAGCAACCGGATCAGGGGCATTCCGGTGACCTCATTCCACCCTTCTGCGAGGCACTCGCTCTGGTTGTAGCCGCGTTGCCGCTGCCGTCTGCTGTGCAGTGGGATGGGGACCACGGCCCAATCCGATAGGCCTTCGGTGCGTTGGTCAGCTTGGAGTTCAAGGGCCATGGTTCGGCCGAGCAGCCGGCCCAGTCGAGGGTCCCCACCGTATTTGAGGGCGTGTACGAGTTGCCGTTCCTCCTGCCCTGTCATTTTGATCCAGGCGTCAGCCCACGACCATTCCAACCTGTCGCCGAACCTGTTCAGCGGGGAAATCGCGATGCGTGCCCAGGTGAAGGCACATGGCATGCACCACCCTTCCTCGCGTTGGTCGAGGGGTGTTCCGCATGAAGCGCATCGTCTGGGGATCATCGCCGTGGCCATGAACCTCAACAGGGGGAACATGGGGCCGAAGAGAAGAAGAAGTGGCCCTGCTTCGCATCGCTCATTGGGGGTGAAGCGGTTTTCTTTGCGGCTGTGAAGTATGGCAAGATTCCGGATGAATTGCGTGAGGCGGAACTGCCCTTGGTGGACTTCTCTTTGCCTGCCGACCATGCGGATACTCCCTCGGGGCTGGCTTCCGGCCTCACCGCGGGTGGAGCGCGGTCTCTCGAAGTCCGAGCCGGGGGAACGATGTGGACCATTCGACCGTGGAGGGGCAGTGTCTACCCGGAAAAGGCGACCCAGAAAACCTGGCCGGTCCACTATGGCCGTGCTTTCGGCACCATCGAGTTCAATGCCACCCATTACCGGATCCATCCTCCGGAACGGATGGCCGAATGGGCGGACATGATGCCCGATGATTTCAGGTTCTGCGCCAAGTTTCCCGCCATCATCACCCACTACAGAAGGTTCAATGATTGTGCAGGGCCGACCGACGATTTCATTGCCGGCCTCGATGCGTTGGGGACCAAACGCGGCCCGTCATTCATCCAATTGCCTCCCCATTTCGGCCCAGGCCAATCCGGAAAGCTGCTGGCCTATCTCGAGCAATGGCCCCGGGCGTTCCCCGTGGCGGTGGAATTCCGCCACCCGGGTTGGTTTGCGCCTTCTTCCGAGGACAGTCCGCGGGTGGAGGAGGTGTGGTCGGCGATGCGATCCCTCGGTGTCGGCTCGGTCATCAGTGATACCGCCATGCGGCGGGACGCCGTGCACATGCGGATGACGGCCCCTTTCCTCCTCCTCAGATTCGGAGGCTACACGGGCCATCCCAGTGACCGTACCAGGTTGGAGGCGTGGTGCAGCCGGTTGAAGGATTGGCGCGCATCCGGTTTGCGGTCCGTGGACCTGTTGGTCCACCAACCGGACAGCCTCGGAACCCCTGATACGTGCCGCATGTTTGCCGAACTTGTTCAGGAGCATCTGGGCATCACGCTCCGTGCGCCGGCTCCGGTGCTTTTTTGACGCTTCTTCCGACGCTGGTGGACCGGGAATCCGGAACACTGACGAACTTCGGGCCGTGGCCTCTCCTTCTGCCTTCGATCCCCATGCGACGCGTGCCGAGCGGTACGACCAATTGGATGAGCAGTGTCCCGCACTGTTGACGGACGCCTCTGCGGTGGCCAACCAGGCCAACTTTGCTGCTTTGGTGCACATGGCCTTCGGTTGGCATTGGGTCGGGTTCTATAGCGTAGATGGCGATGAGCTGGTGCTGGGGCCGTTCCAGGGTCCTGTGGCGTGCACGAGGTTGCGCCGTGGAAGGGGTGTTTGCGCGGCGGCTTGGGAACGGAATGAGGCGGTGGTGGTGCAGGATGTGGACGCCTTTCCCGGTCATGTGGCCTGCAGTCCGGAAAGCCGCAGTGAAATGGTGCTGCCGGTGCGGGATGAGGAGGGCAACGTTTGGGCCGTATTCGACATTGACAGTGCCCAACCATCGGACTTCACCGATGAGGATGCACGCCGGCTGCAGTGCATCATCGATGGTGTTGCCGGCCGGTTGATCCAATCGAAACAGGGAAATGGTTGAACGCACGTGCCGATGGATGGGATGGTTCGCCTTGTTGTGCTGCGCAGGATGCGCCCAGGTGGGCAGTCCTGATGGCGGCGGACGGGATGAAGCGCCTCCAACGGTCATCGAGGCCGATCCTCCCTTCGGACAAACCCTGTTCGACAGGACTTCCTTCACCTTGACTTTCGATGAGTTCGTCCAACTGAAGGATGCACGGAGACAAATCCTGGTGTCGCCGCCATTGCCCGCCCCGCCCAGGGCCATGGTCCGGGGCCGCAGCATTGTGGTCGACCTCGGCGACAGCCTGTTTCCGGACCGCACCTACATCGTGCAGTTCGGTGAGTGCATCCGGGATTTGCGGGAGGCCAACGTAGCAAAGGGGTTGGCCTATGTCTTCTCCACGGGACTCGCCCTCGATTCAGGCAGGGTGAGGGGTCGGGTGGAGGACGCGTGGACCGGCGAACCGGGACAGGGGGCCCGGGTTCTGCTGTTTTCCGGTGGCCTGCCGGAAGCGGTGTTGGACCCCGGTTTGCCGGACTCCCTCCGCAGGTTGCCCGATTTTGTGGGGCTGGTGGATGACAGCGGTCGTTTCGATGTCGGTTTCCTGCCGATCGGAACGCTGGGTGCGGTGGTGGTGGATGATGTCAATGGCAACTACAGGGTGGACCAGGGTGAGTCCATGGCGTGGTGGGACCTCCCATTGGCAGCGAATTCGGATTCGTCAGCCTGGATGGCCATGTCCGCGGACCTCCCGGCGCGCATGGACCTTCCCCCGCCCGTCCCGTCGACATACCTCACGGGCATCCGGGTGGATTCCTCCGGGTATTTCCGGGCCGCTGTTGCAGGTCTGGCCGCATTGCGGGAAGGCGCTGATGGATTGCGGGATGCTGATTTCGGTTTGAGCATCAGCGGTCCCGCCTCCGGGCTGACCCTGGGATTGGAAGGGGACAGCATCTGGTGTGCGCTTCCAGGATTTCCGATGGCGTTGGAAGGGCCCTGGATCGTGGAGCATCCCTCAGGGGTGGATACTTTGGAATTCCGTGAGATGGAATCGACCCCCCCGCCCGTGGTGGCCCGTCCCCCGGAACGGATTGCGGACGGGGATGGTGCCGTAGCGGTGCGGTTCGCGCCCATCCCGACCGGACTGGATACGGGATTGTGCAGTGCGATGGTCATCCGGGATGGTGATACCACGGCCTTCGCAGGGCGACATTTCGAATTGCAG
The DNA here is from genome assembly GCA_938082505.1 of uncultured Flavobacteriales bacterium. Taxonomy (GTDB): domain Bacteria; phylum Bacteroidota; class Bacteroidia; order Flavobacteriales_D; family Sanyastnellaceae; genus UBA8752. The sequence continues at coordinate 22,362 of CALLLH010000039.1, forward strand.
GAGGGCGAATTGCGCGTGCGCGGAATGCCTGTGGGCTCCGATGTCAGGATTTCCCTGCTCCCTGGAGCCCTGATGGGTGCGGGTGGGGGCTCGGTGGATACGCTCGAATGGAGGGTGACCGTCAGGGGACCGGAGGATACCGGGGTCATCCGATTGTTGCTGGACAGCACGAGGGCATTGGATTCGGAAGGAACGGTGTGGTTGCTGCTCAACGGGTCCGGCAATCCCATGGAGGAGTTCACATTGGACGGCCAGGGCCGGTTCACCGGGTTGCCGCCGGGCAAATACGCCGTGGCGCGCATAAAGGACCTCGATGGCAATGGCCGTTGGAGCGGAGTCGACCCGGTTCGAAGGCTTCAACCTGAGCCCGTGGAACGCTGGGCGGTGGATGTGGATGTTCGGGCGGGATGGGAAGTGGAATTGTCCCCCGGGTTTCATCCACGGCCTTGATTTGAACATCAATGGCGGAGTGCCCGCAGGGCGCCTTTGAAAGGCGTTAATTTTGGTTGAGATGAAATCCATCCCCACCTGTTTGTTGCGGAATGCGCTCAGCTGTATGCTGTGCATCGGACCTGTCGCGCTGTGTGCCCAGGATCCGTGTGTTTCAACCGGTGTGGGGAGTCCTTACGTGGCGGCTGACAATTACGCCTGTGAGGGCATCGAATCGAGTGGGTACTTCAACATCGCCCAGGGGTATTCTGATCCCAGCTATGCTGCCAATCAGGACAATTTCAATTTCAGTTGGTACCCCTTCGAGATCTTCAATGGGAATGACGCCCAGACCTTTTCGATGCAATTCGACAGCGCCGTTACGATCTGGTGCGTGGCCATGGACCTCGGAAACAACTGCATCTGGGTGGATTCGCTGGACATTCAGGTTTACCCTGAAGTGATCATCGGGTTGGCGGACGACACGCTGGTGTGCGATTGGGGTGGCTTCACGCTCCAGCCTTCCATGGAGGCACAGGCCATGGCGGGTGTGAATTGGAACTGGGAGCCCGGCCTCTTCCTTGATGACCCCAATTCCTCCACGCCGGAAGTGCTCGCTCCCTTGGAACAGTGGTACTATGCGACCGCGTCTACGGGCAATGGGAACTGCGTGTACGAGGACAGCATTTTCGTGACGGCCACCGTGCCGCCCATCGACCTCGGTCCGGACCAGGACCTGTGCGAGGGGGAGTCGGCCATACTGGATTGCGCGTTGAATGCGGCCGCGGAGACGATTCTGTGGAGTACCGGAGATTCCGTGGCGTCCATCGTGGCGGAGGTGACGGGGACCTATTGGGTGACCGCTACGGGACCACAAGGTTGCGAGCGAACGGACACGGTGTTCATCAGCATCGTAGACAATCCGGTCATCGACCTCGTTCCGGGAAGTGCGGCCTGTGAGGGCCAGCCTGTGATGTTGATGGCCAATGTGACATCGGACACCACCCTTGCCGGGGTGGGATGGTCCACTGGGGAGGCGGGCAATGAGATTGCGGTGACCGAGCCGGGCACCTACGAGGCCATTGCCGTGGATGTGACAGGCTGCACCGGCACCGCTTCTGTTTCGCCTGAATTCCTTCCCGCTCCGGCTCCCGACCTTCCTTCGGATACTGTGCTCTGCCTGGATGAGGAGGGTCCGATCTGGTTGGATGTGAGTCAGCCTGACGTGGGCTATCTCTGGTCGGATGGCTCCACGGGGCCTGGGATTCTGTTGGGGAACGAAGGCACGTTCACCGTGACATTGACCCTGCTCTCCAATGGCTGTCAGGATTCAGCGAGCATTTCACTGGTGGATTTCTGCGCCCAGGACAGTGTTTATTTCCCGTCGGCCTTCACCCCGGATGAGGATTCGGTCAACGATGAGTTCGGTGGTTATGCGGAGGCTGTGGATGGCTATCAGCTCGTGGTATTCAGCCGATGGGGTTCCGAGGTTTTCAGGTCCGAATCGCTGGAGGACCGGTGGGACGGCAAGCTGTTGAATGGGGACTATGCGCCCGTGGGCCTGTATGGGTACCGAGCGGTGTGGCGCCCCTTGCTGCAGGATGGGGTGACCGTGGGGGGTTACCTTGAGAAGGTGGGGACCGTGACCCTCATTCGTTGACCTCGAGGAACCGGTTCACATTGCCCAGCGTTCCGAATACGACAAGGGTATCTGTTCCTTCCACTGTGGTGTCGGGACGGGGTATGCCGATGAGGTGCTCCTGGGGCTGCCCCCCCTCGTCATAGATGCGGCGGATGGTGATGAGCCGGAGATTGTAGCGCGCCGTCAGGTCGATGTCTCCCAAAGTCCTGCCGACCACCCCTGCCGGCGCTTTGATCTCTGCGATCTCGTAGTCATCCGGAAGCTCGAGGAAACCGCGCAGGTTGGGGTTCATCAACCGTTCCGCCACCAGGCTTGCGAACTCCGCTTCAGGCGTCAGGATTTCCTCGACGCCCAGGCTTCTCAGGATGCGTTCCTGGTGGGGTCCGGAGGCGCGCACGATGACACGGGGGATGCCCAGGTCCAACAGGTTGATGGTGGTCAATACGGTCGCTTCGAAATTGTCCCCGATGGCCACGACCGCGGCGTCCATCTCGTCGAGCTTCTGGCTGCGCAAGGCCTTGGGGTCCGTGGAGTCCATGGTGACGGCAATGGCGATGTCGTCGGACACCTCCTCCACCTTTTCCTCGATGCAATCGATGGCGAAGACTTCGGCCCCACGGCTGGCCATCTCCAGTGCGATGCGGGAGCCATACTTGCCAATCCCGATCACGACATAGCGCATGCTCTTCATGGGTGCAATCTACGTGTCTGCGCGGAGGCCCGCATGGAGTAACCCGAGGAATTCGGCCACATCCCGGAATGAATTGTAGAGGGGTACGGGGGCCAAGCGGATGACGGCAGGTTCCCGCCAGTCCACGATGACCCCTGCTTGTGTGAGGTGGTCAAACAGGGCTTTGCCATGGCCGTGGGCCACCACGGAGAGCTGGCACCCTCTGGCCCCCGGGTCTGAGGGGGTCAGAATTTCGAGCCGGGAGTCCGTGGCCTCAGCAACGGCGTGGATCCCCTTTTCCAGGAATGCGGTCAGTGCTAAGGATTTGGTGCGCAGCCTGTCCATTCCGGCGGACCTGAATTCGGCCAGTGAGGCCAACAACGCCGCCATGTTCATTACCGGGGCATTGGAAGTCTGCCAACCTTCCGCGCCGGGCATCAGATCGAAATCCGGTTCCATTTTGAAACGCCGGGATTCGGAATGGCCCCACCAGCCTTCCAGTCTCGGTAGATCGGGGCGATGGGCGTGGCGGGCGTGAACGAAGGCTCCCGCGGTGCAACCGGGACCTCCATTGAGGTATTTGTAACCGCACCAGCAGGCGAAGTCGACGTTCCAATCGTGCAGTTCGAGCGGCACATTGCCCGTGGCATGGGCCAGGTCGAATCCGCAGGTGGCCCCGACGGCGTGGGCGGCCCTGGTGATCCGTTCCATGGGCATCCATTGTCCCGTGTAGTATTGGACCCCGCACATCATGACACAGGCGAGGCTGTCCCCTTCTGCAGCAATCCTCGTTTCGATGTCCTCCGCCCGCAGGGTGTGTTCTCCTTCCCTGGGCGCGATTTCGATGAGGTGCTCATCGGGGTCGAGACCGTGCAACCGGAGTTGTGACAATGCTGCATAGCGGTCGCTGGGAAAGGCCCCGGCCTCGATCATGAGTTTGGTCCTGTTCCCGCCCGGCCTGTAAAAGGAAATCAGCAGCAGGTGCAGATTGACCGTCAGGGCATTCATGGCCACGACTTCTTCCGGCTGGGCCCCCACCAGGGCGGCAAGGTCTGCTGTGGCTTCCTTGTGGTAGGATACCCATGGCCGCCGTCCCTCGAAGTGGGCTTCTACCCCGAAACGTTGCCAGTCCTCCAGTTCTCCCTCAATGAAGGACCGTGCCTCCACAGGTTGGAGCCCCAAGGAATTTCCCGTGAAATACAGGGCATGGCCTGCTCCGTGGGGGGGCATGTGGAAGCGGTGGCGAAAATCCGCCAATGGATCGGAGGCGTCCCGCTGGAGGGCCTCCTCCATGAAAAGCGGCAGATCGGTCCAGTCTTTTGCGTCTTGGGGCATGGGCGGTGGATCGGGGTCGGTGTCTACGAGTGCCCGGATGTTGTTGGGGGCTAATTTCGCGCGTAATCCGCAGCCATGTCCACCACCACATCCCAGACCCCGGCCCACACGCGTTCGAGCAGTGCCGCCTTGTTCGATGAAGCCCGTCGGCTTTTTCCGGGCGGAGTGAATTCACCGGTGCGGGCATTCGGCGCGGTGGGGGGCACACCCTTGTTCATCGACAAAGGGGCAGGGCCCCACATCTGGGATGCCGATGGTCAACGGTACATCGATTTTTGCTGCTCGTGGGGGCCCCTCATTCTGGGCCATGCGCATCCCGTCGTTCAGGAGCGCATCATGCAGGCGGTTTCCCAAGGAACCTCATTTGGTGCGCCGACCCGGTTGGAGAATGAACTGGGGGGGCTCATCCTCGACCATCACCCGCATGCGGAGCGCATCCGGTTTGTCTCGAGTGGTACGGAGGCGGCCATGAGCGCCATCCGCCTGGCCCGGGGCGTGACCGGAAAATCCAAGATCCTGAAGTTCGACGGGTGCTATCACGGGCATGTCGATGCGCTGCTCGTCAAGGCGGGCAGCGGCCTGGCCACCCTTGGCACGTCCACTTCCGCGGGGGTGCCTGAAGCCTATGCCCGCGAAACGCTGGTGCTGCCGTTGAACGACCTCGAGGCCCTCGAGGCGACCATGAAACAGTATGCCCATGAGCTCGCGGTGGTGGCCATCGAACCGATTCCGGCCAACAATGGCTTGCTCATCCAGGATCCGGCGTTCCTCCAGGGGGTCCGGGACCTGTGCGACCGGTATGGCGTGCTGCTCCTCTTCGATGAGGTGATCAGTGGTTTCCGGGTGGCCTTCGGGGGTGCGGCAGAGTATTATGGCATCAGGCCGGACGTGATGGCGTTCGGCAAGATCATCGGCGGGGGCATGCCCGTGGGCGCCTACGCGGCCTCTGCTGAAGTCATGGACCATGTGGCCCCGGTCGGCCCCGTCTATCAGGCGGGCACGCTCAGTGGGAATCCCGTGGCGATGGCGGCCGGTGCCGGCCAGCTGTCCGAATGTCTCAAGCCGGGATTCTACGAGGACCAGGAGCGCAGGACGGGCCGGTTGGTCAACCCCATTCTTGCGCATGCGGCGTCCAAGGGATACCCGCTGCGGATCTTCACCCGGGGCAGCATTTTCTGGTTGGCCTTCAGCGATCAGGTGCACATTCGGCGCAGCAGCGAGATCGACCCCGATAGCATGGCGTATTTCTCGAGGCTGCATGGCGCATTGCTCGAGCGCGGGGTCTATCTCGGGCCTTCCGGCTATGAGGTCGGATTCGTCTCAGCAGCCCACGGTGACGCCGTCATTGATGAGGCCGTTTCGGCATTCACAGAAGCCTTGGACGCGGTCTTCAGCTGAATTTCAGCGGACCGAGAGCCAGATCGCGTCGGCGATCAGCAATCCATCGAGCATCAGGAAATAGGCAGGCGGTCTGTCCTGCCGAGCACAGGCGACCGCGCCCATCATGGCCACGGGCCACAAGAGGGGGGTGAGGTCGCCATCGACCAGCGCCGCGCGGGCGATACAGGCAAGGCCGAGCAGGAGCAGGGCTGAGATTCTGGTGCCAATCGGGCCGACGAGTTGGGGGATGGTCCGCATGGATGGAGGATCCCATTGGATGTCCCGCAAGTCGAAAGGCAGGGTCAATGCCATGATGATGCAGCCCCGCTCCGACATGAGCAGCCACTGCTCCGATGGCGTCAGGCCCTGCATTCCAGGGCTCCACCACAGGGGCCAACCGGCGGTGACCAGGGCCCACACCACGCCGATCCAAAGGAGTTTCAATCGGGGCAAGCGGCGCAAGGCGAACCGGATGCCCCCCTGTCCAGGCAGCCCGGCATAGAGGATGGTCAATACGGAGGCGAGGAAGAGGCTGGCAGCGACGATGGCGGTTTCCCTGTTCCAACCGTGCAGGCTCATCCAGGACGGAAAAGCAGCGAACGGAAGGAGAAAAATGCTGATGAGGCGGAGTTGGGGCCAATGTGACCGGTGCCATTCCCGGTGGGCTGTCCTCAGACCGTCATTCCGGGTGGATTTGACATGGCGCTGCCAGGTGTAGGCCAACCAGGTGGCGGCGCCGATTCCGCAGGCGAACCAGAATGCATTGGGGGACCATGAGAAATCCGGATCCGCAAGGGACCAACTGGTGGTCACACACCCGATGGCGCCGACTGCGATGACGGCATTGGACCAGATCATTCGTCTGCCGTACATGCCCCTCAAAGGTAGAATACCACACAAGGTCGATACGATTATGAACACGCCGTCCGGCGGGTTGTTGGACCCCTTTATTTTTGACTATAGAACTTGCGTCATGACTTCAGGATCTTTCGTCCAGCGTCACCTCGGTCCACGGGAAGAGGAGCATCAAACGATGCTGCAGCACATCGGGACCCCTTCTTTGGAGGAGTTGGTCCGGAACACGGTGCCACAGGCCATCCTCTCGGATGAGGCGCTGGATTTGCCCGAGGCCATGTCGGAGTCGGCATACCTCGAGCATGTAGGGCGGATTGGCTCGCGCAATACGCTGTACCGGAACTACATCGGTATGGGATACCATCCCACGGAGGTGCCCAGCGTCATCCGCCGCAATGTTCTGGAAAATCCCGGTTGGTATACGGCCTATACGCCTTACCAAGCCGAGATCGCGCAGGGCCGTCTGGAGGCGTTGATGAACTTCCAGACCATGGTCTGCGACCTCACCGGCATGGAGCTGGCCAATGCGAGCTTGTTGGACGAGGCGACTGCAGCGGCCGAGGCGATGACGATGCTGTACAATGCGCGGAGTCGGAAGGCCGCAAAGTCGGGCATGAACCGTTTCCTCGTTTCTGACGGGGTGTTTCCACAAACTTGGGCCGTCTTGAAGAGCCGGGCCGTCTACCTGGACATCCGCATCGAGCAGTGCCCCCAGGCGGAAATGGAATTCAGCGGCGATGTGTTCGGCGCTTTCGTCCAATATCCGGATGACCGGGGCCGTGTGGAGCCGCTGAAGGATTTCGTGGACCGGGCGCACGCGGCAGACGCCTGCGTGGTGGTGGCCACCGATTTGTTGGCCTGTGCTCTGGTGCAGTCACCTGGTTCCATGGGAGCCGATGTGGTGGTGGGGAACAGCCAGCGTTTCGGTGTGCCGATGGGCTACGGGGGGCCACATGCGGCTTTTTTCGCCACCCGTCTGGATTTCAAGCGGAATGTGCCCGGTCGGGTGATCGGGGCTTCCGTGGACAGGATGGGCAAAGTGGCTTACCGCATGGCACTGCAGACCCGTGAGCAGCACATCCGTCGGGACAAGGCGACCAGCAATATTTGCACTGCGCAGAGTCTGCTGGCCGTGATGGCAAGCATGTACGCGGTCTATCATGGGCCGAGCGGATTGAGGTCGATTTCGGAGCGGATCCACAGGCTGGCGTGTGCTCTGGCCGAGGCGGGCAGGGCGGTTGGACATCCGCCTGCACACGAGCAGTTCTTCGATACCGTGGTCTTTGCCGTAGAGGATATGGGTTCCGTAATGGAGCGAGCGGAACGGAAGCAGATCAACCTGCGTTATTTCCCGGACGGGGTGCACGTGGGCGTTGCCTTTCATGAGTGCACGTTGCCTGCCGATTTCCAAGATGTGTGCGAGGTCTTTGGCTTCACCGCTGTTCTGCCTCCGACGGCGGAGGATTTCAAGTCTCCTTTGGGCGAACAAGTGCGTGCAGTGGATTACCTGCACCATCCCGTATTCAACAGCCACCGTTCGGAGACGGCGATGATGCGCTACCTGAAGCACCTCGAGAACAAGGACCTGTCGTTGACGCATGCGATGATTCCACTGGGATCGTGCACCATGAAGCTCAATGCCGCGACCCAGCTGCTGCCCATCGGATGGGCCGCTTTTGCTCAATTGCATCCGTTCTGTCCTCCTGAGCAGGCCGTGGGTACCCGTGGGATGATTTCAGAGCTGGAGCGATATCTGTGTGAGGTGACAGGGTTTGCGGGCATGAGTCTCCAGCCCAACAGCGGAGCGCAGGGAGAGTACACCGGCCTGTTGGTCATCCGGGCTTTCCATGCTTCCCGTGGAGAGGCACACCGCAATGTGTGTCTGATTCCATCCTCGGCGCACGGCACGAACCCGGCTTCCGCGGTGATGTGCGGGATGGAGGTCGTCGTGGTGGGATGTGACAAGCACGGCAACATCAACCTCGACGAGCTCCGGGAAAAGGCGGCAGCGCATGCCGACAGATTGGGGGCGTTGATGATCACCTACCCCTCCACTCATGGTGTATTCGAGGAGCATATCCTTGAGGTGACGCAGGCCGTGCATGAGCACGGCGGCCAGATCTACATGGATGGTGCGAACATGAATGCCCAGGTAGGATTGACCAGCCCTGGGCGCATTGGCGCCGATGTCTGTCACCTCAACCTGCACAAGACTTTCGCGATTCCCCATGGTGGTGGAGGTCCGGGTGTCGGCCCCATTGGTGTGGCGGAACACCTGGTGCCATTCCTTCCGGGCCATCCATTGGATGCGGTTGGCGGCGATGCCGCCATCGAAGCGGTCAGTGCGGCGCCGTTCGGCAGTGCGTTGATCCACCTGATCTCCTATGCGTACATCCGGCTGCTGGGTCCCTTCGGCTTGCGCCGGAGCACGGAAGTGGCCATCCTCAATGCGAATTATTTGCGGAGCCGCCTGGAGGGCCATTATGACATCCTGTACAAGGGCAACCGGGGATGCGTGGCACACGAAATGATCGTGGACTGTAGGCCGTTCAAGGCGTCTGCAGGCATTGAAGTCACCGACATCGCGAAGCGGCTGATTGACTATGGCTTCCATTCACCGACGGTGAGTTGGCCAGTGGCCGGGACCTTGATGATCGAGCCAACGGAGAGCGAGCCGCTGGAGGAGCTGGACCGATTCTGCGAGGCGATGATTGCCATTCGGGAGGAAATTCGGAGCATAGAGGAAGGTCGCTGGAGCCGCGAGGACAACCCGTTGGTGATGTCACCCCATACAGCCTCGGAATTGACGGCGACGGAATGGAGCCATTCATATTCTCGTGAGGAGGCGGCCTACCCGGTTCCCGCCATGCGTGAGCGCAAATTCTGGCCGGCTGTTTCCAGGGTGGACAATGCCCATGGCGACCGCAATCTGGTGTGCACCTGCCCAAGCGTTGAACTTTACATCGAGCCTCTCGGGGCCTGAGTCTGTGTTGTGGTGCGGTTGGCGGGGTTCATAGAGTTATATTCGCCACACGAATCCAACACCACACACGTAATGAAGCACCTTTACACTTTGGTCTTTGCGTTGCTGATTGTCAGCTTCGCATTTGCCCAGGCACCGGTTCGCGAATTCGCCGGACGTGCCGTCACCGCCCGCGCTGCAGAAGGTCAGCATGTGGACTACAACCGCGAAATCATCTACACGAATGATTTTTCGGACTGCTCCAATATTTCCTTTTACAATGCCTACGATGAGGGGTATACCGACTACATCGATGGCATCAATTGGGAATGCACCACGTCAGCCCCCAGCGGTCCGTATCCCATTGCCGCCATCTCTTCCACTACGGCCGACAACGGTTTCGTGTTGGTCGACTCCGACTTGTTCGGCGCCGAGGAGAATTACGCCGCCAGCTGGGTGGAGAACTGCTGGTTCACCATTGACGATCCTGTCGACCTGACGGGTCACCCCTTTGTCACGGTCGAGTTCGAGAACTACTACCGCTGCTGGGACAACACCACGGATGTCGAGCGTTGCTACATGGAGATTTCTCTGGACGGGGTCAATTGGCCCAGCCCTGAGACCCTCGAAGTGGAGGAAGGTTTCGTCGTGGTTGATGGCGACACCGTGGCTGCTCGCTACGAAGTATTCCCCACGTATGAGCGGGGTGATGAGTCCACCAACCCCTATGTGGCCCGTTTCGACATCGGCGAAGTGGCCGGTGAAGAGTCTTCCGTCTACTTCCGGTGGCGTTGGGTTGGCCAGTGGGGCTACGCTTGGATGATCGATGACCTGGTGGTCTTCGATACACCGGCCAATGATGTCCGCATCGACGGCTACGTCAGCTTTACCGATTACCTGACCACCGGTCTCTGGGAGGCCCAGGTTTGGCCGGAGAGTCAGCTTCCCGCGCTCGACCTCGCCGCAAGGGTGACCGGTCTCGGCACAGCGGTTCAGCCGAACACCATGCTGACCGTGGCCGTCAATGGCAGCGAGGCAGATGGTGGCATGAGCGAAGGCATCGATGTGGCCTACGGTCAGTCCGACACATTGCGCGTCACGGGTTGGGAGGCTCCCGGTCAGGGCGATTACGTCTTTGACTTCACGGTGGCTTCCGACAGCACCGATGAGTATCCTGCCGACAATGTGGCCCAGATGGCCATTGAGGTGGTCGAGAACCAGTATGGCCGTGACAACGGTGACTTCGTGGGCATGACGCCTGCGGACGGTACGGTGGACTTCATCGCCGGTGTGCCTTACGATGTGATCAACGACATGACCATTTACGGCATCGATGTGGCCATCATGGATGGTTCCGATGTGGGAGCCGAGGTTGTCTGTCACCTTTTCGATTGGGTCGAGTGGAACAATGGTGGCGGTCAGTACGACGGTCTCGTGTCCACCTCGGAGGAAGCCCAGCTTGAGGCTGACTTCCTGAACAGCGGCGACGGGGAAGTGTCGTGGTACACCTTCGCCCTTGAGGAGCCATACGAGGCCGCGCCCGGTGAGGCCATCATGGCTTGCTTCGAGCACCTCGGTGGAGACAATGTCCAGATTGGTACGAGCACCCCTCAGTACGCCCAGACGGTCTTCATTTACGGCCCGTTCGGAACGGGCAGTGCCTACGATTGGTACTACACCACCAATTGTCCGATGATCCGTTTGAACCTCGATCCGAATGCAGAGACCACCATGGGCGTGGAGGATGTGGCCGGTGAGGGTTTCTCCCTCGGACGCGCCTACCCGAACCCTGCTACCGGGAACACCCGCATCGACTTCACCCTCGAGGCCGCTGCTGAAGTGACCCTGGAGGTGACCAGCATGACCGGTGCCATCGTCCGAAGCATGGATCTCGGTGTCCAGCCCGCGGGCAACCAGCGTGCCATCCTCGATCTGGAGGGTCTGACCGCAGGCATGTACACCTACACGATTTCCGTGGACGGCGCCCGCGCCACCCGCAAGCTGATCGTGAAGTAACATTTTGGCATCCATGGATGCACGGAAAGGGGGTCCTTCGGGGCCCCCTTTTTCGTGTCCGGGCCTTTGGGTAAGGTCAAACGCCACTTACGGCCTATTTTGCCGCCCCATTCACAACCATGAAGCACATTCTTACCCTGGCCACATGCGTGTTGGCCTTTCAAGTGTCCGCTCAAATTGCGGAGCAGATGCCACGCAAGGCAACCGAACAGGAACTCCTGAACAGCCGCCAGCTTGGTGATGACGAGGTCGCCCGTGCAGCCGCTCAAGGCTTCAGAGGTGGTGGGGACTCCACCATCGTATTCTTCTATGAGGACTTCGCCAATGGATTTGCCGGAAACAACGGTTACGGAGCCCTGTCCGTGGAGGACAGCAGCCCGGACAATACCATCTGGCAATACGTCGATGCTGCCGGCGATGGCTACTTCCAGGATGCCTCCGCTTCAGGTGTGCAGCCACCCGCAGGCGAATTCAGCACCAACATTGGCGCGCTCAGCAGCCTGACGGCGGACAATGGTTGGATGATTTTCGACTGTGATTATTACAATACTCCCATCAGCTCTGGCGTAGAGGATACGGAAGGGTTCTTGAACCTGCCGACCCTCGACATGTCGGAATTGGAGAGTGTGGTGATCACTTGGGACCAATACCTGCGCTATTGCTGCTACCCCTTCCTGCCCATCTTCGTAGAGGTGAGTGTGGATGGTGGTTCAACCTGGACCTCCTTCGAGGCTGGAGGGTCTTTCATTCCGTCCGCCAACTCCGCCAGTGCCAATCCGCTGGTCACGAGCCTCGACATCAGCTGCGCCGCAGCGGGTCAGGGTGCGGTAGACATCCGTTTTGCCTACTTGCAGAGCCCGGTCACAGGTGGTGGATACAGCCACTACTATTGGGGCATCGATGACATCACCATCGAGGCCAACCCCGTGGCCAACAGCCTCGATCTGGTGCAATTGACCAACGGGGATGTTTACTTCCTGTTCGAATACCGTGTGACACCGATGGACCAAGCCATTCCGGAGGCGGATGGTGGCCTCCTCGCCGGTGTGTTGTTTCGCAATGAAGGATATGCCGACCAAGAGAACTGCGTGATCACCGTGGAGGTGCTGGACGATGCGGGAACGGTGTTGAGCACGACGTCCACGGACCCTTTCACCGCCCCCTCCTTCGCGAACAATGACAATTGTCCGGCCAACCCCCAGGATACCCTCTACATCGCGACAGGATGGGAGCCAGAAGCCGCCGGCGAGTATGTGTTGCGTGCCACGATGGCCAGTGACAGCGTTTCTGACGCGGGTGTGCTGGAAATGGACATCGAATACACGGATTGTGAATTCGGACACGACAACCCGGCCACATTGAACGTGGAACTCGGGCCCCGCTTCGACGACGAGAATCAGTTCTTTGAGCCCACCGGTTACGGAAACCGTTACACTTTCCACAACGAGGGAACCACGGTTTACGGATTGGCGGTCGCCTTCGGTCCCAGTCTGGGTTCAGGAATCGATTTCGAAATCCGTTGGGTCGACCAGGATCCGGAAGTCGGCTTGAGCGATTCTCCTTATGAGTTCGCGGAATTCACCTCGGATGCGAATTGGGCCGGAACGGCAGACAACCCCGTTTACTATCCGTTGGCCTTCGAGGATGAGATCGAGGTTCCCGTGAACGGCCTGGCCACGCCCGGTTTCTACGCTGGAGCGGTCATCACGGAGTTCGATTTCGACGACCTCGAGTTGACGGTCCTCGGCAACGGGAACAGCGATACGGACAACAGCACCATCATCTACCAGCAGGCGGGAAGTGGCGACTATGTCTGGTTCACGTCGCAGACGGCGACCCCGGCCATCCGCCTCATCACCTGTCCCGTGACCAGTGTGGATGTGCTCGGTGCATACAACGGCGTGCACCTGCAGGGCAATTATCCGAACCCGACCGCGGGGGAGACCCGGTTCACGTTCACCTCGGATTGGGGGGGGGACTTCATGATCGAATTGCACGACCTGCAAGGCCGTCTCGTGGACGTGATTGACCTTGGCGCCCGTCCCGCGGGAGAGCATACCATCGTGTATGACGCCACGCCGTTGTCGGATGGCATGTACACGTTCTCCTTGTTGACACAAGGCGTTCGTGTGACCAAGAAGATGCGTGTGCAGCACTGAGTGCACCATTGTCGATGAACTTGGGCGGCCCGCTCCCTGCAAGGGGGGCGGGCCGCTATTTTCGCAAGGATGTCGCTCCATGAGAACAGCCCGGGCAGGGGAGGTTGGAAAGGCCGGTTGGCGGGTCCTTGGGCCCGCCGTGTCCGCAGGTCCGATCTCGAGCGCAATGCCAATCCCATTTCGGCCCAGGAGGATGTGCTGAAATCGCTCGTGGAACGGGCTGGGGATACGGCCTTCGGAATGGACCACGGGTTGGCTGCATTGGCCAGGATGGACTGCGCCGAAGAACGTGCGGCAGCGTTTCGCGAATCGGTTCCGCTCCGGGACTACGAGGGCCTGAAACCGTATGTTGAACGGGTGGTCGCCGGCGAGCGTGATGTCCTTTGGCCGGGGAAGCCACAGTACTTGTGCAAGACTTCCGGCACCACCTCGGGAGCGAAGTACATTCCCCTGACCGGGGACAGCCTGCCCAACCACATCGGATCTGCCCGTCGGGCCTTGTTGCACCATGTGGCCAACAGTGGCCAGGCCGAATTCGCAGGAGGCAAGATGATTTTCCTGCAAGGCAGTCCGACGTTGACGCCCACGCCAGGTGGGGTTCCCCTCGGACGGCTGAGCGGCATTGTGGCGCATCACATCCCATCCTATTTGCAGCGCAACCGCCTGCCCTCGTGGGAGACGAATTGCATCGAGGATTGGGAGACCAAGGTGGATGCGGTCGTGAGGGAGACAGCGGGTCAGGATCTGCGGCTCATCAGTGGTATTCCGTCTTGGGTGCAGATGTATTTCGAGCGGCTGCTGGACCACACCGGTGCGGCAACGGTGAAGGAGGTCTTTCCGAAGTTCTCGCTGTTTGTCTTCGGAGGAGTGGCGTTTGCTCCGTATGCCGAGCGTTTCCGCGAATTGATCGGAGGGGATGTGTCGACGGTGGAGACCTATCCCGCGAGTGAGGGGTTCATCGCCTATCAGGATGGCGCTCCTGGAGAGGGGTTGTTGGTCAATGCGCACGATGGGCTCTTCCTCGAGTTCATTCCGGCGAATGAATACGGAAGTCCCGATGCCCGGCGGTTGGGATTGGGAGAAGTGGAGCTCGGGGTCAATTATGCCGTGGTCGTTTCCTCCAACGCGGGATTGTGGGGGTATGACCTTGGCGATACGGTGCGCTTTGTCTCGCTGGCCCCCGCCCGCGTCCTCGTCACGGGCCGCATCAAGCATTTTACGAGTGCCTTCGGGGAGCATGTGATCGCGGAGGAGGTGGAGGCGGCCATGTCGCGGGCCGTGCAGGCATCGGACGCCCGCGTGGTTGAATTCCACGTCGCACCGCAGGTGAATCCCGGGCAGGGTCTGCCGTATCATGAGTGGTTCGTGGAATTCTCCGAACCGCCAACGGATTTGGCGTCTTTTGCGGGCAGTCTAGACGCGGCCCTGCAGGAGCGCAACCCCTATTACCGGGATCTCATCTCGGGTGCGGTGTTGCGGTCAGCGCGGGTCACGGCGTTGCCTGTCGGTGCCTTTCATGCCGCGATGGCGCGGCGGGGGAAGCTCGGTGGACAGAACAAGATTCCCCGTCTGGCCAACGATCGGACCATGGCGGAACAACTGCTCGGCCATGATTGAATCCGGAAGTACAGTCCTGGTGGGGGTGGTCGGGGGCAGTGCCTCCGGGAAGGGAACTGTGGTGGACCGGCTCCTCGCGCATTATGGCGGGGACGCTGCCGTACTGAGGATGGATGATTACTACCGACCGCTGGCTGCAGTTCCGAGGGATGCGGAGGGCGAGCCGAACTTCGATGTACCGGCTGCGCTCGACCTGGAGCGGTTGGCGGGGGACCTTGACCGGCTGCGCGCCGGCGAGGACCTGCGCATCCAGGGCTACACCTTCAATCAGCCGGGGGTGCAACCCGAGGAGCTGCATATTGCGGCCCGTGCCGTGGTGTTTCTGGACGGCCTCTTCCTCCTGCACGACCCGGGCATCAGGGAGCGCCTGCACCTGACCGTGTACATCCACGCCACGCCCGAAACGCGGTTGGCCCGGCGGATGGCCCGCGACCAGGCGGAGCGTAGCCTGACACCCGACATCATCCAGTACCAATGGGACCGCCATGTTCGTCCCGGAGACCTCGCTTTTCTCGAACCGGTTATCCCCCTCGCTGATGTGGTCGTGGACAATGACCGAACGGGTCTGGATGCCGACCTGACCGAAGTGTTCGACGCCATTGCCTCGTTGAGGCCGCATTGATCCGAATCCCCAATCCCCATGTCCAAGAAGTTCTTTACCCTCCCGAGTTGCAAGACTTGCCAGCGGATCGAAGCCGACCTGAAGCCCGCCGAGGCTGGGGCGGAGGTGCGCGACATCAAAAGCGAGGGCATCACGCCCAATGAGCTGGATGCCATGATGGCGCATGCCGGCAGCTATGAAGCATTGTTCAGTCGCCGCGCGATGAAGTTCCGCTCGATGGGACTGGCGGACCGGAACCTGACCGAGGCGGACTACAGGCAGTTGATTCTCGACGAATACACCTTCCTCAAGCGTCCGGTGCTGCTCACGGAGTCCGGTGTTCATGCCGGCTCGGCCAAGGCCGCGGTGGAAGGGGCCCGCGCCGCACTCAACGGCTGACAAAGCTTTACCGTGCAGCGCGTCCTCGCCCACCTCGCCCTTCTCGTCGTAGCCCTCATCTATGGGGGCAACTACCTCGTGGCGAAAGGCCTCATGCCTGACCTTGTCGGCCCCAGTGGTTTCATCGTGCTGCGCGTCACGGGGGCCTTGGCTTTGTTCGGACTGTTGCTGCCTTTCAACCGGGAACGGGTGGATCGGAAAGACTTGCCCCGCTTGGCGTTCTGCGGTTTGACGGGGGTGGGGATCAACATGTTGTTGTTTTTCAATGGGCTCAATGTGACGAGCCCGGTGAACGCCAGCCTGATCATGACGGTAAACCCGATCCTGGTGCTCATCGCGAGTGCCGTGGTGTTGGGACAGCCCATCGTGAAACGGCGGTTGGCAGGGGTCGTGATCGGGGGAATCGGCGCGGCCGCCATCCTGCTTTGGAGCGGTTCAGCCCAGCGCGTGCACGCCTCGTGGGAGGGCGATCTGATGATCCTGATCAACGCGACCAGCTACGCCTTCTATCTCGTGGCGGTCAAACCGCTCATGGGAAAGTACCGTCCGTTGACCGTCATCACCTGGGTGTTCCTGTTCGGGTGGTTGCTCACTACGCCCATCGGCTGGAGCCAGGCCATGGCCATCGATTGGTCGTTGTTCGGTCCCTCAGAGTGGGCAGGGGTGGCCTATGTGGTCCTGGCCACGACCTTTCTTGTCTATCTACTCAACATCTTCGCCATGCAGCACGTGCAGCCGACGGTGGTCAGCGTATACATCTATCTGCAGCCTCTGTTGGCCACGCTGTTCAGCCTGTTCCAGGCGCACCGGGGTGGTACGGACTATATGGTCGACACCGGTTGGCCGTTGTGGGTTTTCGGTGCGCTGATTTTCCTGGGGGTTTACCTCGTCGGCCGCCCTGTGCGTCCAACGGAGATGAAGTCGGCTTAAATTGACGCCATGGCCATTTCCAAACCCTTCAACCTGACCGCCTGGATTGATGAGCACCGCGACCTGCTCAAGCCACCGGTGGGCAACAAGAACCTCTATGTCGACAGTGGGGATTACATCGTGATGATCGTAGCCGGCCCCAATGCCCGCAAGGATTACCATTACAACGAGACCGAGGAGCTGTTCTACCAATTGGAGGGCCACATCACGGTGCGCATCCAGGAGGACGGCCAGGCGGTCGACATGAAGCTGGGTCCGGGAGACATGTACCTGCACCCGGCCAAGGTGCCGCACAGCCCCATGCGGGAGGCGGGCTCCCTGGGGCTCGTGATCGAGCGGAAGCGCGCGGGAAGCGACATGCTGGATGGGCTCCTGTGGTTCTGCGACGGGTGCAATGAAAAGCTGCACGAGACTTATTTCGAACTGCGCGACATCGAGCAGGATTTCCTGCCGCGGTTCCGCGAGTTCTATGGGAGTGAGGAGCACAGGACCTGCACCTCATGCGGTGATGTCCTGCCTGCGGACCCCCGTTTCGTGGAGGAGTAGGCGCGCAACTTCGAGGTTCATTCTGCGGTTCTTCCATCGGCTCATATTTCCTTTCATGCGGTTCATCTTCCCGGTCTTTCTCGGCCTTTTTCTTCCCCTGACGCTGCTCGCCCAACCGATTTTGGTGGAGGGTGACGTTTGCCTCGACATCGAGGTGGTGGCCATCCATTCAGAGGGAGACTTGGCGGGCTTGACGACGTACCGCATCTATGCCACCCTGCCCGGTCCGGCGGACATTGTCACGACGGTATTCGGGGACATCGAACATCCGACTTCCCTACAGACGACCACGTCGTTCTTCCAGAGCGAGATCGGGGGCCAGTTTCCATGTGCGAACAACCCCATCCTGTTCGACGCATTCCCGACCCTCGAGTGGGACAGCTGGCTGACACTGGGCATCAGCGGGCCACCGGACCCGACCTTGGGACAGGATTGTCCGCAGGTCGTCATGAGCACGGGTTCCCCCTTCATGACGGAATTCGAGAATGGCTCGGGATTTTCCATCGATGATCAGATCGGCAGCGCGTGGTTCGTGGTGCCTTCGAATACGAATGGCCTGCCCGATGAGGACGGCCGGGTCCTGCTCGCCCAACTGACGACGGATGGCGACCTCTCGGGGGTCCTCTACATGCAGGTATTGCCTGGCGGCATCGGGACTTTGGCTGAAATCGTCGAGCTGCCGTTGTATGGCCCTTGCGATGCGATTGCGCCCAACCAATGTCCGGAAGAGATTTTCACGGTGGACAATGGTTGTGCCTGGGGTTTCGAGGTGTCGAGTTTCCAACCGGGTGAGGCGGCGACGTGGACTTTCGGTGATGAGGTCATTGAAGGCGGCCATTATGCGGTGTATACGTTTGAAGGTGATGGGGTCTATCCGGTGGCTGTGACCTTCAGTTCGGATTACTGTCCGGAGGGGGTAACCCTGGAAACCGTGGTGGAGGTGGACGGCTGTACGCCCCCGGATTGCGGATTGGAACTCGAGGTTCAAACGGCGCAGGATGACAGCGTCATCATGGTGATTCCGGTGGGATATCCGGATGGGGTGGAGTTGATTTACTCGCTGAATGGCGAGGTGTTTCAGGAAGGAGGGGAGGCGATCACCCTGCCTTTCGGCATCGGAGCTGAGCCTTGGCAGGTGTGCGTCCAGTACATCACGGAGGATTGCCCTGAAGGCGTCGTGGCCTGCACGGCGTCGGAGGACTACGACCCGGATTGTCCCCAGGAAATCTGGGTGGGGGGATCCGGTTGTGAATATGTGCTGAGCATCTGTGATTACACCGAAGGCGAGCAAGTGGAATGGACTTTCAGTGATGGTACCGAGGCAGAGGGGCATTTCACCTGGCATACGTTTCCCGAGGATGGGATTTATGAAGCCTGTGCCACCTATGTCAGTCCTACCTGTCCGGACAGCACGGTGCTGTGCACAGCGGTGGAGGTGGAAGGTTGTGGTCCCTGTGTCCTCGAGATTGTGGTCGTGGCGGAAAACCCGGAGGAAGGGTCGTGGATCCTGGAGACGGAAGGTGCACCGGAGGGGGCTGGGATTGTTTGGTTCGATTCCGAAGGTGAAGTCATTTCGGATGCGGGCGAACTGTATTTTGAGGGAGGCGGTGTGGTCTGTGCCATGTTTGAATCGCCAGATTGTCCTGCTGGAGTGGAGGCTTGCATCGAGCTCGAGGCAGCACCCCAGGATTGCGATGTCCAGCTGGCCCTGACGGAATTGGGTTTGTGTGGACATTACCTGTTGGAATATTCCGGTGAACCGGGTCCGGGAGATGTGATGTGGTACCTCGACGGGGAGCTCTTGCAAACCGGGGGAGCCGCCTTTGATTTTACGGTGGACAGTGCACAGTCGGCCACGGTGTGTGCCGTGGCCATCGGGGCGGATTGTCCTGAAGGTGAGGAGGCCTGCATCGAAGTGACCAATGCAGGATGCGACCCCTGCTTGACGGAGGATGAAGCCGAGCTGTTGTTCCTTCCGACCGGTGAGGAATCACCCTGTCACGGATCGTTCTTGATTGAGATGATGCAGCCCGATGGCTATTCTATTCTCTGGGAGTTCGGCGACGGCATCACCACTGCGAACGCCTACCTGTGGACCGAGCACCAATATGCGGAATCCGGCATTTACGAGGTGTGCGCCACGGTGTTCAGTCCGGGGTGCCCGGAAGGATCCACGTGGTGTATCGAGGTCGTGGTGGAAGGATGTGATGAGCCCTGTGAACCCATGGTCGTGACCGTGGCGCCCAATGATGGTGCTTCCGGGTTTTACTTCTGGTCTGGGTTTGGGGAGGATTGGGCGCAGGACGACATGTTCATCATTCCAGGCGGGAGCGCGGAACCGGTGGAGTTGGGTCTGTGCCTCACAGATGGCTGCTATGTGATGGATTTCTGGGCTGCTGAGAACAGCGACCCCGCCGCGGAATTGACCATCAGTGTTTCAGATTCGGAGGGCGTCGTCGCATGGGAGAATGATCCTTTCGTGGATGAGAATGGCTGGCAGGTGATCAGTTTTGGCGTAGGTGATGGATGTGACCCCGATGATGCGGCCTGCACACTGGAAATCGAAGCGGTACAGGAAGCGGACGGCAGCTGGACCCTGACGGCCGTTACGGAATCGGAGGAGGATGTCGACTTCCTGTGGTGGCTGTCCGATGGATCTGCCCTGAACGGGGTGACGGTAAACCACACCTTCGTGGAAGGTGCCGAAGTGGAAACGGCCTGTGTCACGGCGACCTTTCCGGAATGTGGGGAGGTTTTGAGCGCCTGCATCGACCTTGAGAATGGAGCAGGGGACGGCTGCGAGGAGGTGGAGATCCTGCTCGAGGGTGAGACTTTCGTTGAATTGCTGGAGGATCTGGAGTTGGCGTGGACCTTGCTGGGTGATGGATTCGATGTGTCCGGCGACCTTTCGCTGGATCCTGCAGTGGATGGCCTGGAGGGGTTGAGCTTGTGTTTGCCGGTGGGGTGTTATGCGATGACGATGGACTTCTCCGGCCAGCCCGGCCTGCTCGGTTTGCCGGGAATGACATTGACGCTGACCGTCGGGGAAGAGGAGGAGATTGCCTTGGATCTTGCGTTCATCGAGGGTGTCTTGACGCTGGAATTCGGTGTCCTGGAGGACTGCTCCTTTGCAGTGGGAGGGTTCAGCGATCAAGATCCTGATGGGCTCCTGGTGTTTCCGAATCCGGCGATGGACGTGGCTTTCGTGACCATGGATGCCGGATGGTTCCAAGGAAGGGCCCAGTGGTTCCTGTCCGATGGCCTCGGTCGGGTGGTGCTTGGAGGTGGCGCGGATGACAGGCAATGGTCCCTCCCGCTGGAAGGGCTTGCTCCCGGGGGATATGTGCTGACTGTGGAAAGCGGTACAAGGGCCCGGAATCAACGGGTGATGGTCGCCCACTGAGGAGGGCCTATTTTCGCGGAAGTCCCGAGGAATGGGTTCCGGAATACCGGTGCCATGATGCCTCAGGATGAACCCGCGTCCGCATGAATTACAAGCGACTCAATGATTTGACGGGATGGGCCGTGTGGCTCATTGCCACCATCGTCTATCTCCTTACGATTGAACCCACGGCCAGTTTCTGGGACTGTGGCGAATTCATCGCCTCTGCCTACAAATTGGAGGTTGGTCACCCGCCCGGGGCGCCCATGTTCATGTTGCTCGCCAGGCTGTTCTCCATGTTTGTTCCTGCCGTTCATGCAGCAACTGCGGTCAATGTGTTGAGCGCATTGTCGAGCTCGTTCACCATTCTTTTTCTGTTTTGGAGCATCACGCACCTGGCGCGCAAGCTGGCGACATTGAGGTTGCCGGAAGGGGTGACCGAGCTGACCGAGGGTCAGCGCATCGCCGTGCTGGCAAGTGGTGCGGTGGGAGCCTTGGCCTACACTTTCTCTGACAGCTTCTGGTTCTCGGCAGTGGAGGGAGAGGTGTACGCTTTGTCTTCGCTGTTCACGGCGTTGGTGTTCTGGGCAATCCTGAAGTGGGAGTCGCATTCGGATGAGCCGGGCAATCTGCGTTGGATTGTGCTGATCGCCTATCTCATGGGCTTGTCCATCGGGGTTCACCTCCTCAACCTGTTGGCGATTCCGGCGATTGTTGCCGTGTTCTATTTCAAGCGGAATCGGTTCAAGTGGCCGACCTTCATCGGCGCCATGGCGTTTTCGCTGGCCCTGTTGCTGTTCGTTCAGTTCGGGCTCATCCAGGGATTGGTGAAGTTGGCCGCCCGGTTCGAGTTGGCCTTCGTGAACGGCATGGGGATGCCTTTCAATACCGGGGTCATTGTCTACGGCATGATGCTGATCGCAATCATTGTGGCGGCGCTGTGGTGGAGCCGCAAGAAAGGGTGGTGGCAGCTCAATGTGGCGGCCCTCTCTGTGGCGATGATCTTGGTCGGTTACAGCACGTTTGCCCTCATTGTGGTGCGTTCTGCGGCCAACCCGCCGATGGACGAGAACAACCCTGAAAACCTCTTTGCCCTGCTTTCATACCTCAACCGGGAGCAGTATGGAGACAGGCCGCTGGGAACGGGCCATTATTGGAATTCGCCGAACGATATGGAAGTCCCCTATGAGGATGGAAAACCGACGTATTTCCCCAGTTACAGCGTCTACAAGACGCGGGGTACGGTAGCTACGCGGGTGGCTACTTTCCGAGAGCCATTTGCCGCAGAGCAGTACATCGCGGCCAACGAGGGCCAATTCGACATCCGACAGGAGTACGTGGACAGCGGAGAAAAGCGCAAAGGGGTGCCCCGTTATGACGACCGTTTCACCATGCTCTTTCCCAGGATGTACAGCAGCCAGGCCAACCACATCAGGGAGTATAAGCGTTGGTCCAACTACAAGGGGTGGAATGAGGATGCCGGCTTCGTAAGCCCGGTCGACGGCAAGGAACGGGATGCCAAGACTTTTGAGGTGCACCTCGCAGGGAGGATCCTCGGGGGCAACATGGACAAGGATGAGCTGAATCGCACCCTGAACAACCTTTACCGGTCCTTCGGGCAGCGATTCGGTGCGAATTATGAGGTGAGGAGTAGCACGGAGATCATTGTTGGACAGGGGAATGAGAGAAGATTGGCGGACCTCGGTAATTCGGATATCCGGAGAACCATTGCGCAGATGATGGTGGAGGATCTGTCTCAAGGGCTGGACCATGGCCGCACCTATGCGCAGTCCATGGAGCGCAGTCTGCAGGGCATCGAGCAGCAAAAGCGGGTGGCGACGAGCCAGGCGAACAGATCGCGATCAGATAAGGACATCAATGAGGTTCGGCGATTGCAGGGTCAGGCCGACCGTTATCACGAGAAGCTGCTGCCCTCCCAGCAGGAGAACCTGACGTTCTTCGCCCGTTACCAAATCGGTTGGATGTACCTGCGGTACTTCATGTGGAATTTTTCGGGACGCCAGAACGATGTGCAGGGGCATGGTGATTTCATCGACGGCAACTGGCTTTCCGGGGTTGATTTCATCGACGCCGAGCGCCTCGGCGCCCGGGATATATTGCCCGATCACAGGGAATCGGACAAAAGCCACAACCGGTTCTATTTGCTCCCGCTGCTGATCGGTTTGATTGGTGCCGTCTTCCAGGCGGTTCGGAATTGGCGGGACTTCTCCGTGACCGGGTTGCTCTTCGTTCTGACCGGTCTCGCTATCGTGGTGTACCTGAATCAATATCCCTTGCAGCCCCGCGAACGTGATTATGCCTTCGTCGGTTCCTTCTATGCATTTGCGATCTGGATCGGCCTCGGGGTCTACGCCCTGTTCGATATGGCTTCCAACCTCAAGCCCCAGGATCTCGGTCTGGCGGCGGGGGTGCCCCTCGGATTGGGGGTCCTGCTCTACGGTTTGGAGACTGCTGGCGGAGGCGATCATGCACTGAGCTATGGTGTGCTGTACCTCGGTGTGTTGACCGCAGCGTTGATGGGGTTGGCCACTGTACTCCGAGGTGTTGGAAATGAGAAGCTCAACGCCTTGGTGTTCTCGGCCTTGTTGCTGATCGTGCCATTCCAGATGGGGGCAGAGGGCTGGAACGACCACAGCCGTGCCAAGCGCCGAACCGGTGTTGACATGGCCAAGAACTATCTGGACAGCTTGGCACCGAATGCCATCTTGTTCACCAATGGGGACAACGACACATTCCCACTGTGGTATGTGCAGGAAGTCGAAGGCTACAGAACGGATGTCCGCATTGTGAACCTGAGCCTGCTCAATACGGACTGGTATGTCGAGCAGATGAAGCGCCGCGCCTATGACAGTGCGCCTGTTCCCATCCGGATGGGTGAGGAGAAGTACCGTCAGGGCACCCGCGATATCGTGATCATGGACCCCCCTTCCGACCCGAACAACCCGTATGTGGACATCGAAGAGGCGATGCTTCAAGCCCTCGATGATGCTGATGTGGTGGATTACGGCGGTGGCAGGAAGTACGCACACTTCCCATCGAACAGCTTCAGTGTTCCCGTGGACAGCGCGTTCGTGGTGGGTTCAGGGCTTGTGTTGCCCGAGGAGCGCAGCCTTGTGGTGGATGCCTTGGAATGGACCGTGACCGACGGAGGTGGATCCCCCAAGCAGTATGTGCTCAAGAACCAGTTCATGGTGATGGAGATCCTGCGCAACAACAATTGGGAACGCCCGGTTTATTTCGCCGTCACCATCGGGCCGGACAGCTACGTCGGATTGCAGGATTACTTCCGTCTGGAAGGGTTGGCCTGGCGGCTTGTGCCTGTGAAGTATGGATCGCGGGGTGGACAGCCTGTGGGCATTGGAAAGGACATCATGTACACCAATGTGATGGAGAACTTCCAGTGGGGTGGCATGGACGAGGAAGGGGAGATCTACATGGATGAGAACAACCGCAGGATGGCGACGAACATTCGACTTCAGCTCACCAACCTCGCCGAGGCTTTCGTCCAGGATGGATTGTCCAGCAAAGGGTTGGCGGTCCTCGAGCGGTTGATCGAGTCGACCCCTTCGCGCAATGTTCCCTATGACCGGATCATGCTGCCTTCCGTTGAGCTCTTGTCGGAATTGGCCGGGGATTCCGGCCTCAGTGAGGAGCAGCGCGCCACGGCTGGCGCTTTGGCAAAGGAGGTGGGCCAGGAGTTGTTCAGGACCCTGACCGACGATGTGGCCTATTTCATCGCCCTCGACGATGCGTTCTATGCTTTGGCGAGCAACGAAATCCAGATGTCCATGGCGGTAGCCCAGCGGCTGTCCGGTGCATTGTCCGACGCCCTTCCGGATGACCCTGGGGTACAGGCGATGGCGGAACGGTTGTCCCAATTGCGGGAAGACCGGAACAAGCGTTCGAACGGACCACTCTCAGATCCACCGGTATTCAATTCCGACGCTGGAAAGTGATGGCGGAAGCCGCGGCGAAATTGGCCATCCTTGCGAGCGGGAAGGGATCGAATGCGGAGCGGCTGATGCGCCTCGTGGCCAACCGGGATGACGTGGAAGTCGCATTGGTGGCCACCAATCACGCCTCTTCGGGCGTGTTGGATTGCGCACGCATTCTGGGTGTACCGACCTGGGTGTTCGACAAGACTACGTTGGCTGCGGGTGGGGTAACCGAAAAGTTCGTGCAGGCCGGCATCCGGTTCGTGGCATTGGCCGGATTCCTGCTCAAGGTTCCTGAGGACCTCGTGGCCGCCTATCCCAACCGGATGATGAACCTGCATCCCGCCCTGCTTCCGGCATTCGGAGGAAAGGGCATGTACGGCCGCCATGTGCACAAGGCGGTTCATGCGGCCATGCAGCGCGGCGAGGTCACAGAAACAGGCATGACGCTGCATTGGGTGAATGCCGAGTACGACGAGGGCCCCGCCTTCTTCCAGGCCCGTGTACCCCTCGATGGAACCGCCGACACACCAGAGAGCATCGAACACAAGGTGAAGGCACTCGAGGAGGCGCATTATGCACCGCAGGTCCTGCGCGCCGTGTCGGAGTCCCTATCCTTGTCAGGAATCGCAACCCGCTGAACATTCGCCCATGGAATTCAATTGGACGGAATTGCTGAAGTCGACCATGGTGATGTTTGCCGTCATCGATATTCTCGGCTCGATTCCATTTTTGCTCGACATCAAGCAGAAGGCAGGGGACATCCACCCTGAACGCGCGTCCTTGGTGGCCTTGGGGATCATGCTCGCCTTTCTGTTTCTGGGAGAGGGGGTCATCAATTTCGTGGGCGTCGACATCAATTCCTTTGCGGTGGCCGGTTCCATTGTGATGTTCTTCATGGCCTTGGAAATGATCCTCGGGGTCACGCTGTTCAAGCAGTCTCCCCAGTCGATGAAGACCGCCACCATCGTGCCCGTGGCTTTTCCGCTGATTGCCGGTGCGGGGAGCATGACCTCGATCATCTCGCTGCGGGCGGAATTCGCCGCCGTGAACATCGCGGTGGCCATCCTGGTGAACATGGCGCTGGTCTATTTCGTGCTGCGCATGACGGGCCGCATCGAACGCTTGCTCGGCGATGGCGGCATTGCCGTGCTCCAGAAGGTTTTCGGCATCATCTTGCTCGCCATCGCGGTGAAGTTGTTCTCGTCCAATGCCGCCATGCTGTTCCAGGGCCATGGCTGACCCCGTCGTCATCCATACCGATGGAGGTGCATCGGGCAACCCCGGACCGGGGGGGTATGGCGCCATCCTGCAATGGGGAGGGCACCGCAAGGAGTTCACTGCGGGTTATCGTCTGACGACCAACAACCGCATGGAATTGCTGGCCGTCATCGTGGCGCTGGAGGCACTTAAGAAGGACGGCACCGAAGCCTGGGTGGTCAGCGACAGCAAGTATGTCATCGACTCCGTCCAGAAGGGATGGGTGTTCAATTGGGAGAAGAAGGGGTTCAAGGGCAAGAAGAACCCCGACTTGTGGATGCGGTTCCTGAAGGTGTACCGCCGCCACAAGGTGCGGTTCGACTGGGTCAAGGGCCATGCGGGCAACCCGATGAACGAACGTGCCGACCACCTCGCCGTAACGGCGTACCAGCAGAAGGGCCTGCTGATTGACGACGGCTACGAGGCGTCTGTATCGTAGTGTTGCAGGGCCTGGGCGGCCCAATGGATTCTGTTGAATTTTCGGGGCGGCTTGCCGATGGCCGTCAATGCAGGTCCATGTTCACCGGAGGGGATGGACAATTCGATGGCGCACAGGAAAAGCCCATTTCCCCCATAGCGCGGCGCTGAATGGATGTCCACACCGGGGGGTGCGAATCGGCTTTCGCCGACGACAGGGTGTCCGGAATCGGCAAGGTGCCGCCGGATCTGATGCGTTCGGCCTGTTTGGATGTGGACGTCCAGCAGGGTCGCGGTACCATGAACCGGCAAGGGCCCCACCGTCAGTGGAGACCATTCTGTCCAAGCTTCCTTGCCATCGATGGGCCCATCGCTGCTTCCGCGTTCGACGGTTCCCGCGGCAAGGGCCAGATATCGCTTCTTGACCTGCCGTTCTGCAAAAGCCCGCCCCAGGGATTCGGCGGCGCGCAGGCTCAAGGCCACGCAGACCCACCCTGCCGTGTCGCGGTCCAGACGGTGGACGGGGAGGGGTCCGCTCACGGCGTTGCCCCCGTCCGGCGTCAGCGCGCGTTTCATGGCATCATCGCCCTGCTGGGCTTGAAATCGCAGGATGTTGACCAGGTTGAGCCGGCCGGAGCCGGACGTCGCAAGGCCGGCGGGTTTCCAGACGAAGAGGTAGTTGCCCGTGTGGGGGCGCATGGTCTGGAGGTGTTGGGGGGCGCCCGGGCCGGGGTCGGTGGCGGCATGGCCGGATGTGCGCAGGGAGACCTCGTCCCCCGGACAAACGCGACGGGCCGTGGTGGTGACGCAACCGTTGAGCATGACGTCGCCGCGGTCCAGGGCTTTCCGGCATGCTTTGCGGCTGGGCAGGAAATGCGGAAACAGCCCGACGAGGGCTTCCTGCATGCGCTGGCCGGCCCGTTCGGCCCCGATGACCGCACTTGCGTCTACAAATTCAGGGTTCCGGGGGTGGTTGAGGTCCATGGAAGGTCAAGTGTACGCACGGGGGCGTTGTATTTTTGTCCCATGAACATGGGTTCCGTCAAGACAGACCTGTACCAAGGTCACGACTACTATATGATGGATGACCTCCTCACCGAGGAGCACAAGTTGATCCGCGAGGCCGCAAGGGCTTGGGTGAAGCAGGAGGTCAGTCCGATCATAGAGGATGCTGCCGAGACGCAGGTCTTCCCGAAGCATCTGCTGCCGGGCTTGGGTGAGATTGGGGCTTTCGGGCCCTACATCCCCGAGCAGTATGGTGGTGCGGGTCTCGACCAGATCAGCTACGGTCTGATCATGCAGGAGCTGGAGCGCTGCGACAGCGGTCTCCGCAGCACGGCTTCCGTGCAGAGTTCACTGGTCATGTATCCCATCTGGAAGTATGGGACTGAAGAGCAGCGCATGAAGTATCTGCCCAAGCTCGCCACGGGCGAGATGATGGGCTGCTTCGGCCTGACCGAGCCCGACCACGGGTCCAACCCCGCCGGGATGATCACCAATTTCAAGGATGCGGGAGACGGAGAAAACGTGATCCTCAATGGCGCCAAGCTGTGGATTTCCAATGCGCCCTTCGCGGACATTGCCGTAGTGTGGGCCAAAAACGACGAGGGCCGCATTGAGGGCATCGTGGTCGAACGCGGCATGGAAGGGTTCTCCACGCCGAAGATGACGGGCAAGTGGAGCCTGCGGGCCTCGGATACGGGGGAGTTGATTTTTGAGGATGTCAAGGTGCCCAAGGCGAACATCCTTCCGGGCCGCTCCGGCCTTGGCGCGCCGCTGAGCTGTCTGGACAGCGCCCGTTATGGCATCGCCTGGGGTGCGATCGGCGCTGCACTCGACTGCTATGACGCCGCCTTGCGCTATTCCAAGCAACGCGAGCAATTCGGCCGTCCCATCGCCGGTTTCCAGCTGCAGCAGAAGAAACTCGCCGAGATGATCACCGAGATCACCAAGGCTCAGTTGCTGACGCTCCGGCTCGGTCAGCTGCGCAATGAGGGCAAAGCCACGAGTGCCCAGATTTCCATGGCCAAGCGCAACAACGTCGAGATTGCCCTGCAGATCGCCCGCGAGGCCCGTCAGGTCCTCGGCGGCATGGGCATCACCGGGGAGTATCCGATCATGCGCCACATGATGAACCTGGAGTCCGTGGTGACCTACGAGGGCACGCACGACATCCACCTGCTCATCACGGGCCTCGACATCACCGGCGAGAA
>CALLLH010000040.1 GCA_938082505.1 uncultured Flavobacteriales bacterium
GATACTCGAGGCACTCACCAAGGGCTTTTTTGCGAAGCAAAGGGGGAACCGGCCAATGTAGGCGTGTCCAAAGTACACGATTAAATGTCTAACAATCAGTTAGTTGTGTTTTCGTTTTTGCAAGTGCAGGGCTAGTTTTGCGACCTCCTTAATCGCAACCAGTCTTTCGCCATGGGAAGGAAAGTCAACTTCATCGCCCTTGTCGCCTTTGTCCTCTTGGCCCTTCTCGGGGGCGGACTCGCCAGTCCCAGCCCCGGCTGGACCGAAGTATTGGAAACCAACCCAGGCGACGTCGCGTGGATGGTGGTGGCCAGTGCCTTCGTACTGTTGATGACCCCGGGACTCGCCTTCTTCTATGGGGGGATGGTCGACCGGAAGAACGTCATTTCAACGATGCTTCAAAGCTTCGTCGCATTGGGGGTCATCTCCATCCTTTGGGTCGTGGTGGGGTTCAGCCTCTGCTTCGGGGACAGCATCGGGGGCATCATCGGGAACCCCTTGACCTTCCTCAATTTCAGCAACGTGGGCGCGGCCCCGCATCCCAGGATTGGCAGCAGCATACCCTTCCTGCTCTTTGCGCTGTTCCAGTTGAAATTCGCCATCATCACCCCCGCACTCATCACCGGCAGTATGGCGGGCCGCATCCGGTTCCGCAGCTACATCCTGTTCATGGTGCTGTTCTCGCTGTTCATCTATGCTCCTCTGGCGCACATGACCTGGCATCCGGACGGACTGCTGATGAACCTCGGTGTCCTTGACTTCGCGGGCGGCACGGTGGTGCACATGTCGGCGGGTTTCGCGGCACTGGCGGGCGCCGTGTTCCTCGGGCCGCGGAAGGTGGAACGCCTCGAACACGCCAACATCCCATTCATCATACTCGGCACCGGACTGCTGTGGTTCGGCTGGTTTGGGTTCAATGCCGGGTCTGCGCTCGGTGCCAACAGCGATGCCGTGCTGGCCTTTGCCAATACCCACTTCGCGTCAGCCAGCGGCATGATCACGTGGATGTTCTTCGAGCGGTTCCAAGGCCGCAAAATGAACGCGGTGGGTGCCTGCATCGGCGCCATCGTCGGGCTCGTGGCCATCACGCCTGCGGCTGGATTCGTCACCGTGCAGGAAAGCCTGCTCATCGGCTTCATTGCTGCGCTGGTGTCCAACTGGGCCATTGCCCGTCAGAAGCGCACTGTTTTGGATGACACCCTCGACGTCTTCCCCTCGCACGGCGTCGGTGGGATGGTGGGCATGATCCTGACTGGTGTATTCGCGGCGGAAGTCGGCCTGACATCAGGACAGACGACCACCTTCATGTGGCACCTGCTGGCCTTGGTCGGGGTCGCCATCTTCACCTTTGGCGGAAGCTACCTCATCTTCATGGCGGTCGATTCAGCGATTCCCCTGCGCGTAAGCGGTTGGCAGGAAACCTTGGGCCTCGACGAAAGCCAACACGGAGAAGCCGTGGACTGACACTTTCACACCTCCATCTGCAAAACACTTGGAATCGCGGGACCAATCATGGGTCCACCATGCCGGAACCCCCTATCTTTGCGGCGCGCGGCGCTGGCGTGACCCGACGGATGGGTGGTGAGAGTGCGCCCCACTCGATATCTATTGTCCGATTTCAATTCGCTCGGATTGAGCGAACCCCTCATGAGGGCGCTCGTAACGCTTGGTTACGATACCCCTACCCCCATTCAAGACGAAGCCATCCCCCATGTAATGGGAGGCCGCGACGTTTTGGGTGTAGCCCAGACCGGCACCGGTAAAACCGCTGCCTTTTCCCTGCCCATGCTGCACAGGCTTGGACAACAACCCCTGCGCGATGGCCGCTGCGTGATCCGCGGACTGGTGCTCAGCCCAACGCGGGAGCTGGCTGCCCAGATCGGGGAGAGCATCCGGGACTACAGCCAACACATGAAACTGGACCACACGGTCATTTTCGGTGGCGTTTCCCAAGGAAAGCAGGTCTCAGCCCTCAAGCGTGGTGTGGACATCGTGGTCGCCACGCCCGGCCGCCTGCTCGACCTCATCGACCAAGGCTACGTCAACCTGCGCCACCTGGAGTACTTCGTATTGGATGAAGCTGACACCATGCTCGACATGGGCTTCATACACGACATCCGGAAGGTGATCAAACTCCTGCCTTCCAAGCGGCAATCTCTGTTTTTCTCGGCCACCATGCCGCAGAACATCCAGGAATTGGCCGACACCATCCTCATCGACCCGGTCACGGTGGAGGTGGAGCGGCGCAGCTCGGCGGCCGAAACGGTCGACCAACGCGTCTATTTCGTGAGACAGGCAGAGAAGAAACACCTGCTCGTGGATGTGCTCACCGCACCGGACGTGACGAGCGCATTGGTCTTCACGCGCACCAAATACGGCGCCGACAAATTGGTCAAGCACCTCCGCAAGGAAGGGGTCCGAAGCGAGGCCATCCACGGCAACAAGAGCCAACCCCAACGCGAAAAGGCCATGAAGGCCTTCAAACGCGGGGACCTGGGGGTCCTGGTGGCCACCGACATCGCCGCGCGCGGCATAGATGTAGAAGAGTTGAGCCACGTGATCAATTTTGAAATCCCCAACATTCCCGAGACCTACGTGCACCGCATAGGACGCACGGGACGCGCGGGTGCGGAAGGCGTCGCCATCTCCTTCTGCAATGAGGACGACGAACGGACTTTCCTCAGGGACATCCAGCGCTTGATGCGCAGGGAGGTTCCACTGTTCGAGGACCACGACTATCACCTTCCCCTTCCTGCCGTCCCCCTCGATTCCGGGAAACCGGAGGGCCAGTCCGGTGGTCGAAAGTCAGGCGGGCGCGGAAAGGGCCGAGGCAAAGGCACCCCCCAAGGTCGTACCGGAGGTCGCGAAGGATTCAAGGGCAACCGAAGCGGTTCGGGTGGACCTGGCCAGGGTGGAAACAACAAATACGGGGGCAAACGCCGAAACAAGCGCTCCGCAGGAGGCGGTTCCGGTGGCTCCGGAGGCGAAGGAAGGGCCAACGCAGAGCGCTGATTCCAGCCCTGCATTGCGCAGGGATCAACGGTCTTCCTTTCATTTGACTCCATGCGCGCCGAACTCCAAGAGACCTACGGACATGTCCTCAACGGGGACCTGCTCAACGACATCGCTGCCACCGGACAATTCCGGGAGGTGGAGAAAGGGGACCTCATCATGGACATCGGCGACGCCATTCCAGGGTTGCCCTTGCTCCTGAGCGGTGCCATCAAGATCCTCAGGGTCGACAAGGAAGGCGACGAGATGCTCATCTATTTCCTCGAAACGGGAGACAGTTGCGCCATGACCTTGGGCAGCTTTTTCGGCTCCACCAAAAGCGCCATCCGGGCGGTCGCCGAGCAGAAGAGCAGTTTTGTCGTGGTTCCACTCGAGCGGGCCTACGATTGGATGGGTGCTCATGCGGACTTCAGGCAATTCGTCTTTGAGAGCTTCAACACCCGCCTTCAGGAACTCGTGGAGGCCATGGATACCCTCGCATTCTTCGATCTGCATGACCGGATGGTGAAATACCTGAGCGACCGGGTCAAGGTCAATGGCACCGTCACCCTGACCACCACGCATGCCGAAATCGCGGCCGACCTCCACACTTCCCGCGTCGTGGTTTCGCGCATCCTCAAGCAACTCGAGAAGGAGGGGCGCATCGAGCTGCACCGCAACCGGATCGAGGTGCTCGAGTTCTAAACGTCTTTCCGCTCGGTAACCTGCGTATCTCAGCACTTTCATGGAGCGGCATACCTTGCCGAACGATGCGCGAGTTCATCCCCTCCATTGGCTGGTTGAGCCGGTACAGCCGCCAGGACTTCATGGGAGACCTGCCTGCCGGACTGACCGTCGGGGTGATGCTGGTCCCCCAAGGGTTGGCCTACGCCATGATTGCCGGACTTCCCGTGGTGTATGGACTGTATGCCGCCTTGGTTCCCCAGATCGTCTATGCCTTTTTGGGCACTTCCCGTCAGCTGGCCGTCGGACCGGTGGCCATGGACTCCCTGCTGGTCGCTTCCGGATTGACCGGCATGGCCGTAGCCGGGTCTGACCGGTACATTGAACTGGCCCTGCTGCTCGCCCTTTTCATGGGGGCCCTGCAGTTCCTGCTGGGCTTGCTGAGGATGGGCTTTTTGGCGCAGTTCCTCTCGCGGCCGGTCATCAGCGGATTCACGAGCGCTGCCGCACTGATCATCGGACTCAACCAGTTGCCGAGTCTCACAGGGATGGACATTGGGCGCAGTGCCCAACTTCACGTCTTGCTGGGCAATGCGGCAGGCGCCTTGTCGGGTGTCCACCTGCCGACCGCCATCCTTTCCGCATCGGCCATTCTGATTCTGCTGGCCCTGCGCAGGTGGGCGCCCCGGCTGCCCGGTTCGCTCATCCTCGTCGTGGCTGGAATCCTGACGGTCTCCGTGATCGGGGCAGACGCGCTCGGCGTGCGGACGGTGGGTGCCATCCCCTCTGGACTCCCCTCCTTCGCCCTGCCCGGATTCAGTTGGGAAGACCTGCGCACCCTCGCTCCGCTCGCTGCCACGCTGGCCCTGATTGCCTTCATGGAGGCGTACAGCGTGGCCCAGGCCATCGCCCAGCGGCGGGGAGACCACGAAGTGGATGCCAACCAGGAATTGCGTGCCCTCGGCCTCGCCAACCTGCTGGGATCCATGTGCGGGGCTTATCCCACCACCGGAGGCTTTTCCAGAACGGCCGTGAACGACAGGGCCGGAGCCAGGACCGGCATCAGCGCCCTGATCTCGGCGGGGGTCATCGCCCTGACCTTGACCTTTCTGACTCCGGTCTTCTACAACCTCCCGCAGTCCGTGCTCGGTGCGATCATCGTCGTCGCCGTGGCCGGTCTGGTCGATGTCCGGATGGTCGCGGCCCTGTTCCGCAGCCACAGGGAAGAGGCTGTGCTGCTGCTCGCGACTTTCCTGGTGACGGCATTCGGAGGCATGGTCACCGGCATTGTTTCCGGCGTGGTGTTGAGCCTGGCGCTCACCCTGTACCGAAGCACGCGGCCCCATGCGGCCGAGCTCGGCGCCATCGAGGGCATCTACCGCAATGTGGACCGTTTTCCAGACGCCCGGCCCATCCGTGGCTGGTTGATCGTGCGGTATGATGGCCCCTTGCACTACGCCAGTCTGGCCCACTTCAAGGGCTTCCTCGAGTCACGATTGAACAAGAGAAAAGCACTGGGGGACCCCATCCATACCATTCTCCTGCATGCCGAATCCATTCCCTACATCGATGCCTCCGCCACGGCCATGCTGTCCGACCTCATGTCGGAGTGGTCGGCCCAGGGCATGACCTTGAAAATGGCGGGTGCCATCGGGCCCACGCGCGATGCATTGCACCGTGCCGGGCTCATGCAGGAAATGGGAGAAGACCGCTTCTACACGAGTGTCGAGTCCGCACTTGCCGCTCAGAACGATAGCAAACAAAGGCTAATCGCCACCCAAACGGCCTGGTCGGAAGGGTGATCAACTCATCGAAAATCCCGAAATTCAAATTCAATGAAAGTCGAACAGATCTATACCGGTTGTCTGGCGCAAGGCGCTTATTTCATCGAATGTTGCGATGAGGCCGTGGTGATCGACCCCCTGCGCGAAGTCCAGCCCTATATCGACAGGGCTGAGGCCGGCGGCAAGAAGATCAAATACATCTTCGAAACCCATTTCCATGCCGACTTCGTCAGCGGCCATGTCACCCTTTCGGAGAGGACGGGCGCGCCGATCGTCTTCGGGCCCAACGCCAATCCCCGCTTCAATGCGCACATCGCCCAGGATGGCGAGGTCTTCAAGATCGGCAAGGTGACCCTTGAGGTGATCCATACGCCCGGTCACACCATGGAGTCCACCACCTACCTGCTTCGGGACAAGGAAGGCCAACCCCACGCCATCTTCACTGGTGACACACTGTTTCTCGGTGATGTCGGCCGACCCGACCTCGCCCAGAAGGGCGCCGACATGACGCAGGAAGAGCTGGCGGGCACCCTGTTCGACAGCCTGCGCAACAAGATCATGACGCTCCCGGATGACGTCATCGTCTACCCCGGTCACGGTGCGGGCTCTGCCTGCGGTAAGAACATGAGTTCCGAGACCGTGGGCACCCTCGGGGACCAGAAAAAGAACAACTACGCCTTGCGGGCGGACATGACGAAGGAAGAATTCGTCACGGAGGTCACGGATGGCCTGCTGCCGCCCCCTGCCTACTTCCCGCTCAACGTGAAGCTGAACAAGGAGGGCTACGCGCCCATGGAGGAAATTCTGGCAAAGGGAGGGCGTGCCCTCACCCCCGCCGCCTTCGAAGCGGCCGCCAACGAGACGGGGGCAGTGATGCTCGATGTGCGGTCCATGACCGATTTCGCAGCGGCGCATGTCCCGCGGAGCACTTTCATCGGACTGGACGGCAACTTCGCCCCCTGGGTCGGCACCATGATCGTCGATGTGGAACAACCCATCCTCCTCGTATGTGACGCCCCTCAAGTGGAGGAGGCGATCACCCGGCTCTCCCGCGTCGGCTTCGACAAGGTTCTCGGCTACCTCGAAGGGGGAGTTCAGGCCTGGAGCCAAGCGGGCTTCGAAGTCGACCAGATTGAATCGGTCAGCGCCGAGGTCTTTGCTGAGCGCGCCCATCAGGGTGACTTGAAGGTCATCGATGTCCGCAAGGAGGGCGAATTCCTCTCGGAACACGTCGTCGGTGCTGAATCCATGCCACTGGCGGACCTCAACCACCACTTGGCGGAAATCCCAAAGGAGTCCCCATTCCATCTTCATTGCCTCACAGGCTACCGTTCCCTCATCGCCCTCAGCATCCTGAAGGCACGCGGATTCCACCATGGAATCAATGTCCAAGGGGGCTTTGCTGCCATCAAGGACACGGACGCCCCCAAGAGCGATTTCGTCTGTCCCTCGACCTTATGAACAGGTTGGGTCAATCCATTGGAATGCGCTAATTTTGGCGCCCCTTCCGGAGATGTCCGGCGGGTTACCACACCCAGGTGGCGAAATTGGTAGACGCGCAGTCTTCAGGCGGCTGTGCCTTCGGGCGTGCTGGTTCGAGTCCAGTTCTGGGTACAAAAAGAGGCTCCTCGGAGCCTCTTTTTCATTCCCGGAAAAGGGAGTTTCACGTGTAGATGACGCCCGCGGCCACGGTGAGGCGCGTGCCGGGATCGACGAGGATGAAGGAGCCCGTGGAGCGGTTCCGCCGGTAATCGTCGACCAACATGGGGGCCGCTGTGCGGATCCGCACGCGCGCAATGTCGTTCATTCCGATGTCGAGGTCGTCCTCGAGGCGGTGCAGGGTGTTGATGTCGAGCTTGTAGACCACTTCCTTGACCACGGCCTTTGACTCCCGGGAGGTGTGGTGCAACTCGAAACGGGTGCCCGGCCGCATGGGCTGTTCCGAAAGCCAACATATCCGTGCATCGAGGTCCTGGCTGGAATCCGGCTGGTTGTTCTCCCGGACGAGCATGTCACCGCGGCTCAAATCGATGTCGTCTTCAAGCGTCATGACCACACTCTGCGGTGGAAATGCCTTTTCCACGGCATGGTCGCCGATGGCAATCGAAGTCACCTTGCTGGTCAATCCACTCGGCAGGGCCACGACCTCGTCGCCCACCTTGAACACCCCACCCGCCACGCGGCCGGCATAGCCCCGGAAATCGCGGTGCGCATCGGTTTGAGGGCGGATGACATACTGCACGGGGAAACGGCAGTCCTGCATGTTGCGGTCGGCCGCCACATGGACGTGCTCGAGGTGGTGCAGCAAGGTGGGGCCCTCATACCAGGGGGTCATCTCGGAGCGGTCGACCACATTGTCGCCTTGCAAGGCGCTGATGGGGATGAACTTGATGTCCGGGATGTCCAAGCGGCTCGAGAAGCTCCGGAAAGCCTCCACGATTTCGTTGTACCGGTCCTCCTTCCATTCCACGAGGTCCATCTTGTTGACGCAGACCACCATGTGCTTGATGCCGAGCAGGTGCGTGATGAAGCTGTGCCGGTGGGTCTGCTCGAGCAACCCCGCCCGGGCGTCGATGAGGATGATGGCGAGGTCGGCCGTCGAGGCGCCCGTCACCATGTTGCGGGTGTACTGGATGTGGCCGGGCGCGTCGGCGATGATGAACTTCCGCTTTGGCGTCGCGAAGTAGCGGTAGGCCACGTCGATGGTGATGCCCTGCTCCCTTTCGGCGCGCAAACCGTCGGTGAGCAACGAGAGGTCGGCCCCATCCGTACCGCGCTGCGTGGAAGCCTGCTCGATGGATTCGAGCTGGTCCTCGAAAATCGTCTTGCTGTCGTAGAGCAACCGCCCGATGAGGGTGCTCTTCCCGTCGTCCACACTGCCCGCCGTGATGAAGCGGAGTAGTCCTTGTGCCATGCTGATTGTCTTTCGCTTGTGATCCTCTCCCCTCAGAAATAGCCTTCCTTCTTTCGGTCTTCCATGGCGGACTGGCTGCGCTTGTCGTCCATGCGGCCACCGCGCTCCGTCTTGCGGGCCGCGGCCACCTCGCCGATGATCTTCTCGAGCGTATCGGCATCGCTCTCCACGGCGCCCGTGATGGTCAGGTCGCCCAGGGTCCGGAAACGGACCTGCAGGGTCTCCGGATGCTCGTCGGGGCGGAGGTTCAGGTACTCGCTGTTCGCCAGGATCTGGCCTTCGCGGCGCACGATTTCACGCTCGTGTGCGAAGTAGAGGCTCGGAATGGCGATGTTCTCCCTCAGGATGTAGTTCCAGATGTCGAGTTCCGTCCAATTGTTGAGCGGAAAAACCCGAAAATGCTCGCCTGGCTGGTGTTTGCCGTTGTACAGGTTCCACAACTCCGGGCGCTGGTTCTTGGGGTCCCACTGGCTGAAGTCGTCGCGGTGGCTGAAGAACCGCTCCTTCGCCCGGGCTTTTTCCTCATCGCGGCGGGCACCCCCTACGCAGGCGTCGAACTGGTGCTGTTCAATGGTGTTGATGAGGGTCGGCGTCTGGATGCGGTTGCGTGAGGCACTGAACCCCTTCTCTTCCGTCACCTCGCCCCGGTCGATCAGATCCTGGACGCTGCCCACGATGAGCTGCACTCCCAATTCCGCGACCAGGTCGTCCCTGAACTGCATGGTCTCCGGGAAATTGTGTCCCGTATCGATGTGGACCAAAGGCATGGGGATGCGCGCAGGCGCAAACGCCTTCCGGGCCAGGTGGGTCACACAGATGCTGTCCTTCCCCCCACTGAACAGGATGGCCGGCCGATCGAACTGTGCGGCCACTTCCCTCATGACGTATATGCCCTCGGCTTCGAGCTCGTCGAGGTGGCTCAGGTTGTA
>CALLLH010000041.1 GCA_938082505.1 uncultured Flavobacteriales bacterium
AGGAGTCAATCGCGGAGCATGCAGGCCGAATTCTGGTGGGATTGGACGAAGCGGCTCGATGTGACGTTGGCTTACCGCTGGGTGAATGCCACCAGCGATTACGGTGACTTTTCCGGTTATCGCCAGGACCCCTTCGTGGCGCAGCACAGGGGCTTCACCACCGTTGCCTACGGTTCACGCATGGACGACAAGGGGCGCCAATGGCGGGCGGACGTGACGTTCCAAGTGACGGGTCCGCAGCGGCTGCCATGGACCTACGAAAGCCCGGAGGAATACCGCCGCCCATTGGAGGCGCCCACCTTCGTGACGGGCAACATCCAGGTCAGTCGGGATTTCGATGAGGGGCAGCAGATTTATGTGGGCATCGAGAACGTGACGAACTACCGCCAGTCCGAGCCCATCGTGGGCATGGACTATTCGGGCGGGCTGGGTGATGTGCAGACTGTTTCCGGTGGTGCGGTCTCAGAGGACCCACTGTACGATGCATCGTTTGTGTACGCGCCCATTTTCGGACGCAATTTCTATGCCGGCGTGCGCTGGGCCTTCGGGCGTTGATTCCATTTCATGAGGCGTTGGGCAGGCGTCGGGCCTGTGGGACGCGGCGGTGCTGCCGGCCGGAAGGCCGGGCCTTCGTCGGGGTGCTTTCGTCGTAGCGCGGGTCGGGCTTCAGGTCCAGCTTTTCCATGGTGCGGACCTCCACGTTGACGCAGCCGAACTCTTGCTGTACGGTCCCGCGCATGAGGTAAGCACCGCGCCCCCGGAATGGAAAGGCCTTGGCCACCGTGGGGAAGTGCACAGTGTCGATCCATTGGCCTTCGCGGTCTACAAAGCAGCCGAACAGCATCCGGTCACCTTTTGCCGTAGCGGTTTCCTTGACGGTGACGAGGTAGCCGGCGATGCTGATTTCCCGTCCGATGTGTTCCGGCAGGACGCGGGCGGGCATGCTGTTTTCGGACTGCACCCGGGCCGTCTCCGTGAGCAGGGTGAATGGAGAGGACAATGGGAAACCGAGCAGTTCGATTTCGTCGTAGGCGTCCTCCCCGCTGCCGCCCTCCAAAACGGGCAGGCTGTGGATGTCCTTCCGCTGTTCATCGGGTAGGGCATCGCGGAAGAGGTCTGCGGTCGGCCCCTGCTTGGGCTGGTGGCCGAGCAGGAAGTGGGCCTCCCATTGCAATTGCTGCTTGGAGCGTCCCGTCCAACGCAGGCCCCCGATGCGGATCACGGTAATCAGCTGCTCGAGGCCGATGCCGGTGCGCCGCACGAGGTCCTCGATACCGCGGTAGGGGCCGGTGTGGAGGCGCTCCCGCTCGATGCGGACGGCCGTCTCGCCTTCTACGCCCTTGACGAGGTTGAATCCGAGGGTGATGGTCCGCGTGGTCGGGTCGTAGCCGGAGACGTAACCCCCGGTGTTCACGCAGGGCGCGGCAATGCGACCGCCCAGAAGCCGGGCTTCGTGTACGTAGAACTCCGTGCGGTAGAAGCCGCCGAAGTTGTTGATGCAGGCGGTCATGTACTCGAGGGGCCAGTACGCCTTGAGGAAAAGGCTCTGGTAGCTTTCCACCGCAAACGAGGCGGAGTGGCCCTTGGCGAAGGCGTAACCGGCGAAGCTCTCGACCTGGCGCCACACCTCGGCCACCATTTCGGGCGGGTGGCCCTTGGCGTGGGCTTTGTCGAAGAAGGCTTGCTTGGCCTTCTGGAATTCCTCGCGTGACCGGAATTTGCCCGACATCCCCCGGCGCAGGACGTCGGCTTCTCCGAGGTCGAGCCCGGCGAACCGGTGGGCCACCTTGATCACGTCTTCCTGGTAGACCATGACGCCATAGGTCTCCGGCATGATCTCCAGCAGGATGGGGTGGGCATCGCGCCGCCGTTCCGGGAAGCGGTGCCGCTCGATGTAGGCCCGCATCATCCCGCTGCGGGCCACGCCCGGTCGGATGACCGAGCTGGCGGCGACGAGGCCGAGGTAGTCGTCGACCCGCAGCTTGCGCATGAGCATCCGCATGGCGGGTGACTCCACGTAGAAGCAGCCGATGGCCTCGGCTTCCCGCAGCAGGTGTTGCACCCGCTCATCGGCCTTGAACCGCTTCATGTCGTGGATGTCGATGTCGGCTTCCGGGTCGGTTTCCGCGATGAGGTCGAGGGTGTCCTTGATCTTGGCCAGGCCGCGCTGGGACAGGATGTCGAATTTGTGCAGGGCGAGATCCTCGGCGACCACCATGTCGTATTGCGTGGTCGGAAACCCTTTGGGAGGCAAAAAAGTGGCGCAGGTCCGGTGGATAGGCCGGTCCGCGATGACAATGCCGCAGGCGTGGATGGAGATCTGGTTGGGGAAATCGCGGAGGACACCGGCATAGCGGATGACGGCGCGCTCCACTTCGCCGAGCCGTGCGGGATTGAAGCGGCCGCCGGCAAGGGTGTCGATTTCGTGCTTGGGCAGGCCGAAGACCTTGCCGAGTTCGCGCACCACCGCGCGGTACTGGAACGTGTTGTAGGCGCCGAGCAGGGCGACGTGGTCGTACCGTTCGAAGATGTACCGCGTCACGTCGTCGCGGTCGGTCCACGAGAAGTCGAGGTCGAAGTCCGGAGGGTTGGACCGGTAGAGGTTGATGAAGCGCTCGAAGTAGAGGTCCAGTTCGATCGGGTCGACGTCGGTGATCCGCAGCAGGTAGGCGACCAGGCTGTTGGCTCCGCTGCCCCGGCCGACGTGGAAGTAGCCCTTGCTCCGGGCGTAGGTGGTGATGTCCCAGTTGACGAGGAAGTAGGCGAGGAACTCCTTCTCGCGGAGCACCTCGATTTCGTGCTCCATCCGTGCGAGGATGATCTCGTTGGGGTCGGGATAACGGTAGGACAGGCCTTCTGCGCACAGGTCGCGCAGCAGTTGCTCGTCCTCGATGATGGAGCCGGTGAAGGTGCGGATGTTGCGGTGGGTGGCGCCGTCTTCCTGGTCTCCGAGGTCGCCGTCGAAATCGATGTGGCAGGCGTCCAGCAGGGCCTGGGTGCGCTCGGTCAGCCAGGGGAATTCGGCATAGGCTGTTTCGAGTTCGCCCACGCGGATCCAGCGGTCGGTGTCGGGGGCCACCTGGTGCTCGGGAAGCTTGGCGAGGAGGGAATTGCAGTCGATGGCGCGGAGCAGCCGGTGGGCGTTGTGGTCCCGTTTGTGTCGGAAGCTGGCCGTATGGAGGGCGACCATGCGGCTGTCGGGTGTGCCGTCCGGGTCGCGCTGCAGGGCGAGCCTCAGCGCTCCGAGTTCACCCGGTCGGACACCGATGCATTCGTCGTTGCGGAGGTTGCCGGGTTGCCGCCAAGGGGCAGAGGTTTCCATCCGCCGCGCCCAAGGGTAAACCCAGACGACGCCTTCGAGGGCCGGGGCGCGGTCCGGAATCCGGGCGGGCTTTCCGGCGTAGCCGTTGTGCAGCAGTTCCGAAAGGAAGCCGCATAACCGCTCGTAGCCATCGTGGTCTCGGGCGAGGCCGATGTAGCGTTGTGCCGCTCCGTTGCGGAAGTCGATGCCCAGCACCGGTCGTATCCCGTACTTCGGAGCGAGCCGGGCAAAGTCCGGTCCTCCTGCGGTGCAGTGCACATCCGTGAGGGCCATGCACGTTACGCCCGCCGCCTGTGCTTCGGCGAGGAGTTCCTCCGGGCGCAGGACGCCGTAGCGGAGGCTGAACCACGAGTGGTTGTTCAGGAACATGGCGTCGGACCGGGATTGCGGGTCAAAAGAGGCTGCCCTGGCCGGCTTCCGATTCGCGTCCGCGGAGCTTGCGCGCTCGGGATTCGCCCATTCCGAACATTTCCAGGGACTGGTGCAGTTCGTAGTCGTACTCCGGGAAGATGCGCTGTCCGATAGGCTGCAGCAGTGTGGTGCCGTTGAGGCGGGGGTTCTTGATGGCCGGATCGATCGGATAGGCGTTGAGGGTTCCGTCGGGAATGGGCCGCAGCAGCCCCGTGGCTTCGGAGAGTGCCGTGCCGGGGTCGATCCATTTGCGTTCGTCGTCCGGATCCAGCATCACAGGTGACCGGTGATGACCGATGGTGTGCAACGCGTCACAGGCGGTGGTCGTGATGATGGCGAATGAGCGCACGACTTCGCCGGTTGCCGTATCGGTCCATTCGTCCCAGATGCCGGCGAGGGCGAATGGGCGCCGTCCGTCCCGTGCGTAGACCACGTAGGGTTTGGTCAGCTTCTCGTGCTGGGGGCCTTCGATGAAGGCGTCCGCGACCACGAGACAGCGCCGCGTGCGGATGGACTGGCGGAACATCGGTTTTTGCAGGATGCCCATGGCACCTCGGTACCCGGGGTCATTGTCTGCGTTGTGGTCGCCCTCGCTCCGGGCGTTGATCATGTAGAACTGCTTCTTGGCCCACGCTGGGGTGAAGCCGAATTGCATGGCTTGCAAAGCGTCCGGTCGGTCACCGGTCACCACGGGGGCCAGGTCGCCATGGGACACGTTGGTGTTCGGTGGCGGCGGGGCGTCGGTATAGTCCGGCCCGGCGGTGACCTGGAAGCGTTTTTCGACGGCTTCGACGGAGGTGACGGTGACATAGCGTCCGCACATGTTGGGTTCAATTTACTGGTGTCGGTTGGCGAGGAGGAGGGGGGCGTCCCCGGAAAAAGGGTTGGTGCGGCCGATGGTGCGGGCACCCAGGCTGGCGGCGGACACGATGGAACGGTCTCCAAACCGCTCACGGAGCCCGTCCATGGCGCGGTACAGGGCTTGCCGGTCCTCATCGGCGTCGAACAGGTTCATCTGCATCCCACCGCCCACGAGGTGGCTGTATCGGACGCCGACAAGCCGGACGAGTACCCGTCGGTCGTAGAGTTTTTCGAAGAGTTCGAGTGTTTTGGGGACCAGTTGGTGGTCCGCGGCGGTGTAGGGGATGCGTGCCTGCAGGGTGCGGGTGTCGAAATCGCTGTAGCGGACTTTCAGTGTGATGCAGGCGGTGAGTTTGTTGCCACGGCGGAGCTGGAACGCGAGGTTTTCGGCCATGGCGATGAGGATGCCGCGCAGTTGCGCCGTATCGGTGGTGTCCTTTCTGAAGGTGCGCTCGGTGGAGATGGATTTCCTTTCGCTGGTGGGCATGACCGGGGAGGGGTCCTCACCCTGGGCCTTGCGCCAGATGATGCGGCCGGATTTGCCGAGGACGCGTTCCATCATGTCGATGGGCATTTCCTGTATCGTGGCGATGCGGCGGACACCGAGGTTGCGGAGGGTCTGGTAGGTCTTTTCGCCGACCATGGGAATCTTGCGGATGCCCAACGGAGCGAGGAAGGGGCGTTCCGTTCCGCCCTCGATGCGGATGGCGTTGTTGGGCTTGGCTTCTCCGGTGGCCACTTTGGAGACGGTCTTGTTTTCTGACAGGCCAAAGGAGATGGGCAGCCCGGTTTCGCGGATGATCCGTTCCCGCAGTTCCCGGGAGTATTGCCAACATCCGAAGAAGCGGTCCATGCCGGTCAGGTCCGCGTAGAATTCGTCGATGGAGGTCTTCTCGCAGACGGGCACTGCTTCGCGTACGATGTCGGTGACGGCGTGCGAATGCTTGGAATAGTTGGCGGAATTGCCACGGATGACCAGGGCCTCGGGACAGAGTTCCCGCGCCATGCGCATCGGCATGCCGGAATGGATGCCGAACTTCCGTGCTTCATAGCTGCAGGAGGCCACGACTCCGCGGTCTCCGGTTCCGCCGATGAGCAGGGGTTTGCCATTCAGGCGCCGGTCCATCAGCCGTTCGACCGACACGAAGAAGGTGTCGAGATCGAGGTGGAGGATGGCGCGGGATGTGGACACTGCTGGGAAAATTGGAATGCCAAATTAGTTGGCATTCCGGTTCCCTCCACATCTTGGTGCGGTTTTCGTTTGGAACGTCCGGTGTTCAGCAGCTGGAGCCGAAAATGGAGAGCATTTCGAGGATGTCGGATACCCCGACAATGGTGTCTCCATCCAGGTCGCCGACGCAGCCGCTGCCGACACAACCGAAGTTGGCCAGGATTTCCAGGGTGTCGGATATGCCGATGATGCCGTCGCCGTCCAGATCGCTGGGGCAGGAACAGGACTCCGGGGCCGTCCACGTGGCATCTTCCGCTGTGCTGCACGTGGGGAGGTGGGTGAAATAGGCTCCGATGGAATTGCCCCCCCCATTGGCGATCAGATCATTGAGGGTGGTCGTGTAGCTCCCGGAGGTTGCCGGTGCTTCATACAGATTGCCGCCGAGGTTGAGCAGTCCGGTGGGTGGTGGATTGGTCACATGGATCACGAGGCCCAGGTCGTAGGTGTTGGTCAATCCGTCACAGGGCCCCACGGAGGAGACTTCGAGCGCCATGTCGCAGGGGCAGGGCGCAGGAGCGGTCCAGGCATCGAATACCGCGAAGGCGCAGGCCTCGTCATTGGTGAAGGTGATGA
This sequence comes from uncultured Flavobacteriales bacterium, assembly GCA_938082505.1. Taxonomy (GTDB): domain Bacteria; phylum Bacteroidota; class Bacteroidia; order Flavobacteriales_D; family Sanyastnellaceae; genus UBA8752. Next base: position 6,399 of record CALLLH010000041.1, read on the forward strand.
GCATGTCGACGGGGGCACCGTCCGCCAGCAGCCCCGTCAGGGTGATGTTGGCCTGGTCATTGACGACCGGGAATTGCTGTCCGTTGACGATGACGTCCCCGGCACCTGCGGAATACGTGAAGTTGAGGACGACCGATTGGCCGTAGGTCCCGTCAATGGAATTGCAGGAAGTCTGTGCGCCGACATTGTACGAAGCGATGGCGCAGGAACCGCCGCCGCAGGGGTCGGGGGCGGTGAAGAGGGCGGGATGGCTACTGGAACAAGTGGGATCCCCGGTAAAGAAGACCTCCACGTCCACGGGGGCCCCGTTCGCGGGAAGGTTGTTGAGGCTGATCGTTTGTGGGCTTCCCGAGATGGTGAACAGCGAGCCATTCACATTGATGAGTCCGGTCGGGGCATTGTCGTAGATGAGGATCAGTTGTTGGCTGAAGGTGTTGGTCGCGGGATTGCAGGCCAATTGGGCTCCGGGTAGCACGGAGGAGATCGCGCATCCCTGGACCCCCCATCCCATGTCGGCGAACATGCCCATGACGATGGGTCCTGGATTGTGTATGGCCTCACCGGTATTGAGGTTGGGGGTCATGAGGGCGTTGGGATCTCCCGAGAGGTACATGTCCTCGCGGAGGTGGGAGAAGCTGGCGCCCGGCTCCCAGGGGTCGGGGGCATAGATTCCGGGAGGGGCTACGGCGGCGGCCAGTCCTTCCGGCCCGGCCCATACCAAGCCACCTCCGGTCAGGGCATCGCCCAACACACTGGTGCCGGCGTTCAGGTCGAGTATGCTGCCGCTTGAATTGTTGTCGTTGATGAAGGTGTCGTAGACGAAAGGAGAGCCGCTCTGGCCGATGAAACCGGTGTTGCCGGCTACCGTGGCGCTGCCGATGAGCCCCAGGCCGTGGCAGAGTTCGTGGAGGACGACGGTGACGAAGTCATAGGCTCCCGGGGGCACGTTGCCGTCGAGTCCGAAATACCAATTGACGTCGCTGCCGAAGTTGCAGGAGATGTCGGCAGAGGTGCCGTCGAGGTCACTGGCGGCGAGTTGGTTGGCGAGGGCTGCGGGATAGTAGACGTTGGACTCCGGAGCGCCGGTGAAATTCCGGTGGATCGTGCTCGGGGAGGCCGAACCGAGGATGTTGGTTCCCAGGGAGGCCCAATTCGCATCCACCGAGATGACCACGTCGCTAGAAATCTGGCTCGCCCAGATGTTGACGGCGTATTGGAAGGCGGCTTCGGCGACGGGAGGAAAGTTGCTGTAGTTGACTTCGATGGTGGCGATGGCGCTCCTGGCCATCGTGGGGGGCGGGATGTAGAGGAAATGATCCTCGGGAATGCCCACCAAGCCGTCACAAGCCTGCGTGGTACATTCCGCATGGTCGTGCATGGCGGATGCGGGAAGACCGAACATCTTCTGTGCAGCTGCGGATTGGGGCAACAAGGTGCAAACCATCAATCCACAGATGGTGCTGAGCGGCACAAGCGATGAGGTCATGATAGTGAAGATAACGATGGGGTATGGATTAAACCACTGCCCGAATCCTCGTTTTGTAGACGTTTATAGAAGCTTAAGCAACGAAAACAACCCACTTAACCTCTTATACTTTGCTTGATTGCGGCCAGGGTAGAGGCTATTTCGGCGGAGGTCCGAGGCCAATCGGTTGAGAACCAACCAATGGCACGCCAGGCTTCCCGAATGCCTTCCGGGGGATAGGGGTAGGAATCAAAGGCGGGGTTGTTCGATACGAGCATGAAATCCCCCTCGCGGTCGAGTCTGTTTTCCACGCGCTTGAAGAGCAGGCCGTCCTCTCGGGTGGACAGGATGTAGGGCCGTCCTCCGCCCAATTGTCCGAGCCCTTCCACGAACTCGGCCAGAACCCATGTGCCGCTGGGCAAGGGAAGCATGCTGTCGCCCTCGATCTGGAAGAACCGCAGGGTCCGGTCGGTGGGCACTTCGGGCAAGGGCAATGCGAAGTGCGGCAGCGCGGCAATCCACTCGGGGTCTCCCAGTCCAGCGGCATATCCGGCCGCCGCCTTGACGCTGACCGCGCTGATGCGCTCTTGTTCGGTCGTCCGGTCCACCGGAATCGGCAGGACGCGGACGTCCTGTTCCATCCGTTTGTTGGTGCCACCCAGAACGAGGGCATCGAGGGATACGTCCAGCACGTGGGCAAGCCTCACCAATGCCGCAAGGCGCGGTTCCGCGCGGCCCTCCTCATAGGCGCCGAGTGCGGTGCGCTTCAGGCCTGTGCGCTCGGCCAGTTCAGTTTGCGTCCACCCCCGCTCCTTGCGGAAATGCCGCAATTGTGAACCGATGCGGGAGGGATCAGCCATGATTCAGACGGAGGCGACGACGGATTGAACGGCATCGAGCTTGGAGGTCAACAGCCGTTCGATGCCGTCCTTGAGGGTGGCGGTGGATGAAGGGCAGCCGGCACAGGCGCCTCTGAGCCGGACGTGAACGGTGCCGTCCACGAAAGCCCTGAAGTCGATGGCCCCGCCATCGGCTTCCACGGCAGGTCGGACGAATTCCTCCAAAAGGGCCACGATGGCTTCATCGTGTTCGGTTGGAATGATGTCCGCATCCGCCAACTGGACCGCGTCAGGCGCCTTTGGGTCATGGGAGGCTCCTGCGGCAGGGCCGGATGTCGTGGGCCTTGCAGGGGGAATCTCCTCGACGGCCGTGTCATGTTCGGATAACCACCCTTGGATGTACTCGCGCATCTGCATGGTGATCATTTCCCACCCGATGGTATCGTCCTTGGTGACGGATACGAAGTTGCCACTGATGAACACACCGGTGACGAACGGGAAATTGAAGAGTTCCTCGGCGAGGCTCGAGTACCCCTTGGCCTGCGTCTTCTCATTGAATTCGGCCTGGGCGGAACCCTCGATGAGGGCTCGGTCCGCAACGAATTTCATGACCTCTGGATTCGGGGTCATCTCAGCGTACACGCTTGTGGGTTGGCTCATGAAGCGAATATCGAACACAAGCCCTTGCCAAGTACATGGACGTTCGCGTGCCGGGGTCCGGTGGTTCCCGATATCTTGCCGACCCCGAATCACATGAACATGCATCGAAGCATCACCCTTGTCCTGGCTTTGCTGGCCCTTGGCATTCAACATGCGGCCCTTGCCCAGTCCGGTTCCACTTTTCCCGTCAATGGCACGCCGGATCAACGCGCTGAATTGCACGTTTATGAGGGCGCCCGGATCCATGTCTCGGCGGATGAGGTGATTGCAGAAGGTCACCTCGTGGTGCGCAGGGGACGGATCGAGGCCGTTGGGTCCGGTTCTTTTTCTTCTTCTGAGCCTGTCGTCCGGCATGACATGTCCGGCAAGGAATTGTATCCGGCATTCGTGGACCTCCACACGGGTTGGGGGTTGAAAAAGGGTGAGCGTGCCCGTTGGGATGGCAAGCCCCATGACGAGCGGGAGGACACGGAGGCGGCCTTCGGCTGGAACAGCGCGTTGCACCCCGAATTCGAAGCGGCCATGGAATTCGCTCCAGGCAAAGGGACCGAGGCATACCGGTCGGCGGGTTTCGGGGCTGTGGTCACCCACCGTCAGGACGGCATCGTGCGCGGAACTGCGGCCCTGGTCGCCCTGGGGGATGATGCCAATGACGTGGTGCTCGAACCGCGCGTGGCGGCGTGGCACAGCTTCTCAAAGGGGTCTTCCGCCCAGTCTTACCCGAGTTCCTTGATGGGCAGCATTGCGCTGTTGCGCCAGACATACTGCGACAGTGAATGGTATGGGCAATTCGATGCGCCGGAGGAGCGCAACCTTTCGCTGGAGTCTTTCAACGGGACGTTGGACCTGCCCCATTTCTTCGACGCCGGCAATTGGCTCGATGTGCTGCGTGCGGACAAGGTCGGGGATGAGTTCGGGGTGCAATACGCGTTTCTGGGGGGAGGAGATGCCTACCGGCGACTCGATGAAATCCGGGCCACGGGCGGTGCCCTGATTGTACCGGTTGACTTTCCTTCCGCCATCGATGTGAGCGACCCTTACCTCGCTCGCCTCGTCTCGCTTTCAGAGATGAAGCACTGGGAGTGGGCTCCCATGAACCCCGCCAAGGTGGCCGAGGCAGGCATTCCGATGGCGCTCACGATGCACGGCGTGGACAAGGGGAGTGACTTCCTCGCCAATGTCCGCAAGGCGGTGGGGCAAGGCCTCGATGCCGGAAAGGCCTTGGATGCGCTGACCCGCATTCCGGCCGAAATGATTGGGGCCTCAGACCGAGTGGGCCGTTTGGCTGCTGGTCTAGAGGCGAATTTCCTGGTGTGCGACGGGCCGATTTTCGAGGAGGGCAGCACCCTCCATTGGACGGTGGTCCAGGGCACACCGCATGAGATTGCGCCCCTCGAGAAGGTGGAAGTGGCCGGTCGATACAGCCTCAACCTCGAGGGCCGGGACCTCGTGTTGGAACTGAAGGAAGGAGACAAGGGACCGCGCGGCCGCTGGTGGCTGGCCGGTACCGCCGATGAGGACATCGATTCCTTGGCTGGAAAGGCCAAGGTTGCACAGGATGGCCGGGACCTGGTCCTCCGCCTGATCGATGAGGAGGAGGGTACGTTCCGCCTCGTCGGCAATGTCTATGAAGGCAGCCGCATCATCGAGGGGCGGGGCGAGCGCCCTGATGGTCAATGGGTGGAATGGGCGGCCCTGCGTCAGGAGGGGGAACGCAACCAGTCCCGTGACCGCAAGGACGACGATGTGGCAGAATCCGCGTCGGAAGGTGAGGGTGATGCCTCGGAAGAGGCTGCTGAAGAGGCTGCGGGGCCGGCTCCGTTGCTTTATCCGTTCAGCGCTTATGGCCGCACGCAATTGCCCGAGCAGGGCAGTTGGCACTTTGTGGGCGCGACAGTCTGGACCTGCGGTGAGGCAGGCAAAATCGAGGATGGAGAGGTCATGGTGCATAATGGCCGGATTGTGGCGGTT
>CALLLH010000042.1 GCA_938082505.1 uncultured Flavobacteriales bacterium
GGCGGGGGCTTCCTCAGCAGCGGGGGCCTCCTCGGCGGGGGCTTCCTCAGCAGCGGGAGCCTCCTCGGCGGGAGCTTCCTCAGCAGCGGGAGCCTCCTCGGCGGGGGCTTCCTCAGCAGCAGGGGCCTCCTCGGCGGGAGCTTCCTCAGCAGCGGGAGCCTCCTCGGCGGGAGCTTCCTCAGCAGTAGTTTCAGTTTCTTGGACCTCTTCCGACGCCGGTGCGGTGTCTTGGGTCTCCTGGGGCTGTTCAGCCCCTGTGCCCTCAGGCACATTTGCCTGATCTTCAGGCTTTTGATTTTCTTCGGTCATCATGACTCGAAGGTCTTTTTGTATCCGGGGGATGCGCCTTCCCGACGGAGCAATTCAACAAGGGGCCTATGGCGCTGACCCACAAAAGGGCCGCAAAAATAGCATGAATGCCATGAAAATCAACGGAACAGAGGAGATTTACCCAGCCGACTCACTCGCGGACCAGACGGGCATTCGTGAAACCCGCCGCACGAGCGGCAGCTTGCCAGGTCCGCGCCACGTCCTCATCCGTCCCTTTGGTCCGGTACCGTGTCCTCCCGTCCTCACGCATCGATTGGATTTCCCAATCCAAGGGTGCGTCCAGGATTGCATTTGCCAACCGCACAGGAATCGTGCTGGTGAAAACACCCAGCTCAACATGCCATGCCCCTGCGGTTCCAGCCGATGAGGGAGACGCCGGATCAGCGGGCTGAACATCATCAAGGGTCCGGGGAAGCGGAGAAATGGAAGTGGTGGCCGCCGCGGACAAGGGGATCCTCCGACCATTGATGTAGACCACGATGAAGGCGTCCTGCCTTCCATCGCCCTTCAATTCCTCCTTGTGGTCCTGTGCTTCCTGTTCCGTTTCGAATCGGCCTGAAAACAGCCTCAACCAACCATCCGCACCGGCATCCTCCCTGGTCAACGTTCCCAATGACGCCAACGCCGCAGCATCCGGTACACCCCTGAAAGCCCCGACCTGAACGCTGTAGACCCGTCCGGCAATGCCCTCCCACGTAGGAATGTCCTCTTTGCGTGCCGGCGCTTCCGCTTCGGCCACACCGGGATCAGAGCCGACCGTTCCGGCAACATCGTCGACCCGACCAGCCGGACGAACCGAGGGCTCCCCGCCGCCGGTCCGCGCGCGCTCGGCGGCCAATTCCGGTGCATCCGGTCTGGCCCCGGTCACCCGTTCTCCATCCTTGAACCGCACCACGAATGCATCCTCGTAACCCAACGCCCTGATGGCATTCCTCGCTTGGATTGCAGGGTCGTAGGCATCGAAACTGCCCGCCATGTAACGGGTGATGCCGTTCGGCAATCGCTGCGCCCACATGGGGTCAAAAGCAGCAAAAAGTGCGGCAGGCAGCGCTTTTCGGAAAGCCCCCACCTGAACCTTGTACTCTACCCCTTCTGCCACGGGTGCCCCACGCGCATCGTCAAACCTGCTCTCGGCGCTTTCCACCAAACCCACCTCCAAGGCGGAGGGGTTGGACAGTATGGCCCTTTCCAAGGCTTCCCGTTCGATGGGCCTCAATGTCAGTCCGGTACGACTGCGGCTGCCGGATGAGCTTCCCACCACTTCAGCCGAAGGCAAAATCACCCCGAAGACAGCAGCATCCGCCTCCTGCCGCGAATCAGCTTCCGCCACGGGGGCCGCCTCATCCGCTTCATCCGCTTCAATGACCTCTGCGGACCCCGGTGGGAAAACAGGGGCTTCAGTCTCCAACACCACATCCTCCAAGCTCCCCTCCGATTCCGTCAGGTCGACATCCCCCACGACCCCCTCCTCTCCTTCCAGCAGCCGACGTTCCATGGCATCGACATCAATAGCTTCAGCGATCCTGCGAAGCCTGCGCTCATTGAAGAACCTCCTTTTGTCCCAAGCCATGCGCTCGGCCCTCCCGGAATTGGACGACGGTCGATCACGCCAAATCTCTTTGCGCTCCATCCATGCCTGCAACATCTCGTCTTCGTCCGAACTCCAATTTTTCGCTTGCTGTTCAGTGGAGGCCTCCATTTTTTCCAAAGCCGCAACCAAGCGCTCCAATTCACGGACCGGGCGCCCAGGTAGAATGACTGCCAACCCCTCGTTCGACGGAGTTTCGGATGCCACTGCATCCGCCAGCTCCGGTTCTCCTTCTTCACCCTCGACCGCCTGTGTTTCTGGACTGTCCGTCAAAATCCCAGCCCCTTCACGGGTTCCTTCTTCCACACTTTCCTCGGTCCGTTCCAACTCCGTCCCGCCCGCATCATCCGAAGCTGGGGACATTTCCTGATCATCGGCTCCTCGCGCATCTGCTCCTCCGACCTCCAGTTCCTCCGCCAATCCATCCACCCCAGAGCCGTCCTCCTGAACCTGCGTCGACCCTGCCACGGCAGCCACATCTGCACCCCCCGCCTCTTGGTCCGCTGCTGTTTCCTTTGCCTCCCCACTGGCCAAATCGAGCCCACCTGGGGACATCTCGATCTGCGAAGCCCATTCCCGCTCCCAAACCTCCCATGCCATGCCGGACGCCAACATCGCCTCTTTGAGCTCCATCAGCAACGTGAACCCGGAAGCCCCTTTGGCCACTCTCGATTCAGATTCCAACATCCGCAAACGCTCATCGGCTCGCATGGCCCTGGCGTGCAAACCTTCGAGTTCGGCAGGCACCTGACCTTCCCGTTCATCCCAATCGAGCATCAATGCCTTGCGCTCACGTTCGGCCAACTGCAACTGAAGGTCAAGTTCATCGAGGGTGGATTTCAGCAATGCCTGGTGGGCATCCCGAACTTCCTTGTCCAGCCGCATCCAATCTTCACCCGACGTGATGATGGGCATGCCCTCGCCATCCAATCGCGCACCCAACCGGTCCCACGCACGGGCCACTTGCTTGGAGACCGTGACCGCTTCAACCCAAGCGAGTTCCACGTCACTCTGTGCCTCCTGGACCTTCTCCATTCGCCCTTCCTCCGCTTCCCGGTCACCTTGCACGATTTCTGGAGTCACCGGAAACAGGACCGCAATGAATTGGGCCCCTTCAGGCTCAACCGTGACCCGCTCCATGTCCGCAGCATCGGCAGCGGGCTCCACTTCGAAACCTTCGGATGCATCGCCCGAATCAACTGTCGCTTCCTCCGATGCCCCCTCCATTTGGGCTTCCCCGCCCTCGTCCACCTCGCCCGAGGTCACCGCACCGGGCGGCAAATCACGGGGCCCATCGGCCGCGGGGGAGACCTCCGACTCGTCCGTGGCCAACCCTGCTTGATTCACACTCTCCTCCCAAATGACCTGGCTCCGGTCCAGGTAATCCACCTCCCGATCGAACCATGCGCCGCGCCACCCGGACCGCTCCTTCTTGGACCAGACTTCATTTGACGTTTCAAGAACAGCGGACCAATCCCTGAACAAGACCTCGCCTTCCTCGTCCGTCAACTCCACAGGAATTCCATCCTCGGTTTCGATCCCCCTCTGTGTATCCCTCCAATTGGACCACTGCAATTTGAGCTGTGTGATGTCCTGACCACCCTCGTCCCACAACTCGCGGGCGGCGAGGCGGTCCCTGCGAAAAGCGAGCGCAGCTTCACCGGCTACCCGCGCAAGAGAAGCCTTGGTGGCCGACTGCACTGCCCGGCTCCACTCGTCGAGCATATCCCGAATATCCTCGAGCGCCACACCATCCCTCAAGCGCGGCGAAATCCGATCTTCTTCGGGCGACCAGGTTTCCATCTGCTCCAGCAGGTCATACAATTCTCCTGCCCTGCTGAAATCAGGCTCATCCAGGAATTCCCGCTCGAGGGACAACACCTGTCGCGCCTTTTCCTCCCAGACTTCGAAGACCACATCGGGATACGCTTCCAACAGCGCCTCCACCACCACAGGTGAAGCCGGCGTCTCGTCTGCAAGCGAACGGGCATCCTGGAGGTTCCATTCCACGGGCCATTCCGCTGCCCTTTCCCCCACTTCTTCTGCGACGGAATCCCCTTGTACCAAACTCTCTTCAATCACCCCCTCTTCATTCGGCCCCTCCGCATCAGGACCGGAAACAGCCTCCACCACTTGATTCGCTGGTCCGGACTCCTCCGATAACCCTGCAACATCCTCGACAGCACCTTCTTCGCCGGCATCGGCCATGGGCTCGTCCAGGGTGACCATGCGTTCGGACAACCAATCAGACCAGCCGGATCCAGCTTCCAAGGCAGGGCTCGAATCATCTGCAACCTCTGTGGCACCGGCGCTGCGGGCGATACCCGACCCTACCTGCAAATCGGACAGGACCGCCCAATCCGCAGCCACTTCCGCCTTGGCGACAAGCTCCCATCCGGTCACCCCCTTTTTCAGTTCCCATGCCCCCTCCCCTTCACCAAATGCTTCGGATACCACGTGACCATCCGCATCTTCGAGCACGATCCTCACACTTTCGCCACCGTCGAACTTCAGGTGCGAGCCTTCTCCGTCGATCACATTGGCGGCCACCTCCTCACCCCCGGAGAACACCCGCAGATTCAACCCTTCCTCTTGCACTTCATCGGCTGACCAGGCCACCGAACCGGTCGCCATGACGCCATCTCCGATCCCGATCCTGTAGGCATGCACCTTCCCCGCGACAGAGGCCCGATCCGAAGCCATCCAAGCGCCGCCGTCACTTTCCGGAATGAAGAAGACATCGTCATTGACCGAATTGATGGGATAGGGCAGCCGATAGGGCGTGCCGGTGGGCATGCCGTCCAATCCACAGGCCACCGCATACAGGTCGAAGCCCCCCAATCCGCCCGGCCGGTTGGAAGAAAAGTACAGCATCCCATCCTTGGAGAGGTAGGCATCCCGCTCGTCATAGGCGGTATTCACCGCCGGCCCCAGTGAAATGGGATCGGAAAAGGCCCCCGTCCTGACCGAGACTTTCCAGAGGTCCCAACCCTGCATGCCCTTCTTCCCCAAAGAAGCGAAGACCAAAACCGTATCGCCATCGTGGAGCGCCATGCTCCCCTGCTCCACTTTCAAATCCGCCTTGCTCCGCAAATCGTTGGGCGTCGCAATGAGCCGCAAGCCCTCGACATCGGGATTGTAGTAGCGGAATGCCGCTTCGGGGTCTGCGGGAATCCGTTCAAAGACCTCAAGGGATACGGCTTCGTCCGGCGACCAACCCACCTGGGCACAATCCACGGCCCCGCGCTCAGCTTCCAATCTGAACCTGGCCCTCTTTCCTCCGGAAACCAGATAGGCCGTGTAGAGGTCATGGGCCCGTTCAAAGTCGTATTCCAACTGGGCCAACCGTGCCTGGTAGTAGCCCAGATCCGGGTCGGAACAACCCTTGCGGATGGCAATCCGCAGATGACGCCTCACCAGCGACAACCTCCCCGGCTCACGGATGGCGCAACCCGCAAGACGGCCGTGGAGGCACGCCTCTTCTGGGTACAGGCTGACCAGGCGCTCGTAATCCGCCATGGCCTCGAGGTATTGGCCCGCTTCATAGGCCACCTCGGCCCGCTGGCGCACATCGTCATTTCCAGCGGGCGACTGCGCAATCAAGCACCCACAAGACGCCACGAGGACAACGGACAGCCATGTCCTGCCTGCCCTCCTGCAAGTCCAATCAAGAAAGTGTGCGATCCCTCGTGGGTGCATGCTTCGCAAATTGCCCACGGACACAGGACATACGCGTAGGAGTGCCGCGGTTTTTCAACAGGAATGACCTGACCTTTTGCCAGATTGGCCTGGGACTACCTTTGCCCCAGATTTTTCGCAACATGCCCAACGCATTCTTTCAAGTCCCCTATCCAGAGAATGAACCGGTACTCTCTTACGGCCCCGGCAGCCCCGAGCGCAAGGCCCAACTGGCCGAATACGAGCGCATGCTCAACCAGGAGCCGGTCGCGGTGCCCATGGTCATCGGAGGAGAACCGGTATTCACCGACGACAAGCGCCCCCTGACGCCACCCCAGGACCACCAACGGGTCATCGGTCACGCTCATTTCGGCACGGCCGAACATGTCTCCTCCGCCATCGAGGCAGCGTTGGAAGCGCGCTCCAGCTGGGCCGGACTGGATTGGGAGCACCGCGCAAGCATTTTCCTGAGGGCCGCCGAAATGCTGGCCGGTCCCTGGCGCACGCGCATCAATGCCGCCACGATGCTGGCACAAGGGAAGAACATGCACCAGGCGGAAATCGATGCAGCATGTGAATTCATCGATTTCCTGCGGTTCAATGCCCATTTTGCACAGGAGATCTACGCCCAGCAACCGGAAAGTGCCCCTGGCATCTGGAACCGCCTCGAATACCGCCCCCTCGAAGGGTTCGTTTTTGCCATCACCCCGTTCAATTTCACGGCGATCGCAGGAAACCTGCCAATTTCAGCAGCCCTGATGGGCAACGTCGTGGTATGGAAACCATCCGACGACCAGATTTATTCAGCCCATGTCATCATGGAGCTCTTGCACGCCGCAGGACTTCCCGAGGGTGTCATCAACCTGGTGACCGTCGATGGCAAGGTGGCCGGAGACGTCGTCTTCAACCATCCGGACTTCGCAGGTCTACACTTTACGGGCAGCACGGGGGTCTTCCGTCACCTGTGGAGCACCATCGGACAGAACATCGCGCAATACAAGACTTACCCCCGCATCGTCGGTGAAACGGGCGGCAAGGATTTCATCGTGGCCCACAAATCAGCCGATGTCGATGAAGTCGTTACCGGCATCATCCGCGGCGCTTTCGAGTTCCAAGGGCAGAAGTGCAGCGCCGCAAGCCGGGTTTATCTGCCGGACAACCTCTGGCCGGAGATCAAGGACAAGCTCACGGCAGAAGTCAACACCCTCCAGGTGGGCCCTCCCGGAGACCCCGAGAATTTCATCGGCGCCGTCATCAACCGCAGGTCCTTTGAGAAGATCACCGGATACATCGATTACGCAGCCCAACATGACGACGCTGAGATCCTCGTCGGAGGGCAGTATGACGACAGCACGGGGTACTTCGTCCATCCGACGGTCATTGTGGCTGCGACACCGCACTTCAAGACCATGGAGGAGGAGATCTTCGGACCGGTCGTTACCCTGTACGTATACCCTGCCGATGATTTCGAAGGAGCACTCGAACTGGTGGACACCACCAGCGAATATGCGCTGACAGGAGCCGTCTTCGCCCGAGAGCGGTATGCCATCGATGATGCCATGCGTGCACTCGAGAATTCTGCCGGCAACTTCTACATCAACGACAAGCCCACGGGTGCGGTGGTCGGGCAACAACCTTTCGGAGGAGCGAGGGGGTCGGGCACCAATGACAAGGCGGGCTCAATGCTGAATCTGTTGCGCTGGGTCAGCCCGCGAACCATAAAGGAGACTTTGGTGCCGGCCACCGATTATCGGTACCCTTTCCATCAGTCTTGATCCCCAAGGGAGACTAAAGAAAAAGGGGCGCCGATGGCGCCCCTTTTTTCTTACTGCTCCGTTCAGATTCATCCGGCTACGGCTTCCGCCACTGCCGCCTCCTGCACTGCAGGCTTCTTTGCTGCGGGCTGCTTTACTGCAGGCTTCGCTGCGGGCTTCTTCGCTGCAGGCTTCGCTGCGGCCTTCTTCGCTACAGGCTTCGCTGCGGCCTTTGTGGCTGCAGAAGCACGCTCGGCCACCGCGGGAGCGGGCTCCAAGCGCGCTTTCACCTTGGCCTCTGCTCTCGATGCCGCTGAGGGACGTCGGGGCTTGCGTCCCCGATCATCCATGGGAGTCTGGGCCGCGGCCAGGAACGCCTTCTCATAGGACGGCTTCAAGCCGCCCCCTTCAACCATCCAAGAGGACAAAACGAGGAATCGCTCCTTTTTGCCGGGCAACCCAACAGTATCCACTTTGCTTAGATGCGTACGCAGTCGGAAAGCCGCATTCAAAATGCTGGCCTTGGCATTCTTCTCCTTGGTGGCCGGCAAATTGTGCATGACCATCGCATCGCGCACGAGCTCGGCGTAACTCAATGGACGATCGCACTGGCGAAGTCTGCGCAGGATGAAATTGCCCCACACACTTTTCGGGCCCCGCTTTTTTGGCCTTCCCGCTTTTTTCACGGCTGCCTTCGCCTCAGCTTCAACCGGCTCCTTTCGAGGACGGCCCGGTTTCCGCTTGGGCAAAGGAGCCGCGTTGGTCACAACCGGAATGTCCATACTTCCGCGGCCATCGGTAATGGCCCCTTGGCCACCCGACAGGCGGGACAAAACTTGGTCTACGTGTTGTAGTCTGGAGAGGAGCTGAAATCGCTCTTGCTCATAGAAGCTGCGGATATACTTCAGCTCTTGGTCCTTGAATTGGACGCTCATTTTTTTCGCCATTGATAGTCAACGCTTTGATAAATAAATACGAACATTCCGTATTAGTTAGGCTGGACGAAGTAACAAAAAAATAAACCAACAGGACCTCGCGAAATTTACAATGCTTGACATATCCCCGGGGATGAACCCCGGGGACGTCAAGGCCGTAAGCCGGATTCTGTTGTCCCGAAGGACTTCCACCATTGATCTACGCAACCTACCCTCCAGCATCGGACGGGACGTCCTCAAGCACTGGTATACATGGTCTTGCAGCCCGAAAGGTTTACCTGAGCCGTGCGGTCACCCGACACGCTGGTAGGCTCTTACCCCACCTTTTCACCCTTGCCTGTGCTCGGAAGCCATCGGCGGTCTGAATTTCTGCAGCACTTTCTGTCACCCTTGCGGGCGCCTCCCCTTTCGGAGAGTTCGGTACCCTATGCTGTCCGGACTTTCCTCGCCCCGCAAGCGGAGCGCGGTGGAACACCTTGAGGGCCAAAGATAACCTTCAATCCCAGGTCACCTCCACCACAATTGACGCTCCTTTTCGCAACACTTCGACCTCTGTCTGTTCACCCTCCTCAAACATTGATAATCCCTCCATATACCCCATCATATCCGCCACTTCCAATTCTCCAATACGAACAACCACATCGCCTTTCTGCAAACCTGCCAATTGCGCTGGCCTGCCCTCACTCACACCGTCAATCCTCATTCCCGAACCAGAAAACAGGTAATCAGGAACAACACCCAAAGTGACCTTGAAACGGGGGGCATCATCACTTGAGCTGTCCTTTGTTTTGGTAAAAGGAATTTCTTCCTGCAACTCCAATTCACCGACAATGCACTCGGCAAAATCCGCAATACGGAGCATACCTTGGTAATTGAGCTTGTCAGCGGTATCCGTGGGTTTGTGATAGTCCTCATGCTGCCCGGTGAAAAAATGCAACACCGGTACATCCTCCAGGTAAAAGGAGGTGTGATCGGATGGCCCTACTCCGCTCTCGCTCAACACGAGCTCGAAGCCAGCACCCTTTCTCGCATTGCATGAATCGAGGATCTCATTCCAGACGGGTGACGTCCCATTGCCATAAACCGCCAGCGTATCACCACGCAGCCGCCCCACCATATCGAAATTGATCATCCACGCGACTTGCTGCAATCCCACCGTGGGCTCATTCGTGAAATGATTGGATCCCCACAGGCCTTTCTCTTCACCACTGAAGCTGGCCATCAGCAGGGGATGTCCCGTGAGCGACGCCACAGAATGACGCGATGCCAACTCCAACAGCACCGCCACACCACTCGCATTGTCATCCGCCCCCGGGTGCATTGCTGAATCACCCTCTGCGACACCGCGCCAAAGGCTGTTCTCATCCCCCCATCCGAGATGGTCATGATGGCAGCCGATGACCCCCCAGCGTACTGTGGTATCCACCAAGGAAGCCGTCGCACCCAGGACATTGCGTCCCACGATCTCCCTCACGACCGCCATCCCCATTGTCTTGGAGGTGTCCCCATGGACTTGCATTGGTGGATGCGGTTTGTAGCGGAAAGATTGGAAAAAGCCGGAATCACCAGCGGCCTGAAGCCCGAGGGCCTCCATCCTGCGCGCCAACCACTCGCCAGCCTTGTAGGCGCCGGGCTTGCCCGTTTCACGTCCTTCGTATTCATCCGAAGTCAATTGCTCCACATCCGCCTTCAAGGCGGCCATGCCTGCCTTGTCCCCCATGTCCGCAATGGCGATGGGATGTGCCACTTCTCCTTCATGGTTGGAACAGGAACCCAGAATGGCACCGATGAAAATCGAAAGGAAGGCAACCTTGGACAAGCCTAAGACCGGAGTTGGGAGGAAATGGGATTTCATGGGAGGGGTGAACCGTTCGTGGACACGCGAAGTTCTACATTCGCGTCGCTTTTTCACCCATGCGGTTTCACACTCCCTTTCTCTTCAGCGCCATGCCTGCCCTCGCAGGTGGGCTGTTCCTGTTGTCTTCCTGTTCGTCCCCCTCTGCAGACCCCTCTGCGGAACACATGACCGATGCGACCACCGTGGTGGCCACGGCAACCCCGTTGAGCCTTCCGGACTTGCCGGACAGCCTCGATCGGGCTTACGAAGAGGAGGTTCACTTCAACAACGTGCGCCAACTGACCTACGGCGGGGACAATGCCGAGGCCTACTGGTCCTTCGACGGCCGCAGCCTGGTCTTCCAGGCCACCAATCCCGGCTGGGGAGTCGAATGCGACCAGATCTACATCATGGACCTGGCCGACGGCACACCGTCCACCTCCCCACCGGCTGCGGTCAGCACGGGATTGGGCAGGACTACCTGCGCTTACTTCATGCCGGGCGACACCTCCATCCTGTATGCCTCCACCCACGCCGCCGACACCGCGTGTCCGGAAACGCCCCGGCGCGGCCCCAACAACGAATACGTCTGGCCCATTTATGCGGGCTATGACATCTACACTGCTCCGGTCGGCGGAGGCGAGCCCCGGCTGCTCATCGGAGGGGACGGTTACGATGCCGAAGCCACGGTCAGTCCAAAGGGAGACAAAATCGTCTTCACCAGCACCCGCGATGGCGATCTCGACCTGTACACGTGCGACATGGACGGCAGCAATGTCCAGCGCATCACCTCCAAGGTGGGCTATGACGGCGGCGCCTTCTTCAGCCCTGATGGCGAATACATCGTTTGGCGCGCGAGCCGACCGAAAATCGGTGAAGAGGCCGCCAATTACATGCAGCTCCTGGGGCGCGGACTGGTCCAACCCACCGAAATGGAGCTGTTCGTCGCCAAGGCGGACGGCAGCGGGCAGCGCCAGATCACCAACCTCGGCGGCGCCAACTGGGCCCCGTACTTCCACCCCGACGGCCAGCACATCCTGTTCAGCTCGAACCACAAGACGAAGGCCTTTCCGTTCAACATCTTCATGACCGACGTGAACGGCATGGAGCCCGTGCAGATCTCCTTTGACGACGCCTTCGACAGCTTCCCCATGTTCTCGCCCGACGGCAAGCGCATCGCCTTCAGCTCGAACCGCTATAACGGCCGCACGCGCTCGACCAACGTCTTCGTCGCCGACTGGATTGATTGAGGATGGCCACCTATGCCGTCCTCAAGCCGTACGGCATGCTCAGCCAGTTCACCTCCGAAGCCGGCCACCCCAGCTTGGCGGAGCTGGGTGACTTCCCCAAGACCGTCTACCCCATCGGCCGCCTCGACCGCGACTCCGAGGGCCTGCTCCTGCTGACCGACGACAACGACCTCAAGCGCCGCATCCTCGAAGGCTCCGGCGGCCAGAAAATCTGGAAGACCTACCACGTGCAGGTCGAGGGCACCCCTTCCGAGGAGGACCTTCGGAGCCTCGAGCGCCCCATGCAGCTCAAGGCCAAGGGCCAGGTCTTCACCACCCGCCCCGCCAAGGCCCGCCTGCTACCGGGCTACACGCCCCCGTGGGAGCGCACCCCACCCATCCGCTACCGCGCCAACATCCCGACCACCTGGATCGAGCTGCAGATCGACGAGGGCAAAAACCGCCAGATCCGCCGCATGACCGCCGCCATCGGCTTCCCCACCCTGCGCCTCATCCGCCACGCCATCGG
>CALLLH010000043.1 GCA_938082505.1 uncultured Flavobacteriales bacterium
GCGAGGGCGTCCTGGTCGTAGAACTTGTCGACGCTGGACTTGAAGCTGCCGTCGGCGTTGACCTTGCAGTACACGAGGCCGCGGGCCCCGATCTGCGGGCGCTTGACCCAGTCGGTCAGGCCGTCGAGCTGCTTGCGGGTGTATTCCGCGGCGCCCGGCACCACGATGCCGAGCACGGCTTCGGCGCTGTCGAACACATTGAACCCGACGCCCTGCGTGACGGGCGCCATGTCCTGGAACTCCATGCCGAAGCGGAGGTCCGGCTTGTCGATGCCGTACTTCTCCATCGCCTCGTCGTAGGTCATGCGCGGGAAGTCACCGATCTCACGGTCGAGCACGGTCTGGAAGAGGTGGCGCACCAGGCCCTCGAACGTGTTGAGGATGTCCTCCTGCTCGACGAAGCTCATCTCGCAGTCCACCTGGGTGAACTCGGGCTGGCGGTCGGCGCGCAGGTCCTCGTCGCGGAAGCACTTGACGATCTGGTAGTACTTGTCGAAGCCGCTCACCATCAGCAGTTGCTTGAAGGTCTGCGGGCTCTGCGGCAGGGCGTAGAACTGGCCGGGGTTCATGCGGCTCGGCACCACGAAGTCGCGGGCGCCCTCCGGCGTGGACTTGATGAGGACGGGCGTTTCGACATCGATGAAGTCGATGCTGTCGAGGTACTTCCGGGTCTCGATGTTGATGCGGTGGCGCAGGAACAGGTTGCGCTGGACGGGGCCGCGGCGCAGGTCGAGGTAGCGGTACTGCATGCGCAGGTCGTCGCCGCCATCGGTGTCGTCCTCGATGGTGAAGGGCGGGGTGTCGGCCGCGTTGAGGATGATCAATTCCTTGACGTCGATCTCGATCTCGCCGGTCGGGATCTGCATGTTCTTGGATTCGCGCTCGCGGACGAGGCCGATGGCCTTGACCACGAACTCCCGGCCCAGCTTGCGGGCCTGGAGGCAGAGGTCGGCATCGGCGTCCATGTTGAAGGCGAGCTGCGTGAGGCCATAGCGGTCGCGGAGGTCGACAAAGGTCATGCCGCCGAGGTCGCGGGTGCGCTGGACCCAGCCGCTGAGGGTGACGGTCTGGCCGATGTGGTCGGGGCGGAGTTCGCCGCAGGTGTGGGAACGGTGCATGTCTTGGGGGTGCCGGGGAGGTGCCCCGGATGCGCGGCAAAGGTAAGCCGCACCTTCTCGTACAGGCGATTGTGCATGGGCGGTTTGCACAGTGCATTGGTTGCCGCGTGCGCTGTAGTTTCGGAACATGGCAACTGAGCACAAGGGTCCCCTCGAACGGCTGGAGGCAATGAAGGACCAGGCCCGGAAGGGTGGCGGTGAACAGCGCATCGAGGCGCAGCATGCGAAGGGAAAGTTGACGGCACGGGAGCGGATTGCCCTGTTGCTCGATGAAGGCTCCTTCGAGGAATTGGGGATGCTGGTCACCCATCGGTCCAACCTTTTCGGTCTGGACAAGCAGCAATTTCTCGGGGATGGCGTGGTCACCGGATTCGGCACCGTACATGGCCGTCTCGTGTATGTCTTCAGCCAGGACTTCACTGTGCTGGGGGGATCCCTTGCCGAGGCGCATGCCGAGAAAATCTGCCGCATCATGGATCTCGCCCTGGACAATGGGGCACCGGTCATCGGACTCAATGACAGTGGAGGCGCCCGCATCCAGGAAGGGGTGGTTTCCCTTGGGGGCTATGCCGACATTTTCTACCGCAATGTGCAGGCGAGCGGAGTGGTGCCTCAGATCAGCGCCATCCTTGGGCCCTGTGCCGGTGGCGCGGTCTACAGCCCAGCCTTGACAGACTTCATCCTGATGACGGAGGGCACGAGCTACATGTTCGTGACGGGCCCGAATGTCGTGAAGACGGTCACCCATGAGGAGGTGACGGCAGAGGAGCTGGGGGGCGCCCGGACCCATGCATCCAAAAGCGGGGTGGCCCACCTGACAGCCCCGAATGAGGTTGCCGCCATCGACCGGATCAAGGAATTGCTGGATTACCTGCCGCAGAATTGTGAGGAGGTCCCGGCTTCCAAGCCCTATGTGGCGGGAGACGAGAGCCGTCCGGCGCTGAATTCAATCATTCCTGACAGCGCGCAGCAGCCCTATGACATGCGCGATGTCGTGAAGGAGCTCGTCGATGGGGGGACGTTCCTTGAGGTGCAGCCGGATTTTGCCGCCAACATCGTGGTGGGTTTCGCCCGACTCGGAGGGCGCTCGATCGGGATTGTGGCCAATCAACCCGCTGTGCTCGCCGGGGTGTTGGACATCGGCGCATCAAAGAAGGCCGCCCGATTTGTGCGGACCTGTGACGCGTTCAATGTGCCCCTGCTGGTGCTCGAGGATGTACCCGGATTCCTGCCGGGCACCGACCAGGAGTGGAATGGCATCATCACCAACGGCGCCAAGCTGCTTTACGCGTTCAGCGAAGCGACCGTCCCGCGCATCACCATCATCACACGCAAGGCCTACGGAGGTGCGTATGACGTCATGAACTCGAAGCACATCGGTGCCGACCTCAATTTCGCCTGGCCCACGGCCGAGATTGCCGTGATGGGGGCCAAGGGAGCGGCCGAGATCATTTTCCGCAAGGAAATCGCATCTGCCTCCGATCCCGCAGCCATGCTCGCAGAGCGGGAGGCGGAGTATGCGGAGTTGTTTGCCCACCCCTACCGTGCAGCCGCCAGGGGGTATGTCGATGAGGTCATCGTTCCCGCCAATACGAGGAAGCGCCTCATGCGGGGGTTCGCCATGTTGGAGAACAAAGCGGTGCGCCGTCCCCGCCGCAAACACGGCAACCTGCCCCTGTGAGGTCGGGTTTTTTGGCAACTTTCCAAGCGTGAGACGGTTAACTTGCTTGACAACAAACGAAACAACATGCTTCGCAACCTGACCCTGGCCGCCTTCGCGTGCGGCATCCTGATGTCCGCGTCGGCCCAGTCGACCGAAATCAACGAGCTCAATCCCGGCGACAAGGCCCCACTCTCCGATATGAAAATGACCAACATCGATGGTCAGCAGTGGAGCCTCGTAGACCTTGCTGGAGACAATGGCACCCTTGTCATCTTCAGTTGCAACACCTGTCCATTCGTCGTCGGACGTGAAGGCAGGACCGAGGGATGGGAAGGCCGCTACAATGAAGTGGCCGGATTCGCCCGCGAGAACGGCATCGGTTCCGTGCTCGTCAATTCCAACGAAGCCAAGCGCAAGGGGGACGACAGCCTCGAGGAGATGAAAATGCATGCCCGTGAGGCCGGCTACATCCTGCCTTACGTGGTCGATGATGCGCACAAATTGGCCGATGCTTTCGGTGCGCGTACGACACCGCACGTATACCTGTTCGATGCTGATTTCCGGCTCGTGTACCGCGGTGCCATCGATGACAACGTCGATTCCGCTTCCGAGGTGAAGGACACGTATCTCAAGGATGCGATCTTGGATATGGTCTCCGGAAAGAAGGTCAAGCCTGCGGTGACCAAGGCCATTGGATGTTCGATCAAGCGTGTGAGCTGAACGGGTCCAGCCCCACTTCACTCCATGAAAAAGCCGCTCCGAAAGGGGCGGCTTTTTTCATGGGACCGGGCGCGGTCAGCAGGGCGTTTCCAGATCAGAGGACCAGGAGGGCATCGCCATAAGCGTGCATCCGGTACTTCTCCTTGATGGCGGTCTGGTAGGCTTCCATCACGAGGTCATATCCCCCGAACGCCGCGGTCAGCATCAGCAGGGTGGACTGGGGCGTGTGAAAGTTCGTGATCAGTGAATCCGCCAGCTTGAAGGAGTACGGAGGGAAGATGAACCGTGAGGTCCATCCGTCATAGGTCTTCAGTTGACGGAATGTGCTGTGCGTGGTTTCCATGGCGCGCACGACGGAGGTGCCTACAGCGCACACCTTGCCACCGCGCTCAATGCTCCGGTTCACTGTGGCGACGCAGTCCTCAGGGATGATCAGTTGCTCGGAATCCACCTTGTGCTTGGTCAGGTCCTCGACCTCCACTTCGCGGAAGGTGCCCAGTCCGATGTGCAGGGTGAGGAACGCCGTATCGATGCCCTTGATCTCGAACCGCTTCATCAGCTGTTTGCTCATGTGCAGTCCGGCGGTGGGGACGGCTACGGCACCTTCGCTCTTGGCGTAGATGGTCTGGAATCGTTCTGCATCTTCCGGTTCGACAGGGCGGTCGATGTACTTCGGAAGCGGGGTCTCACCGAGTGAGAAGATCTTCTGGCGGAATTCCTCGTGGGTTCCGTCAAACAGGAAGCGCAACGTGCGTCCGCGGCTCGTGGTGTTGTCGATGACTTCGGCCACCAGTTCGTCCTCCTCGCCGAAATACAGCTTGTTGCCGATCCGGATTTTCCGAGCCGGGTCCACGAGCACATCCCACAACAGGGATTCACGGTTCAATTCACGCAGCAGAAAGACTTCGATGACCGCTCCCGTCTTCTCCTTGTTGCCGTACATGCGGGCGGGAAAGACGCGGGTGTCGTTCATCACCATCACGTCGCCCTCGTCGAAATAGTCGATGAGGTCCCGGAAATGCTTGTGTTCGATTGCTCCCGTTTCGCGGTGCACCACCATCATCCGGCTCTCATCCCGGTTGTCGAGCGGGTATTGAGCGATGAGCTCTTTGGGCACATCGAACTTGAATTGGCTGAGTTTCATACGCTCTACGCTCATCTCGGCATGGTTTTCAGGGGCGGGCGAAGTTAGGCAAAGCCCGGACGGGGTTCAAGCCCGTGGAAGAAAGGGGGTGTGGACCGTTCAGCTGGTGGCTGCAATCGGGGCTGGAAGGGCATCCAACCGGGCCTCGAAATCGGCAAGGGACATGCAGTCCGACAGGTTGAAATCCCCGCTGGCCGTGCGGCGCAGTGAAGAAAGATGGGCGCCACTTCCCGTGGCCTTGCCCATATCCCTGGCGATGGCGCGGATGTACGTGCCCTTGGAACAGCGCACATCAAAAGACAGGATGGGGGGGCTCCAATCGGTCAAGTCGAACCGGTGGATGGTGACTTCTACCGGGGACAGACCGATGTCCTTTCCTTTCCTCGCGGCGACATAGGCTTTTTGGCCCCCTACTTTCTTGGCGCTGAAATGCGGGGGCAGCTGTTCGATCGGCCCTGTCATTTCCGCCGCATGGGTGTGCAGATGTTCCAGGGTCAGGTGTGCGGTTGGACCCCCCGGTTGCAGTTCCGTCTCGAGGTCATGGCTATCGGTGGTCGCTCCGAAGGTCATGTGCCCGTCATAGGTCTTGTCTTCGGCCGTGAGCGCGTTGATTCGTTTGGTCATCCGTCCCGTGCAGAGGACGAGAACCCCTGTGGCGAGGGGGTCGAGTGTTCCGGCGTGGCCGACCTTGATTTTCTTGAAGCCCCCTCCGCGGCGGATCAGGTGGCGGACTTTGTTGACCACATCGAAGGAAGTCCAGTCGCGTGGCTTGTCGATGAGGAGGACCTGCCCTTCCTGGAAATCCTCCCAGCGGCCGAAGGTGTGGACGGGCCAAGTTTCCATGAAGCGAAGTTCGGGAACGTCGACTTAGTGCCGGCTATCTTCGCGCGGCGCATCATGACCCTGCAGGACCTCCTTGGATTTTATGATCACGACGCTCGTACGGCGCAGGTAGCGGATGCCATGGCCACTGCGGGATGCAAGGTGGAGGCCAGGGGACTGGTCGGGTCTTCCCGCGGCTTTCTTGCCGCCCAGGTCATTCGGCGCAGAGGGGGGGATCATCTGTTTCTGCTCGAAGACAAGGAGCGTGCGGCATACTTCATGAATGACCTGGAGAACCTGCTCGGAGAAGGGGGACACCAGGTGCTGTTCTATCCGCGAAGTGCCAGGGTGCCCTACCAGGAGGAGGGTACGGACAACGCCAACGTGGCCATGCGCGCGGAGGTGATGAACAAGCTGGGGGCCTTGCGGGGCAAGGTGTGCATCGTGAGTTTCCCCGAGGCCGTAGCCGAACAGGTCACCACGCGGAAGCAGCTCAAGCGCAACACCTATACCATCCAGCGGGGGGACAGGATCAGCCAGGATTTCCTGGACGAGATCCTCATCGATTACGGTTTCGAAAAGGTGGACTATGTCTACGAACCGGGACAGTATGCGATTCGCGGGGGCATCGTCGACATTTTCAGTTTCGCCTTCGACCACCCATACCGGATCGAGCTGTTCGGGGATGAGGTCGATGGGATCCGGAAATTCGACCCTTCGGATCAGCTCAGTGTGGGCAAGATGGACCGGGCCGTCATCGTGCCCGACGTGGGGGATCAATTGCTCAAGGAAGAGCGCGAACCTTTCCTCGATTTCCTCGGGGAGGACTGCACGGTCTGGGCCTGGGATGTGCGCGGTGTGGTGGAGCAGCTGGACAAGGAAGTCGAGAAGGCGCAGGCGTTCTACGATCGGAGGACCGGACAGACCGAGGCCCTGCGGCCCGGCGAATTGTATACGACCGGTTTGCGTTTCGAACGGCGGTTGGACTTGCACCGGGTGGTGGAATTCGACGGTTCCGGCAGCTTCACGGATCGGCTGACTGTTGATTTCCGGCACAAGGATCAGCCCGGCTTCAACAAGAATTTCGATCTGCTCGCCGAGCACCTCAAGCACCGCAATCAGGACGGCTTCGCCACGTTCGTCGTGGCGGGACAGGGCACGCAGCTCGAGCGCCTGCACGACATCTTTGCCGATCGGGGCGATGAGGTCAAGTACCAGCCCATTCCCGCTGAGCTCAGTGAGGGATTCGTGGATGAAGGGCTGAAACTCGCGGTGTATACTGACCACCAGATTTTTGAGCGGTACCACCGGTTCCGTCTCAAGGACGGTTTCAAGAAAAACAAGCAGGCGCTGACCATCAAGGAGCTGATGAGCCTTGAGCCCGGTGATTTCGTGGTGCACATCGACCACGGCATCGGAGAGTTCAGCGGCCTGCAGAAGGTCGATGTGGGGGGCAAGGAGCAGGAGGCCATCCGGCTCAAGTACAAGGGGGGCGACATCCTATATGTCAGTGTCCATTCGCTTCACCGGATTTCCAAGTACACGGGCAAGGAGGGCATGGCCCCCAAGGTGCACAAACTGGGGTCTTCGACTTGGGCAGCGACGAAGAGCAAGACCAAGAAGCGGGTCAAGGAAATCGCCTACGACCTCCTTCAGCTGTATGCGAAGCGCAGGGCATCGCGTGGGTTCGCCTACACGCCGGACACCTATCTGCAGACCGAACTCGAGGCGAGTTTCATGTACCAGGACACCCCTGACCAGCTGACGGCCACCGAGGCGGTCAAGGAGGATATGGAGAAGGAGGTGCCCATGGACCGTCTGGTCTGCGGGGATGTGGGCTTCGGAAAGACGGAAATCGCCATTCGGGCTGCGTTCAAGGCCGCCACCGACGGTAAGCAGGTCGCGGTGCTCGTGCCCACGACCATCCTGTCCATGCAGCATTACCGCAGTTTTTCCAGGCGTCTCAAGGATTTCCCCGTGAAGGTCGATTACGTCAATCGATTCAAGACGGGCAAGAAGATGACGGAGACGGTCAAGGCCCTGGAAGCGGGGCAGGTCGACATTCTGATCGGCACCCACGCGATCGTGGGCAAGCGGATCAAATGGAAGGACCTCGGCCTGCTCGTCATCGATGAGGAACAGAAATTCGGGGTGGCGGTCAAAGACAAATTGAAGACACTGCGAGCCACGGTGGACACCTTGACGCTGACGGCAACCCCGATTCCTCGGACGCTTCAGTTTTCCCTGATGGGCGCCCGCGACCTGAGCATCATCAACACGCCTCCACCGAACCGTTATCCGGTAGAAACGGAGATTGGTTCCTTCAATGAGGAGCTCATCCGGGATGGCATCGCCTATGAGATCTCGCGGGGTGGCCAAGCGTATTTCGTGCACAACCGGGTCGCCAACATCCGGGAAGTCGCGGGCATGATCAACCGCTTGGTGCCTGACGCCCGGGTGGGCATCGGCCATGGTCAGATGGATGGGGAGCAGCTGGAGCGGGTCATGTCGGACTTCATTGATGGGGCCTACGATGTGCTGGTGGCGACGACCATCATCGAGAGCGGCATCGACATCTCCAACGCCAATACCATCTTCATCAATGAGGCCCACACCTTCGGACTCAGCGACCTGCACCAGTTGCGGGGCCGGGTCGGACGGTCCAACAAGCGTGCGTTCTGTTTTCTGCTGGCACCACCGCTGCATTCCCTGCCCACCGAGTCGCGCAAGCGGTTGCAGGCCATGGAGCAATTCAGCGAGTTGGGAAGCGGGATGAACATCGCCATGCGCGATCTCGACATCCGGGGGGCAGGCAACCTGCTCGGCGGCGAACAGAGCGGGTTCATCTCGGACATCGGGTTCGAGATGTACCAGAAGATCCTCACGGAGGCCATACGCGAACT
Source organism: uncultured Flavobacteriales bacterium (assembly GCA_938082505.1). Classification (GTDB taxonomy): domain Bacteria; phylum Bacteroidota; class Bacteroidia; order Flavobacteriales_D; family Sanyastnellaceae; genus UBA8752. Next base: position 8,371 of record CALLLH010000043.1, read on the forward strand.
CAAGGATGAGGAGTTTGCCGAGCTCGCCAAGGAAGAGGCCGACTCACGCGAGCGCTATGTCGAGGAGACGGTGCTCGAGACGGACCTCGCCCTGATGTTGCCGGACCATTATATCTCGGACATCGCAGAGCGGATTGCGTTGTACCGGGAGTTGGATGAGATGGCGGATGAAGAGGGATTGCAGGCCTATGAGTCTCGGCTGATTGACCGTTTCGGGCCGTTGCCGCAAGAGGCGGAGGACCTGCTTGAAACGATCCGGTTGCGTTGGATGGCGCAAGTGGTGGGCTTCGGAAAGCTCGTGCTCAAGGGGGGCAAACTGATTGGGGTCTTCCACGATGAGGAAGGCAGCGATTATTACCGTGGTGTCCGTTTCCAGCGGGTCCTGGACTACATGCAGCGACATTCAAAGGGAGTGCAGATGTACCAGCGCAATGGTTCCCTGCGGCTGAGGGTGGAGCCGGTCGCCGAGCTGGGTGCGGGGATGGAAGTCTTGCGGCACCTCAGTGGAACGCCCCTGGCCCGGAAGTCAACTTCGTCCGAGTTGTCCTCCTCGGATTGAATTCCTCAATCCATGGACCAGGTCAATCCCGCCCGGACCCATCGACCGGGCTGGTCCACATTGCCAATGTCCACGTACTGTGCGTCCAAGGCATTGTCCATCCTGAAGTGGAAAGCGACGGGCAGGGATTCTGGAATCCAGCGCACTGTGGTGCCGATCAAGTGTACGGGGGAGAATGCGATTTCCGCCCCCTGCACCGGATCGAAATAGCCTCCGATCCGGTCCTGAAAGCTCCAACGCAGGTCGAGGTGGATGTTTTGTGCGGCGCGGAGGCCAAGTGCGAAATCGGCTTTTGAACGGAGCACATCCAAAACGTAGTTGCTCTCGAATCCCTGGCTGGATTCATCCGCTTCCAAGAGGGTCAAACTGAGGATGAGGTAGCGCAGGGCGGCAGCTTCCTCGGTGGCGTTCATCGTCAGGGACCATTCCTGACCGACGAAGTGGACCGCGCGGAGGTTGGTGGCTTCCGTGACCGTGGAACCGTTGAATCGGACCCAATCGATGAGGTTGCGCCCCCATCGGTGGAAGAGGTGCTGGGAGAAGGTCAGTCGCTGTCCGCCGACGAGGTCGGTGGTGAGCCGGTATCCGAATTCAAGATGGTCGGCTTCTTCGGGCAGCAGGTCCTGACTGCCTTGGGCGCCGCCCACGGTGTAATACAGGTCGGTGAAGGAAGGCATGCGGACGGAGCGTCGGGCGGAACCAAAGGCCACGGCCCGTCCGGCATCATCCAGCCTGAAGGCCAGGGAGGCCTCGGGCGTGAAACGCGGACCGTCGGCGGCTGAATTGATGGTCCAGTTGGCGAGGGCGTCGGCGGTGAAGCGGCCTTTCCGGAGGCGCTCTCCCGCCGTAAGGTCGAGGTGTGTCCTGCGGTCGCCGAGGGTGAAGGTCTCGTCTCCTGCTCGGCCGTATGCGGCGATGCCGAGGCGGTTGCTGATGATGCCTTCCGATCGGCCATCCAAGGAGATGAGGTGCTCTCCCCACCGGGTGGGGCGGCGCGCGCTGAGCCGCACTCCGCTCGTGTTGGAATGATGCAGATTGGGACCTTGGTACCACCCTGGTGCAGGACCGTTGGAGGAGACGAGGGTTCCGCTCGAATCGGGCAGGAAGTATCCCTCTCCTTCGCGGAACAATTCGAATCGATCCCTGTGCTGGCGGTGGTGCAGTCCGGCATCGAGACGCCAGGCTCCCATGAGGCGTTGCCAGGTCAGTTGGCCCTGCCAAAGGCCGATGTGTTCGAACTGCGTCGGGAAGTTGGCGGTGTAGAAGTCCTGTGCTCCGAAGATTGAATTGAGGGCACCGAACCTCAGGTTCCAGACCCCCCATTGGGTTTCGGCCCTTCCGGCGTAGCGCAGCCGTTGCATGCGCATGTCTGTATTCTCTCTGTATCCCGAAGACGCGGCACGGCTGACGCTGATGCGGTGTCGGACCCGATCACTGCCCCAGTCGACCCGGGCCCGGGCGCGCATCCAGCCGAAAGAGCCGGCTTCGAGGGAGGCGGATGCCCCCTCTGCTTTTGCCGGACCGGACTGTACGATGACGCCTCCGGTCATGCCGCCGCTGCCCAATGCGCCGCTTCCACCGCGGACGACCTGGAGGCGGTCGATGTCCTCAGGGTCGAGCGGGAGGTTGAGCAGATGGTGTCCGGTGTGGGGGGCGCTCCATCGAATGCCATCGACCCACAGCGCCACCTGTTCGAATGTGCCGCCCCGAATGGACAGGTCGGTCTGGACGCCCATGGGACCGCGCTGGCGGGTGTCGATTCCCGGAAGGGTCTCCAGCAGGCCGTCCAGGGATGGCTGGCCGGCCCCGGAAATCTGTTCGGGGCTCAGGCTGAGGAGGTTGCGCGGCTCCGAGGTGGCGACACCGGTGAAAGTGGATTGCACGATGGCCTCGGGAATGGCCAGGGTGTCCTGGGCCAGCGCGGGCAGTGGGCAGAATGGAATGAGCAGGGGGATGAACAGACGGGTGGTCATGGGGACACGGTGCGGAGTGCAAGCCTACGAAGTCATCTCATCATGTCGGTTTCCCTTGGACCGGGCCATGTCGGATTTTGTCCACGTCCGAAACCACAATGTGCCGAATGCCACCTCCGGGTCTGGGCTGGGATTCCTTTGCGGCAGGGTCAACCTTTGGCCACGAGGCGCACGCCACTGAGGACCACCCCGCCCAACAACAGGTGGGGCCACCCCAGCCATTCGCCATCCACCCAGCCCCAGAACAGGGCGACCAACGGAATCACATAGGTGACGGCACTGGCGAAAAGGGCGTCTGTCCTTTTGATCAGGGCATTGAAGAGCATCAGGGCGGCCGCTGTGCCGACCCAGGCCAGGACGACTACGGCGGCGAAGGCCTCCATGCCTTCCGGGTGGTGGGTCAATGCTGCCATGCCGCCAGAGGCGATGAACCCGATGCCCGCCGGAAGGGCGGTCATGGACAATGCCAAGCCGCTGATGGCCACGGCCGGCACCGCGGTGAGTCTGTTGCGGACCACGTTGATGCTCAGCCCGTAGCACGCTGTGGCCAGCACGAGCAGTCCAGCCGAACTCCAATGGACCGCACCTGAGGCGTCTTTCAGCGACATCAATCCGATGGCCCCGCCGAATCCGAGCAGCAGTCCGTAGACCTGTCGGCGACGGACCATGGTGCCATAGAGGCCGACGGCAATCACCAAGGTCCACAGAGGACTGAGCGCGTTGAGCATGCCCGCCACCGCGGATGGCATCCGCATCTGGGACCAGGCGAACAGGACGGCCGGGACGAGGCTTCCGATGAAGCCATTGACGGCCAGGGCCATCCAGGTGCCGCGATCCAAACCGCGCATGTGGCGCAGGGCAATCGGTACCATGATCGTGCCGGCCAGGCATATCCTCAGGAGCCCCAGTTGGATGCCGTCCATGACGGGGGTTCCGTTGGGTGTCCAGCCGAACAGGCCGATTTTCATAAGGATGAAAGAGCTGCCCCAGACGCCGGCCAGCAGCAACAACAGCATGTAATTCCATGGACCATAGGAGGGGCTTCGATCGGTCATCGCGGTTGTTAACAGCCTTTGCCCCGTATTGATGCAGGAACGGAGATAAATTTGTTTCGAATTTCGATGGCAATGTCCTTCCATCCCGACCTCTTTTCCCTCAAACGGGGCGCTCCACACTGGTGGATGGCGACCCTTGGCGCAGTATTGTTCTGTGGTTGTGGTCGGTGCGATGTGGATGTGGTGCATGTGGACCGCGCGGGCCAGACCGAGGAGACCGTGGTGGGACTGGCGATCGGGGGCATGATGTGTGAGATCGCCTGTGTATCCAAGGTCAGAAAGGAACTGCATGATGTGCAGGGCGTGGCCCGTGCCGAAATCCATTTCGATCCGGATGAGCCCGTCGACACGGTGTTTGTGGCCTATGACCCCGCCCTTGTCGGGCCAGAGCAGCTCATTGCGACCGTACAGCAGATTGGCGATGGCCTGTACAAGGTGCACTCTGCCGAGGTCGTTCATTACGCTCCGGAATCCCTGCGCTGAGCGTGTCCCTCCATTCCCGCATGGCCTTCTGGATTCGCCGCACATCGCGTGTGGCCTTCGTTTCGGCGTTTCTCGTCGTGTTGGCAGGCAGTATCGTGCGCATGACCGGTTCCGGAATGGGATGTCCGGACTGGCCCCGTTGTTTCGGATTGACCATTCCGCCCACGGAAGAGGCGCAGGTGCGCTGGGAACCCGAGACCGATTATGGTGAGGGCCGGATGCTGCTGGAGCACGACTCGCTCTGGATGGCCCCCGTTGGCCATCTGTCGGGTTCGACTTTCGATGCCGATCGGTCGGCCGGGCTCTGGCAGCATTACACCCGCCATGACTACGCCCATTTCAATCCATTCCACACGTGGGTCGAGTTCATCAACCGGTTGTTGGGTGCCTTTGCCGGGCTCCCTGCACTGTTGCTTGTGGCCTTGACCCTGCTGCTCGGCGCACGACATGGTGACTGGCGGCCCATGAGGCCTGCTTTGGGGGCTTTGGTCGCGCTGGGCTTTGTGGCTTGGCTCGGGAAGAAGGTTGTGGACGGGAACCTCATTCCGGGGTCCATCACCCTGCACATGCTGGGTGCCCTGGCGATCCTGGGTCTGCAATTGGTTGCCTTGCGCTCTGCCGGAGCCACCCCACCGTTGCTGCATACACGTTCCAAGCGCTGGTTGTGGTTGGCGGGTTTGATCACGCTGGCGCAGCTGGTTTTCGGAACACAGGTAAGGGAGGCGGTGGACCACCTCGTCCACGAAGGCGTCGTCCGAACGGAATGGTTGGACGCCCTGCCCGCTTGGTGGAAAGGCCATCGGATGGCTTTCTGGGCGGTATTGGGCGCTCACCTCGCTTGGTTGTGGCCCGGATTGAAAGCGGGTCGACCTACCTGGTGGGAATGGATGGTCATGGGGTTGTTGGCCGCCCAATTTCTGACGGGGTTGGCCTTTGGATGGATGGGCATGCCGGCTGCAGCGCAGCCCTTGCATCTGATGTTGGCCGTTGGCCTCGTCCTTACGGACGGTTGGCTCCTTGGCTCAAGGCCAATTGAGTGAACCCCACCGCGAGGGCCCACTGGGCGAGGATGTAGGTGCCCATGACCCAAAGGTGCCCGTTGGGTATGTGCCCCTCTCCAAACCGCCCAAATGCAAGGATCATGTCGCTCGCCAAGAAGGCTGTCGTCCCCAGTCGCAATGCCTTGACGCCGGGCCCCATGGCCAGTTGCCAGCTGCAAAGCGCCATGATGGTGATGACCAGGGCATACACCGCCACTGCGGGGGCAAGCGCTCCGGCAGGCTCCCACAGCTTGCTTGCGACTCCGATGGCTTCCACGCTCAGGATACCGGTGGTCACGGCACGCACCCATCCCTTGGACTTGGCCCATCCCGACTGGAATATGCCTCGGAACGCCATGATGAAGAGGACGTGACCAAGCAGGAAACTGACCAGTCCGATGAGGAAGGCCGTATCGCCCGAAAAGGTCAGGGCGATGTCTCCAATCCAGCACAGGCCCATCGCGACCCACACTGTGTTGCGCAGTTTCAGGTTTGCCGCTCCACCATTCAAGGCCAGCCCGAATCGGAGGGCAAGCAGGGGGAGGATCATGGCTTTGGCCGCGTCGTGGACGCCTTTCCATTCCGGGGGACTCCACGTTGACCGGCCACCGGACAATTCGGTAAGTCCAAAGGCAGCGGCGGTGAACAGGGCAAGGACGATGGTGACCAAGGCCGCGTCGATGGTGCGATCGGCTTGCAGCGACGGCTCTTGGGAAGGTCCGGATTTCATCCGCCCAAATTGGCCCAAAAAGGTGGAGGGCAAACCCCGTTGGGAATGCCCTCCTTCAATGAACCAAACCAAATGTTCAATTGAAATGTCAGAATCGGATCATTCGCAGATCTGACCGTAGTATCCGAGGATGAAGAGCAGGTCGGGCGCACCGACAACTCCATCTCCTGTGGTGTCGTAGTCCCCGCAGTCCGAAAGGCACCCGTAGTATCCGAGTACATCGAGGATGTCCGTGGTGGAGACCAGGCCGTCGCCGTTGATGTCTCCCGGACAGGGGGTGTTGTTGTCGGGTTGGTGGAAGCCCTGGGTGAGGTACTGATCGGGGATGCTGACCGTTCCCGTGAAGGTCTGGCCGATCGTTCCGTCGAGGTCAACGCTGCCGTCGGTTCCGGTATGGAAACCGGAGGTGATGGCATGGCGTCCGAGGACCGCCTGGGCGGACACCTCTTCGGTGAACAACCCGCACCCGGCGAGCAGCATGGCGAGGAGTAGGATTCGCTTCATGGTATTGCTGTCTATTGGGTGAATTCGGGTTCCTGGATCAGAGCTTCACGAAGACGGACAGACCGGAAGCGATGCCGTCGATGCTCAGCTGGGGCACAACCACTCCGGCGCGGTTCGTCATCGTGAGCATGTTGGCGCGCGTCAGCGTGAAGCTGATCTCCGTTGTCGTTGTGGGGTCCACCGTCTCGATCACTTCGTACTCGCCACCTTCGAGGTGGAGCTTGTACGTGCCTGCTGCGAGGTTGGCACCGGTCACGGTGATGGTCACGGTTCCCGTTCCGTCGCTGGTCAGGTCGGCACCCATGTCCTCGTAGAGGCTGCTGGTGTAGCTGTAAGCCTGCGGGAGCGTCCCAGCATGGCTGTCGACATAGCTCTTGTTGGCTGCAGCTGCACCGAAGGACGGCGTAGGAACAGTCAAGGTCGTGCTAACACTCATGGTTGATACGTCGGCACTGGACAGGGTTGTTGCACCGGAAACCTGCAGGGCACTTGCAACGATTGTTCCGTTGGTCATCACGAGGTCGCCAGAGGTTGTGATCGCTCCCGAAGCAGCATCAACACTAAACTTCGCAGCACCAGATGATCCAACACGGAAGTTTCCGTCAGCACCCAAGCTCGAGTCAAACTCACCAGCACCCGTTACGTTGAGCGTGCTGCCCAACGTTGTGGCGCCAGCTCCGAGGGTTCCCGATGTAGAGATGTTCTCATCACCGAAGGAAATGGCACCAGAACCGTCTGTAATGCTACCTCCAGCAAGGCTCAGAGTTCCAGCTGAAGCGCCAGAAGTAAACGTACCCGTAGCCGTCTCGATTTCATTCCAGGTCTCACCTGCCCCAGCAGCAAGCGTCGTAGATGTCTGATCGAAATAGTCATTGGCCGCAATGTTAGTGGCATTGGTGCTGATCGCATCGTAGTTGGCCTTGGCCTGGGCATCGAGCTTGTCGTCAGCGTCCTTGAGGCTGGAAGCAGTCCCGAGGTAGGTGGTCGTACCATCGGCAGTGTATGCGCCGTCATGATCCAAACCGGCACCGGTCTGACTGGCGTCCAGTTCAGATTGGATTGTGGCGTCAGCGGCAGCGCGGGCAGTAGCCTCACCGCTCACGGCCGTACCGCGATCGGTCACTTCCTGCGCGATGGCATCATCGAGCTTGTCGTCAGCGTCCTTGAGGCTGGAAGCAGTCCCGAGGTAGGTGGTCGTACCATCGGCAGTGTATGCGCCGGCATCAGTCAAACCGGCACCGGTCTGACTGGCGTCCAGTTCAGATTGGATTGTGGCGTCAGCTCCGTCGACATATAACTTCGTCGTGAGATGTCCATCGGCTGATGGAGTGGCTCCTGATACCGTTCCCGTAGCTGCAATGGTGCTGCTGAAGGTTGCGGCGCCAGTGAAGGCGGAGGTTCCAGCAACGGTGAGGCGGTCGCCCACGTTAACATCGTCTGTTGTGATGACATCGTCACCTACAATCACGTCACCCGTCGTCTCGACTTGTGCGGTCGCGATGGAGCTGACTTCGAGAGATCCGTTGATGTCCACATCTTGCATGGTCGTCGCTCCACTGACATTCAGGGCAGGGAGTACCAGCATGGTCACCTGATTTTCGGCAGTGATGATTCCTGAGAAGAGTTCGTCGAAGAAGTCATTGTTTTCTACTTCGGCGGCAATGGCTGCCGGACTCGTCGGAAGGTTGTCGATCTGCCCTTGGAGGCTGGTCACATCAGAGTTCGTAGCAGCGATTTCGTTGTTGAGATTGGTTTGCAAATCGGAGATGTCCGATGTGTTCGTAGCGATGTTCGTTGCACTTGTTGCGATAGCAGCGCTGTTGGTAGCCACATTGACGGTGTTGCTTGCGATGGAGGAGTTGAGCAGTCCATCGGTGGCCGCACGGGCAACGGTCTCATTGTATATGGCATCGGCGTTCGCCTTGGCCTGGGCATCGAGCTTGTCGTCCGCGTCCATCAGGCTGGAAGCAGCCGTCAGGTAGTTGGTCGTAGCATCGGCAGTGTATCCACCGTCGGCATCCAATCCAGCACCGGCCTCGATGGCATCGTCCTGGGCAGCGCGGGCCGTAGCCTCACCGGTCACGGCATTTCCACGGTCGGTCACTTCCTGTGCGATGGCATCGGCGTTCGCCTTGGCCTGGGCATCGAGCTTGTCGTCTGCGTCCATCAGGCTGGAAGCAGCCGTCAAGTAGTTGGTCGTAGCATCGGCGGTGTACGCACCATTGGTTCCGAGGCCGGCACCCGTCTGGGTTCCGTCGAGCTCGGTTTGAATGGCGGACTCAGCGTTGTCGCTGGCAAGCTCGTTGGCGTCAACGTC
>CALLLH010000044.1 GCA_938082505.1 uncultured Flavobacteriales bacterium
TGGCGATTTCGCGGAGGAACAAACGGAAGGCGCCGCTGTCCCGGCGCGTAAAGGAGGAATGATTGTTCATGATGAAGGAATTGAAGGGTGAATAGGTAATGGGCGGAAACGAGGCGGAATTCATCCGAAATGCACGGCATATCCACGGCGACGGAGCCAGAGAGCGAATCCCTTCTCATGAATTCGGGCTTCTGTTCTGGTCAAGGCATCAAGGCTCACTTGATGCTCTCGGCCGTATTCCTTGCGCAACTTTCTGATGGCCCTATCAAAAGCCAGATGGAAGTCCCTTTTGAAATGGTGCTTTCCCCAAAGTGTGCTCGTGAATTCAGATGGATCCTGATGAATGTGGAACCTCTCTTCGATGGTCTTTCTCGTCTCCCCCACATACAAGGGTTCGGTCAACAATCGCTGATGACGGGAGAATCCAAGATTGTTGTTGCGCATGACCCGCCTCGACCAGGCTGTAGGGTTCATGTGAAATGCGTAGACCCGGCAGTCGCGTTCTTCAATCGATGTGGAGACTAGACCGAGGGAGTGGGTGGGCACCGAAGTGGTGCAGGGGTGAGTGGAATAGGACATGATGATGGAGGGTTGGGTGTGGAGATGAGGGGGGTGGGCAGGGTGAGCCCGACCGCGCCCCTATAGGGCGCAGCCGGGCCATCGTTGGGGATTGCTCCCCTACCCCCTACATCTTCTCCTGGTGCCGACAGTCGACGGTACGCCCTTCACTGTCGGTCCATTGGACCCTGTCCCGGGACAAAGCGATGGAATACGCTTCCCCGCGACGGCCCTCGATCGTATACCACGCCGCCCGATCGGGTCCCAAGGCGGACCTGAATTGGGCGCGGATCGCGGACATGTGTTGATTCAAACGTCCATCCTCATTCTCGACGAGCCTCCGGATGACCGCACACTGTTCCTCTGGCGTTCCCTGACGGGCCACCCCTGAATACAACCGGGTCAACGTTCGGACATGGTCGGGATCCATGAGATCAACCAACCGCACCCCTTCAGGATGCAGCAGGAAGAATTGGACCAGCGCCTTCCGGACGGGCCGGAGCTCAACCTGGACGTCCGCAACGCGGAATTCCTGGGAATAACCGGAAATCACGAGGGGCGCAATCCTCACATCAACAGGCCTTGCGGCCAAGGCATCACCATCCGGCGCTGCGACCAGACGGATCTTTTCAATGAAGTCCTGGATCAACTCCAGGCACTTCCCTTCGGACAGTGTATGCCCATCGGGAATGCGAATGTGCAAGGGAGGGCCTTGAAGCCCTTCCAACATGATGGCAAGCGGTGCCGGACCGACCTCGGTCATCCGACGGGTGGGGGAGAAAAAAGTAGTGGCGGCTTTGAGGTTTAGCGTTACAATAGATAAACGAAAAAATGAGCAAAAGGTTGCTTCAGAAAGCAATTAAATCATGCCTTTTTTTCGACGGATCATTTCACGGACCTCATCGCGCATATAGGCGTCCGAAAGACGGATGTCCCTCTTGCTGAAACGGCGGGTTCTACTGGCATCAAAGCCGAGATCACGGCTCACGGCCATCGGATCGATGTCCGCGCCGATGAAGCGGAATTCCCAGCCTTTCTGCGTGAGGTTATCGATGATCAAACGCAGCGCTCCCGAGGAGAAGACGCGGCTGGCATTTTCATGACCATCGGTCAGGGTCATGATCGAGATTGACGTGCCCTTCGCGGGGGCATCCTCACCGACCTGGTCAATCGTACGGGTGATGAGGGTTCCGAGGCCGTCCCACAGGGCGGTATTGCCACGCAGGACATACTGGTCCGGTCGGATGTCGTGGATCTCGCCGATGGACTTCGGTCCGAACCACATGCGGAAATCATCGGAAAAATCGCAGATGGAGAACCGGACATCCTGATCGGGGTGTTCCGATTGGATGGTGCGCAGGGAACCGATCTGCTCGTTGAGGGTGGACAGGGTGCCATCATAGCAATCGCGCATGCTGGCGGAGGCGTCCAGGAGGACGAAGTGGAGGTGTTGCTGACTCATGACTGGAGGGGTTGGAGGGTGAATACGGCCCCACCGTGGGACCGTTGACACGGCAATGATGCCGGATGGATGCCGCTTTGTTCGAATCCCGTCAACCTTGACGAAATCCGACCCTGAAGCGAGCACACCAGCCTCCACAGCGCGCACGAAAGGGCGCCTTGCGGGCGCCCTTTACGTGATGATCTGTGGTGGTCCGGACCCGGACCGTCAGTTCAGATAGACCTTCATGGCGTCGAGGGACATGCCGCTGCGCAACTTCTTGATGCCCCGGTCGCGCAACTGGCGCACCCGCTCGGAGGTCAGCTCCATCAGGTCGCCAATCTCGGACAGGCTCTTGGGCTCGGATTCGTTCAAACCGAAACTGAGGCGCAAAACATTCGCCTCACGCATGGGCAGCATGCTCAAGGCGCGTTCCATTTCTCCGGCCAGGTCCTCTTCCTCGAGGTCATCGTCCGGTCTGTGGGCCTCCTTGTCCGGCATGATGTCGCGCATCAGGGCGGAGTCGCGGTCGTCCTCGCCGAGCGGGGCGTCCATCGAGCTCGTCTTCATCCCGTTCTTCCGGGCTTGCCTCACGGCCTCCTCCGAAATGTCCATGTAAGCCGCCACTTCGTGGTCCTCGGGCTCACGCTCCAGGATCTGCTCCAGATCGGAGGTCGCATTGCGCACCTGCAGCATCACCCCCACCTGGTTGGAAGGCACCCGGACCAGGCGGCCTTTCTTGGCCGCCGCATCCATGATGCTCTGGCGGATCCACCAGACCGCGTAGGAAATGAACTTGAATCCCTTGGTGTGGTCGAACTTCTCCGCCGCCTTCATCAAGCCGAGGTTGCCCTCATTGATCAAATCGATGAGCGGCAGACCGATGTACTGGTACTTCTTGGCCACCGACACGACGAAACGGAGGTTGGCTTCAACCAACTGGTCCAGGGCGCGCTTGTCCCCACCCTGGATGCGGATGGCGAGGTTGACTTCCTCAGCGGCATCGATCATGGGGAGGCGGCTGATTTCGGCGAGGTAGGCGTTCAATGCAGCGCTGTCACGCTGCGTGGTGGAGGAGGTAATGACGAGTTGCTTCATGGGGCGGGTGAGGCGGGTTGGTGCTGGAGGCGGAGGGTGTTGGAGGGTGTAAATTGCTGGCCCAACGGCCGGATATGGAACAATGTTGTGACAAGTGGTGACGGCTTTTGTTTATCAAAAACCGTGCTCGATTTGAATAGGGCCCATTTTTTTGGCAAAGGAGCCGGAAAGAAAGCGCTTCGACAGGCCTGAAACCCGAACCGAGGCCAGCAATGGCGGGCATTTGCAGCTCCCCATCTTCACATGGCATCAGGATTGCCGCAATCCACGATATGCCCCGTGCGGTCCGTCCACAGGACAAATTGGCGGTCCAAGGCAATGCCATAGGGCTCCGCCGGGCGGCCGTGGATGAAGTATTCCTCTGCATCGCGAAAGCCGAGTACCTGGCGAAAGGCGCGCCGGATGCGGGACAGATGTTGTTGCAACTTGCCTCCGCCATCCTCCACGACACCGCGCATCGTCTCCGCCTGCTCCTGGAGGTTCCCGATGGTCGCAATGGGCTGGTAGAGGCGCACCAGGGATTCGACATGGTGGGCGTCCGGCAGGTCCACGAGGCGCACCCCCTCCGGATGAAGGAGGAAGAACTGATACAGCGCCCGCTGTATCGGCGACAGGGAGACGCGCTGGCCCGGCAAGTCGATCTGTTGGGCATAGCCCGAAATGCGCAACCGGCCCGGCTCCGGGTCGAGCCGCCAGCGCCTCCGGTACATCAGGTCCCGACGTACGAGGTCCATGAGCCGGAAACAATCGATCACCACATTGGCATCGAGGTAGCCCTCCCGGATCCGGCTGCGGATGCGGCCCATGCATTCCGGACAGGCATCGGCCGTGCGCATCTTCAAACTGATGTCCGGCTTGTCCATGCAGAGGTCCATGATGCAGCCACGCGGCTCTTTGTGGGCACGGTAAGCGATGTCCTGCAGCGAATCGTACATCCCCCGCATGATGATGTTGCTCGCCAACAGGAAGGTCACCGGCAGTCGGAACGAAGTGGCCGTGAAGAGCTTCCAATCGTCGGCATGCATGTAGTGGCTGTTCTTCTCACCGAGACTGAACCAGTTGCCTTCATGCCTCATCCTGGACAACAGGACAATGACCGTGTCTTCGGAGAGGTCGGCACGCTTGCGGATCTCCGCGATGCTCTCAAAAATGGCCTCGGTACTCAGGCTGCCCTCAGCGCTGCATCGAGAGCGGACAAGCTCTGAAACATGCTCGACACCGAGGATGGGCCCCTCGGTGAAACGCAGGTGCCTGAGGGGACCATTGGCCCCCTCCAGCAGTGATGCGAATGAATCCCGATTGACTTCGGATGTGCGATAGATGTATACTTCCAATGCGGATGTGTTAGGCTACCTGATTAGAACGTGTGAAACGTGAATGGTTGCCTCAGGCCCCATCGAAACGGCTCCGGTTCGCCGTGAGGTAATTGCCCATTTCCAAGGTGGCGTAATCAGAGTACCCCCCCAGATCCTCCTTGCTGAAGCTCGCGGTGCGCCGCGCATCGATGCCCAGGTCCCGACTTACCTCCAGGGGATCGATGTCCGCCCCGATGAATCGGAACTCCCAGCCTTTCTGGGTGAGCCTGTCAATCAACATGCGGAGGGCTCCAGCGGTAAACACCCGGCTGGCGTTCTCGTAACCGTCGGTGAGGACCATGATGCTGACGGTCGTACCCTTGTCCGGGGCATCCTCACCGAGGTGGTCCACCGTGCGGGTGATCAGCGTGCCGAGCCCGTCCCACAGCGCCGTACAGCCACGCAGTTGGTAATCATCCTGACCGACTTCGCGGATTTTGCCGATGGACTTGGGACCGAACCACATGCGATAGTCATCGCTGAAGTCCGAGATGGAGAATTTGACGTCCTGCTCTGGGAACTGCTTCTGCAATTCACGCATGGAGGCGATCTGCTCATTGAGCGTCGAGAGGGTGGTGTCGTAGCAATCCTGCATGCTGCCGGATGCGTCGAGGAGAACGTGGTGCACATGGGTGTGCTTGGTCTGCTTCATGATGGAAGGAAGGTTGAGAATGTTGGCCGGCCCCACCGCGGAACCGTTCCGTCGACAATGATGCGGGAGAGGCCCTCCCACAGCCGAACGCCGTCAACCTTGACGCGGCACTGCCATTCTCGTTGAAAACCCGTTGACACCCGGGCGCGCATACCTGTATACAGGCCGGTGCGCGCGAGGGGGGCGACTGAACCTTCAGTCCAGAAGCTTCCCGAGCAAGGGGTCCAATTTGTCACCCACGTATTCCATGCCCTCACAGGACAGGTGATGGAAATCGATGAAGGCCGAGTTGGGCAGAACATCCCTCCCTAACCCGAGGTAATGCACATGGTCCCGCTCCGCAGCCGACTGCATCAGGTCCCAGTAATCATTCAGGGATTCTGCATTTATTTTTTCGAGAAAAGTGGGGTGCATGGGATGCTCCATGATCACCAGTTGCCAGCCGGATTCATGGGCGAGATCCACGATGGCCTCGAAAGCCCACGTCGACATCCGGGACTCCTCGAACCAGTGGGCATTCGCCATGCGATCCGACATCGGTGCCGCAAATCCATCCGGCAGATCTCCATCCCGACAGACCCATCCCATCAGCGATTGTACGCGCTCCAATTGGGCACCATTGAGCAGCAACTGCCACCTGAGCCGCCACGGCCATTCCGAGCGGAAGAGATCGCCCCAACGGAACATGGGGCTCGCCTTGCCCAACACCGACCGGTGCCAACCATCGTCCTGCACGCGGCCGGACATCCGTCGCTCCGCCACGGGGCCGAATTTCATCGGCCAAATCGTCAGGAGCACCACCTCGACCTTGCTGTCAGGGCCCTTCAGGTCCGCGAACTCACGCATACGCATCCAAGTGCTGACCAGGTCTTGTGCAGGTCGATTGAACCGGGGCACCTTCCTCAAGGGGACATTACCTCCATGGCTGTCACCGAAAAGCACCATGGAAAACTGTTGCGCATCCGCGAATTCATGCCGGGTGAAACCGTACATGTACACCTTCAGCAGGGCCAGGGCCGAGAAGGCGAGCATCAGCGTGAGCAGCGGGCGGAGAATCAGGGTGCGCATCAGAAGGCGAAGTAGATGAATTCCTGGGCCGCCTGACGCGTGCCGAAGACCAATGCCATCGACATCAACAGAGCCTCCGGCCAGACCCCACGCCAAGGTCCACGCCACATCCAACGCACCCCCCAGCGGAATTGAACCCATTCAACCGCTGCGAACAGAAACAGGGCGAAAGCAAAGAAGCTGAACTCCAGCGCCGGCAACCCCTGTGACCAGCCCCGGCAAATTCTCCCCAGGATGTCCATCGCGTGGCCGAATCCGTCCGCCCGGAAGAAGATCCATGCGAAGCACACCATGAAGAAGGTCCAGGCCATCCTCGGCAACTGCAACCATGACCACGCCTCCTCCTTCCTGCGGTTGTGCCCAAGGAGGAACAACGGCACGAAACACGCCGCATGGATTCCACCCCAGACGACAAATTTCCAATCGGCCCCGTGCCACAGGCCACTGACCAGAAACACGGTGGTCACATTGAGCAGCGCGCGGCCCTTTCCGCGCCGTGAACCGCCCATGGGGATATAGAGGTAATCGCGGAACCAGGTGTTGAGCGATATGTGCCAGCGCCGCCAGAACTCGCCGAGATCCCGGGAGAAATAGGGAAATCGGAAATTGGAACGCAACCGGATGCCGAACAGGCGGGCCGTCCCGATGGCGATGTCGGAATAGCCGCTGAAGTCCCCGTAGATCTGGACCGCGAACGCCATCACCCCGAGCACCATCATGGGCCCGGTCACCTCGGTGCCCCCAAAGGCCGCATTGGCATGGATGGCCGCGGAATCCGCGATCACGACCTTCTTGAAGACTCCCCAGCAGATCAAACGCCAGCCCACGCGCACGCCGATGGCCGACAGCTTGCGTTCCTGCAGCATCTGCGGCAGCAGTCGCGTAGCCCGCTCAATCGGTCCGGCCACCAACTGAGGGAAAAAGGAGACATAGGTGGCAAAAGCGACCAGGTCACGGCATGGATTGATATGCCTGCGGTAGACATCCACCGAATAGCTCAGCGTCTGGAACGTGTAGAAGCTGATGCCCACCGGGAGGATGATGTTCCAGGTCAGCGGATCCATCGGCACCCCGACGGCGGACCATCCCGCCACCCATTGATCCACGAAGAAACCCGCGTACTTGAAGTAGGCAAGCATGCCCAGGTTGAAGGCGAGCGAAAGGGCCAACCAAGCCTTGCGCCTGCGTTCCTCATTTTCACGGTCCAGGCGCAGCCCGACGAAATAGTCGACCACAATGGACGCTCCGATCAGCGACAGGAAGCGCACATCCCACCAACCGTAAAAGACGCAGCTGGCCACAAGCAAGAGCGCATTCTGCATTTTCCATCCATCGCGCAGGAGCCAATACAGCACCAACACGGTGGGGAGGAACAACCAGAAAGCCGTCGAGATGAAATGCATGGGCTTGCAAAGGTCTTTTACGCAGGCCAAAAGAAAATACAAGGTTCACAGGTGGCCCACAGCATTTTGTTTTTTGGACATCGACTGAATGTCACGTCGGGAATTGACCTCCGTCATCGGAGCTTCCCACGGATCGGGCGGTCTTGGCAGGGTCCAAAAGCAGCCGCCATGACCCAACCGCTCCCCTCCTCCGACCATGCCTGCTCCGCCGCCCCGGCACCCCAGGCCTTGAAGCACCTCGACGTACGCAACCTGTACTTCCTCAAGCTGGACCACAAACGGCCCATCCTGCCCGTGCGCCCGGGCACCGTCATCCTGGACCTGGAGGACGGCGTTTCCGAGGCCGAAAAGGCCCACCGCCGCCACGCCATTGCCACCGCACTCCATCAACCGCTTCCGGAGGGGGTGAACATCGTGGTCCGCTGCCACGGCATGGACGACATCGGCGGCATGCTCCTCGACATCGACGCCGTCTGCAGCCCGGCCCTGTCCGGCTTCATCCTGCCCATGGTGAGCACCCCGGATGAAGTCGAGGCCTTCGACAACCTGCTGACCGAGCGGGAACTGGACCTCGGATTGGCCAAGGGACACTTCTCCATCCATCTCCTGATCGAACTGCCCGAGGCCTACCTCGACCTCGAAGACCTCGCCCGCGCATCCAAGCGGGTCGCCTCCGTGATGTTCGGCAAGGAAGACTTCCTGACGCGCTTCCCCAAGGCTTCAGACAAGGCCGCCGAACTCGCAGAAGCCCGCATTCCCCTCGTCGCCTCCGCGCTGGGCCTGCCCGCCATCGCCTCCCCCTTCGTCGCCGTGAAGGATCCCAAGGCCTTTGAGCGCTACTGCCGCAGGACGCGCGCCCTGGGGTATTCCGGGGTCTTCGCGGTACACCCTTCGCAACGCGCCATCGCCGACGACATCTTCGGCATCTCCGCCCTCGATCGCCAATCCGCCCAGCAGCTGATCGAAGGCTCCAACGGCGGCCAGCTCGTCAGGATGAACGGCTGCATGGTCGGCCCCCCCATGCGCAAGCGCGCCCAGGCCCTGCTGAACGAAGCCAATGCGGCAGGCACGACCGCCCTGAAGAGCACCAGCAAGACCGGCCCCGCAAGGACAGGGCGCTTCCCCCGGTATGGGGTCGACACTTCATCGACGCAGATCGGCTCCATCCTGGATAGTCCACACTGCTACACCCTCGATGAAGGATGGAGGGCCAAGTGGTTCGCCCATTTCCCCACCAGCGACGCCGTACTCACCTCGCTGCCGGCCGCACGGGCATTCGGCTACGACGAACGGCCCTTGCCCTATTCGCTGCTGCTCAACCTCTGCCTTTGCCTTTCGGTCGAGCCCTTTTCGCAGACTTGCCGCTACCACCTCGGCCTCCGCGACGCGCGCCAGATAGCGCCCATCCTCATGGGGGACACCGTCCGGGCACGCATCCGCGTGGAGGCACTGCGCAACACCTCCAGCGGCGATGCGGCCGTGATCGTCACGACCCACATTCTTGAGAACCAACACGGACAAGCCGTCTTCGTACTGACCAAGGACAGCTATTACGCCGCGATACCCGGACTGGAGGGACGACCCGCCCTGGAAAGGACAGGTGCCGACCATGCGCGTTTCGACGGCGCACGATGCGCTGCGGCAGAAACGGGCGCCAAAGCCCAACAGCACAACGGAGCCTTCATCCCGCCGGCCATCCCCGTCGAGGCCGGAGAAGTCATCCTCCACCCCGCCGTGCGCCCCATCGGGTGGTCGGAAAACCTCGAGCTCACCACCCTCGTGCGCAACACCCACCCCATCCACTTCGACGCCCAACACCACGGCCGGGAAGGCCTCGTCGTCTGCGGCGGCTTTGTCCAGGCCTTGATGCAAGGCCTCGCCTCTCCGGAATTCCGGCAGGTCATCGAGGAACGGCTCGTCCATTCTTTCCACACCGGCACCGTCATGCCCGAAGACCGGATCGGCGCACTCTCCCGGGTATTGGCCATCGTCGACCTGGGCGATGGCACCGAGGAAGTCACCGTCTCCACGATAGGCCTGATCAACGTCGATGTGGAACAGGAACTGTTGGACGTGGCCATTCCCGATGCCCTCTTTGGACCGGAGCCTGTCAAACCAGCCGCCCTGCGCGCGCTGTGCGCGGCGGAATGTCCGGTACTCGAAAACAGGGTCGCCCTCCGCGCCATCCGCGTCCTGCGTCGAATCAAGCCCTGAATCGATGGGGTCCTCAACCGCCCCGCTGCGAGCTGCTGCGGAAGCGCCCGAGGCCAAAACCCCTGAGCTTCTCATGCTTGGTGGACCGGCCCTTGACCCGTGAACGCCAACGGCGAAAGGAACCCGGTTTGAGGTGGTGGCGCATCAGCGACCGGACCTCGTTTTCCTTCAGGCCGAACTGCACCTCGATGGCCTCGAATGGCGTGCGGTCCTCCCATGCCATCCCGATGATGCGGTCGACGTCTTCAGGATCCAGATCGGGCAAGGACATGCCTTCATGACAAAATGCAAGGCCCGAGGTTCTCTTTTTGGACGCCAGCACATTTGGCGACAGGTTCCCGGGGCAACATTCTGCCACGGGCGCTGCGCGCATTAGCTTCGCGCCCTTTTTCCTAGGCCTACCCCCCTCCATGCAGCTTGCCCTCTTCAACTTCCGACAAACGGTCGATTACCGGCTCGAAATCCTCAGCGGACTGACCGTGGCCATGGCCCTCATTCCCGAGGCGGTGGCCTTTGCCCTGATTGCCGGACTCAGCCCCCTCACCGGTCTGTATGCCGCATTCGTGGTCGGCCTCGTCGCAAGTGTCCTGGGCGGACGCCCGGGCATGATCAGCGGCGCCACCGGCGCCATCGCCGTTGTCCTGGCCGAACTCGCCCTGTCGCATGGAGCGGAGTACATCTTCGCCACCGTCATCCTGGCCGGCATCATCCAGGTGTCGGCCGGCTTCATGCGACTCGGAAAACTCATGCGACTCGTCCCACAGCCGGTCATTTTCGGATTCGTGAATGGACTGGCCATCATCATCGGTGGCAGTCAATTGAGCCAATTCCAGACCGATGAGGGCCACTGGCTCGCCGGAACGGACCTGGCCATCTTCGGTGCGCTGGTGCTCATCGCCATGGCCATCATCGCCTTTCTGCCGCGGCTCACAAAGGCCATCCCCGGCGGACTCACCGCCATCCTGGTCGTGTTCGGCATCGTGAGCCTGTTGGGCCTCGACACCAAAACCGTGGGCGACCTCGCCAGCATCCAAGGTGGGTTCCCCCCCTTCCACATCCCCTCGGTGCCCTTCACTTGGGAGACGCTCATGCTGATCGCGCCCTACAGCGCCATCGTCGCGGGCGTCGGCCTCGTGGAAAGCCTGCTCACCCTCAACATCCTCGACGAAATCACCCAGACCCGCGGCCGGGGCAACAAGGAATGCGTGGCCCAAGGTGCCGCCAATGTCCTGAGCGGACTGTTCAGTGGAATGGGCGGTTGCGCCATGATCGGGCAATCCCTCATCAACGTCAGCTCCGGTGCCCGGGCCCGCCTCAGCGGCATCGTGGCCGCCGTGATGCTGCTCGTCTTCATCCTCTTCGGAGCCCCGCTCATCGAGCAACTCCCCATGGCCGCGCTGACTGGACTCATGATCATGGTGGCCATCGGCACCTTCGAATGGGCTTCCCTCCGCTCTTTTCGGCGCATGCCCCCTTCAGATGTCATCATCATGGTGCTGGTGACGGCCATCACCGCCGTGCTCCACAACCTTGCCCTCGCCGTCCTCATCGGCGTCATCGTGGCAGCACTGGTCTTTGCCTGGGACAACGCCATCCGCATCCGCGCGAGGAAGCACACCGACGAACAGGGATGGAAACACTACCAGTTCTACGGACCCCTGTTCTTCGGCTCCACCACCGTCTTCCACGAGAAATTCGACGTTCAGGGAGACCCGGAACATGTGGTGTTGGATTTCGCGGAATCACGCGTTTCGGACATGAGCGCCATTGAAGCCGTGAACAAGGTGACTGCCCGCTATGCAGAGGCCGGCAAGACCGTCCACCTCCGTCACTTGTCCGATGACTGCCGGCGCCTCTTGGACCGTGCGAAGGCCATCATCGAGGTCAACCACTATAAAGACCCGACCTACAAAGTTGTCACCGACAAGACCCGATGAGCCCAAGGCCATCCTGTCCGGATCGAAGTCCAGAAAGAGAAAAGCCCGACACGAGGCCGGGCTAATCAAACACAGATGAACGTCAATCCTTTGGACCGAATTCGGACAAGAACATCCGTGAAGCGGTTTAAGTGACCCGGACCTCGTTTGGACCGGGAGGCTGCTCTCATCATCCCCGCTGAGGAACCATGAGCCTATTGAATCGCCTCTAAATCACGTCCAAGATACACTGAATGTAGGACACTTCCTACGCACCGTAGGAGAATGGGAAGAAGTGGCAGAAACATGGGCATGACAGGAGCCCACGCCTTCAGAACGGATACATGTGTTTCTGGAACTCGAAAATGCCGTCATTCAACAGCTTGACCCCAACATTTCCAAGAGACCAGTGGCGGAAACAGACTCAACATGGTGAACTTCCCACCTAGACAACCCCACCATCATGCGGATTTACCTCGCCCTGATGTTCGGCCTCCTGGTCGGACCCTCCTCCATCTCCCTGAATGCACAAACCGACTGTGACGGTGCCGACCACACGATCATGGCGGGAAGCAATTACTTCACCCCCCCCAGCCTGACCATCAGCGCCGGAGAGACCGTCGCCTGGGTCAATGAAGGCGGCTTCCACGACGTCAATGGTATCGCCAGCGCCATCGATGGCAATCCCTTCGACAATCCAGCGGCATTCTCCCTGCCCGCCGTGCAGGGCACTGCCGCAGGGGTGTGCATGGGGGCCCACACCTTTACGGTTCCCGGAACCTACAACTACGACTGCAGCATCGGCAATCACGCCGCGAGCGGCATGGTCGCCACCCTTATCGTCGAAGCCACAGCCGTGGAGTGCAACGATGCTTTGGCCTGCAACTATGACGAGACCGCAAGCTCGGATGTGGATTGCCTTTATGATGATGGCAGCTTCAACCTCAGCCAGGGCATCTGGCTGGTCCCTGGAGCGGCGCTGGATCCCGACATCGACTGTTCCATGCAGCCGGGCGTCGGCATCCTCGTATCGATGAATGCGAACCAGGGCGAACCTGTCACTGTTGTCGTCGACGCCGCATTGGAAGATTACATCAATGGATTGGTCGCCGCCGGTCTATTGACGCCATTGAACGGCATCCTGGCGCTCAGTGCCCTTGAAAATGCCCTCTTCTCATTTTGTGGAAACACCCTGACGGGGGTGGCCGGACTCAATACCATCACCTCGGATTGGGACGGGAGCCTCTGGGAAATACAGGCCCTGGGCTTCAACCTCGCACCGGCAACGACCCTTGCCGACGGCTGCCCGGACCCCGCAGCCTTGAACTATGACCCCTGCGCCAATCCCGACGTGTCGATGTGCGAATACAATTCCATTGAATGCAGCGACGCCCTCGCCTGCAACTACGACAGCACGTCCGCCGGCATTACAGACTGCATCTACTTCGATACCGATCTGTTCACCCTCGACGAGACCGACTACATCGACCTCTTCGACTTTGTTGGATGTCCCGACGGCTATGCGGGTTACAACGACTTTCCCGTTCCGCTCGGACAGGACAGCGCAGGATCCCCCTTGACCTTCACCCTCTTCCCTGAAGTCGAGGAACTTTGGAACTACTTCGGCTTCGAGCTCGCGGCACAGGATGTGACCACCGCCACCCTGTCGGTGTGTGGCACGACCCTCAACTACAATTCGACCATTTTCGGCCTGACATCCTCTGAATGGGACGGGCACGGATTCCCAAACAGCAACTTCGGCACCTATCTCGCACCGTCCAGCAGCTATCCGGAAGGGTGCGCGGATGAAGTCGCCTGCAACTTCGACGCGTGCTCGCATCCGTTCACCTTCGAATCCTGCACGTATGTGACAGTCGGCACGCTGCAGACCGCCGATGGCGATACCGGTGCGGTGACCGTGACCGATGGCGACATCCTGACCTTCATCGCCAGCGATCCGGCGGAAGGCAACACCATCGAATGGTACACCGAATGCGGCGTGCTCGAGGTTGATGGCAACACCGCGACACTCACCGCCACGGGAACCGGTGATTGTGAGGTCTGTGTGACCGAAGGCAATGCCGAGGGCTGCGAGGACGAGACCTGCATTGCGGTTTCCGTCGTGACCTCCGTGGGTGAGATGGCGTCTCCCGCGTGGCAGCTGATGCCCAACCCGGCCGCCTCGGCCCTCCAAGTCCATTGGAATGGACCCGCGGTCATATTCGACGTCTTTGATCTCCACGGGCGCAGGGTCCACACCGCCACCCTGCAGCAAGGCAACAACCTGCTCGATGTCTCGAACCTGAATCCCGGCTTCTACCTCGCCGGACCTGCAGGCTCGACGCCGAAACGGCTCGCCATCCAACGCTGATTCATGAAAGGCCCGCTCCCCCTGCGGGCCTTTTCGTTGCACCACATTGGTCGAACAGACCGACGCATCCCTTCACACCACGGACCATGCCCACGAGCCCAACGACATCCAAACCTCAGACACATCAACTGATCCGGTACGCCATCCTCCTTTACTGGGCCATCTTCTGGCTCTTCAACATGGTGGACAAGGTGATCGGAGGCGCCCATTTCCTGTGGGTGGGTCGGGACCGTTTCGCACAGTTCCAGAAGTATTTCGAAAGCGTCGGCCTGGATTCCCCCCATGTCGCCAATGTCGCCCTGGTCGTAGCCGCGGCACTGGAGGCCTTTGCATTCCTGTTCTTCGCCTCGGCGGCAGCGCGGGAATTCCAGGGGAAGCGCGAGGCGGCCCACCGCAGCGCCCTGATCGGAACGGTGTTCACGCTGGCCACCTTCACGTTCTTTTCCATCGGCGATCACTGGTTCGGGGACCGCTTCGAACTCCTGGAGCACACCCTGTTCTGGTTTGTGTCCCTCGCCTCCTGGGCCGCCTTCTCCCAACTCCAGCCGGCCGCGGAAGACGCCAACGTCGCCCTGCCCCGCAGGGAGACCTTGCTCGCAGCGGTGGTGGGCAGTGGGCTCGCGCTGGTCACGGGTGTGGCCATATTCCAACACAACACCACCGACTTCGCCAAGCGCAGTGCCGCCATCGCGGCTGAACCGGTGGGCGACCACCTGTACAAGGTGGCCTTTCCCTTCCTCGGGGGCAGCACCGTATTCGAGAACACCCTCGCCCTGTTCAAAGCGGAACACCCGGATGAAACCATCGACCACATCTACACGGTCCCCGACCCGCTTCGGCTGAAAAAGGCCGATGCCCTCATTTTTTACATCGCTACGGAAGACCGACCATGAACGAACGACGCCTCATCCGCTTCACCATCCTCGTCTTCTGGACCCTTTTCTGGGGTTTGAGCGTGGTGGACAAGATCATCCCTGACGTGCGCTTCCTCTGGGTCGGCAAGGATTTTTTCGCCCTCTTCATCAAGTTCTTCGCGTCCTTGGGTCTCAAGGACCCGCTGTTCGCCACCACTGCGCTCGCTGCAGTTTCTGCGCTGGAAGCCCTCAACTTCGGCCTTTACCTCGCCGCGCTCGCCAGCTTCCGACATGGTGACACCACGGTGACGGACCGCCGTTTCTTCCGGGCCATCCTGGCTTCCATGGCCCTCTTCAGCCTGTTTTCCATCGGGGACCAAGTATTCGGGGACCGGTTCCAGCTGCTCGAACATGGCCTGTTCTGGATTGTCCTGCTCGCTTCCTGGATCGTATTCCGACATGTGCCTCTGGGCGATCGGGTCATCGACCTGTCTCCTTCTTCCTCCTCTCGGTGGACCCTCCTTGCCGGACTGCTGCTCACCGGGATGACCTCGTTCTCCATCTGGCAGTTTTCGGGTGACACTTATGCAAATGGTGCCTCCCCCGTTCAGGGGGTGGAGGTCGTGGAGGGGATCTACAAATTCGACTTTCCCTTTCTCGCGGACAAACGCGTGTGGGAGGCGACGGTCAACACCTTCAAGGCCGACCACCCGGAACTCCATGTCCGTTACATCTATACGGGACCATCGGAGCTGAACTCCAAGAAAAAGACCCACCTGCTGCTCTACGTCTTCACCGAACCGCAGCCCTGAGACCGCGTTCTGCGCGAGCCATCCTCACATGAGCGACTCGGCGAGCAGCTGGTGGAACTGGTGCACGCCCTGTTCCCGCTTCGGTGAGAACCGTCCCGCGGTGTATGCGCGGGACCGGATGCCCCGCTGGACCGACTCCACCACCTCCTCGTCCTCATGCTCCACCTGGTCGAGGTCCCCTCCGGCGCCCTTTCCGAGTTTCCCCGGGTCATGGACGTACGAACGGAACAGCACCCGCGTGCGGTCCTTGGCGAGGGGCTCCACGAGGTTCACCGACAAGCCCCAAGGATAGAAGTTGAACATCACATTCGGGAACATCCAGAAATAGTAGGCCGCGATGTCCTGCCCATGCTCGGGATGACCCTCGGGCAGGTCGAACGACGCCCCTTCTCCCCTGGCATGCGCAATCTGCAGATTTCCGTGGGGCAACAGGACCGTCGTGTACCGATCGTAATCGACCTCCTCATGGAGCCCCTGGTGCACAAAAGGGATGTGGAATCCTTCGAGATAGTTGTCACAATAGAGGGCCCAATGCGCCGCCACTTCAAACGTCCGGTCGCGCGCGGGGTCATGGCGGAATTCAGCCAAGGGCAGGAATCCAATCCGCTCGTCCATGGCGCTGAGCATCCCCTCGATGGGCGCCTCGGCATCGAGCGCGACGAACAATTGACCTGCCCAGTTCCGGAGGGCATGGCGCGCCAAATCATCGCATGGACGTGGAAAGCCCTCCACCCCCTCGAATTCCGGCATGGAACGGAAGCCTCCATCCAACCCGAACCGACGGCCGTGATAGCCACAGACAAGCTGCCTGGCCCTGCCCGGTTCGGCGACAAGCAGGTTGCCGCGGTGCGTGCAGACGTTGGACAGGCAATGGACTTCTCCATCCTCCTGTCGTGCCAGCAGCAACGGCTCATCCAGGCAGCCTTCCAACAGGTTGACCGGTGCCACCGAGCCCGATGCGGGAACGCTTGTCGGACCATGGCCAATCCATTGCCAACTCCGGGCGAACACCCTTTCCCGGCACGCCGCAAAGACATCGTCACGCGTGTAGAATGCGGAAGGCAACGTCTCCGCCTTGCGGATATCGGGATCAATGTGGAACTCCATCATGGTCGGCGCTCAATCATCCTGCGCAAGGCAAACAACACCAGACCCACCACGAGCAAGGTGAATCCGTACAGCACCACCTCGGCACCGCACCCGAAAATTACCCAAGCGCAGAAGACCATCGCCAACACGGCCAGGCACTGCTGGACCTGCCGGTTCACGACATCGTTCCGGCCGCGCAGCAGCACCACCAAGCTCAGGGCCGAAAGGGCATAGGGCAGCAAAGCAGAAAGCGTGGAAAGCGTCATCATGAAAGTGAACGTATCCACCAGTGATTCCGAAAACCTCAGCAGGAGTACACCCGACGCCAGCAGGCTGGACAGCCCAATGCCGAGAATCGGCGACCCGAATCGGTTGCATCGCGAAAACAAGGATGGAAACACCCCATCCTCCGCCATGGCCATCGGCACCTGACCTTGGATGAGGATCCAACCGTTGAGCGCACCCAAGGTCGCTACGATGGCCGCCAGCGCAATGAACCCGCGCGATGCCCCTCCTTGGATGGTCTCTGCCGCATCGGCGAAGGGGGCGGTCGAGGAGGACAGCGATTCAGGTGGCAACACCCCCATCACCACGACGGAACACAGGATGTAGACCACCGCGGTGAGGCCGGTACCGAAGACGGTGGCCCGTCCCGTGTTGCGGCCCGAGTCTTCCAATCGATGGCTCGCAATGGCCGCTGACTCCATGCCGAGGAAAGCAAACAGAGTCAACGTCGTCGCCGCCGTCACCGCGTTGAACACCGAACCTTGAACGGAGGGTTCCATCTGCAACCATGCCCAACTCACATGAGGCAAGCCCACAATCGCCACGAAGAGCAAAGCCAGAATCTTCAACACGGCCGTGACCGATTGCACGACGGCCACTTCGCGAAGTCCCAGGGCATTGATCGCGGTAAACCCCCAAATGAGGGCGAGGCCGGTCAGTGCGGCCAAGAGGCTGTCCTCGACAAGAAATGGAAAGAACACACCCAGGTAGCCGACCGCCGCCACCGCAATGGCGGCATTCGTGCACCAGATCGAGACCCAATACCCCCAGCCGACAGCAAACCCAGTGAACTCCCCCAGCGCTTCCCTGACGTAGGCATACGGCCCTCCCGCCGAGGAGGGCCGGATGCGGGCCAAAGACCGGAACAACCCGGCAAGGAGCATGGCCCCGGCCGCCGAACACCCCCAGCCGACGACCCCCCACTTCCCGAACCCCGCAAGGCTGGCAGGCAACAGGAAGATGCCCGAGCCGATCATGTTGCCGATGACCAACGCTGTCCCTGAAACGAGTCCCAGTTTCCGCATCATGCAGATTACGACGGAATCACCTGTCCTGCAGGCCGTGTCATCCTCAGGCGATTCGAAGGCGACGCGCCCATTCCACGACGCCTTCCGAAGCAGGTGCCTGGATGAAATCATCCACCACTGACTCGAATCCGATGACCGAGGACGCGTCGGGATTGACCATCGCAATGCGGCATCCTGACCGGGCGCAATGAACCAGGCCCGCAGCGGGATACACCTGCATGGAAGTGCCGACCACAAGCAGGGCATCCGCGAAGGATACCGTCTCCATGGCCGCTTCCATCATGGGGACAGCCTCGCCGAACCACACCACGTGGGGGCGCAGCTGAACCCCCCTCGGGCAGACATCACCGAGGCCCACCGATGGGCCCGGCACCACTTCCCCGCCCACCACGAAAGTCCCGGCGTCATCCAGACCGGGATCGTCCTCGGGGCGCACCTTGCGCAGCTCACCATGCAAATGCAACACCTGCGTGCTGCCAGCGCGCTCATGCAGGTCGTCGACATTCTGCGTGACGATGCGTACGTCGAAATCAGACTCGAGATCCGCCAGGACACGGTGTGCAGGGTTGGGCTGCACCCCATCGAGCTGCAGACGCCGCTGGTCGTAGAAACGCAGGACCATCTCCCGATCCCGCGCCCAGGCCTCCGGGGTCGCGACATCCTCGACCTTGTGGTTTTCCCACAATCCATCGCCGTCACGAAACGTCTTGAGTCCACTCTCACGGCTGATACCGGCCCCGGACAGGACCACGACCACGGGCTTGCGTGCTGTTGTCGTCATGCACCCAAACTACGGCGTTCAAATCGTGGATACCCAATCCACCAGCACCATGCCGAGGTGCAGGCCACAGGTTACATTTGCCCGCACCATGGCCAAGAAGAAAATCATCACGCGTGCCTCGGAACAGTTCCTCGAGGCCTACCTGAACAACCCGTCACCTACCGGATTCGAAAGTGCCGGCCAGAAGATGTGGCTCGACTATGTCAAGCCCTACATCGACGAGCATATCGTAGACACATACGGCACCGTGGTCGGCGTCATCAATCCCAAGGCGGAATACAAGGTGGTCATCGAGGCCCATGCCGACGAGATCAGCTGGTTCGTCCATTACATCACCAACGACGGCTTCATTTACCTGCGTCGCAATGGCGGCAGCGACCACCAGATCGCCCCCTCCAAGCGGGTGGACATCCATACCAAGAACGGCATTGTCAAGGCCATCTTCGGTTGGCCCGCCATCCACACCCGAACCGCCGGAAAGGAAGCCCCGCCCACCCTCAAAAACATCTTCCTCGATGTCGGGGCACAGGACAAGGCGGAAGTGGAAAAGATGGGCATCCACGTCGGATGTGTGGTGACCTACGAGGACACCTTCATGCTGCTCAACAAACACTGGTACGTCGGGCGCGCCCTTGACAACCGGGCGGGAGGCTTCATGATAGCCGAAGTGGCCAGATTGCTGAAGGAGAACAAGGTGGACCTGCCCTTTGGCCTGTACATCACGAACAGCGTGCAAGAGGAAATCGGCCTCCGCGGCGCCCAGATGATCGCCGAACGCATCCAGCCGGATGTGGCCATCGTAACAGACGTCACCCACTGCACCCAGACGCCGATGATGAACAAGATCGAGCAGGGAGACGTGGCGGCGGGCAAGGGCCCCGGGGTCACCTATGGACCCGCGGTCCAGAACAACCTGCTCCAGCGGATCATCGACACGGCGGAATCCAAGAAAATCCCGCTGCAGCGCATGGCCGCGAGCCGCTTCACCGGCACCGATACAGACGCCTTCGCCTACTCCAACAAAGGGGTACCCAGCGCCCTGATTTCCCTGCCGCTGCGCTACATGCACACCACCGTCGAGATGGTGCACAAACAGGACGTGGAAGACTGCATTCGCCTGATCTATGAGGCCCTGCTGAACATCCAACCAGGCGAGGACTTCAAGTACCTCTGAGGGTCAGAGCTCAAGCTGCTCCATCCAACCGCGAAGCTGATGGATGTCGAGCGGCTTGGGCAACAAGGCCTCTACGATGGGATGACCCTCGGCCCGCTCGAGCTCATTGGGGTCAAGCGTGGCGCTCAGCATGAACACCGTCATCCGTGACAAAGCCGTCGTCGGATACATCTCCATGCGTTCGAGCACGCCGAATCCATCAAGCCCGGGCATCTTGATGTCGAGAAGGACCACGATCCCGTCAGTCTCCAATGCTGAGCCGGGTCTGAGGTCGTCCTCCTCGACGCCGGAGTCCGCAGCCAATTGCTCCAAAAAAGTGGGGCCATCCTTGAATTTTTGAACGGACGCGCCAAAAGCGGCCTCAATGAGGCGACCATTGACGACGCGGTCGATCTCATTGTCGTCAACCAGCCAGAATTCAAGCGCCTTGGGCATGTTCTATAAAGTGCAAATCCTTGATCGCAATCCCTGTAGGAAGTTTCTTCAATCCCAAACGAATCACGTTTTCCTTTCCTTCTGAATGGAGCGGCCATAGCGGTGGCGCTGTTCCACCACAGTCTCCTGAAGGGTCCGCAAACCCACTTGCACATGGGCCACGGCATCAGCTGCTCCAGAGGCCAATTCGGTCGATAGGCGCCCCAATTCAACGGTCACACCGTCCAGCATGGCCAGCACCTCGGTCCCCCTTGCAGCACTTTGAACGCGTGCGCGGTTCAGCTCATAGCCAGAAAGGATGACCGACCGCAATTCTTCTTCATTCCACGGCTTCGACACAAATCGATACACCTGACCCTTGTTGATCGCGTCGACCACGGCATCCGTGTCCGCATATCCCGTCACGAGAATGCGGCTCACATCCGGATGGTCCGGCATGACCAACTCAAAAAACTCCACCCCACTGATGCGCGGCATGCGCTGGTCACTGAGCACGACATGGAACTCATGTTCGTCGAGCAGCCGCACCGCCTGGTGCGGTTCATCGCAGGTGTGCACCTCAAATTCCCGCCGGAAAGCCGCCTTGAACGAAAACAGGTTGGGCTCTTCGTCGTCGAGGTAGAGCACGCGGATGGTTTCATCAGCCATGGTTCAATGAAATGCGACCGTCATGCGGCCTCGGTTTGCGAGGCCCCCGGTGCATGCAACGGAAACCTCAAAATGAAACACGTTCCCACTTCGGGAGTACTCTCCACCATAATTTCCGCACCGTGGTCGTCGAGGATCCCCTTCACGATGCTCAGGCCCAATCCCGTGCCCTTGCCGATGTCCTTGGTGGTGTAGAAGGGGTCAAAGATGCGTTGGCGCGTCACCTCATCCATCCCGGTTCCATTGTCCCGAATCCGGACCTCGAGCGCCACCATCTCGGCATCCTCGCCGGCGAGGCCCTTCAATTGCACCTCAACCCGTCGGTCCTCCGTCTCCGGCCAACGCAATTCCGTGGCCTGTACCGCGTTCACGATGATGTTCATGAAGACCTGACTGAGCTTGCCGCTTTGGCACCACAGCGAAGGAATCTCCTCCTCGAATTCCACCTCGATGCGGGCCTTGTTCCGGGCACGGTCCCCCAACACCGTAATGGACGCCTCCAACAAGTCCGAGAGGGAGGCCTCCACGAGCTGATCGCCATCCATGCGACCGAAAACGCGCAACCCGCCCACAATACGGGCCGTTCGGTCCGCGCCATCCAGGATCCCCTCAATCAATTGACGGCTCTCCTCCACCAGGAAATCAAGGTCCAGCGCACGCGCCCGCTCACGGGCCCGCCCCACCATTTCCTCGGCGCCTGGAGCGCGTTCCGCCAGCGACGCAAGGGCAGCGGAATGCGCTTCGATGATCTCGATGAGCTCCTCGAGGTCGCGCCGCAATGAAGTGGCATTGGACTGGACATAATTGATCGGGTTGTTGAGCTCGTGCGCGATGCCCGCCGTCATTTGACCGAGGGATGCCAGTTTTTCATTCTGGATGAGCTGGTCCTGCGCCCCTTTGAGATCCTCCAGCGCAGTGGACATGCCTTGGTTGGCCTTTGCCAAGGCCTCGGTCCGCTGGCGCACCCGGGCTTCGAGCTCCGCGTTCTGTTCCTTGACGATGCGCTCATTCTCCAAGGAGGCCGCCAGTGCCTTCGCATTGGCCTCATCACTCGAACGCTTGAGCAGATTGATCCTGTTGCCGAGGGCAAAGCTGAGCAGCAGCATCTCCAATACCGTTCCGATCGGCATGAAGGTCGCCGTCATGGGCGTCGATGCCAGCACACCGAAATCGCGCAGGGCCTGCATCGTGACCGCCACGAGGAAAATGAGCCACGCCACGAAATACCAGGGCGCGGAAGGGTTTCCTCGCCGCCAGCTGATCACCGACAGGAGCAGCATCGCAGGAGCGGAGAGGGCACCGAGGTTGACCAGGTTGTACGCCACCATGGGCAAACCGAACAATGCCGTCACAAGGGCGGCACCATACACCACCAGCAGGACTTGGATGAGCCTGTCCCATTGGGGTGTATACCGCCTGACTTCCAAAAAGTGCCGGGCAAAGACCAAAGCCGCGAGACCACTGAACGCGCCCATGACAGTCAGGCCATTCGTCGCCATCCAGGGAATGTTGCCCCACAGCAGCCGGTCGTACCCATTGAAGCCCCACTGCACCAGCCCCACCGTCAGCACGACGAAGATGTAGCTGAAATAAGCCCGCTGGCCCGTACTGAATGCGAGGAAACTATTGTAGATCAGGATGGCGAGGACCATGCCGGTATACAAAGCCACAGCGAGGTCCCGGCGTTCCCGGAGTGCCTCGACCCGATCCACCTGCGTCAAATTGAAAGGCAACAGTACGGGCTTCGTGCTCCGAATGCGGAACCACAATTCATGCGACTCGTTCAATGGCAGATTGAAGGTGGGAATCAGATCCTCCGCTTGTCCATATGCCGCGCCTGACCGGAAAGCATTGAGCACACGGGGACCATCGAGGGTGAAGACATCAATGGAGTCGAGGGTCGGATTGTCGAGGATCACCCGCACATTCCTGGGAGCCCCCTGCCAACCGGAAACGCGAACCCACACCGCATCCGCCGTGGACCCGAGATTGGGCCTGTCCCCGACCAGACGTTCAGCCGCATTGGCCTTGAGGTGAACCTGCTCCGGCCGCAGCATGCCCGAGGGGTCCCGAAACGACTCAAGAATCAAGGCATCCACCACAGTGGAAGGCCCTTGTCCGCACCCGAGCAAGAGCGGTGCGAGCACGAAAAAAAGGGCCGGACGCCACTTCCGCACCCGACCATATGGCGGGCGGGGCATCATCAAGCGAGGTGATTCTGGATGCGATAATCAATCCGGTGGAACCGGCCGTCGATGCGGTGCACGTGGCTCGGCTCCTCCGCCGCCCTGCGAATGAGGGCCTGCACGTCCAAAGCCCCTTCACCGATGCTCTCCGGATAACTGAAATGACCGACCTCCGAGCGTATCGAGGGCGCCGGGTAGGCAAATTCCCCATCCTTGCCCCACGACTCCATCAAGGTGAAGCCCAATTCCCGCTGAATCGGCCGCATGTTGACCCCCATGAAGGCGAATCCATGACGGATATCCAGCCGCGGCATCAAGCCCAGCCCCACGCAAGCCATGGGCAACATGCCGATGCCCGCCATGGCCGACTCCCGGCGGCTCCACAACGCGCAAAATTCGCCACACCCTTCATGCTGGTACGAATCCAGTGCCTCCGCGACTTCAGGGTAGTCCAATCCGACGGCACGTTCCAGTGGGAGGGCATTTTCCGTCTGTCGCTTCTGCAGGCGCATGCCACTCAGCAACACCTCATCATCCTGACAAGTCAAGAGGAAAAGGGTGGTATTGGGGTCCCCGACCCATTCCTCACCGAAAGAAGTCAGGTTGGTGATCCCCGAAGCCCGGAGCACCTCTTTGTGGCCTTCCGCAAACCGCCGTGAAAGCACAGGGTCATCCGCAGAGGAGAAAACGTGCAACGTCGCCTCCTTGAGACTTCGTGCGACGTCAACCGATTCACGCGGTATGTGCGATGGAGAGCTGCTCATTCAAATCAAATCTGATACGTTGGTCCTCGATGTCTTCCCCAAGGAGGATGCGGCGCGCCACGATGGCCGCCATTCCGGCACCCAACGCCACATCACTGTGGAGCTGGGGCCAACCGATCAAGGTCTTGCCCATCTCGGAGAGACTTTCTTTTGCCCTGTCGCTGATGGCCGACAGGTCCACGAAGGCGTCGAGGAGTTCGGGTGTCCAATCGCCTCCATTGGCCAATTCCGTGATTTGCTCCGCGGTAATCCGACCGTGCAGGAATTCCTCCGTGGTCTCGAGGTCGTAGCGCTCGATGTCCACCATGCCCCTGTCATTGGTCTCCATGATCAGCGGCATCCGTCGATCGCGGGCTCCAAGACGCAGCAGGGCCTTCGCATTCGGCGAGTCACAGGCGTCCACCACCAGATCCAATCCCCCGAGAAAGTCCGACATCACCTCTGGGGCGAACCCCTTGGGCCAGACCTCCACTTCGAGGAAGGGGTCGATCTCGGCAATGGCGCGCGCCGCAGAGATCAGCTTGGATTCACCGAGCTCGAAAAGGGACCCCGGAATGCGGTTGAGGTTGGACAGTTCGAGGGTGTCGGCATCAGCGAGGTGGAGTCGACCTGCAATCCGCTCCATGGCCAGCGCCATGGCTACACTGCGGCCAACAGACATGCCCACGATGCCCACCGACTTGCCACCCAATTCGGCCTGTTCGTCACCCCTGATCTTGTTGCGGTTGCGGTTGGTACGGACCGCGATGAATTCAGGCTCCTCGAGCAGAAGAAGGGCCTTGCTCCGCCAGGGATACCAGACGACCGTCCCATATCGACCGGTGGAGCTGCTGCCTTCACGGGCCGAAAAGGCGGCATCGGCAGCGGCATCGGAAGAATCGGGGTGTGCACACTTGAACCACTCGCGCCACAGGCCCGACAGTAGACTGGCGTCGAGGGGGGCATCTGTTTCCTTCGAGAATGCCCGCCACGCCTCGAGACCCGTGGAAACGGAGAGGTTGAACTTGGCTGCGCGGAAATGCGGAATACCCATTCGTGTGAAATTCCATTGATTGGGCCCAGCTCCGACACCGGCTGACTCAGCTTATCCACCGCGCACCGTGGATGCCCAAAATCACCTTTAGGAAGGGCCTGTAACCTTTCGAACGAACTTGCGTATGGATATCATCATGGTTCTTTCCACCCCCACCTTCAACATCGAAATCCTCCCCAATGCATTGGCAGCATTGCCGAAGCTGTTCACCGGCCTCGACGACATACTGCCCGCGCTGGATGTGCAGCTCGAAGAGGCATGGTCGGGAGAGGACGGTCCTGCAACGGAAGTCCTGATCACCGCCAATGTGGAGCAGGCCATCCTGGACAGCCGCCCCATCTTTCTGGTAAACCCGGAACCTGACCCCAACCGCCTGGCCTCATTGCTCGATACGGGCCGTGCCGTGCGGTGGGTTTCCAAAGGCACCCCCCAAGGTGTCTGGGTCGACAGTTTCGCACGGTTCCTGTTCACCCTGCGCATCAGCCAGAAGACACAACATCAGCGCAAACTGCGCCCGGACGCCAAAGCAAAGACGCTGCAAACCAGCAAGACCCGCAACCGGCGCAAGGCGAGCTGATCCGCCACGCACTCAGAGTTCCCCTGCCCGCATCCGGATGTAGCGCCCACCCAGGAGGTTGGCCCAATTCCGGATGAAGCCCAGGCTTTCCTCCGTTTCGGCAGAGACTTCCTTTCCTCCCATCCGGAGGACCAGCCAGCCGTACAGGGCCACCAGCATGGCCTCGACCTCCGTCTTTCCCGCCTCCCCCCGCGCCGACATGGCATCGAGGTGGGGCTGAGCAGCCTCCACGACTTCCTTGTACTCCTCATCCTTGAGCACGTCGAGCAGGGTCTTGTGGAGATAGGTCAATTCAATCATCAGCTCATCCAGCGAGGACACATGTCCCTTGGTGATCTTGTTCTCGTTTCGCAGGGATTGGATCAATCCTGCAAACCAAACAAGCTCGGCCTCCAGCCGATCCCCTTCATACGCTGTGGACAGGTGGATCCTGAGCGTGGACAGATCGAGTCCCACAGCACGGACGAGATCCTCCATCTGCCAGATATAGAGGATGTACTCTACGACATGCTGGTGGCGTTTCTCCTCGGCGGTCGTCATGAATTCTGAATGTCTTGCTGTCCGGCTTCCCATGCCTCCGTCCTTGTGGTCTTCATCGTGAGGAACATCTGCTCCACCTCCGGCATCAGGCGCCGGGCAAAAGCCTCCACGGAAGCCAACCCTCCTGAACCCTGCACCGGCAGACGGTACGTCTGTTCGAGGGGCCCCCATGTGAACTGGACATGGTACTTCTCATTCCATTCCTGGATGACTATGCGCATGGCGCGGTGGGGAATCTGGGAGACAGTCCGCATGGGAATCGGTTGCGAAGGTAGAATTTCGCATCCGTGCAGGACCCCTGGTTGGAACGATGGCGTGGCCGATTGGCTGAACAACCCCGATCACTCGCGGCCCTGATGAGGCTGCGGTGGGCCGTCGGGTCCGCTCCGCTCATGGCGCGGCACCCCAATCTCGGCTTCCAGGTGCTGGACAACGACTGGTGCAAAGCGGCACTGGAAGCGGACTTGCCGCTTTTCGACCGCTGGGCTTCCGAACTCGTCATGGGCAACAATCCGCTGCCTCCGGACATCCTGGACCCTACAGGACAATTGCTCGGAAAACATTTCGAGGCCCTGATCGCCGCGTGGTTCGATGCCAGCCCCCACTTCGCTTTGCGTGCACACGGCGTCCAGCTGCAACAAGGAAAGCAGACCGTGGGAGAGCTGGACTTCGTGGTCGACGACCTGCGCAGGGGACGCACACTGCACATCGAGGTGGCCAGCAAGTTCTATCTGGCAGCGGACGACGGCAGCGCCTGGCCCAACTGGATCGGCCCTTCGGGACGACACGACACCCTTGCCGTGAAAATGGACAAACTCGTCGACCAGCTGGCCGCTACCCGGCTTCCTGCCGGCCTCGACTTCTTGCGCCGCGAACGCATTCCGACCCCGGAACCCGTGCTGCTCATGAAGGGATGGTTCTTCCACCACTACAGCCGATTGAACCGGCACAAGGCGCCGCGCTGGGCCCACCCGGATTACAACGCGGGGTGGTGGTGCCGACCGGAGGAGGCCCATACGGTGATGGGGGGCGCTCACCTCCGCATCCTCCCCTTGCCCAAGGGACAATGGCTGGGGCGCTTCCACGCGAACGATGGAGACCAACCGCTGCATTGGACGCGCCTGGAAGCCGTCCTGCACGACCACTTTGAACGGTCGCGCAAGGCCCTGATGTGCGCCATCGTCATCGAAGGCGATACCGGTTGGGAAGAACTTTCCCGTGGTTTCGTCGTTCACCCGAAATGGCCCGGATAGACTCGAAATATCAGCCCCAGAAGAAGGAGTACAGGAAGGCGAGTATGGTCAAGACCGCAAAGGCACCGATGTTGTAGACCGGCTCTGTGGCGAACGTGCTCTTGGAGATGGTGATGCCCTTCGGATCATCGGCACCCCGGCCCTCTGCGCGGCTGACTGCAGCGATGACCAACATCGTGAGCAAGGAAGTCAAGCCCATCTGATCGAGGAAAGGCAAGTCCACGAACAACGCACTGTCCGACCATCCCTTGGGCGCCACCTTGAAATACATGGCGATCGGGATGGACGCCAACGCACCGGCTATGGCACCGCGGTTGGTCGTCTTCTTCCAGAACAAACCGAGGATGAACACCGCCAGGATCCCGGGGCTCACCACGCCGGTATACTCCTGGATGAACTGGAAGGCCTGGTCGATTCCTCCGAGCAGCGGGGCCATCACACAGGCGATGACCAAGGCCACCGAAGCGGAGATCCGGCCCATCCGCACGGTGGCGCGGTCATCCGCGTCAGGGTTGATGTGCGCCTTGTAGATGTCCATGGTGAAAATCGTCGACGTGCTGTTGAGCATGGACGCGAGCGAGGACACGATGGCCGCCGCGAGCGCGGCAAAGGCGAGGCCCTTCAGTCCGGTGGGCAGGAACTGCAGCAACCACGGATAGGCAAAGTCGGGATTGGCCGCCGTCGGCGGTTTGTTGGCCGCCGCCTCGCCGAGCCCGGTCATCACCGCGGCATCCTGTGTCATCACGTAGGCCGCGATCCCGGGAATGACCACGATCAGCGGAAGGATGAGCTTGAGGCCGGCAGCAAACAGGATGCCACGCTGAGATTCCTTGAGCGACTTCGCCGCCAGCGTCCTTTGGATGATGTATTGGTTGAAGCCCCAGTAGTAGATGTTGGCCACCCACATGCCACCCACGAGCACCCCGATGCCCGGCAGGTTCATGTATTCGGGGTGGTCGCGGTCGAGTATCATGGCAAATTTGTCCGGCGCCGCGTCGTAGATGGCATGGAACCCGGCCCACATGCCGGCACCACCGGAAACGGCGTCGAGCGCGAGATAGGTCGTGACCAGCCCGCCCATCACCAGGAAGACCACCTGGATGACGTCCGTCCAAGACACCGCCGAAAGGCCGCCATACAGTGAATAGGCCGCCGCAAAAGCCGCAAGTCCCATGACGCCATAGACCATCGGAACGCCCATGATGGTCTCGAGCGCGAGCGAGCCGAGATAGAGCACCGAAGCCAGGTTGACGAAAATGTACAAGGAGATCCAGAAGACCGCCAGGATGGTCTTGAGGTTGGTGGAATAGCGCTGCTCGACGAACTCGGGAATCGTGTAGAGGCCCTTCTCGATGAAGATGGGCAGGAAGTACTTGCCGACGATGATCAGGGTCAACGCCGCCATCCACTCATACGAGGCGATGGCCAGGCCGATCTTGAATCCTGACCCGGACATGCCGATGAACTGCTCGGCGGAAATGTTGGCCGCAATGAGTGAAGCGCCGACCGCCCACCAGGGCAGGGACTTGCTCGCGAGGAAATAATCCTCGGCATTCTTTTGGTGGCCCTTCTTGTCTCGTGAGACCCAGAGGCCCACACCGAGAATGAGCACCGCATAGCCGATGAAGATGCCGTAATCAAGCGCCGAAAAGGTGCTGGTCATGATGTCGTAAGGTGTTGGGGTCCCGGTGACATTGACCGGGTCAGCAAGACAATGTACATCGTACACGGTTTCCTCCACAGACCCAAGGGGCCCACGCTACATTTGAAGCGGTGTCCGAACTGCCGAATCCCAGCGCCATGAGACGAGAATCACTTCTGCTCTTTCTATTCGCCTCAGTCTGCATACAGACCGTTTCCACCCAGACTCTCCTGCCCTACATCGAGGACCCGAGCATGGTCGAGGAGAACAAACTTCCAGCCCGGGCCACCTTCTACACGGCATCCTCAGAGACGACATCCAGTGCCGACACCCCCTCATATGGAGACCGCTACCTCAGCCTCGATGGCACTTGGAAATTCAAATGGTCACCCAGCCCGGAGGAGCGGCCCATCGGATTCGAAGCCAAGGGGTATGACGTAAAGGATTGGGACGACATCCCCGTGCCGGCCAACTGGGAACTCGAGGGATTCGGCACCCCGATCTACACGAATCACCCCTACCCGTTCTATTGGAACGCAACGCCCAACCCACCCGACATCCCCGACGGATGGAACCCCGTGGGCAGCTACGTGCGCACATTCGAGGTTCCCCGGGAATGGGCCGGACAGCGGGTCATTCTGCACTTCGGTGCCGTAAAGTCCGCCTGCTTCGTGTGGGTCAATGGACAACGGATCGGATACAGCCAAGGGTCGAAGCTGCCCGCCGAATTCGACATCACCGAAGCCTTGGGGCGGGGAAAGAACACCCTGGCGGTGGAGGTCTACCGCTGGAGCGACGGCAGCTTCCTGGAATGCCAGGATTTCTGGCGCATCTCGGGCATCGAACGCGAGGTGTGGCTGCACATGCGCCCGGTCGCGCACCTCGCAGACATCACGGTGGACGCAGGACTCGACGGCGCATTCGCCAATGGAAACCTCGAGGTGACCGTCGAGGTCACCCAGATGGGATCGGGTCCATTCCAAGGAGATCTGTCCTTCACCCTCTCCCGCCAAGGCGAAACCAACGCGGAGGCCACCCTGCCCGTGCAGCTGGAAAGTGGGGCCAACTCACCGTTCACCTGGCGCAAGGCCCTGCCCGGAATCGATGCGTGGACCGCGGAAACACCCACGCTGTATGACCTGGACATCGCCTTGCACGATGGACAAGGCAACGTCGTGGAAGCCACGCGGCTCGAAGTCGGTTTCCGCGACATCCGCATAGAGGATGGTCAGGTCAAAGTCAATGGCGAACCCATCCTCATCAAAGGAACCAACCGCCACGAGCACCACCCGGAAACCGGACATGTCATCGACCGGGCCACCATGGAGGCCGACATCCTCACCCTCAAGGCCCACAACTTCAATGCTGTCCGGACGTCGCATTACCCCAACCACCCCTATTGGTATACCCTCTGTGACCGCTACGGATTGTACGTGGTGGATGAAGCCAACATCGAAAGCCATGGCATGGGGTACGACCTCGACCGGACACTCGGCAACAACCCCGACTGGGAACACGCCCACATGGTGCGCACCGCCCGCATGTTTGCCCGCGACCGAAACCACGCCTCCATCCTGTGCTGGTCGCTGGGCAACGAAGCGGGCAACGGCGTCAATTTCCGTGAGACCTACGACTTCCTGAAGGCGTCCGACCCCAGCCGATTCGTCACCTATGAACGCGCGGAGACCGCCCCGAACACCGATGTCTACGTACCGATGTACGCCGACTACAGCCACCTCGAGCGCTTCGCACGGCAAGGCAAGGACGACCGACCCCTCATCCAGTGCGAATACGCCCACGCCATGGGCAACAGCCTCGGCGGATTCAAGGAATACTGGGACCTCTACCGCCGCTATCCCCGCCTGCAGGGCGGCTTCATCTGGGATTTCAAGGATCAGGGCCTTTGGGAGGAGCGGGACGGTCGGCGATTCCTCACCTACGGTGGGGACTACGGACCCAAAGGAACCCCGAGCGACCACAACTTCCTGAACAACGGCCTCGTGGCCGCAGACGGCACCGCCCAGCCGCACATGCTCGAAGCCAAACAGGTACAGCAACCCTTGCAGTTCATCTTGGCCTCCTCGAACGCGGAGATCGTCAAGGCTGCGAGCGAATACCGGTTCCGCCAGGTCACGGTGGACATCGCATGGGAGATCCTCGTCGACGGACGCGCCACGGCGGAAGGTGTGCTCCCCGCCGTGGAGTTCGGACCGCAGTCCACCGTAACGCTGGAAATTCCACACAAGTGGCGCGCCGAAAACACCGCGGGAGAAGCCTTCCTCAACCTGACCGCCACCCTGACCTACGCCGAGCCCCTGCTTCCTGCCGGACACACGCTGGCCCGGGCACAGTTCCTGCTCAGGGAGAAGACGACCGACGCGGAAAGGGTCGCGAGCGGAATGGTCGGCATGGCCGTGGAGGGGAGCGACATCGTTCTTTCCTTCGAGGGCGGCACCCTTGCACTGGACCGCAACACCGGCGAAATCAGCGCCTATCGGCTGGGCAAACGGAACCTCGTCCTCGGCGGAGCGCAACCCAATTTCTGGCGGCCGCCGGTGGACAACGACTACGGCGCATCCAGTCCACAGAATTACGCCGAATGGCGCTCGCCCTTCAAGAACGACGAACCCGCCAAATTCAACAGCGCACGCCTCGCAGACGGCCGCATGCAATTGGAATTTGCCCGCCCCATCCTCGGCGGTGACGCCCTCGTGACCGCCACCTACACCGTTGCCATGGACGGTACAGTCGACGTCATACAATCGATGCAGGCGGTCTCAGGCAAGTCCAACAGCAGCATATCAGGCCGACGCAAGGGCCTCGAGGCGGGTGAACATGCCAACCTGTACCGCTTCGGACAACACTGGGTCCTGCCGGAAGGCATGGAATTCGTGGAATGGTACGGGCGAGGACCGATGGAATCGGCCGCCGACCGGAAGGAAGCGGCCTTCGTGGGCCTTCACGAATCCCCGGTGACCGGGCTGGTGACGCCGTACGCCCGTCCCCAATACAACGGCACAAGGACCGACACCCGTTGGTTCCGCATCGCCGACGCGAAAGGCCGTGGTCTGGAATTCCGTGCCGAGGGTATCCTCGACTTCACGGCCCTCCATTACACGCCGGAACAGCTCGATGCCGGTCCGGACAAGACCACCACACAATCCCACTTCAGGCTGCTCGACCCGGTACCGGAGACCCATCTGGACATTGACGGATTTTCTGCCGGGGTTGCCTGCATCAACAGTTGGGGTGCACTGCCCCTTCCGGAATACCGGTTGCCATACGGTGACTACACCTTCCGGTTTTCCTTCCGCCCACTGCAGCAATGATCCACTCCTGCACCTTGGCACAACACCATTGAACTTCCCAGCACACCAAGCGTTCTTTATCCATGCCTTACAAACTGCTGTTGCTGCTGACCTGCCTCGTGACCGGAACCGTCGGCCAAGCACAACGCCCAGGTGGCGAACGTCCGGAAGGGGGCCGTCCGGTGGGGGAGCGTCCCAGGATTGGCGTGGTATACGGAACGGTGGAGGACCTGCAGTCCGGGGTGCCGATTGAATTTGCCACCATCAGCATCCTCGACTTCGAGGAGGACAAAATCATCACGGGCGGCGTCACCGACGGCAAGGGCCGCTTCCGCATCACCGAAATCCCCATTGGCCGCTTCCGCGCCCAGATCGGATTCATGGGCTACACCTCGGCCACGGTGGAAGACATCCGCCTCACCCCGCGCGGCGGCATTGAACAGGACCTCGGCACCATCCGGCTCGAACCCAATGTGCAGGCCCTGGAAGCCGCCGAAGTGGTCGAACAGCGCTCCACCTTGGAGATGATGATCGACCGCAAGGTCTTCCGGGTGGGCGACGACCTCAACAGCGCCGGGTCAAACGCCACGGAATTGCTACGCAACGTCCCCAGCGTGGACGTCGACATCGACGGCAACCTGAGCCTGCGCGGATCAGGCAACGTCACCATCCTCATCGATGGACGGCCCAGCGGCCTCACCGGGTCGGCCACCCAGAGCCTGCTCGAGCAGATTCCGGCCAGCAGCATCGACCGCGTGGAAATCATCACGAGCCCGACCGCCAAGTACGACCCGGAAGGCGTGGCCGGCATCCTGAACATCATCCTGAAAAAAGACAAGCTTGAAGGCAAGCACGGACAGGTCAGCGTGACGTGGGGCACCAATGAAAACCACAGCGGGTCCTTCAATGGGAACATCCGGGGACAGAGACTCAACCTTTCCCTCAATGCCGGCTGGAACCAGCGCATAGGATACCGCAGCGGGGACAGCCAAAGGAAGCAAGCCTTCGGGGGCGATCTCGGTGGCGCCTTCGATTCCCTGAGCACCCTGATATCCAACAGCATGGCAGACAACACCAGCGACAGCTGGAACCTGCGCGCAGGCCTCGATTGGATGCCCTCAGCCAAGACGACGTGGAACATCGGCATGCGAACCAACCAAGGCGGCAATGCAGGCTTTGAGGACGTGGTCAACCTCGAGACCTGGAGTACCGATGCCATCGGTGGGTTCACGCGCTATGGACTTTCTGGGCGGGACAATGCCTCCACCGACATCGACCTGGGCTACGAACACCAATACGGCGAACGCCACACGCTGCAGGCCTTTGCCCGTTGGTCCGAGCGGACAGGCGTCTCCCACGACTCACTGTGGCAGGACCTCCCTTCGCCCCTGCTCGATTCATCGTACCTGTCCAACGCCAACCTGAACGACGGCGGGAACTGGAACACCACCCTGCAGGTCGACTACGAAAAACCCCTGGACCACGAGGGCAAACTCGAGCTGGGCTACAAGACCATCCTGCGGGAAAGCAATGAGGACCAGTCCTTCTGGCAACGGGACAGCGCCCGTGTTCCCTTCATTCAGGCCTACGCCTTCCGCTATCGAGAGGACATCCACGCCGCTTACGGCACCTGGGGCCGCAAGTTCGGAGCCTGGGGTGTCCAGGTCGGTGGCCGGGGCGAAGCCGTGTACACGACGGCCGAGCTGCAGGGCGACAGTGCGGACATTGCGGCGGCGGTGGAACAGCTCGGCGGAAATGATGCTGTTTTCGTGAACGACTACGTCAGCTTTTATCCTTCGGCCAACCTGAGCTACACCGTGGATGACCGGAACCAATGGGTCCTGAGCTACAACCGCCGTGTCAATCGACCCCGTGGAAGGCAGGTCAACCCCTTCGTGGACAATGCCGATCCCCGCAACCTCCGTTATGGCAATCCCTTCCTCCTGCCCGAATACACGGATGGCCTCGAATTCGGACACCAGCTCACCACCAAGGCGCTGACCTTGACGACTTCCCTGTTCTACAAGACCACCCGCGACGTCATCCGCCGGTTCATCGAAGTGGACGGTGACGGCATTGCCTACCGCACCTATGTCAACCTCGCGCGCCAGAGCAACTCCGGACTCGAGGTCGTCGCCATGTGGCGCAGGGGGCGTTCTCTTCAGGTGCGCCTGAACGGCAGCATCTACTACCAGAGCACCGACGGTTCCAACCTTGCACCGGACTTGGGCAACAATGGATTCCAAGGCAATGCCGGCTATCAGATTTCAGGCCTGGTCAAAGGAGACTGGAAGATCCAGGTCGATGGTCGCTACCGCGCTCCAGCAGAGTATACGCAGGGCACCTTTGCCGGCTACGTCACACACAGCGCCGCCGTGAGCCGCGACTTCTACGACGGCAAACTGCGCGCCTCACTGCGGGTCAGCGACATCTTCGATCAACGCCAATGGGAGTACACCTCCGAGGGCAGCGACTTCTACCAATCCGGCATCTTCAAGCGGCAAAGCCGGTTCGCCTATGCCAGCCTGACGTGGTCCTTTGGCAAGCTCGAACCGGGACAGCGCCGTGGGCGGGATGGTTTCAACCGCAGCCAAGGAGGAGAGAACTTTGACGCCGGTGACTTCTGACCCTCACCCCCCCATTTTGTTTTTCGATGGCGGATGTGCCCTGTGCCACGGTGCCGTGCGCCGACTGCTGAAATGGGAACGCCCGGGTCAGGGAGGATTGAAATTCGCCCCACTTGACGGCCCTACGGCGCATGCGATGCGCAACCGACAGGCCTTGCCTCAGCACCTGGAAGCGGTCATCCTGTGGACCACAGAGGGCACTTTCGAAGGGGAAGCCGCCGTCGGCACGGCGCTCGATGTCATCGGACGCACAGGAGCCGCTCGGCTTTTCCGGTTCTTTCCGCCCCTGCTGCGTCATGCGGGATACCGCATCATCGCCCGCAACCGCCACCGCTGGTTCGGTCGGATGCCGGCCGGATGTCCCATGCCAGCCGATGCGTCGAGGATGCTCCCTTGAGAGCGTCACGACAGCACCGGCCATATCCCAAAGCTTGCGAAGCACAAGACGGCCGGCATCGGGAGACGTAGCTTTGTCTCCCATGGCCATTTCTGTGCCTTCTACAGCCTCATCCGCCACCCCATCCCATGTGGCGAAAGCCGACATGAGGGAATTGAACCAGGCCCGATGGCATTGGTTCGAATCACAGGAGCAGGTCCCCTGGGAAGCCTGGGAGAGCCTGCCCGGAGGTACGGCTTATCTCGACCGACGCTACCTCACGGCCATGGCGGGCCACGACAAAGTCCAGTGTCGTTTGGGCATGATCAAGGCCGACGACGGACCTTGGCTCGGTGGCATCCTCATGCAGGCCGTCCAATCGGAATCCCGCTCCCCGGCCGACCACATGGACGTCTCGCTCGGCGTCCGCATCGCGACCGCCATCATGCAGCCCGGTGGCCGCCCCTTCCGTTTCCGCACGCTCGTCGCGGGACAAGGCCTGGCGAGCGGCGAGCACACGTTTCGTTGGCGTGAAGACATCACGCCGGCATGGCAGGTCAAATGGACCGAAGAGGCCTTTGATGTTTGCGCCCGGCACTGGGGCATCCGCGTTTGGATGGCCAAGGATTTCGGTCCACAGCTTGACGCCGATCTCGCG
Source organism: uncultured Flavobacteriales bacterium (assembly GCA_938082505.1). Lineage (GTDB taxonomy): Bacteria > Bacteroidota > Bacteroidia > Flavobacteriales_D > Sanyastnellaceae > UBA8752. The sequence continues at coordinate 36,147 of CALLLH010000044.1, forward strand.
CCGCACTGGAGCTCCCGCTGGGCGCGTGCCACATTCGACCCCGTGATGGAGGTCCCTCTGGATCCGACCTGGACATCGGCCGACCAATGGCAGGAGGCACTCCGCACCAAGGCGCGCACCAAGGTGCGCAGCATACTGGCCCGCAGTGCGGACGTCCAGCTCGAACGCATCACGGACAACGCCGAACTGGACCGGCTGGGGCCCGAACTCATCGCCCTGTACGATCAGGTATACGGGCGCGCGAGCATTGTCATGGGCGGCCTCGATTCAAGGGATTTCAGCCGTCTGGCCACCCAATTCGGCGAGGATTTCACGCTGGTGACCTACCGGAACGAGGACAGGCTCGTGGGATTCCACTGCGGCATGCACCACGCCGACAGTGAAACCATCGAAGCGTACTACGTCGGTTTCAATCCCGAGATCAACAAGGAACGGGCACTCTACCAACGGATGCTTTTCGAATTCATTCGGTGGGGCATTTCACTGAAAGCCAAGCGTGTGGTGATGGGCCGCACCGCCCTCGAAATCAAGAGTACCCTCGGGGCGTTCCCGGTACCGCTGTCCACTTTCGTACACATCAACTTGCCGCTGGCCATGCCTTTCCTGCGGTGGATGATCCGCAAGGCGCCGCCGCACTCATTCAAGCCCCGGCGCGCCTGGCGCGCCGAATGGTGCGCCCGCTGGCAGGAAGCCGGCTATCAGATCGACTGATCCTCCACCTTGCCCCGACCGGTGAAGGCCGCCGCAAAGGACCCCAGGATGAGCAGCAGCAGCAACACGCTCCCCACCGTGGCCACAGTGCGCCCCCCCCGCACCGAGGGCAAATCGAACCGCATCTCGATGGTATGGTCCCCGGCAGGCACCACCACCGCACGGAACGCGTAGTTCACGCGAAGCAGTTCGGCCGGTTCTCCGTCGATGGTCAGCGCCCACCCCTCTGGGTAATGGACCTCACTGAAGACGAGCAGGCCCTCAGCGGGGGTCGACACCTGATATTCCTGCGCATCGGGCGTGAAGGCAACCAACTCGGCACGGCCCTCATCCGCCGCCCCGGGCACGACCCCGGACAGGGCGTCGGACATGGACTCCGGCACCACGGCGGCACGCGGATCCGACAGGGAAGTCAAGGCCGCCATTTCCGCATCCGCCCCATCTGCCATCGACCACGAAGTCGCAAACCACGCATTGCCCAAGGCTTGTCCATTGGGAATGGGCGGCTGCGCAGCATCATAAATGATGTACTGAGCATTGAGCATGTGGTGCACGGGCATGGCCGCCAGCGCTACATCCATTCCCGCGGAATTGGCAAGGCCCGCAAATTGCTGCTGCTCGGGTTGAAGCGCCCGCTCGATGAGGTCCTGGTATCGGCGCAGCTTGGCACCGTGATATCCACCTACACTCCGGTGCAGGTAACTCGTCGTCGCATCGCTGAAGGCTCCCCGCAGGTTGAGCACGCGGAAATGGTCCACCGTCTGCAGGCCCCCAAAGCGGGCGGCGTCGAGGACGCGTTGCTCACGCTTGCCGATGCGATCAGGATAAGCCGCCCTGACCCGCTCCACTTCCGCATCGATGACCGACTTTGCGGCGGGATTGCGGCGCAACCGGTCAGCAAGGATGGCCTCATCGGCAGGCCCCGGCACATAGGGATACTGATACTCCACGGTCCGAACCCACCCCTTGTCCTCAGGCTGGTAGCGGCGGTCCACCGACTGCATGTCCAAGAGTGTCACCGCGGCCAACAATCCAACCACCCCGTGCACGACCAGAAGTCTTCCCGGCTGGGCAACGCGCAACCACACCGCAGCAAGCAATGCAGCCATCGCGAATAAAACGAGTCCAAAACTCCGCCATACATCCGCATGGTACACTTCAAGCCTCTGTTCCATTGCACGGGCAGCGCCGAGCTGTTCCACCGCGCGGTCCGGACGTACATGACTCTCGAAATCGAACAGTACCGTCGGCATCACCGCAAACAGCAGCAGCAGCAAGACCGGAACTCCCGCAGCAATGAAGAGCTTGCGCCCCCATTCCACCTTGCCCTCGACCACATCCTTCAACAACAATCCCACTCCGATGGGCAACATGCATTGAATGAGCATCAGCATCATCTTGGTATCCCTAAACTTTGAAAAGCCCGGGACATAATCGAGGAAAAAGTCCGTCAATCCAGAGGTATCCCGCCACGACAGGACGATGGCGAGCAGCGCCACGACGAGCATCGGCCAGCGCAATACATCACGTCGCAGGATGAGCGCGGCCATGAAGAGCGCAACCAGAATGGCGCCAAAGTAGAAGGCGCCCCCACTGAAAAGCTGCTCACCCCAATACAACGGATTGTTGCCTCCTTTGATGTCAGGTACAAGGATGCTCCACCATTCGCCACGGCTCATTGAATATTGCAGGATGTAGTCCTTGTCGAGGCCCGCATCGGCAACCTGCACCCCTGCCGCCGGGGTCAGCAACACCTCGCCCCGCGTGGTGTTTGGCGTATAGTCCAGGGTCGGCTGAATGAGCGCCACATTGGGCAGCACTGCAATCCCGGCTGCAACCAGCAACACTCCCCCAGTGATCAACGCTTGACGCATGGCGCCGCCGCGCATCAACCGCAGCGTCTCCGCAATGCCGATTCCCCCGACCAGGAACGCCAGGTAATAGGTCATCTGCAGGTGGTTGGCCGCCAGATTCATCGCGGTGAAAGCGGCTGCCAGTCCTGCTCCCAGCCAAAGGTTGCGGCGGTAGGCCACAAGCACCCCTGCCAGGATTCCGGGCAGGGTGGCAATGGACATCACCTTGGCCGCGTGGCCAGCCCCGAGATAAAGTATGTTGATCGAGCTGAAGCCGAAACCGATGGCCACGAGCACCGAAATCCACGGTCCACATCCGAGGACTGCTGCAAGCAGGTACGCGCACAGAAGGGCCACCAACAAGTGGTCCGCAGGCCTGGGGAATCCCAAGCGCATGACCTTTCCCAACCAGGAACCGGCATTGACATCCGATGTCCGCATGCCAAGCTGGAAGGTCGGCATACCCCCGAATTGGCTGTCCGTCCACAAGGCTTGTTCACCCGTTCTGTCTCTGTGGTCATTGACCTCCTTCGTGGTAGCGATGTAATGTTCGATATCCGGCATCCGGAGCCGATATCCATCAAACGACTTGGAGTAAAACGAGCCCGCAAGCCCCGCCAAAACGGCGATGGCCACCACATGGGGCAACAGTGAACGGAGGAGCTGGGCAGGATTCGGACGGTCGCTCATGCGCCGAATTTAGCCACCGCTTGCCGGGACAGCCGGAAATATGGTCAATCCTTTCCCTCCTCGACTTCTTCGTAGTCGACGTATTCACCGAGGTGGTCGTCCTTCGCCGGCTTTGTGCCTCCGCCCGCACCACTGCGGGGGTCGGCACCGCGCGGGGTGCCGGGACCGCGGCGACGCGAACCGCCGAAAAGGCGGTCGAGGAAGCGAAAGACGAACCATGCCACCACAAGGCCGATGAGGGTACGGAACAACCCCGGCAGCATTACTTGGAGAGGTAGAGGTTCCGCTCGGAATAGATCTTGCGGAAGAAGGGGTCGCGCAGGGTATCGATGAAGCGGATGGCCTCACCCGTGGACTTCATCTCCGGACCGAGCTCCTTGTTGACTTCCGGGAACTTCGAATAACTGAAAACCGGAATCTTGATGGCATACCCCCGCTTGCGCGGCTGGAAATCGAAGTCCTTGACTTTTTTCTCACCGAGCATGACCTGGGTGGCATACTGGACGTAAGGCTCCTGGTATGCCTTGGCAATGAACGGCACGGTGCGCGATGCGCGCGGATTGGCCTCGATCACGTACACCACATCCTCCTTCACCGCGAATTGGATGTTCAGCAGGCCCTTCGTCTCGAGGGCTACGGCCACCTTCTTGGTGATCTCCTCAATCTGCTCGAGCACCAGATCGCCCAGGTTGTAAGGCGGCAGTACCGCAAACGAGTCGCCCGAGTGGATGCCCGCCGGCTCGATGTGCTGCATCACCCCGATGATGTAGGTGTCCTCACCATCGCAAATGGCATCCGCCTCGCACTCGATGGCCCCTTCAAGGAAATGGTCCAGCAGGATCTTGTTGTCCGGCATGTCCCGGAGAATGTCCACGACATGGTGCTCCAGATCGTTCTCGTTGATGACGATTTTCATGCGCTGCCCCCCAAGCACATAGCTCGGGCGCACCAACAACGGGAATCCGAGCTCACGGCTGAGCTCGATGGCCTGTTCCGCCGATGTGACCGATCCGAACTCCGGATAGGGCACATTGAGCTCTTTCAGCAGCGTGGAGAATTGGCCACGGTCTTCGGCAATGTCCAACGCCTGGTAGCTCGTACCGAGGATGGGAATCCCGAAGCGCTCCAGCTTCTCCGCCAGCTTCAACGCCGTTTGGCCACCGAGTTGGACAATGACACCCTCGGGCTGCTCATGGCGGATGATGTCATAGATGTGCTCCCAGAAGACCGGCTCGAAATAGAGGCGGTCCGCCGTATCGCTGTCCGTGGACACCGTCTCCGGATTGCAGTTGATCATGATGGCTTCGTACCCGGCAGCGCGGGCAGCCATCACGCCGTGAACGCAACAGTAATCAAACTCGATGCCTTGGCCGATGCGGTTTGGACCACTCCCGAGCACCACCACCTTTCGGCCTGTCGTCTTGGGAGATTCGTTCTCCTCACAGAATGTGCTGTAGTAGTATGGCGTCTGCGCAACGAACTCCGCTGCACAGGTGTCCACGAGGCGGTAGCTGCGCTCGACACCGAGCGACACCCGACGTTCGAACACCTGGCTTTCCTTGCACTGCACGATGTGCGCGATCTGACGGTCCGCAAAGCCCTTGAGCTTCGCTTCCTTCATCAGGTCCAAGGGAATAGAATCCAATTGATATTGCTCGATACGCCGCTCGACATGAATCAAATCCTCGATTTCGCGCAGGAACCACGGATCGATTTTCGTCTTTTCCCGAATCGTGTTCATCGGGATTCCCAACTTGATGGCGTCATACAGATGGAACAACCGGTTCCATGACGGGAATTCCAGCGAGTGCAGGATCTTGTCCTGGTCACGCAATTCCTTTCCATCAGCACCCAGGCCATTGCGCTTGATTTCCAAGGATTGACAGGCCTTCTGCAAGGCCTCCTGGAAGCTCCGGCCAATGGCCATGACCTCACCCACTGCCTTCATCTGCAGACCGAGCTGCCGGTCGCAACCGTCGAACTTGTCGAAGTTCCAGCGCGGAATCTTCACGATCACATAATCGAGCGTAGGCTCGAAGAACGCGCTGGTAGATCCCGTGATCGGATTGGTCAACTCATCCAGGTGGTAGCCGATGGCCAGCTTCGCGGCAATCTTGGCAATCGGGTAGCCTGTGGCCTTGGAGGCCAGCGCCGAAGAACGGCTTACGCGCGGATTGATCTCGATGGCGATGATGTCCTCCTTCTCGTCGGGCGACACCGCGAACTGCACGTTGCAACCGCCGGCAAACGCCCCGATGGAGTTCATCATGTGGATGGCCATGTCGCGCATCCGCTGGAATGTCGTGTCCGACAGCGTCATCGCCGGCGCCACCGTGATGGAGTCGCCCGTGTGGATCCCCATCGGGTCGAAGTTCTCGATGGAGCAGATGATGACCACGTTGTCGTTCGCGTCGCGGAGCAGCTCGAGCTCGAACTCCTTCCATCCCATCAGCGCCTTGTCGATCATGACCTCGTGGATCGGCGAGATGTGCAATGCCCGGGTCAGGAGCCCATCGAACTTGGCGGGATCAAAGACCACCGAAGCCCCTGCCCCTCCCAGTGTGAAGGACGAACGGATACACAAGGGAAAACCGAACTTCTGGGCGGCCTCCTTGCCCTCGAGAAAGCTCTTCGCCGTGGCCTGGGGGGCCATCGGAATCCCGATTTCCTCCATCAGGAGACGGAAGCGCTCACGGTTTTCCGTGATGTCAATGGCGTCGATGTTGACCCCGATCATCTTCACGCCGTATTGCTCCCAGATGCCCATCTCCTCGCAGGTGATGGCGAGGTTCAATGCCGTCTGACCGCCCATTGTCGGCAGCACGGCATCGATGTCGTGCAACCGCAGAATCTCATCGATGGACTCGGGCTCCAGCGGCTTGAGGTAGATGTTGTCCGCCACGACCGGGTCGGTCATGATGGTCGCCGGATTGGAATTGATGAGGGTCACCTCGATGCCTTCCTCTCGCAATGAACGGGAGGCCTGGGATCCGGAATAATCAAATTCGCAAGCCTGTCCAATGACAATGGGGCCGCTGCCGATGATCAGAACGGACTTGATGCTCGTGTCTTTGGGCATTTTTTTTTTGCCGGTCGGCCTGTATGCCGTCCGGAAAATCCGCCCACAAAGCTACCCCCCACCTTTCACAACCCCGCACCCCGTTTTCCACAACCGGGCCACAATTCACGGCTTCCCATATCCTGGGGAGAAGAGCAGACAATCCGGCGCCATGCACAGGATAACTTGCACCGGCATGGACACCCGTCAGTTTCAGTTTGACGACATCGTCATCGAATTCGGGTTGTTGCCCGGAAACGGAGACCATTTGAGCGTGGCCATCGCCCTGCACGGTTTCAGCCGACGGTTCGAGGACATGGCCGCCGTTCAACCCCTCGCAGACGGACGCCGGATCCTTGCATTGCACCTGGCGGCCCACGGAAACTCCTCCGGACACCACAGACCGCTACAACCGGCAAAATGGTGCGACGCCATCGATGCCCTGATGGAATCGGAAGGGTTGACCTTCGACGGCATCCTGATCGGATACAGCCTCGGAGGGCGCATCGCCCTCTCCTGGTGGACTCACCAGCCTGAACGTTTTCAAAAAGTGATCGTCATCGCGCCGGACGGCCTCTACAAGAATCCCGGCTACCGCTTCTCGGTCGAGACGGCCCTGGGCCGTGCTTGGCTCGAATGGAGCCGACGCGGGCGCAGCCGTGAACGAATGGTGGCGACGGTGCAATGGCTGGGACGAAGGGGACTGATGCCCCGTCATTTTCACGACTTTGCCCTCTTCCACATCGAGACCACCGAGATGTGGTCCATGGTGGTGGACTGTTGGCTCTCGCTGCGCGCCTTCTGGCCACCGGGCCGTCGCACATTGAAGCGGTTGACCTCCGCCCATCCCGGCGTGCTCGAAGCCCATTTCGGCGAGCGCGACCGCATCGTCAAGCCCCGCAATGCCCAGACATTGATGGACGTCTGCCCGGTCCATTTCCACCCCTGTGGACACGGTTTGTTGCGGCCGGACATCATCGAAAGGATTGCTTCCCCATCTTAGAGGACGTGAACGAGGACCGAATCCATAGGACTTCACCGAGGTGGATCTCCGCGCTGGAGGCCGACCGCGCCGCCGGCCGAAAGGGACTGGCCGTCCTCGTTGACCCCGACCACGCCCGCACCCCCGAGGACCTTGTCTGGATGGATGATGTGGCCTTCAAGGCTGTCCACACGGTACTGCTTGGAGGCAGCCTCGTCACCGAGGGCTCCATGGACCTGACAGCCGCGCTCATCCGCGAGCGAACGGACAAGCCGATCGTCCTGTTTCCCGGTGCGCCCAGTCAGCTCACCGCCGAAGCGGACGCCCTGTTGTTCCTCTCCGTCATAAGCGGCCGCAACCCCGAAGCCCTCATCGGCAAACACGTGGAGGCAGCGCCCCGTGTCCGCGAGCTCGGCCTCGACCCCGTCGGCTGCGGCTATCTGCTGGTCGATGGCGGCCGCACCACCACGGCCCACTACATGAGCGGCAGCCTCCCGATTCCGGCCGACAAGCCGGACATCGCCGCCACCACCGCCCTCGCCGGACATTGCCTCGGCATGCAGTGCATGTACCTCGACACCGGCAGCGGCGCCCCCAATGGCGTGCCCGCCGACATGATCGCCGCGGTGCGCCGCGCGGTCCCGTGCCCCATCATCGTGGGCGGCGGGCTGAGAACGCCCGACGCCGTCCTCGACGCCTGGGCGGCCGGCGCCGACCTCGCCGTCGTCGGCTCGGCCCTCGAGCGCGACCCGGATTTCCTCCGCGCCTTCGCCGCGGCCCGCGCCACGCGCTGACCCTCTGTTCTGAAGCCAACAGCGCAGCCCCTTTGACTGCCCCATTTGCAATGGAGAAAGTGCACTGCGCCCCAATGGCATTAAAAATGGACTGCGAGTTTCAACTGCATCTCGATTACCTGAGGACTCAACGAAACAGCGCGAGGCATTTCCCAAGCATCACATGCGGTGCTTCGAGTCGTCAAAATATTCTGCATCACTCGTTCTCAAGACAACGAATGGACAGCCCCAAACCTATGCCTGGACCCTGGCTGGAAATAAGATCATCTGATGACCCGTTCAGCAGCCAGTATTTCGCTTGAACCGTATCAGAAGGCGGGGTGGAACTCCACCAAACACCAAAAATCCCTGCATTCAAATAGTTGCCAAAAATACTCCGATTGCCTGCTGCAAGCCCAGTAAATCCAACAGCATCCAATCCATTTCCATCGTTTGACCAACCACTTGTTGCCTTCAATGCATGGCCTGGATTGTCGGGGTAACCCGCTTGTTCCAGATGACCTTTTAATTGAGACCAATCTTCATCTTCCGGAACATGCCAACCCGTTGGACAAATTCCTCGATTATCCTTCATTGCAAATCCGTTGTATAGTCGGCCAAATTCAATCAATGATTGACAGGCATTACACGCATCAAATTGTACTGCAGACTCAACACAGGGCTCAAACTCACCATACACCGTTCTTCCAGCAAGGGAATTGGCCAACACCAAGTTCCAAGCCTGTACATCAATATTACCCTGAATAGGCTCGCCATTGGCATAAATGGTAGTTCTCAAATTTTCCGCAAACCAACATTGGCTTCCAATGGCAACAACATCATACAGGTAGCCGTCCAAAATTGGTGAACTGCATGGTAAATCGGATGCTTCATAACCACTGCCCACATTAGAAACTGGATCCAAGCAGTTGAATTCATCACACGGGGAATTGCCAGGATCAGCATAATTGTCCGCCAATCGATCAATACAATTGTCCACATCATCACAAAGGCCATCTCCGTCTTGGTCGTAGACCCCACATCCATCGCAACACAGATCATATCTCACGATCAATGCAAGGGCATTACTCGAACACCCGTCCACATCCAATACGGCAGCCGAATAGTAACCGGGCAGGACGCCATCAAGGCTACCCATGGGCAACACATAATCCCCAGAACCATTCATGCCTGTCAACGCCAATGAAACCGGCTGTCCACTCGTCATGGCTATGCCAAGGACCGCATCAGGCGTCTCCGAACCTGAAGCTGCTGCAACGACACTGACTGATTCCATGACCGGTGGATCGATGCAATCCTGAGCTTCCAAGAGTATGGGAGACAACAAAAACAGGGCGGCTGACGAGCGGAATCGGAAGAGAAGCATCCAATTAATATATCGCCCAAACACCCGACAAGACCACTATAAAACAAGGCATTTTGCTCGCGTCTCGAAACCACAAACCCCTTATATCTATGATTCTATAGGACTAAATTGTGATTACATCAGATTCGGATGGACTTACAATTAAAAATTATAAGTCAGGGCAATGTTGATGTGGCGGCCCGCCTGCGGGTAATAGAAGTTCTCGATGGTGTAGAACTCGGGGCCGTAGAAATAGCTGTACGAATAGCCGTTGGCACTGTACTCGGCGTCCAGCGCGTTCTCCACCCAGACGTCGAGGCGCGTGCGGTCGATGACCTTACCGTCCTTGGCCATCGGCAGGTGCAGGCTCGCCCGCAGCTGCGACACCGTGTAGGCCGGCAGCAGCGCCGCCTTGCCGGTGTTGTCCATGAATTGCTCGCCGACGTGCTGCATCGCCCACTCCAGGTCGAGGCTCGGCTTCGTGGCATCGCCGGGGCGCACCGCATGCCAGAGGAGCTGACCGCCCCACAGCACCCGGGGGCTGAATGCGATCTCCGTATTCTGATGCTCCACCTCGACGGTGCTGTAGTCGAGGTAGTCGTAGATGACCTCCGTGAACTGGTCAATGCGGCTGCGCGACAGCGTCGCCTGGGCGCCCACCTCGACGGCGTCCGATACCTGCCAGCCGAACTCCATCTCCACCCCCGTCCGGCTGCTCGTCGGCACGTTCTGCCGCAGCGCCGCCCCCACATCGTTGAGCGCGCCGGTGGGAATCAGCTGGTCCCTGTACGCCATGTGGTAGGCCGTCAGCCCCCACGCATAGGCCTCGGTGTTGCGCCGCCATCCGAACTCGAAGTCGGTCAGGCGCTCCGCCTGGTCGGCCAGCCCAGGGGGCGCGTCAATGAAGTCGTTGCGGCCAGGCTCCTTGTGCGCAACCGCAACCGAGAAGAACAGGCGCTCCTCATTGCTGAGCCGGTAGTCCAGGCCCAGCTTCGGATTGAGGAAATCGAACGTCGCGCTGTCCCGCGGCACATCGATCACCTGCTGATCGTTGTCCGTTCCATCGGCCTGGTACCGCACCCCGCGGTACTGCAGTTCGGCCTGGGCCTGCAGCCGGCCGTTGCGCGACCGTTGGATAAAACGGACAAAGGCGCTGTGGTCCGTCTTGATGCCGGTGCCGTCGTAGTAGCGGTAGCCCGGACCCGGCGCCACCGAGGCATTGCGCGCCCAGATCACCTCGCCGAAGTGATCGCCGTCGTAGCGGTTCCACGCCCCACCCAGCGCGAGCCGCGCGCGCTTCCAATAGCGCTCCGCGCCGATCACGCCCCCGTAGAAATCGTTGTCCAGCCAGCGGCGGCGTACCAGGTCGGTCGACCGCACCGTATCGCCCCCCTGCGCCACCTCAGGCAGCAGGTAGTCGGCCAGGTCGTCGTCGGCCTTGAACTGCTCGAAGTACCCCTCGCCGTGGGTGAAATGACCGGTCAACGACACCCGCCAATCGCCGACCAGCTGCTCGAGGTGGAGCTGCTGGTGGTCCTGGCCGTAGTTGTCGACCTCGTTCTCGTAGGTGTAGTAGTTCGCCTGGCGGCCGTATTGGACCAGGTCGTCGATCTGCTCCTGCGAATAGTAATTCGCCTCGCCCCACGCCTGGATCTCCTCTGCCGATCCGTTAAGCGCGACCTCCGGCACACCCCACCAACTCTGGTAAGTCCGCTCCCGGCCGCTCATCAGTGTGTAGGTCATCCGTCCGCCGTCCCAAGCGCGGTTCAGCGCGAGCTGGAAGCCGCTGAGGTCGCTCGACGCGCGGTCCACCCAGCCGTCGCTCATCACGGTGCTGACCCGGCCCTCAGCCGCCCAGCCGCTGGCACTGCGCCCGGTGTTCCACGCGAGGTTGGTGCGGAAAGTGTTGAAGCTGCCGCCACCGACCATCATGGAGCCACCGGCCTCCTCGGCCATCTCGAGGGTGTTCAGCGAAATGGTCGCTCCGAAGGCGCCCGCCCCGAGGGTCGAGGTGCCCACGCCGCGCTGAACCTGAATGTCGTCGGTGCCGCTGGCGAGGTCGGGCATGTTGACCCAGAAGACGGCCTGCGATTCGCTGTCGTTGACGGGGATGCCGTTGAGCGTCACGTTGATGCGCGTCGGGTCCGTACCGCGGATGCGGAGTCCCGTGTAGCCCACACCAGCCCCGGCATCCGAAGTCACCACCACCGACGGGGTGTACCGCAGGATGTAGGGCAAATCCTGACCCGTATTGCGATCGGCGATCTCCTCGGCCTCCAGCGTCTCGGCCGCAAAGGGCGCCCGGTCCTGCACCCGCACCGCCGTCACGGCAGCCGCATCGAGGAAACGGAAAGGCACATCAAGGGAATCAGACGCACCGTAATTGACATCCTGTGCGAACCCCATCCAGGGCAACACACTCAAACAGAACAAAATGGACTTGCGCATGGCGTGAATCGTTTTCATCACGCAGGGATCCTTCCACCGGACCCACCACGGCGCCCCGTGGTCATCGCTCCCTTCCCGGAATGACCCGGGCAGGTTCGGAGGGTGTAATCTCAGCCTTTCGGCACCCCTGCTGACAGGACAAAACTACACCGCATCAGCACAAATTCAGCAGGCCATTTTCCGCGATTCCCAGCCCCATTGTCATTCCATTCAACTCCAATGACCATCTTGCCGACCCACCATGAAGCACAATGAAATCCTTTCCGACCTGAGGCGAATCATCCGCGCTGTCAACCTGGAGGGCAAGCGCGTTGAGAAGGAATACGGCGTGAGCATTCCCCAATACCTCTGCTTGAATTTCCTGCACGAAGCAAATGGCTTCTGCGCCTCAATGTCAGACCTCAAAGATGCCTTGCAGCTCAACCCCAGCACCATGACGGGCATTGTGCAACGGATGGAGAAGGTGGGGTATGTAGCCCGTCTCCCCAAGGCGGATGATCGACGCAAGAACCTCATCATCCTCACCGATCGCGGGGCCAATGTCATTCGAAAGCACCCGCAAATACTGCACGAACAACTCCTCAACCGCCTCGACGCCATGGGAGAAGACGACTATGGGAATCTCAAAATGGCCTTTCTCCGCATTATTGAGTTCCTCGACATACAGAAAGTCGACGCGGCACCCATCGTCACCCCGGGATCCGAAATCGGACTCAAGGCCACGGATGGGTATGAAGAAGGTTAGATTTTATTTCGTGTAGAAAAGATTATAGCTTTGGCGCTCGATTGACAACGATCGCCTCTTCATGCTGTACATACAGACCCACCGGACCAAACGGTTCGGCACACCCCGCCATCTCCTCTTGCTTGCCATCTTCTCCTTCATGGGCGGCATGGCATTCTCCCAAACCCGGACTGCCCAAGGCACGGTGCGGGACGACCAGGCCCAGCCCCTCCCGGGAGCCGTGGTCATGGTGGAAGGAACCAACCGAGGAACCCTGACCGACATCAACGGTACATTTCGCCTTGAAACCAATACTGGAGACCAGCAATTGCGTTTCTCCTTCATCGGATACCAGGACCAGATGCTGCCGCTGGATGGCCGGACTCAGTTCGACGTCACACTCGGAGGCATGATCGGCATCGACGAAGTGGTCATCACCGCCCTCGGCGTGGAACGCAGTGAGAAGAGCCTGGGTTACGCCATTCAATCCCTTGACGGAAAAGCGGTCAGTGAAGTGCCCGTCACCAATGCGGTCTCAGCCCTGAACGGAAAAATAGCAGGGGTCAACATCCAAAGCAGCGCGGCCGGTCCGACGGCCTCGGCCAACGTGACCATCCGCGGGGCAAGCTCATTGACAGGAAACAACCAGGCGCTCTTCGTAGTCAACGGCATCCCCATTACAAACGGGCTCTTCAGCTCGGGCGATGGCCTCAATGGATCCACCACCATCGACTTCGGCAATGCCGCCCAGATCATCAACCCGGATGACATCGCCGAAATCAGTGTACTGAAAGGGCCCGCTGCCGCCGCCTTGTACGGCACCCGAGCCGCTGCCGGCGTCGTGCTCATCAACACCAAGACTGGCCAAGGTGCGCCGGGCTGGCATGTGGACCTCAACAGCTCCACCACCATCAGCGGCCTGTTGCGCATGCCCGATTTCCAGAACGAATACGGCGTAGGCGGCTATGGCCGATACAGCTACTTCAACGGTTCGACCTACACCGGGGACTATTACGATGCCTTTGGTGAGAATTGGGGACCACGAATGGATGGAACCCCCATCAAACAATGGAATACCAACGGTGAAGCGACCCCATTCACAGCGGCACCGGACAACATCCGGAACTTCTTCCGCACCGGCGTCACCGGCAGGAACCACATCGCGGTCTCAAACCAAAGCGAGGATGGTGACTTCCGCATGGGGTACACCAATCTGAACAGCCGCGGCATCGTCCCCAACACCGACGTCCAGCGCCACACGATTTCCATGAGCTCAGGACAGGACATCGGAGATCGGCTGAACATCCGGACCAACCTCAACTACATCCGCAGCGGCTCGGACAACGTACCCAACGCCGGATACGACGAGAGCAGCTCCATCATGTACAATTGGCTCTGGTATCAGCGCAACGCCCCCATCAACGACCTTCAGGACTATTGGAAGCCGGGATTGGAAAACGTCCAGCAGGCCAACGTGGAAGAACTCTGGACCAACAACCCTTGGTTCCTTGTCAATGAGAACACCAACGCCTTCGACAACGACCGCATCATCGGAAACATGGCCGCCACGTTCGACCTGACCGACCGCGTCTCGCTGCGCTACCGCTTCGGCGCGGACGTGAACAATGAAAAGCGCAGGTTCCGCCGGGCCATGAGCACGAAGAGCGTCCTGTTGGGCAGCTACCGCGAGGACGACCTCCGCTTCAATGAAACCAACAACGAACTCCTCCTCTCCTTCGATGGCACCGACTACGAGAAGGACTGGAACCTGAGCGCCAGGGTCGGAGGCAACATCATGCGCCAATCCACGGAGATCCTGCGTGCCAATGCACCCCAATTGCTGATCCCCGGCATCTACAACCTCGGCAATGCCCGAAGCGGAGTGATCACCGACGATTTCTCCTATCGGAAAGGCATCAACAGCACCTTCGGAATGGCCAACCTGTCCTTCAAGAACCGCCTCTTCCTGGACTTGACCGGACGGAACGATTGGAGCTCCACACTCCCTTCCGACAACAACAGCTACTTCTACCCCAGCGCCACGGCAAGCGCTATCCTGAGCGATTGGTTCGATCTCGGCAAAGGCCTCGATTTCGCCAAAGTCCGCGCGGCCTATGCCGAGGTTGGAGGCGACACGGACCCCTACAACATTCGCAATGTCTACGTCTACGAGAACGCCTGGGGCGACCAGCCTGTGGCCGCGGAAAGCGCCAACCTCGCCAACGCCGCCCTTCTGCCGGAACGCACCAGCTCGATTGAATTCGGCACGGACCTGCGCTGGTGGATGGGACGACTCAGCCTGGACATCGCGTGGTACCAACTGAACTCGAGGGACCAGATCATCAACCTGCCCCTCGCTTCGACTTCCGGGTATACCAGCCGCATTGTCAACAGCGGAGAAATCAAGAACAGCGGCATCGAGGTCGTCCTGCGGGGCCAGCCGATCAAGAATGAAGCCCTGACCTGGACCTCCACCTTGAACCTCACACGCAACAGAAGCGAGGTTGTCTCGCTGGCCGGCGGTGTGGACAGTTACCAGATCATCCCCGACCTCTTCCCCAATGATGGCGGACAGGACCTCAGCTTCGAGGCCCGTGTCGGACAGCCCTACGGCTTGCTGGTCGGCCTCGGCTTCCAACGTGACGATGCCGGCAACATCATCCACGAAAACGGCCTGCCGATGCTCACCGAGAACAAGATCAACGCGGGAACCTATCAACCCGACATGCTGTTCGGATGGGACAACGAATTTCGTTTCGGCCGCATCACCGCGGGCTTCCTGATCAACGGCCAACTCGGAGGACAGGTCTTCAGCCGTTCCCATGCCCTGTATGCTACGGCCGGGTCGATCACCAACGACAGCGATCCGAATATGGCACTCTCCACCCTCGAGGGACGCGAGACCTACGACATCAGCTACGGCCCCGACGGAACGCCGGTCTACACCGCCGTCAATGAAGGCGGATGGGGTGTCGTGGGGCCCGGCATGATGTACGATGCGGATGGCGCACTCGTCGAGAACGACGTGGTGGTTCCAACCCGCGACTACATCCTTTCCTATTACGGCAACGGCTTCAGCCGCGACAACATCGAATCCGCCCTTTATGACGCCACTTTCGTGAAGCTCAAGGAGCTGCGCATCGGCTTCGACGTTCCGGGAGAATGGCTCTCATCCAACCTGAGCGCCTCATCGGCGACCGTCAGTCTGGTCGGCCGCAACCTGCTCCTCTTCACCAACGTCCCGACCATCGATCCGGAGACCTACAGCATACGGGCCGGACGCATCGTCCCCGGCTTTGAAAGCACGTCACTCCCCACGCCGAGGACCATCGGCCTCGCCATCAACCTCCACTTCTGATTCCCGTCATCATGAACACATTCAACATGCGCCCCCTGCGGGCACCTGCCTTCCTGCTGACCATCGTGATGTGCGCGGGGTGCGGCGAGCTCGCCGAGCTCAATGAAAACCCCAACCAACCCGAAGCGGTCACCCCGGACGTATTGCTTCCGGGCACCATCCGCGACGTCAGTGACGTACTCGTCGGCCACGCCTTCTACATCAGCAATTGCGCCTCCCAGCTCTCGGCAAAGAGCCTGCGGAACGAGGTGGACGTCTACAATTGGAACGCTGTTCCCATCATCGGGTTCGACGCCCTTTGGCCGGCACTCTATGGCGCCCTACGTGACATCCGCAACATCGAAGCCGCGGCCATCGAACGGAACGACGACCGGCTGCTCGCAGTAGCCAAGACCATGCGCGCCTTTGCCTTTTCCGTCCTGACCGACACCTATGGAGACATCCCGTACTCGCAGGCACTGGCCGGAAATGAAGGCACCTACTTTCCCGCCTATGACACCCAGGAGGACATCTACCTCGGTGAAGGCGGACTGCTCGACGAGCTCGATGAAGCCCACGCCCTGTTCACTTCGGCTGGTCCCGGCACCGTGCAAGGGGACATCCTCTTCAATGGGAACAGTGACCTCTGGCATCGTTTTGCCAATGCCCTGCACCTGCGGCTCCTCGTACACTGCAGCGCCCAAACCGACGTGGCGGCCGAATTCGCCCAAGTCGCCGCTCGCCCACTGATGGAGGGCACCGCCCACAATGCCGCTTTGGACTACCTGAGTTCCTTTCCCAATCAATTCCCCATCGTCCCGCTCAAGCAGGGCGACTTTGAATCGGTGCGGTTCGGACAAGCCGCTTTTGCCCGGATGGAAGCCACCAACGACCCTCGGATGATGCGATTCGCCAGGGCCACTGACGCGACCATCGGAACCGGCAACGAAGCCTTTGAAGGTTGGGAAAACGGCGGAAAGGGATGCGACGATTCCGGCTCCCGATTGGGCCTCGCCTATTACGATTACCCCGGACACCCCACCGCCACCACCAAGGCACCGGGCATGTGGTTGAGCTATGCCGAACAGGAGTTCATCCTGGCCGAGGGCGCATGGCGCGGCTGGACTGCGGACGAAGCTGGGGACCACTACGCCCAAGGCATCGCAGCCAGCATGACCGATCATGGTGCGGACCCTGCCGATACCGGACTGGACGGATTGGACGGCTTCCTCGCCCAGGACAACGTGGCATGGAACGACACACCAACACGGTTGTTCGAGCAGAAATGGTTGGCCCTCTATTTCCATGGAATGGAGCCCTATTTCGAGGTGCGTCGCTGGTACACCTCCGGTGGAGGATGGGAAGGAGTTCCCTTCCTTTCCGCCCCCTGCAACAACACCAATGGCGACAACCTACCCTTGCGCTTCATCTACCCCAGTGACGAGCAAAGCCTCAACGGAGCCAGCTTTTCAGCGGCTGTGGAACGGCTGGGAGGAAGCAACAGCTTCAACGCCGCAATGTGGCTGGTCGCACCCTGATCCATCCGCCTGAACACCATCACAACCACCAACGCCCGGTCCTCGAGATCGGGCGTTGTTATTTTCGCTACGAATGATTCAATCGGACCCGCCCGGAAGCCTGCCCAAAGAACAGCAACAGCGTGAAGAACAGCCCTTTCCTGACGCTTACTCCTCGGGAAGGGCCAAGCCAGCCCGGACGCCCTGGGGCCGTTGGTATCAGAAACACTTCGACCTGAGCTGGCCCATTGTCCTGCCCACCCTCTTCCTGCTGGGTTCGTTCATGTTCTCGACCTTCCTGTTCGAGGAACAGGTCAAAGGGTTCTTCGACCATTTTCAGACCAGCGCCTACCGCAACCTGGGTTGGATGCTCATCCTCTCGGTCAATGTGTCCTTGATTGCGGTGCTCTATTTCGCCATCGGGCCTCACGGCAAGATCAGGCTGGGCGGGGCGGAAGCCCGTCCAGAATTCTCCCGGCTCACCTGGTGGGCCATGCTCTTCTCAGCGGGGATGGGCATCGGCCTGGTTTATTTCGGCGTTGCAGAACCCCTGCTGCACTTTACGCAACCCCCATTCGAGGTCGAGAACGAAACGCAGCGGGCCGCCCTCGCCTTCCGGAAAAGCTTCCTCCATTACGGACTTCACCCCTGGGGTGTCTATGCCCTCGTCGGTCTGGGCATGGCCTTCTTCACCTACAACCGCGGATTGCCCCTGACAGTGCGGAGCATCTTCCAGCCCTTGCTCGGCAAGTACATCCACGGTTGGATCGGCCACACCATCGACATCATCGCAGTCTTCGCGACGCTCATCGGTCTCGCCACCACCCTTGGTCTCGGCGTGCAGCAAGTCGGCAGTGGCCTGAATTTCCTCTTCGGATGGACCTCCGGCACTCAACTCCACCTCATCCTCATCGTCGGCATCACCTTTGCCGCAACCCTATCGGTGGTGTCGGGGCTCAAAAAGGGCATCCGACTGCTGTCCAACCTCAACATGATTCTGGCCATCACCTTGATGGGCCTGCTGTTGATCCTGGGGCCCACAGGGCGCATCCTCGATGTCTTCGTGCAGGGCACCGGCAGCTACCTCACGCGCTTCCTTTCGGAAGGAACGTGGACAGGTGCCTTCCGCCCGGACAACGACTGGCGGGACAACTGGACGGTCTTCTACTGGGCCTGGTGGATCGCCTGGTCACCCTTCGTCGGCATCTTCATCGCCCGCATCTCCAAGGGCAGGACCATCCGCGAGTTCATCCTGAGCGTCCTGAGCGTTCCCGTGCTGTTCACGTTCCTGTGGTTTTCCGTTTTCGGCACCTGCGCCTTGGACATCGAGCTGCAGGGCATGGCCCAACTGGGCACGCGCGTTGTGGAAGACTTCAGCACCGGGCTTTTCGTCATGCTGGAGCAATACCCCCTCCACCTCCTGACGAGCTCACTGGCCATCGTACTTGTGACGAGTTTCTTCATCACGTCCTCCGACAGCGGCTCCCTCGTGGTCGACATGCTGACCAGCGGCGGCAAATTGGATGCCCCCATTGGCCAACGCATTTTCTGGGCGCTGACCGAAGGCGCGGTCGCTGCGGCCCTGCTCGTCGCGGGAGGACTCAAAGCCATGCAATCCATGTCCATCGCAGCAGGTGTGCCCTACGCCTTGCTTCTGATGGTCATGGTGGTCTCCATCCACAAGGGGCTCAATCAGGAAGGCCAACGGCAAAAAGCGTCGCCTACCGGCGATTGAACGGCGGATACTTTGCCGCCCGGAGTAACTTTGTTCCATGGACGATCGAGAGCGGAAACAGGCGATGCAATGGGCACTCGATGCGGCCCGGAATGCAGGCCGCCTGCTTCTTGAACTCGGCGGCAAGCCCTTGGAGATAGAAACCAAGAAAGACGGTTCCTCGGTGACCAACGCGGACTACGCGAGCCACAAGTCCATCGAGGCCGACCTTGCCCCTTCGGGTTGGCCGGTGGTCAGCGAGGAAGGCCTGCGCCGCCCTGTAAGCGAGCGGCAGACCTGGCAGCGCTTCTGGCTGGTCGACCCCCTCGACGGCACGGGATCCTACATCCGGATGCGCGCAGGATACGCGGTCAACATCGCCCTGATCGAACACGACGGCAAGGAATGGGTCCCCATCCTCGGTGTGGTGGCCCTGCCGGACCTCGACGAGGTGTATTTCGGAGGCAACGAGATCGGCGTATTCAAAGACCGCCTGAAACCCTCCGGCAAGCCGCCACGGGCCATACGCGCCGACGACGACGCCATGCCCCCCTTCGAGTTGCTGATCAGCTGGAACGAGACCGGCACCCTCAACGACCTCGTCGCGGGCACGGTGGACCCCACCCAAGTTCGGATGCGCCCCATCTCCGGTGCGCGGAAGTTCTGCCTCGTCGCCGAGGGCAAGGCCGAGCTACACGCCCGCTCCACAGGCTACTTCGAATGGGACTGTGCCGCCGGCGACGCCCTCTTCCGCGCTCAGGGCATGGCGGTATGCGACCTCATCACGGGCCGCCCCCTGTCTTACAACGGCCCCACATTGCGGGTCGGCGGCCTCATCGCCTGCCGGATCCCACAAGGCCCGGAACAGTAAACGGCCTCACCATCAACAGCAGCCCCCCGGCTGCTCAAATACCACCGCCGCGCTGTCCTCCGGATCGGTAGGGGCCTTCGTCGAATTCCTCGATCATGTTGCGGTAGTTGCGATACCGCTCATCGTCCACCTCTCCCGTCTCCAACGCACGGGTCACGGCACAACCCGGCTCATCGAGGTGGCGGCAGTTGTGGAATTTGCAATCCGGCAAGAGGCGGAACATCTCCGGAAAATGGTGGTGCAACGTCTCCTTCTCAATGCGGACGAGGCCAAACCCCTTGATGCCCGGCGTATCGATGATGAATCCACCGCCTTCACCCGGCAGGAGAAACATCTCCGCGAACGTCGTCGTGTGCTTCCCCTTGTCGTGAACGTCCGACACCTCGGCCGTCTTCTGGTCCAGTCCAGGAATCAAGGCGTTGAGCAAGGTCGATTTACCCACCCCGCTGTGGCCGCTTACGAGGTGGATCCCCCCCTTCATCCGTGCGTGCACCTCCTCCAGGCCGATGCCTTCCTTGGCCGAAATCGGCAGGCACTCATACCCCGCCTCGCTGTACATCGTCATCCACGAGGCGAGCAGATCCTCGGCCTCCTCGCCGAGCTGCAACAACACGTCGACCTTGTTGAACAGCAGCGTCGTGGGCACGCCATAGGCCTCAGCCGTCACCAGGAAGCGGTCCACGAATCCGCTGCTCGTCGCCGGCTCGACGAGCGTCACCACGAGCCAGGCCCTGTCGATATTGGCCGCCACCACGTGTGCCTCATGGCTGAGGTTGACGCTGCGGCGGATGATGCGGTTGCGGCGCGGCGCGATCTCGGTGATGACGCCGGTTCCGTCCTCCTCTTCGGTCCATGTGACGTGGTCACCTACCGCGATCGGATTCGTCGTCCGCAGGCCCTCCAGTCGGAATTTCCCCCGCAGCCTGCACTCCACACGCCGGCCATCGGCCGCTTGGACATCGGCCCATTTCCCTGTCGATCGGAATACCGTACCCGCGTGTTTTTCCTCCACGGACGCAAGTTCGCTGAAATCCCCGCATCCTAACTTGCACCCATGCTCCTCGAAGTACACAACGTCACCAAGACCTACGGCCCCCAAAAGGCCCTCGACAATGTCTCGGTCTCCGTACCCAAGGGGCAGGTCGTCGGCCTGCTCGGCCCCAACGGCGCCGGCAAATCCACCCTGATGCGCTGCATCCTGGGGTATCTGCCCACGGACGGTGGCGCTGTCACCTTCGACGGACAGGATGTCCGCGATGGGGGCGACGGGATGAAGCGCCGTATGGGCTACCTGCCCGAGCACAATCCGCTGTACCCTGAGATGTATGTCCGGGAATTCCTCGATTTCATCGCAGGACTCCACGGCATCAAAGGCCGCACAGCGCGGGACGCCAAAGTCGAGGCCACCATCGAACGGGTGGGCCTTGCACCCGAGGCCCACAAGACCATCTCGGCCCTCTCCAAAGGCTACCGGCAGCGTGTCGGACTCGCCCAAGCCATCCTGCACGACCCTGAACTCCTGATTTTGGACGAGCCCACCTCCGGCCTCGACCCGCTCCAACTCAAGGACATCCGCACCCTCATCAAGTCCTTTGGCGAGGAGCGCACGGTCATCCTATCGACCCACATCATGCAGGAGGTCGAAGCCATGTGCGACCGCGTCATCATGATCAAGCAAGGCCGCATCGTCACCGACGCCCCCCTCGAGGACATCCTCGCCCAAGGCGGCCTCGAAGAGACCTTCAACACCCTCGCCGGCTGATCGGTGCACCATCTTGCCTGCCGCGGCTCCCGGCATTTCACATTTTGAATGCACCTTACCGTCACGGTGCCCATCGACAAACCATCCCATGGGCATGGCTTCGCATGACCCGATTCAGAATCCTCCACGCCTTGATGGCGCTCGCTGCATGCGCTGTGCCGTCCAGCGACACCCAGGCCCAAACGGTCAATGTGGTGGAGAACCCCTTGACGGGAAGAACTTGGATGGACCGGAACCTCGGGGCTTCTCAGGTGGCAACCTCACCCACCGATACAGCGGCCTATGGCGACCTCTATCAGTGGGGACGCAGTGCCGACGGCCATCAATTGCGGAGTTCTTCTACCCTTTCTGAATTGGCAAACAGCGCCACACCTGGCCACAGCCAATTCATTCTCGCGGAATCAGATTGGATGTCCATCCCCGACAATACCCTTTGGCAGGAGGTCGGCGGCGCCAACAATCCCTGCCCCAGCGGTTTCCGCCTTCCCACGGAAGCCGAATGGGAAGCAGAGCTGGCCACATGGACGTCTGCCGACGCCAACGGTGCCTTTGCGTCCCCCCTGAAATTGACGCTCGCTGGAGCGCGCAGCCGGATGAGCGGAGCGATTGGAAACGTGGGCACTTTTGTGGGCTACCGCACCAGCAACGCTGACGCAACGGGAACCCGGAACTTGGGCATCAGCAGTGACGCGGCCTTCATGGGCACCCGCCAAAAGGCAGACGGCAATTG
>CALLLH010000045.1 GCA_938082505.1 uncultured Flavobacteriales bacterium
AAGCCGGCCATCGATCATGTGCAGGAAAGCGTTGTGTCTGGGCTCCACCGGAAGATCGAGGCGAGCCCCCTCCTTGAGATGGATGTGGTAATAGAATGCCGGGCTGTGCAGCTCCGTCGGGGAGACGCACCCCATCGCCTCCCCCATGACGACCTTGATGCGGTAGGCCTCAGTCTCGATGACGGGAAAGGCCGATCTGTCCCTCAATGTGGTGATGGGCGCGCTGAATTTGTGTGCCGCGGGCAGGTTGAGCCAGATCTGGAATCCGTGCACGATGCCGCCGTCCCGCCGGATCTCCATGCTGCTGACCTCCTCGTGGATGGCCCCGCGGCCGGAACTGAAGACCATGAACTGGCCCTCACGGTAGACGAGGTCATTGTCCAGGCTATCCGTATGGCGACCGCTGCCCGACAACAGATAGGTCGTGGGCGCCACGCCCGCATGGGGGTGGGCCTTGATGTCCATGCCGAGGGTGCCCGGATCGATCTGAAGCGGCCCGAACTCGTCGAGCATCACGAAGGGCGACACAAGGTCCGTGTGGTTGCCGGCAAAGCCGCGCAGTACCGGCACATTCTGTACCATGGTCCGCTTGCATTCCAGCACTTGAGCCACCTTCCGCTCCCCCGCTTCGGACCACATTCCGGAGGCCGCCCTCAGCCAGAATGGCGAAGCGGATGCAGCACCGACAATGGCCGAACCCTTGATGAAGCGTCGTCTCAACATGTCCCTGAAGTTACGGAGACCGACCGGTCCCGGCCTTCAATTCAACGAAGTTCGCTCCGCGCCGTCAGTGTTCGACCACAACCGCCGTGCTGAATCCCTGCGACTCTCCCTTTGTCGAAACGAGCACGCGGTAGACCCCATCGGGCCAGTCCGACACATCGATCTGGAAGGTGCTTTCACCGGTGGGTTGGTGCCCGACATCCGCGATGAAAACCGGCCGGCCGGAAGTGTCCACCACACGGACCGTCAGTGCTGCAGAAGCCGCTGAGGCCCACTCCAAATGGACGACATCAGACGAGGGATTCGGATATACCGTCACCGCGACTTCCGGCCACCCCGCATCCACTCCCGATGGAGCCCCTCCAAATTGATAGTGCTGGGCGTAGACCGCGGGACCGGCCGATTTGTCCTCGAGCCAGACCGCGACGGTCTGTCCGCCCGCGGGTGAGGTGAGGTGGGTGCGGCTCTTGCTCGCCTCGTAGAGACCCATCGGCTGGGATTCCTCCGGCCACAGGAAGTCGCCCTCTCCATCCAAGGCAACGAGGTGCAGGGTGGTGTTGGAGACCCCGTTGTCGAAGCCGGACTCCATGAGATAGAAGGGATGGCCATCCATCAGGTGCAGGTCGCTGGCGTGGATGTTGTCCGTGCCGATGGCGTAGACCTCTTTCGCGTTGTCCGTCAATTGACGGGATCCGGTTTCGGCATCGAAGCGCTGGATCCGCTCGCCGTTCTCAGACTGGGAAGGGTCCTTGTAGTTGCAGAGGGACCAGACCACACCGTCGCCAATGGCGATGCGGGTGTCCATCTCATAGTCGGTCTCGTTGACATCGAAATCCGAGCCGTTCATGCCCCACGGAATGGAGCCGTCAGGGTCGACGCGCTGGAGGAAGGAATCGAAGCGCAGGCCTGTGGCCGCCTTGTAGCCGATGTAGACCGCATCGCCGATCTGGCCCGTGCTGTAGCGGGTGTTCCAGACCGTGGTCTTGTTGGACAATTGGACCGGGTTGCTCCAGACCGCCGCCCCCGTCGCGCCATCATAGCGCTGGGCCCACAGGGTCGAGGAGATGCCGAAGTTGTACGTGTGGAAGAGGTGCTCGATGTCTCCATTGGACAACGCGCACAAGTGGCCCGGTGCCGTCTTGCTGGAGCCGCTCTCCACCGGTTGCGGTGCAGACCAGAAGGGCGAACCGGTGGCATCGTAACGCTGCATCAGCGCGTTGGGGACATTCAGCCAGGACACCACTGCGCCCCCTGTCGACAGGGGCAATATGGATATCGAATAGCCGCCCGGGAAGGTCACGCCGCCGGAGGGCCACAGGTGGTTGCCCTGCGGGTCCAGCTTGAACACATGGCCTTCCTCATCTCCGGTCGCCGTCACGCCGATGTAGAGGTTGTCTTCCGCGTCCATGACGGCCGTGGCGATCGCCGTGGAAGTGCTCATGTCGATGTCAGGACTCACGAGCATGCCATCCGCCCCATAGGCTGGCATCCCATCGGCATCCAGGCGCTGGACACGCAATTCAATGTTGGCCGGCGGTCCGACCGGCATCCAATACACGATGACTGTAGAGCCGTCGGACCGGCTGAGCGCCTTGAAGATGTCCATCGCGGACGCCGCAGCGAGGGTGTTGGCCTCTGCATCGGAGGTCCATTGTGCCTGGGTGGCCTGTGCGAGCAACAAGAAGGCCGGAAAGAGATACCATTTCATACCGAGGCAGAAGGTAAGCGCCTTCCATTCAATGTACTCTGCGCGCATCCGGACCAGGTGTCCTCCATGGGAAACGCCCGCTTTGGGCGGGCGTTTTCTGCATTGAATCAGCGGAGAGACGGGGATTCGAACCCCGGATACCCTTTTGGAGTATACACGCTTTCCAAGCGTGCGCCTTAAGCCACTCGGCCACCTCTCCTGTGACGCCCGGCATTCCGGGCTGAATGGGCGCGCAAGTTACCCCATAATTCAACGCCTGCGGCAAGCGATTTGCGCGAAGGGGGAAGGATGGTTCAGCGGATGTTGTCGGCCGGGGTCTGTTCACCGGCGAGGTCCATCTTGAACGCGGACCTCAGGGACTCCCGATCATCGTGCAGGGCGGCCAGCACCATGAGCTTGGTCACGGCGGCCTCGAGCGTGATGTCCAGACTCGGCTCCACGCCCAGGCGGGCCAATCCCGCCCCCGTCACATAGCGGTTGGCGTCCACGGAACCGACGGTGCACTGGGTCACATTGACCATGAAGACGCCGCGCTCCTGGGCCCCGGCCAATTCCCCCAGGAACATCGGATTTCGCGGGGCATTGCCCGATCCGTAAGTCCGCAGGATGGCCGCCCTGAGCCCGGGGATGGCCAATTGATGGGCGACGGCCTCAGCCGTGATTCCCGGTGTCAAGTGGATGACCGTCACGCCGGCATCCAGATTCTCCAGCAATCGGGCCTCACCGTGCGGCCGCAGCAGCAGGTCGCGCCGGAACCGAACGTGTACCCCCACCTCAGCGAGGGCCGGAAAATTGGGACTGACCAACGCCTGAAAGCCCTCCGCATCCTGCTTGTGGGCCCGGTTGCCCCGCAAGAGCTCATCGCCGAAATAAATGACCACCTCCCTTATGAGCGGCCCACGTTCGGGATCCGACGAATCCCATTTGGCTGCGATCTCAATGGCGGTCAGCAGATTCTCCTTGCCGTCCGTCCGCAACACTCCGATGGGCAGCTGACTTCCGGTCAGCACGATGGGCTTGGCAAAATGCGGCAGCATGAAACTCAGGGCGCTGGCCGTGTAGGCCATCGTATCGGTGCCATGCAACACCACGAAGCCCTCGTATCGATCGCGACGATGAAAGAGCAGACGGGCCAGCTCCGCCCATCGCTCTATGGACATGTCACTGCTGTCGATGGGGGAAAGCGATTCATAATCCAGCTGGACTTCGAGGGCATCGACCTCGGGTATGCGCGCCCGGAGGTGATCGAAATCGAAAGGCCTGAGCTCCCCGGTTTCTGGATCCTCCACCGAACCGATGGTCCCTCCGGTGTATACGAGCAGGATGCGGGCGAGGGTCATGATGTGCTGGGGTTGAACGGAGGCAAGCGGAACAGCCGTTCGGCGTTGACCGTGGTCATGGCCGCGATGTCGGCCAATGGACGCTTGAGGAGGTCCGCCACCCGCTGACCGACGAGCACGGTATGGGCCGGCTCGTTGCGCTTGCCCCGGTGTGGTACGGGCGCCAGATAGGGGCTGTCGGTCTCGAGGATGACGCGCTCCGGAGGGAGGTGCGGCACGACCTCATCCATGCCCGCCTTTCTGAAAGTCGTGACGCCTCCGAGGCCGTAATAGAACGTACCGTAGTCAGCGATGCGATCGGCTTCCGCCCGACCTCCCGTGAAACAATGAAAGACACCGCGCAGGGGGGTATCCGTGTATTGATCCAGGACGGCAAAGGTGTCCTCGAAGGCCTCGCGCACATGGAGCACGACGGGCAGGTCGCGTTCCAAGGCCCAACCGATCTGCTCGTGGAAGGCCGCCACTTGAAATTCCCTGGTCTTTTTTCCCCTGAACAGGTCCATGCCGATTTCACCCACTGCAATGCAGTCCCGGGTATCCAGCGCCTTCAGTATCGGCTCGCATTGGGCCTTCCAATCTCCTTCCACATGACAGGGATGCAGCCCCATCATGGGAAAGCACCGCCCGGGGTGGTCGTCGACAAGGTCCAAGAGGGCGCCGATGCTCTCGACGTCGATGTTGGGCAGCAGAATTCGACCTACCCCCGCTTCGAAGGCGCGCTGCACTGTCTCCTCCCGGTCTTCCGAGAAGGCCGTGACGTAGGCGTGACAGTGGGTGTCAATCCAGTCCATCGGAGCGTTGGATTCCATGGAGACAAAATTACGCCTCCCCCCCGCCTTTGCTGCTGCGGCGCTGCTGATATCGCTTGATGGCCAATGTGAGCAGCAGGGCCAGCCCCAATATGCCCACGACCCCCCAGATCCAGCCCACTGCATCCTTCAGAACGATCAGGAAGACCACGGCAATGAGGATGACCGTCGGCACTTCATTGAGAAAGCGCAACCGGATGGAGGAAGCCATCGGCACACCGGTCCTGCACTGCCTCAGAATGCCCGCACCCACCACCATGTAGGCCCACAGCAGTGCCACGAAGGCCAGCTTGACCCACATGAAGGGCATCGTCAGCCAAACCGGATTCCACACGATGAGGGCTACGCCGAATGCCGTCGCCAGAATGCCACTCGGCAAGGTGATTGCGGCCCAAAGGCGGCGCTCCATGATGCGGAATTGCGCCATGAGGACATCGCGCTCCACTGCGGGCTTGTCCGCCGCCTCACGGTGGTAGATGAACAGGCGGAACAAGTAGAAGAGCCCGGCGAACCAGGTCACCACGAAAATGATGTGCAGGGCCTTCAGGACGTCGTACGTCATGGTGCAAAGGTGAAGGAGTGTTGGCGTTTTTCGCGCATGGGTCGCGGAGGGCGACCTTTGCGGTGAATAAAGACGCCATGGTACCCCAGCAGCGCTTCGCGAAGCAAACCTTCGCCACAACCACGCACATCGTCCTACCCAACGACACCAATGTGCTCGGCAACCTCATGGGGGGACAGCTCCTCAACTGGATGGACATCGCCTCTGCCATCAGCGCCAACCGGCACTGCCGTCGCGTGGTGGTCACGGCGGCGGTCAACAATGTCTCCTTTGACCGTCCGATCCGACTTGGGGACACGGTGACCATCGAGGCCAAGGTCAGCCGCTCCTTCAGCAGTTCCATGGAGGTCTTCCTCGAAGTCTTTGTAGAGGACAATGCCACAGGAGAGCGGTCCAAGTCGAACGAAGCGATGTACACCTTCGTGGCGGTCGATCAGCTGGGGGCGCCCATTCGAGTGCCCGAACTGGTGCCGGAGTCGGATCAGGAGCAGCGTCGTTTCGAAGGGGCCCTGCGTCGCCGTCAGCTGCGCCTCATCCTGGCGGGCAAGATGGCTCCACAGGATGCGACCGAGCTCAAGGCGCTGTTTGATTGAGCAATCCCAAGGCTGCTGCAAGGATGCGCTCTGCGGAGACGCGCTGAATGCAGGGGACGCGGTGTCGACAGCGGTCGCCCAGGCGGCTGCATGGCCGGCTGCGCTCCGGACTGACGGGGTGAAGCTGGACGGTATCCGGATGGGCTTTCCAAGGCCCCATTCCGAGCGCCGGTGAGGTGCAACCCCACACGACGACCATGGGGATGCCCAAGGCCGAGCCGGCATGCATGGCGCCCGTGTCACCCGCAATGAGCAGGTCAGCACCGGCCATGACACTGAATGTCCGGGACCAGGAGGCACCGCATTCGTCTTGCAATTGCGGTCCCGCGGCCCCCACCGATTCAGCGTGGCTTGCCATGAGCCTCTGGGACAGGACTGCTTCGGCCGGACCGCCGATGAGGCTCACGGCATGGCCTGAATCCAGCAGCCCCTTGAGGATGGCAGCCCAGTTCGATTCGGGAATGGCCTTGCCTTTGTGCGCTGCCCCCACGGCCAGCACCGCGCGCTTCCTTCCATTCGGATTTTCCGATTTCGCCGCACCCACCGCGGGCAGCGCCAACCCCCCGCCGTCATCGGCACGGGCCAGCGCTTCCAAGGCATCGCCAAAAGGGCGCAAGGCCTCGAAGTACCGCTCGACCACATGTTGGCCTTCGAGGCGGTCCCAACCCGTTCGAACGAGCAGGATCTTGTCGAGGCTCCGCTTGTCCACGGTCAAATCGAAGGCCCTGCCCTCGCCCCTCCTCAGGGCGCGCTTCACGAAGGCTGAGCGGGCGTTGGCATGGAGGTCCACCACGTAGTGAAAACAGACCTCCTGCAATTGCTGCTCCACTTCCACCGTGGTCCGTTCGATCGTCCACACCCTGTGCACCCCTTCAAGCCCCTGCACCGCTTCAGCGAACGACGATTTCGTGAGAAAGTGAACCTCCACCTCTCCCTCCAGCAAAAGATGGAGCGCCCTCACCACAGGTGATGTCAGGATGACATCTCCCATGCTCGAAAAGCGGATGACCAAGACGCGTATGGGGCCGGACGGCGTCATTTTGGTCCGGGAAGGTAGTCCCCAAAAGCAGGAAGCCGCCCCCTTTCGGGAGCGGCTTCCGCCTCAAGCGATTTGGTGAAAACGCTTTCCTCAAGTCTGGAATCACTCTGAAACCAGGAGCTTTTTGACCACGACGTAGTCGGAACTCGACAGGCGTACCTGATACATTCCACTCGTCAGGGTGTTGGCATCGATGTCGAGCACGTACTGAACATCCTCGCTGGCGTTGCCGTCGAACAGCTCCTGGACGAACTGGCCACTCATGGTGTACAGGTCGATGCGCAGGCGCATGTTGTTCGTGACGATGAAGCCGAGCGTGCTGTAGTCGTTCGTCGGGTTCGGCTGGAGGCCGGTAATGCGGATCGGATCTTTCAGGCTGCTGATGCCGCCCGTGATGTCGATCGGCGTGTGGTCACCCGAACCACCGCTTACGGTCACGTTGTCGAGGTTGTCGAACTCACCCGTACCGAGGTCGGTATAGTTGAAGCTCGTCGTGTTGCCGCAATCATCCTCGATGGTGTAGCTGTAATCGATCTGCCATCCGAGGCAACAATCGAGGTCGAAGAAGATGTCACCACTGGAGGACAGAATGCCCTGGCTCACCCCATCGAGCACGAACTCACCGGTCCAGAAGAACCAAGCGCTACCTCCGTAGTTCTCGTTCTTGTTGTTGGCACCTTCACCGATCTGCAAGCCATAGTAGGCGTTGAGCGGCTGGTGCTGCAAGGTGAACTCGGAACCGGCGAAGGCGCCCGTACCGGACATGGTACCGCCATCCATCACGTAGTAGATCCACTCGGTCCAGATTTCGATGCCCGGGAAGATGTCGGCACAGTCCTTCTTGTAGTTGTGCATGCCGGGGAGTGCGAGCCACTCGTTCCAATCGTGCCCTCCGTCATAGATGGCGTCGAAGATGAAGCCATCACCATTGGCGTCGGCAACCTCCAGCACGATGTGCATCGTGCTGTCCGGTGCGATTTCGATGATGCTGCTGCCACCTGGCACGATCGTGAACGCCTCTCCTTCGGGGAAGTTGAACAAGCGTACCGCTTCAGGGTCACGGTCATCGCAGGTCTCACCATTGTCGATGGCTTCCGGATCGGCAGGCGCGCAGAAGTTGGCGATGGCGTCCGTCGGCAGGTAACCACTGGAGTCGGCAGAGAAGGCAAGTGAAACTTCACTGTCGCAGTTGTCGGCATATGTCACGGCGCAGGACTCCGGAAGAACGGTGAAATCAAAGATGTCATTGATTCCGTTCTGGTTGTCATCGCCGCAGGCGTACTCCACAACCTCGTCGTTCGCGATGTCGCAGGTGTTCGTGAACTGCGGTGCCATCTGGTCGAGGACGGTGATGTCCTGGCTCGTCGTCACCGTGTTCTCGTTGCCACAATCGTCGGTGGCCACGCTCGTCCAAGTCCGTGTGAAGGTGTAGCTGCCTTCGTCGGCACTGTCGCCATCGCTGCAGGTCTGGACGTTCGGGCTGTCCGAGTAGGTCAACACGTTGGCCACATCGCTGTCGCAATTGTCAGCCGTGGTCACGGCCGGGACTCCCGTAGCGGCATCGCTGCGGTCTGTCGCGCAATCGCCGTCGAGATACAGCGTCACCGGAGCGAGCGTCTCAATGGTCTGCGTCGGATCGATGTTGTCCTCCACCGTGATCAGCTGGTCCACACTCACCGTCGTGCTGTTGCCGCAATCGTCCGTTGCCGTGAAGACGAACGTACGCGTGAAGGTGTAGCTGCCGTCGAGCTGGCCGTCATCGCCTGAACAGGTGTAGTTCGGGGCGCTGTCGTTGAAGTCGCTGTCAACCGACACATCCGTGTCGCAGGCATCGCTGGTCGTGTGCAAGGCATAGCCCAGCGCATTGGTGCTCAGGTCGGCGTTGCAGTCATCATCCAATTGGACGATCGCATCAGGCGGAGCAGTCGCGCCCAGGTCAGGTGCCGTAACATCCGTCACCGTGATGGTTTGCACGTGGTCCTCGGAGTCTGTGTTTCCACAGTCGTCCGTGGCCAGGGCTGTCCATGTCCGGATGAAGGTGTACGATCCTTCCGCCGTACCATCCGCATCACTGCAGGTGTAGACCGTGTCGCTGTCCACGTATGTGATGGCGATGTGGACGTCGCTGTCACAGTTGTCCGTAGCCTCGGCAGTGGCCTGTCCGGCAGCAGCCGGTGAGGTGTCAGCCGTGCAGTCAGCCTCGAGGTTCGTGTCGTAGGTATCGGGGCAGCTGATGTCCACAACGGGGTTGATCTCGTCGTTGACCGTGAACTGCTGGTCGTGCGTCTGCGTCGTCTCGTTTCCACTGTCATCGCAGGCCACAGCCGTCCAGGTCCGAGTGAAGGTGTAAGAACCCTCAGCCGTGCCGTCGGAACCGTCGCAGGTGTACAACGGGGCAGAATCACTGTGGTAGATGCTGATGGTCACATCGCCATCGCAGTTGTCCGTGGCGCTGGCGGTCACCACATCGAGACCCGTATCGGCATCGCATGCCGCGTTCAGGGTTTCGATGCGGTCAGTCGGCCAATCCACCGTCAAGGCGGGAGGCGTGTCGTCGGTCACCGTGATGATGTGCTCGCAGAAGCTGTTCGCTTTGTAGTTCTCATTCTCACATTCGTCCTCTGCGTAGAAGACACGCGTGAACTGGTAGCTTCCGTTGTGGCCTGCATCGGCGTTTCCGTAGACATAGTCGGCACCATCCGTGTCACAGGACCCGGGAAGATCGATGAAGCTGATGTCCTCGTGCCATACGTCGGGATCGTCATCACAGTTGTCGGTCACCGTGGCCATGCCCGTGTTGTCCGTGCTGAGGTCTGCGCTGCAGTTCTCATCGAGGAACACCTCGACATTGTCAGGGCAGTAGTCGAACTCGGGAGCCAGGGTGTCCACAGTGGCCACATACTGGATGGCACTCTGTGATTGATTTCCTGAGTCGTCCGTCACGTACCAGATCCGCACGTAGGTGCCCGGGCAGGACCCGGAGGTCAGGAATGCCATGGAAATCTCGTAATCCAACTGCGTGTCGCCATTGTCCGTCGCATGGAGCGGCAGGACACTGGTGTCGTAGGGATCCGGCATGTCTCCGCAGGTGATGGGTGCGGGGTACAAATCGTCAGGATTGCCATCAAACTCGGGGCCCTCCTCATCCGTGAAGGTCAGGGTCTGCGCACAGGTGAGCACGGTTTCATTGCCACAGTTGTCGGTGGCGGTAACCGTGAAGGTCCTCACGAGATCGTAATCTCCCTCATTCAAGTCGTCCGTAGTGGGGTTAAGCGCAATGGCCTCGTCCTCGTAGGTGTACTCGACGTTGACGTTGGCGTCACAGTTGTCGCTCGATGTCCAGGTGGGCTCACCGTTGGTGGCAATACTGAGGTCTCCTTGGGCAAACGGCACATTCTGGTACAGGATGTCAGCCGGACAGGTGATGGCCAATTCAGGGCTGGTCGTATCCTGCACCTCGATGGTCTGTGACCGGCTGTGGACGTTGCCTGCGCAGTCGGAAGTCTCCCAAGTGCGGGTCAGCGTGTAGGTATCCTCACAAGCGCCATCCGTGCGGATCTCGCCGATGTAGACAATCTCCGGACCGCCATCACAGTTGTCGGAAGCAGCCAAGGTGTTGATGTCGGCCACTGCGGGCACGGCGTCACACTCGACGATATCATCAGCCGGGAAGGCCGTGAATTCGGGTGCAGTCGTATCCTCTACCGTGATGTACTGGATGTGCTCCGTGTAGTTGCCGGAACAGTCCTCAGTGCTGTAGGTACGCTTGATCGTGTACTCCTGCAGGCAGGCGGTGGTCAGGATCAAATCGCTGTAGCTCACGATGGCGTCCGCATCACAGTTGTCCATGGCCTCGGCATGCATGCCATCACCGGGGGTGAACTCGGGCACGGCATAGTAGTTTCCAAGGGCGTGCTGGACATATCCCGTCAGGCTGGCATCGCTGCACTCCACGGTGTAATCCGAAGGAGCCAATGTCCACTCGGCTGCGGTGCGGTCGGTCACGACCACGATCTGCTGGAAGGTGGAGCTGTTGCCGCACATGTCATACGCGGTGTAGTCGATGATGTAGTCATCCCAGCATCCAGCCGAAAGCGGCGTGCATTCGACGTCCACGTGGCTCAACTCACAATTGTCGGTCACGGTCATCAGCCCTACGCTGTTGAGGTAGCCATAGTCGCACGCACCCGCAACCCAGAGGTCACACTCGAGGGTGTCAACACCCATGGCGAGGAACGACGGTGCAATGCCGTCCTGGACATCGATGCGCTGGTCATCCGTGACGGCTGTGGCGTTACCGCAGCTGTCTGTGGCCATCGCAGTCCAAGTGCGGATGATGCTGTAGCAACCCGTGCTGATGCTGTCCACGATGGCGTCATTGTAGTCGAGTCCTGTGGCCGCAAGGTCACAATTGTCGTAGTACGTGGTCAACGCCGTTCCCGTGTTGCTCGGGTCGAGGTCCACGTAGCAGAGGCCGTTCACGTTGAGCGTGATGTTAGCCGGTGCATCCACCGTGACCTCTGGGCTCGTATTGTCCTCTATCGTGATGACCTGGACGTGGTAGGTCTGGTTGCCGAAGCAATCCGTGGCCACCCAAGTGCGGTTCAAAATGCGGCAGCTGCTCGCCGTGTAGAAATCCGTGGTCTGGCCCACGAGCTCCACACAAACGAAGTGGGTGTTGCCGTCAGCAAATCCGGAAGTGTTCGGGTCGAACCCTACGGCACATCCGTATTCGGTGTCGTCGCAGTTGTCCGTGAAGAGTACGACCTCGTCGGAAGCTGGGTTGTCAGCCAACCATTGATCGCTGGTGTCGCATGCCATCAAGAGGTCCTCACCACCGGAAATGTAGGTCGGGGGTGTGAAGTCGAGGCGGCTCACCGTCTGGACGATTTCCGTCGCCACGTTGCATTGGTCATCGAAGGCGATGTAGTGGAACTCCACGAACTCACCGTCCTGACAATCAGTTGGAATATCACAGTTCGGCTCGAGGGTGGCAATCACATCACCCGCAAAGCCCATGGCATCCGCGCCCGCAATGGAACCGTTCCAGCTGAACCAGCCAGAGAAACCATTGTCATCGCAGTTGTGGTTGTTGGCACCATGACCCAACTGGAAGCCGAAGTATTGGCTGGCCGGTTGGTGGTTGAAGTGGATCAACGTTCCGAAGTCCCAGTCACCAGGTCCACCCACAGCGTAGGACGCCGCGTTGTTGAGTGTATACATGGTCCAGAGGTCCGTGTTCACGGCACAGCCGTAGTCGTTCTTGAATCCACCGGCCCAGTCGGCTCCGACCGTTCTGCCCTCGAAGAAGAGGTGAATTTCTAGACGGAGGTCATTGTCGTCCTTGTCCATGACCATACCGGTCATCATGGCGGTTCCGTTCTCAAACTGCTCGAAGGAAACACCGCCGTTGTCGACATCCTCGATGAAATAGTGTCCACCGCTCATGTCTCCATTCATGTCATAGAACTGGAGCAAGGCGTCCGGACCATTGTTGAAGTTGGCATCATCACCTGCGGTGACTGCATTCCAAGCTTGGGTGGTCCCTCCACCTGTGCAGATCTGGTTGCGACCATCGGTGCGGTTCTTGACCGTCACCACTTCATCGAGCTCAAGGTCATTGCAGGCAAAAGCCGTGGCGGCAGCCGCGGTTGCAGCGATCAGATCCTCCTCACACTCCACCGTATAATCGGCAAGGTCTCCATCGATTTCAAGCGACGCGCATCCCAAGCAAGGATCCGCACTCGCGAGCGGGATGACCGCAGTCAGTGAATACAGGTAGCTGTTGCCATTGAACTGGTAAGCACCGTCGTCAATGAGGAACTCATCTCCTTCGGCATTGACCAGGCGAGGCGTTCCACCCGCTTCCGTGTACGTGAATGCCTCGTCATAATAGTTGAGGTAAACACCTCCTTCGGTCATCTCGTCGCACAAACCCGGGAAGACGTGACCCACAATAAGGTCACCCAACACTCCCAAGGGAAGGGCATTCAGATTGTAACCGGCTTCATCCCATGCAACATTCGTGGGCAGGAAAACGGAACCGCACTCCACCTGATTCACAGCCGGAACAAGCAGGTCGCCATTGCCCGAGAGGATCAAACCTTCAATGAGGTTGTCCGACGGGTCTTCCAGAGCGGCATCCAAGAGGGCCGCAGAACTGTCGATTGAAGCTCCATCCGCGATGGCTACCTCAATGGCACCACCGGACACGGCAAGGGCCTCGTCCTCGTTGCAAATACCATCGCCGTCGAGGTCATTCAAGCACCCATTCTCACAATCCACGTAGTCCACTCCGTAGAGGTCGATCGGATAATCGCAGTCGCCGGCATCGGTAGCAGCCGGATCGTAGTTGCAGGCGGCTTCCTCTTGACACCCGACCACTTCAAAGGGATCGCATACACCATCTTCATCGCTGTCCGCTAGACAGTTGCCATCACAGTCGTAGCCCTCATCCGCGTAATCACAAGTACCGGCATCGGTAGCAGTGGCGTCGAAGTTGCATGCGGTATCGTCCTGGCAGCCCACAATCTCATCCTCGTCACACACGCCGTCCTCATCGGAGTCATTGTAACAATTGCCGTCACAATCGAGGTTGGTGATGCCCTCATTCACATCTACCGCGTAGACGCAAAGGCTGTTGTCCGTATCCGTGAAATCGCCTGTGTTACAGGCCTCGGGATCGGTACAACCGGCTGACTCGCATTCGTCGCAAACACCATCAACGTCGGCATCATTCAGACACGCGCCATCACAGTCGAGAATACTGCCGTCCTGGCCGGAGCAGGGGTCGCCATAGATGTCTGCCGGGTAGAGGCATGAGCCGTCATTGTCCGTAGCGTCCGTATCGAATGTGCAAGACGTTTCGTCTGTACAGCCCAGCACCTCCAATTCGTCACATACACCATCCTCGTCGCCGTCGTTCAGACAGTTGCCTGCACAGTCCACGATATTATCAGGATATCCGTCGGGGTAGGTACAGAGGCTGTTGTCCACATCGGTGAAAGCGCCTGCATTGCAAGCATCGGAATCAGTGCAGCCTGCCGTCTCGTCCGCGTCACAGATACCGTCTTGGTCAGCATCATTGTTGACGATCACACCGTTCTCGCAGGTCTGGCAAATGCCGTCCACGAAGGTGCAGCTTCCATCATTGATGGTCGCTTCGGCGTCGAAATTGCACGCCGTTTCATCCGTACAACCGGCGCAGGTCGTGAATTCACAGGAACCATCATTGTCCGTTGCTGAAGCGCTGTAGTTGCAAGCGCCGGCGTCGGTGCAACCCAGAACCTCATCCTCGTCGCAGACGCCATCGACGTCCGCGTCATTCAGACAGTTGCCGGAACAGTCCAAGTTGTCGGCGGCAGGGAATGTACAGGAACCATCATCATCCGTTGCTGATGCACTGTAGTTGCAAGCGTTCTCGTCCGTGCATCCACTCACTTCATCCTCGTCGCAGACGCCATCCTCATCGGCGTCATTCAGACAGTTGCCGGCGCAGTCCAAGTTGGCGGCGGCAGGATAGGTGCATGACTCATCTAAATCCGTGGCGGATTCGTCGTAGTTGCACGCCGTCAAATCGGTACAACCCAAAACCTCATCCTCGTCGCAGATGCCGTCCGTGTCGACGTCGTTGATGCAGTTCCCATCGCAATCCACATTGGCGCTGCCAAACAGGTCCAGCGGGTAATCGCAGGTTCCATCGTCATCGGTAGCATCGGGATTGTAGTTGCACGCGGTGTCGTCTGTGCATCCGAAAACCGGCCCACCCGCACCGAAATAGAAGGTGTCTCTGAATTCGTTGCCCCCATCGCCTTCGATGAAGACCTGGCAGTACACCTGTCCACTGAGTTCTCCCGTGGTCACAAACTGACCGATCAGGACTTTGAGGTCATCTCCGGCCACGCCATTGGCGTCCCCATTGAGTGCATACCATGCACCGCCAATC
>CALLLH010000046.1 GCA_938082505.1 uncultured Flavobacteriales bacterium
GATGTCCTCGTGGTCCATGTCCAACAATGTCTGGGCGGCGTCCAACCAAAGATCGAGTTCCAGGGGCAGGCAGGCCACGGTGCGTCCGGGATTCATTGTCGACCATACGGTCTGGTCCGAAACGATGACGGGGCGGGCACTGGCAATGGCTTCTGCCACGGAATGGCCGAAATTCTCGTTCAGGCTGGGAACGAGGATCAGGTGTGCCGCGCCGAAATGCGCCCTCATCCGGGTTGGAGGAATGGGGCCGATGAATTCGATGTCTATGCCTTGGGCTGCCCGGCGCAACCGTTCGGCTTCCAAGGCATCCTCCACGGGCCCTACCAAACGGTATTTGACACGGTATCCCTTCTGGGCCAATGCGTTGGCTGTGTGCACGCCGTGCAGGTAATTCTTGATGGGGTGGATCCGGCCGACACTGAGCAATACCACTTCTTGGCCCTCCCTTGCGGGCGCGGGCTGAGGGTCCAAGGGGACGGGGAGGTTCAGGGCAATTCGAACTTCGCCGCGGGGAAACCAGCGTCGGATTTCGTCGGCTTCCTGATCTGTGCTCGCATGCCAGGTTACGGCCCCGTAGCTGCGGGTCCATTGTTGGAGTGTGAGCCAGGCTTTCTTGCGCAGGGGCTTGATGGCCAATGCCCCAGGCCCCAGCATCCCGCGTGGTGCCAGCGTGGTGGGCATACCGGAGGAGCGTGCCACTTTCCACGGGAGTCGACTGAATGGCCCGCTGTAAAGACTGTTGAGGTAGAGCCTGGCCGGCTGAATTTCATGGAACAAAGCGGTCCATGTCTCCTTTGTCCACTGTGCTTCAGTGAGGTAGCGCACTTTTGATTGGCCTACAGGAATCCACTGGTTGGGCTCTACGTCAAGGTCTTCAGGGCTTCCGAGATCCCGATTGCCGCAGACGATGCGAAAATCGAACTCATCACCCAAGGCCGCAACGAGGTTGGCGATGCTGCGGATGGGGCCTCCCGCCTTGAAGGCGGGGAGATACCAATCGATGGCGATGAGGACGACGGGCCGGTGCTCAGTGGAGGTCATGACGGTCAATCCACTGTCCCAATGCGACCAATGTCCACAACCTGGACCACGTGACGCGGCCTTGAACGAACCCCTGCCACAGCTGGTCCACAGCAGGTGCGTGCAGGATGTTGCGCCTGGTCAGGGCGGCGAGTCCCTGTTTGCAGGTGGCCTCGAGGGGGCCGCGCATCCATTGGTCCCAAGGGAGTGTGAATCCCATTTTGGGGCGGTCGATGATGGCGCGGGGTAGCCGGCTGCCGAGGGCTTCCGTGAGCAGTTGCTTGGGGGTATGCGGGTATTTGATGGAGTCCGACATCGCCAGGGCATGGGAGACCAGTCGGTGGTCCAGGAAGGGCACCCGGACTTCGAGGGCATGGGCCATGGACATCTGGTCGGTATCCCTGAGGAGCACGTGTTGCAGGTAGGTGTGCAGTTCGGCCAGGCTGATGCGGCTCAGGACGGGCAGGTCCAGACCGGGAGACCGGTCGAGGTTGTTGTGGCACCAAGTGGCAGCACTATCCGGTCCCGGGACCAGTGGGGAAAGGCGCCCTACTTCTGTTTCGAGCAGGACGCGTCGGCTGATCGGGTAGGTGAAGGCGGGGTTGAGGGAGTCGCCGCCGATCAGGGCAGAGAATTTGTCGGCGGCAATTCCGGGTCGGGCCCGGCCATACGCCCATCCCAACGCCTTGCGGATTCCGCGGGGCCAGGCCATGGCCCACTGTTTTTCCATCAGGTCCAGTGTTCGTTTGAAAACGGGGTAGCCTGCAAACAGTTCGTCTCCACCCAACCCGCTCAGGGCGACGGTCAATCCGGCTTCCTTGGTGGCCTTGGAGACGACAAAGGTGTTGGGTCCGTCTCCGCTCGGGTGGTCTATGGCCGCCAACGCGTCGGGGACCTCATGGAGGAAAGCGTCCGCGGTAAGCCGGATTTCATGGTGGTCCGTCTGGTATTGGTCCGCCACCATCCTCGCATACCGACTTTCGTCGAATTCATCTTCTTCGAACGCGATGTTGAAGGTGGCCACCGGGCGATCGGCCACTTCGGCCATGAGGGCGACGACGGCACTCGAGTCGATGCCGCCGGAAAGGAAAGCGCCAAAGGGCACATCGGAGCGCATCCTCAGGCTTACACTGTCCCGGAGCAGGTTCAGGACTTTGTCCTGGGCGTTTTGTCCGCTGTACGTCCATGGATCGCCTTGGCGTTGCAGTGCCCGCGCCTCATCGGCAAGGTCCCACCAGGCTTCCGTGCGAACCTCATTGTCATCGGCGATCAACATGTGGCCGGCGGGCAGCATTTCCACTCCTTCGATGAGGGTGCCGGGGCCATGAACGGTTTGGTACCGGAGAAAGTCAATCAGGCCGGCGCCATCCAATTTGCGCGCGATGCGTCCTGAGGCGAGCAGGCTGCGGATTTCGCTGGACCAGATGATCGCGTCATCCGCTCTGTGCACATAGAGGGGTTTGATGCCC
The DNA here is from genome assembly GCA_938082505.1 of uncultured Flavobacteriales bacterium. Taxonomy (GTDB): domain Bacteria; phylum Bacteroidota; class Bacteroidia; order Flavobacteriales_D; family Sanyastnellaceae; genus UBA8752. Next base: position 2,490 of record CALLLH010000046.1, read on the forward strand.
AAGCGGTCCCGCGAGAGGAGGAGCCGTTCCTCTTCCCGGTCCCACAAAGCGAGGGCAAACATGCCGTTGAACCGCTGCAGGGCCTCGGTTCCCCACTGGCGCAGTGCAGCGAGCACGACCTCGGTGTCTCCCGTTGTCCGGTATGGATAATCGCCCAGCTCTTCCCGCAATTCGAGGTAGTTGTAGACCTCGCCATTGAATGCCAGGACATAACGGCCGCAAGCGCTGGTCATGGGTTGGTTGGCGACTTCGGACGTGTCGAGAATGCTCAACCGTCGATGGCCCAGTACGACGCTGTTTTCGTCCGACCAGTGTCCTTCAGCATCGGGTCCGCGGTGCGCGATGGCAGCGGTCATCCTGCGGACAGCCGACAAGGCCTCCGCATCCGCACGTCCTTGAATGCCGGTAATTCCGCACATGGTCCGGCGTCATTCGTCGGCGTCATCGCCGTATTGCCGGTCGCCGTACCCATAGCCTCCGTAGCCGGTGTAGCTTCCATAGCCACCATACCCGTAACCGTAGCTGTAGAGGTAGCGGTAGGCGTATTTGGAGGCGTAGTAGCGCCAGCGGGTGGGGACGATGCCGTTCAGGACCATGCTGACGTGCTCAATCTGGTTCTGTTGCAGCAAATCCTCCAATTGTCGCATGCCCCGGATGTTGGCGCGTTTGACGTTGGTGACGAGCAGGGCGCGGTCGACATGTTTCATCAGCACCAACGCATCCGTGATCAACAGGATGGGGGGGGTGTCGATGACCACGAAGTCGTATGCCTTGCGCGCCTCGGCAACAAGGGTGTCCACACGATCGCTGAGGGCCAACTCCGAGGCATTGGGAGGAATGGGCCCTGAGGTGAGCACTTCCAGGCCTGGCACATCCGTGAGTTGTGTGGCCTCCTGCCAATGGCATTTACCGATGATGTAGCCGCTGAGTCCAATGCCCCGTTCGAGGCCCAAAGCCTTGTGGACCCGAGGTTTGTGGAGGTCGAAGTCGATGAGGAGGGTTCTGCGCCCTGCTTGTGCCAACAGGGCTGCCATGTTGGTGGCGGTGAAGGTCTTGCCTTCTCCCGGGTGCATGCTGCTGACGAGGATGGTGTTCTGCCCTTCCTTGTTGAGCAGGTACTGAAGATTGGTCCGCAGTCCCCGGAATGCTTCGGTGGTGGGGTGGCGCGGACTTTTCGAGGCTACGAGGACATATTCCTTGTCGCTGATGTCTTCGTATCGGGGCACGCCGCCACTGACCGAAAGCTTGGTTGCCTCTCTCAGCTCGTTGACGCTCTCGATCCGTTCGAAAAGCAGGAGGCGCAACACGGCGATGCCGATGGCGAGTGCCAAACCGAACAACGTGTAGTTTTGGATGGTCTTCGGTTTGTCCGGGCCAGTGATGCCCACCGAACGTGCCTGTTCGATGATGTTGGCGTTCGAAGTGATGGCTGCCCGGGCAATGAGGTTGGTCGCACGTTGTTCTAGGAGGTAACCGTAGAATTTATCGTTGATGGCCAACCGGCGTTCGATGGCCAGGACTTCTCGTTCGCTTTTCGGAAGGCGGAACAGCTTGGCTTCGATTGCATTGACACGCACATCCAATTCGGTAGCTTCTGAATCCAGAGCCACGCGCGCGCCTCCGATGTAATCGAACAGGCTGAGGCGTGTGGTGGAGATGAGCGAGTCCAGGCGCTTCACCTGAAAACTGCTGGGGGTGACATCGAGCAGCATCTGCGTGCGCTGCAGTTGAAGATCATACAGTTGGCCTACCTGTTCGGATGCCATGGCATCCTGGGTCAGGAATGCGCTTGGTGGAATGCTCGTGTTCTCTGCTCCGCGGCCCAGGTAGTCCTCGAGTGAAGCGAGGCTGCGAATTTTCAGCCTGAGCTCCTCGCGCTGGGTTTCCAACGACACCAGTTCCGTGAAGTAGGTCTGTTCGCTGCGGGTCAGATCGAGCACATCCGCCTTTTCTCGCTGTCGGTCAATGATGTTCTGCAGGCTGTCGATGTTGTTTTCAATCTTCAACAGCTGCAGTTCGATGAATTCATCGGTCTTTTGGTTGACCTCTTCCCGAGCCGATGTGCTGTACTCGATGTACCGCACGGAGAGCGCATCGAGAAACTCGATCGCCCGGTCCGGCAGGATGTCGCTGAGCTCCAGTTTGAGGATGCTGGTCTGACCTACGCCTCCAACTGAGAGCGCGCTGCGGTATTGGCTGATGAGCTGTTGGTTGCTGCGCACTTGGAAGCGTTGGCCCTGCGCAATGGCTTGTTCGATCGAGCCACGGCTGCTTTCCGCTTTTTTGATGATCAGTCGGAAATCACCCGTCTGCACCTCTTGACCAAACGTGTGTTCACCTTCGTACAATTGACCATTGTGGAGCAACACGCTCAGTTGGTAGCGTGCGGCATCCAACACCTTGAGGTTGAAGTCCGCCCCCAAGGCGGAGCCACTGAACTGGTCGGGAAATGCCTGCACCTCCAC
>CALLLH010000047.1 GCA_938082505.1 uncultured Flavobacteriales bacterium
TTCCAATGGTGCCGCCGGCATCACGGTGGCCAGCTTCACCCCCACCTGTGAGGACCCCGGAGCCGCCACATGCGATTTCACCTTGGAGATGACCGACACCTTCGGGGACGGATGGAACGGATGGACCTATGACATCGTCCAGAACGGCGCGGTCGTCGCCACGGGGTCACTCCCCAACGGAGAATCGGGATCGCTGACCGTCACACTCGAGAACGGGGTGCCATGTGACATTGTCATCGGCACTGCCGGCGCATACGGCAATGAGGTGGGCTGGACCCTCACGGATGGCGCCGGCAACCCAGTCGCCAGCCTTGATGGGCAACCGTCGGACTTCCCCTCCCCCAATACGCTCGTGGATGTGGTCAACAGTGATGCGACAGGAGAATGGTCCATGCTCGGCACAGAAGATGACTGGGCCGCACTGGACGATGTCCACCTCTACTTTCCGAATGGGGCGGGCGACACCATCCGCGACCACGTCACAGTGGGCCAAGGGGCCTACCCCGACCTCATCGGGCCCGAGCTGATGTTCGCCCACGAACTCGACGCCTACTTCGAGGATCCGGTCCTCATCATCAAGACCGCTTGGGGCGGTTTGAGCCTGGCCGAGGACTTCCGTCCGCCATCCGCAGGCGGGGTCACAGGGCCCTATTACAATGCCATGATCGAGACGGTGGAAGCGGTCACGCAAAACCTCGCCACGGAGTTCCCGGACATCGAAGTGGGCGAATTCGAGATCAGTGGTTTCGCCTGGTTCCAAGGGTGGAATGACGGCGCGAGCGAAGAATTTCTCGACACTTACGAAAGCAACCTGCACCACTTGGTCAACGACGTCCGCAACGACCTCGACTTGCCGGAACTACCGGTGGTCATTCAGAGCTCGGGACACGGCGGTTACGAAGATTTCGGCGGTTGGATCCAAGACATGCAGGACATCGTATCCGTGGCCCAGGAAAGTGTGGGGTGCAACGACTCCATCTATGGCGGAACCGTCGGATTCGTAGATACAAAGCCCCTGTGGATCACCATGGCGGAATCCCCGGACGATGCCGACTTCCACTTCCACAACAATGCCCGCACCTTCCTCAACATCGGAAAAACCATGGGCGAAGAGATGATCCTCGCCATCAACGACATGGCCTATTGCAATGGCGGGGGTGGACCAGACTGCGACAACCCTGTGTCACCGGGCTTCGTCTCCATCGGCAACCGCGTCTGGAACGATTTGAACATGGACGGCATCAACGATCCCGACGAGCCGGGCATCCCGGGGGTGTCCCTGGTCATCTGGAGTGATTCGGACGGCGATGGCACCCCGGATTGGCAAGGATTCGGCGGCGTGGAGGTCACCGATGAGGACGGCTATTACCGCTTCGATGGTTTGACACCCGGCAACTATGTCGTCTTCGTCTGGCAGGTGGACAACTGGGATGACGGGGAACCCCTTCAAGGTTTCCAATCGACGGGTGGGTTCGTGGCCGATGCAGACAACGATGTGGACCTCGACAACAATGGCTTCGGTCCGGCCTTCAGCGATATCATGTCCGGCATCGTGACCCTCACCCTTGACGGAGAGCCGCTCAACGATGGAGACCCGGAAGACTGCTTCTTTGACTATGATCCGGGTGGCAACAACACCGTCGACTTCGGGTTCCACAATCCCAATACAACCTCTGTCACCATCGAAAACGGAGAGGTCTTTTGGACCTCAGTCTACCCGAACCCCGCCAAGGATCAACTGACCATACAGTCGAGCAGTGACTTGGAGCGCATCGACCTGCTCGATGCACTCGGCCGGGTCCAGCAGCAGTTCCATCCCATTGGGGCCACCCACGTTATCGAGGTGTCCTCACTCACCCCTGGAGTGTATGTCCTGCGTTGCACCTCCACCACCCAAGGCCACACGGAGACCCGACGGTTTGTGAAACAGTAAACAATGCTGGAGTGGAGGAGGACGGATCCTTCGCAGTGGATTGAGGCAGTTACCGGGGGCGCAGTGCCTTTTTACCATCAGCGCCTCCTCGACCGTCCGGAATGTGCATGGACCAGCCACCGTGCAGAATGCATTGCGCTACAGAAACGGCTTTTAGGTTGGTGGATTATCATATTCCGGCCAGTAGTACTGATTATTCATAGGCTTTATTGCAGTTTTATCGGCTCAAACCAAAGCTTATGTCTCGCCTGAACTCCCTCGTGACGTCCGTCACATTGCTGCTCGTCTGCGCCTGTTTTTGTTTTCCTACAAGCGCCATAGGTGCTCCATCTTTTTCCACCTTTTCCGAATTGGACTCCACCGTCATTGAATGGTCGTGTGGTCCCGCCGAACCGTGTGATGTTCAACTGCGAACCCAAACCATGGGCGGGTGGGGCAATCGCTGCAGGGGAAACAACCCCGGGTGCTACCTCCAGAACAATTTCGATGCTGCATTCCCCAATGGAGCCACCATCGGTTGCGCAGACGGGGAGTCGTTCCATTTCACGAGCTCCGAGGCCGTCAAGGATTTCCTCTCTTGCGGGGGAACCCAGGCCCTGCTGATTGATACGCAAACGGATCCTGAATGCAATGACAATGTATTTGCCGGTCAGCTGCTGGCCTGCCTCGTCAACATCACCTTCGACCTCGCCTTCGAAGACTTTGGTGAAGATGAGGTGAACCTGGCCGACCTCGTCTTCACGAACACCGACTATGCGGGATATGACGTAGGCGCCCTTGTTGAAGAGGCCAATGCCGTGATCGGCGGTTGCACGGCCAGCGCGGACCTTGATTTCTATGTGGTGGGATTGACCCTCGTCAATGAGAATTTCGTGGGTGGCAATCAGAACCAGGGCGAGTTGGTCCACCCGAATTGCAATGGGCAGACCTGCTCCTGCACCATCTACTGCCCCGGTGACGTCGAAATCGACTGCCTTTCGGACACCGCCGTATCCGCCAATGGATCACCCACGGTCTCGGGCGATTGTTGCACCGATTCGGATGGAGCACCCTGCGGTGTCCAGATTGCATGGAGCCACTCCGATGCGGTCACCTCCGATGGATGCATCACCACCATCTCCCGCACGTTTGCGGGTGCCGTAACCGTAGCGGACAGCATCGACTGGAGCACGAACGATGACGTGCTCTACTGCCACCAGACCATCACCTTGACCGACAGCACGCCGCCCACGGTGACCATCTCGTGCCCGACTGAAGCGACCGTGTACAGCGATGCGGATTGCTCGGCGGATACCCACCCCGAAGTGACGGGATACGCCATCGCAAGCATCGACGACCTGTGCGACCCGAACGCCCAGCTCGATGCCCTGACTTACGTCGACAGTGACCCCGTGTATGCCGCCGGGGCCAGCCAGGGATGCTACTCCTTCACCCGCACGTGGACCGCTTCAGGAAGCGACGGCTGTGGAAACCACGCCGCCGATGCCACCTGCGACCAGACCATCCATGTCGAGGACAACGCGGCCCCGACCATCGCGCTGGCCTGCCCAGCGCCGTCCACCGTCTACGTCGATGCCGATTGCTACGCCGACCTCTCAGGGGTCGCTGAAGCCACAGCCGACTTCCACGACAACTGCGTCCTCGGTGCCACCAGCCTCACCTACTCCGACGCCGTGACCGCATCCACCTCAGACGGGTGCTACACCATCACGCGCACCTGGACCGCAACCGCCAGTGACGCCTGTGGAAACCACGCCGCCGACGCCACCTGCGACCAGACCATCCACGTCGAGGACAACGCGGCCCCGACCATCGATCTGGCCTGCCCAGCGCCTTCCACCGTCTATGTCGATGCCGATTGCTACGCCGACCTCTCAGGGGTCGCTGAGGCCACAGCCGACTTCAACGACAACTGCACACTGGGTGCCACCAGCCTCACCTATTCCGACGCCGTAACGGAATTCACCGCGGACGGGTGCTACACCATCACGCGGACTTGGACCGCAACCGCCAGTGACGCCTGCGGAAACCACGCCGCCGACGCCACCTGTGACCAGACCATCCATGTCGCGGACATCATCGCCCCGGTGATCCTGGCGAACGACACTGCCGTTGTCGCTCCGGACATTCCTTGTCATCCCCAACTCCGCACCCAGACGATCGGAGGATGGGGCAGCGATTGCTCGGGTGACAACCCGGGATGTTACCTGCAGGCCAATTTCAATGCCGCGTTCCCGAACGGGCTTGCCGTCGGCTTGAGCGAAGGGAACAGCCTCTTGTTCACCACACCGCAGGCCATATTCGACTTCCTGCCCAGCGGAGGCACGGCAGCGCCCTTGTCGGGTTCCGCCATCAACCCCGTGGGCGTGGACAACATCCTGGCCGCACAACTGCTGGCCGCAACGTTGAATGTCGGATTTGATGACGCCTTTGATGACTTCGGAGAAAGTGACGTCGCCTTGCGCAGCCTGATCTTCACCAATCCAGCCTTTGCGGAATATGGAGTGGGCTCCTTCTTGGAGGAGGCCAATGCCGTCCTCGCGGGGAACTCCCCCGGCAATCCCGACTTCTTTGTCGCGGGTTTGACCGTGATCAACGAGGAATACGTGGATGGCACCGCCAACAATCAGGGCCTCCGCAACCCGAACTGCAACCTGGATTGCGCCACCTGGACGGATGACCATTGGAAGGGGCTGGCGAGTGCCGCCGTGGTCACCGACAATTGCGACGATGACATCACTCCTGTCGTGTCCAACGTCGAGCATCAAGTGGTGAATGGGGTGCCCGGATGCGTCCTGACCTGGACGGCCACCGACGATTGCGGCAATACCTCGGTCACCGAGCAGTTCGTCAGTGTCGTCGATTCGGTGTCCTTGAAGCTGTTTGCGCTCCCGGACGGAGAAATGCCCCTCGATGCGGCCTCTTCTTCCAGGAACAGCGCATCCTTCGGGAATGAGGCCGTGCAGACGATGAACCTGCCCCTTTCGGAGGGTTTCCCGATCCGCGTCCTCAAGGTGGCCCCGAACCCCGCGGAGATTTCTACGCGGTTGGAGTTCGTCTCCACCGAAGCCGTGAAGCTGTCTGTCGACCTCATCAAGATGGATGGTACCCTGGTCATGAACCTGTTCAATGGCATGGTCGCTCCCGATGTGCCTTACAGCCGGAATCTGTCGGTTGACGCACTGGAATCGGGCATCTACTGCATCCGCTGGGCAACAGCGTCCGGGACGTTGACGAGGAAGATCATCGTGACGCATTGATTACGGGAAATACCCATTGGAAACCCCGGAGAAGCCCCGCGCTTTTCCGGGGTTTCTTTTTTCCTGATTCCAGGCCAAGTCCCGCCGGTTCTATTTTGGTCCCCAGCCCCAGCCAAGTGGAGAACAAACTCATCTCGAAGAAAAAGCAGCCGTTTCCGGTCACACCCCTGCTGCGGGACTACCTCCAGGCCCACAACCGGTCCGTCGACATCCCGGTCGCCTATGAAGACCTGCTCCGGTTCGAGGGCAGCGTGGCCATCCTCGACGGAGAAGGGCGCGACACTTTGTGGGTCGATTGTCTGTATTCCAATGCGGACCGTGACGAGCTCGTATTGAACCTCAAACGCGTCTACTCCATTCTGCACGCCGACGGGAGCGACTCCATCCTCCCGTTCATCACGGTGGACAGCATCGCCTTCTGCACGTTCGGCAATACCAAGCCCTTTCGGGTCAAGGTCCGAAACGTCATCAACGACAACTACATCTTCCTGTACCTCAAACGGTGTGATGCCTCCCGCGTCTATGGGCTGGAATTGGAGCAGCTCCTCTCCCCCAACCGCATCCAGTTCCTCGTCCACGAAGGCACCCTCATCGAGGAGCACATCGTGGGCATTCCAGGCGACGTTTTCATCCAGGAGCGCCTGGAGGAACTTTTCATGCAGGACAAACGCGCCCTCGCCAAGGAGTTCGTGAAGTTCAACGAGCGCTGCTTTATGCGCCTCCTCGGCGACATGCGGTCGTACAACTACGTGGTGGTGATCACGCAGGATTTCGACCGGATTCAGTACCGCATCCGGTCCATCGATTTCGACCAGCAGAGCTACGAGGGCAATGCCAAGGTCTACCAGCCCGAGCACTTGCCCGAAAACGATGCGCTGTCGAGGATGACCCATGAGGTCCTGACCGCAGAATCCGTGCGGCAGTACATCCAGGAGGAGCGGTCACTGCTGGCCAAGCGGGCCGCCAGCGAGGGCCAGCGTTTGCAAGACCTGCTCACCTGCATGAAGGAACAAAAGCTGTCCGCAGAGGACAAAATTGCCGAGTTGAAGCGGGACCTCTTCGCGCTCACGGGCGATGTCAACTTCAAGCGGGCCAGGAACATGGGGGCCATCCTGAAGGCTGCGCTCGACTTCGTCCAAAGGAACTACCAATACCACAGCGCCTTCTCGAAATGAAGCGCCTACGGTCTCTGACTCTGACAAGGTGCTCAACCCCTCAAATCACAGACTGTCGTTAGGACGGGCCTGTTGGACTGCGCCTGTCACCTCAGTCCCAAGGCCCGCTCCGGGTGACGTTCACAAACGTGTCGCCATCCAACCTGTACAGTCCGCCGGCAAAGCTGAACCACAGGCGGCCCTTGCGGTCCTCGTAGATGGAATTGCAGCCGAAGCTGAAGTCGTGATGCTCGGGCAGGACCTTGGTGAATGCCTCGAAGCGAGTCCCGTCATAGCGGTACACCGCATGGCCCGTGGCGCAGACCCAAATGTGGCCTTTGCTGTCCTCCAGGACGGAGTAGATCTCGTTTTCAGTCAATCCCGGAACGTCGGGAAAGGTGGTGACTTTCACCCCGTCCCACCTGCACAAGGCACCGCGCTTCTCTCCACTGCCCAAGTGCCAATGGAAGCAGCTGAGCCAAAGGTGGCCCTGCCGGTCCTCGAAGTGCAATGACACGTTGTTGGTGGGCAGGCCATCGAACGTGGTGAGGTGCTGGAAATCCTCGCCATCCCAGCGGTACGCCCCCTGATCCGAGGTGGCGAACCAGAGGTCGCCGTCCCGCACCTGGCGCATGTTCTTGGGCGCGTAGCCCGTGGTGTTGGTCCGGGGCAAGGTGGGTTCGGGCAAGGGAAAGGCCTCAAACACCCCATGGACCTCGCGGTGGAATTGACCTCCGGATTGCACCCACAGGGCGCCACTCTGGTCGAAGTAGGGCCAGACGGGATTGTCTGGACATCCTGCAGGAGGCGTTGCCCGCTCCAGGGTGGTCCCATCCCATTTCATCAAGGCCGATCCTCCCCCCATGAATTCGTCGGCGGAAACGAACCACAGTTGCCCCTCCGGGTCAAGGGTCAACCCCGTCACCCGGTCGCCGACCAGGCCGTCCTCCGCATGGAAGTATCGCAGCTCCTCCCCGTTCCACATCATCGCCCCACTGCCCACCGAGCCCAACCACAGATTGCCATCGGCGTCCTCGATCGGACCCAGCGGATAGTCCGCGACCTGAAGCCTGGCCGTGGAGTCCGGCACCACCGGGCCCGCTGCTTCCATGGTCGATGCCCTCGGTTGAGGGGCCGTATGGCACCCCATGACCGGCATGGCAACCATCAGCAGGGATGGAAAAATGACGGTCGACATGGGCCAAAACTAGGCCAATGACCCCGACCGTTGAGCGGCCATCGGTCGATCCTTCGGCTCCCACCCGTCCCGAGACTCGATTTGCCCATATGTTCGCTTCATGCAATTCATTCTTACTGTGCTGGTCGTCTTCCTGTTTGTGCGGCTCGGCAAGCTGCGAGACGAGGTTCGCTCGCTGCAGAAGCGAATGGATGCGCTCATGGGGAAGCCGGATGAACCGATTGTCCAACAGTGGGATCGGGAATGGACCATTCCGAAAGCTGACCCTGCAGCAGGCGAAACAGCCTCAGCAGAGCCGCCCCCTCCCGCAACAGAACCGGATCCCGCAGCCGCTTCAGGGAGGCGTTCGAAGGCGGGCATCAAAGACCTCGAGGCGTTCATTGGCGAGAACCTCTTGAGTCGGGTGGGCATTTTGATTTTCGTGATCGGCGTCGGGTTTCTCATCAAACGGGGGATTGACAACAACGTGATCACCGAGTGGATGCGCGTGGTCATCGGAATCGGTGTTGGCCTCGGATTGATCGCCGTAGCCCACAGGCTGCGGCTCTCCTACAGGACCTTCAGCGCCGTGCTGGTCGGCGGGGCGCTGGCCATCCTGTACTTCACGGTCGCACTGGCATATCAGCATTACGGGTTCATCGGCCAATTGTCGGCGGTGGCATGGATGACCGTGGTGACCGCCATGGTCTTTGGATTGTCCCTGTTCTACGACCGTCAAGAACTGGCGGTAATCGCCATCTTGGGTGGCCTCGGGACCCCCTTTTTCGTCAATGGTTTCATCGGGGTGGAGACCACTCCGGTCTACCTGTTGCTCTTGAATGCGGGTGTCACGGGGATCTTGAGCCGGAAGCATTGGCCAATCCTGAGCACCATCACGCTGCAATGCATCCACCTCATCTGTCTGGTCTTGGCCGTCGGGAATGGGCTGATCGGTGACGACGAATACCAGTTCTTGGGGGTGATGACCTTGCATGGAATGCTGTTCCTTGCAGCGAATTCCATGCGGATCCTGTTTCAGGGTGCTGCCTTGGATGAAGGCAACACCCTGCGCATACTGAGCAATTCCGCCTACTATTTCTTGATTGGAATGGTGGTCCTGATGCGTCCCGACGACGCAAAGGATGGCATCTTCACCTTGGCCCTGACCATCGCTCATCTCGGGGCGTTCGTGGCACTCAGGCGCTGGAAGCAAGTCGACGCCAACCTCAGCACGGTGATGCTCGGATTGGGCCTCGGCTTTCTCACGTTGGTCGCCCCGACCGCATTCGAAGCAGACTCCATCGTAACCTTCTGGTCCATACAGTGCGTGTTGTTGTTGTGGCTGGAGCGGCGATTGCACATCCCCTCCCTACGGTGGGCAGCCATAGCGCTGATTCCCCTCCTTGTGTTGCGGTTGCTGGCCGACTGGGACACCTTCTACGGCGGCATCTTGGGAGCAGGTGGCATCTTGGGAGCAGGTGGCTTCGTGGATGCCACGGCGCAGCATTCTTCCTGGATGGGCTTCAACACCGGCTTTGTGCGCAGCGTCTTCGCCGTGACCGCGTTGGCCTTCGCCCAGCGAATGATCCAAGGCCCCGCAACCTTGGTTTGGCAGTCGGTGGTATTGACCTGGCGACCGGCCTTTACCAGGTTGTTGCTGGTCCTCGTCCTTTTCTTCAGCTTGCTGCTGGAACTGAGGTACCAGCTCGTCACGCACTTCATTGACTCCCCGTCACGCATTCTGCTGCTCGGTGCGTTTTCCTTCCTCTATTGGGCAGGCGTTTGGGCGCTCCTGCGGACCGCTCGGGAAAGCCAACCATACCGCATCTCGATGCTCGCCCTTTACGCTTTCGGTGCCTACTGGTACACCGCAGTCCTGTTCGGCGCATCCTTCGATGTGCGCGACAGCGGACTGAGGGGCGGTGACTTGATGTCCAATGGCTTCATGGCGCATTACGTCATACCATTGGTCCTTGGCTGGGGCGGATTCGAACTCTACAAGCAGTTCATGCTGCGGAATGTGCTGCGCTCCACCAAGGGCAACTATTTGATCTGGGGCTTGGCCTTGCTCACCACCCTCATCGCCTCCATCGAACTGTGGCATTTCACCGTCATGGTGGGCTATGGCAATCATGGCTCCCTGGACGATGATGTCGCCATCAAAGGCACCCTGCCCATCGCTTGGACGCTCCTCGCGATGAGCATGATGTCTTACGGCATGAACTGGAAACTCAAGGCCCTTCGGCTGGCTTCCTTGGCGCTGTTCTCTCTGACCATTGCCAAACTGTTCCTCTTCGATCTCGGCAACTCGGCCGCCAGGATCGTTTCCCTCATTCTGCTGGGCGCCATCTTGCTGTTCGTCTCCTTTCGCTACCAAAAGCTCCAGTTCATTTTGGCGGATGACGTAGAAACAGACGAAGAGGAGGTGCCCTCGGGACAGGATTGATGTTTCAAATGCCTTTCGGGGAGACCGTCACTGCCCCTCGTGGCGTGCCCATTCAAGAAAGCCGCCCGAAGGCGGCTTTCTGCTTTTCAGCACTCCAACGACTGGCTTGTCTTCATGAGGAAGGCCATGACCTCCGCCCTGACCGAGGGCCGCAAAGTCTTGTCACTCCAGCCGGGTCAGATGTGCATCCAGCGCCACCAAAACGGCAGGACGAAAAAGGTAATCGGCGCCGAGTACACCTTTTCGCTGGGCCGTTCGACGGCTGTTTTCATACTTTGACGGTCTTCAAATCCAACTTTTGGCCATGAACCGTGCTTTTCCCCTTGCCCTCGCCTGTTTTCTCCTGATCACGAGCACTGCCGCGCTGGGCCAAACGGGTGAGGCCCGTGTGCTGGTCATTGGCATCGATGGCACGAGGCCCGACTGTCTAGAAGCGGCCGAAACACCTGCCCTGGACGCCTTGATTGCCGATGGCATATACAGCCCCGACGCACTCAACAATGACATCACCTACAGCGGTCCGGGGTGGTCTGCGATGATTTGCGGCGTGTGGTCTGACGCCCACGGCGTGACCAGCAACAACTTCGTGGGCAGCGACTTTGAGGGGTTCCCCTCCTTCATGCGGCGCCTGGAGTTGGAAAACCCCGACCTCAACACGCACTCGATTTGCCATTGGGCTCCCATCAACGACTACATCTTGGGAGAGGTGGTGGACGGGGCCATCAATGCGCCCACCGATGCGGCCGTGCGCGACGAGGCCGTGTCCATTTTGGGCAACGGTGATCCCCACGCTGTATTCCTGCACTTTGACGACGTGGACATCAATGGGCATGGGTACGGATTCAATGCTGCCGTCCCG
>CALLLH010000048.1 GCA_938082505.1 uncultured Flavobacteriales bacterium
CAGTCGGCGGACGCGGGCAGCTGCTCTACCGCAGTGACCTGGACGGCCCCTACGGCGAGTGACAACTGCACTGTGGCGAGCCTCTCTCCCGATGCGGCATCCGGTTCGGCCTTCCCGGTGGGCACCACCACGGTGACCTACACGGCCGTCGACCCGTCCGGCAACAGCTCGACCTCGAGCTTCACGGTGACGGTAACCGACAACGAGTCTCCGGTGATCAGTGGCATGCCGGCGAACATCACCCAGACCAACGACGCAGGCAACTGCTCGGCTGCAGTGACGTGGACGGCTCCGACGGCGAGTGACAACTGTGCAGTGGCGAGCCTCTCGCCCGACCAGGCTTCAGGCACGGTCTTCCCGGTGGGAACGACAACGGTGATCTACACCGCAACGGACATCCATGGCAACACGACCACGGCCACCTTCAATGTGACGGTGACCGACAACGAGTCCCCGGTGATCAGCGGCATGCCGGCGAACATCACCCAGACCAACGACGCAGGCAGCTGCTCGGCTGCAGTGACGTGGACGGCCCCGACGGCCAGCGACAATTGCGCAGTGGCGAGCCTCACGTCCACCGACGCCAGCGGGGACTCCTTCGCGGTGGGCGCCACGACCGTCAGTTACACGGCGGTCGACATCTACGGCAACACCACCACGTCCACCTTCACGGTGACGGTGACCGACGACGAGAGTCCTTCCATCCTTGGTATGCCTGCGGACATCACGCAGACCAACGATGCAGGAGATTGCGGAGCCGATGTCAGCTGGACGGACCCGACGGCATTGGACAACTGCGCTGTCGCATCCTTGAACTCGAGCCACGACAACGGCGATGGCTTCATCGTGGGCACCACCACGGTGACCTACACGGCCACCGACATCTATGGCAACACCGCCACGGCCAGCTTCAATGTAACGGTGACGGACGACGAGGCCCCTGCCATCAGCGGCACTCCGGCCGACATCACGCAGACCAACGATGCGGGCCTCTGTGCGGCGGATGTCTCCTGGACGGCCCCGACGGCGTCTGACAACTGTGCCATCGCCTCTTGGACGTCGACCCACGACCCCGGCGACGCATTTGCGGTGGGCACCTCGACGGTGATCTACACGGCGGTGGACATTCATGGCAACAGCGCCTCCTCCAGTTTCACCGTGACGGTGACCGACGATGAGGCGCCGATCATCACGATCGAGGCTTCCGATACGACCTATCAGCGGGATGGAGGCGAAGGTGCGGCCTTTGCCGCGTGGTTGGCCAATTACGGAGGCGCTGCCGCAACGGACAACTGTGCGGTGGCCGGTTGGACCAACGACAGTGCTGGCCTGAGTGATGGCTGTGGCAGCGCGGGTTCGGAGACGGTAACCTTCACCGTGACCGACATCCACGGCAACGACAGCGAGAGCACCGCCACGTTCACGGTCATCGATGACCATGCGCCGAGCTGCCCGCTCATCGACCTGATCGATGCCAGTGATACAGGCCTCGATATCACCGACAACATCACGAATGACGACACTCCAACCATGCGCGTGATGTTCACGGGCAGTGGTGTTGAATCCGCGGAGGCGGGCGATGTCGTCGAGCTGTACATCTTCGGAGTTCTGACCGAGACCTACTCCGTCGATCAGGCGGACGTTGACAATGGATATGCCGAATTCGAGACCGGCTCCTTCGGGGATGGTCCGGTCATGTTCAGTGCACGTCACCTCGACGGCTGTGGACAGGCCAGCATTTTCGCCTTCCTCAACATCGTCGTCCACAGCACGGACCCAACAGCATTGGCGGACGGATTGACATTGTACCTCGATGGCGATGGAAACGCCTCCATTGAGGCCGAAGACTTGGATGATGGATCGAGTGACGACTTCATGGCCATCGCGTTCTCTGCCGACCAGACGGGATTCGAATGTGCTGATTTGGGCACCAATAGCGTGACGCTCACGGTGACCGACCTCGCGGGCAACACCGCTACGGCGACCGTCGAGGTCACCGTGTTGGACGAGGTTGCTCCGACCATCAATCCGATGGACATCACCGTTCAATTGGACGCAACCGGTGCCGCCACCATTGCGGTGGGTGACGTGTCCTCCATCACGGACAACTGCACGGTGAACTCCTCTTCGATTGACATCACGGCTCTGGATTGCAGTGATGTGGGTGAAGTGACCGTAACCATCACCGCCACGGACCAAAGTGGCAATGTCGCAACAGCGGCAGCCACGGTGACGGTTGAAGACAATGTGGCGCCCAACGTCCTGCTTGTGGATACCGTGCTTTACCTCGACGATGATGGCTTGGCCACACTTTCCGGAGAGGATCTCGATGCAGGCAGCAACGATGCCTGCGGCATTGCCGGATTCGGCATCGGGGTTCCAGGTACCGGGGCACAAGCCGGTCAGATGTTCCCCGTTCCGGCGAACGATGACTGCGCGAATGCCACAGCGGTCGGCGAAGGCACGCACGCTTTTGACAACACGGGTGCGAGCACGGATGGTCCTACGGCCGGCGACGCCAACATGAGCGGCGACGTCTGGTTCCTGTACACGCCGGGTTCAGAC
>CALLLH010000049.1 GCA_938082505.1 uncultured Flavobacteriales bacterium
TTACGCCTACCTCAAGATCGCCGAAGGCTGCGATCGGCCCTGTGCGTTCTGCGCCATCCCCCTCATGCGGGGCAAGCACAGGTCCACCCCCATGGAGGACCTGGTCAAGCAGACCGAGGGCTTGGTTGAACAGGGTGTCAAAGAGCTCATCCTGATAGCACAGGACCTCACCTACTACGGCCTCGACCTCTACAAGGAACGCCGCCTCGCCGAACTCGTCCGCAGGTTGAGTGATGTCGAGGGCATCGATTGGATCCGCCTTCATTACGCCTTCCCCAGCGGCTTCCCCATGGACGTCCTCGACGTCATGGCGGAACGGGACAATGTCTGCCATTACCTGGACATGCCCCTCCAGCACGGGGCCGACCGGGTCCTGAAGAACATGCGGCGCGGCATCACCCGCGAAAAGACCGCAAAGCTCCTGGCCGACATCCGCTCGCGGGTTCCGGACATCGCCATACGAACGACCCTCATCTGCGGCTTTCCAGGTGAGACCGAGGACGACCACAAGGAGATGATGGACTGGGTCGCCGAGAGTCGATTCGACCGTCTCGGATGCTTCACCTACAGCCACGAGGAGGATACCCATGCGTACTCCATGGAGGACGATGTCCCGGAAGAAGTGAAGCGACAGCGGGTGGAAGACGTCATGGCCCTGCAGGCGGGCATCAGTGCCGAACTCAATGAGGCCAAGGTCGGCAAGACCTTCAAGGTGCTGTTCGACCGGAATGACGCCGGCATCTTCGTCGGCCGCACGCAATTCGACAGCCCCGATGTGGACTGCGAGGTCCGTGTGGAGGGCGGGGCCGACACCTATGTCCGCCTCGGCGACTTTGCCGACGTGACCATCGAGTCCGCCACCGAATTCGACCTGTTTGGAAGACTGGCATGACCGAGACTGCATCCTACCCGGTAATGGAGGCCTTTGCCACCGTGCAGGGCGAGGGGGCGTTCAGTGGCACACCCAGCTGGTTCATTCGGCTCGGCGGATGCGACGTCGGATGCGTGTGGTGTGATGTCAAGGAGAGTTGGGACGCCGATGCCCACCCACGCCACAGCGTGACCGACATCGTGGCCGCAGCAGTGGCCAGTGGCCGCCAGACGGTCGTCGTCACCGGCGGAGAACCTGCCATGTACGACCTCCTGCCCTTGACGAACGGGCTGCGCTCAGCAGGACTCCAGCTGCATCTGGAGACGAGTGGCGCGCACCCCATCACCGGCAGCTGGGATTGGGTCACGTTGTCCCCGAAGAAATTCAAGCCCACCCTTCCTGAAGCCTATCAAGTCGCGCACGAACTGAAGGTGGTGGTCTTCCACCGAAGCGACATGGATTGGGCTGCTGAACATGCCGAACATGTGACGCGGGACTGCCTCCTCTTCCTGCAGCCCGAATGGGACCGCCGTGACGATGCCACTTTCTGGATCCTGTCCTGGATTGCTTCCCGGCCAGGTTGGCGCATCAGCCTTCAGACCCACAAGTACATCGGGATACCCTGATCAGGTCATTGCGCCGACCAGTCGACCCCCTCCTGGCCTTTTTTGAGCCATTCCAAGGTGACCGCCTGTGGTGACCCTTCCGACGGCTGGTGGTCGTAGGTCCAGTGCGCGCGGGCGGGCAGGCTCATGAGGATGCTCTCCGTGCGGCCACCGCTGACGAGCCCGAACCGGGTGCCGCGGTCGTGGACGAGGTTGAACTCGACATAACGCCCCCTTCTCAGCCCTTGCCAGTGCAGGTCTTCCTGGGAGACAGGCACATCCGCGAAAGGCTCCGCCCTGCTGCGGTAGACCGCGGCGTAAGAGCCCGCCAAGTCGTGGCAGAACGCCAGTGCATCCTCGCGGTCAACGTCTCCTCGGCGCCCCATGTGATCGAAGAAGATGCCGCCCACGCCCCTGGACTCCCCGCGGTGGGGGATGAAGAAATAGCGGTCGGCCCAAGCCTTGAATGCAGGGTGGTCCGCTATGGCGTGGCGCCCGCAGATTGTGCTGAGGTCGGCGTGGAAGGCCCGGGCCTCCTCAGGCAGGATGTAGTGCGGGGTCAGGTCGATTCCTCCGCCGAACCACCAGGTGCCGTCATCCAATGCGAAGTACCGAACGTTCATGTGAATGATGGGCACGTGGGGATTGTGCGGGTGCAGGACACTCGATACGCCCGTTGCGGCAAACCGCGTGGCTTCGGTGCCCAGCTGCTGCTTGAGTGCCTCCGTCACGTCGCCTTGCACGGCCGAGAAATTCATCCCCCCCTTCTCGATGACACGGCCTTCGGTGAGGATCCGCGTATCGCCTCCACCTCCTTCCGGCCGGTCCCACAGATCCCGGGTCACCGTCAAGGCACCGTCAAAAGCCCGCAAAGCTTCAATCTGGGCATCCTGGACCGTGCGAAAAATGGACTCTACCCGGTCCAGAAAGGGCTGGTCGATCATGGGGCTGATTTGTCCTCGTCCCGTCCGGGGACTGATTCCCGTCCCACCTCGAGCCATTGGAAATCCTCCTGCCTCAGGATGCGAATGGCGCCATTGACCAATCCGCTGTCGGCCTGGCCAGAGGAGGTCCAGAAAAACCGGTAAAGTCCGTCGGTCGCCTCCGGAACCGGGCGGATGAGCCGTTCGCCTGCGCCCAAGCGACCCGGCCATCCTGTGCCGTAAGCGGCGGTCCAACCCAAAGCGCTGCGCATCACGTCGTGCGCCATCCAACCATAGGCACCGGCATCTCCACTCCGCAAATCCGCCATGCGCCGCGCCAGACAGAAATGGGCCGAATCCAACGCGCCAAACACGGAGGAATCGGGCAGGGACCCGCCGGCATCCACCACGGTGAACCCGATGCGTTCCCGCATTTCGGGATCCAGGAACTCGAAGGTCCTCCATGCCTCATCGGCGTACAGGACGAAGTCAAGGGAATCACCCAACTGCATTTCGGTTTGCAACACTCCCGCGAGAGAACGGTTGGCCTTTCCACCGGGCACCACGAGCACATTGCGCCGAACATCGGAAAGCGACCCGCGCAATGCACCCAACCCCTTGGACGAAACCTCGACCTCCTGCATCAGCAACAAACTGTCTTCATCCGCCAAGCGCTGCCAAGCCTCCCGGAAGGCCGTCTCCGCTTCCAAATTGCGTATGTCCCCGGTTGCCAGCAGCAGCACCTGCTCCCCCCGGTGCATGCGGGAGACATGTTTCGCCAACCCCTTCATCCGCTGTCCAACCGAAACGTAGGGCATCAAGATGCCTTGCGCCCCATGCAACAGGGACTCACCAAGGTCTGTGAGCGCCACATGGACCGCATTCTCCATGCCGGGCCAATTCCTCACATCCCGGAACTGGGATCGCTTGAGTGGTCCCATCGCCAAATGGACCGGACCTCCCCACCCCACCAGGTCCCTGGGACCGCAATTCAACTGACCCGAGGTGTCCCTTCCCGTATCGAGGAACCTGACCTCGCAGTGGGCGCCCATCTGGCGACCTGAATCCAATGCCAGTCGGATGCCGGCGGCACAGTCGGTGGCGATTTCCCTCAGTCGCCTCTCTTGTCTCCCAAGGCTGTCCCTGTAGGAATAAAAGGGAAGAAATACGGCGATCCTGAGGGTATCCAATGACCATGTCGGCGGCACGGGCCGCCCAAGGGGGACGCCCTCAACAGTGTCTCCCAACGCTCCCATGCCCGCTCCAACCGGCACCCCATCCCGTTCCAAACCGCCCCCCTCTTCCCGCGGAAGATCTCCCCGCTCGCGCGCATCATCCGGCCATGTCGGGGCGTCGATTTCATCGGTTGCAACCGACTGCGCCGGAATGCGCAACACATCTCCCTTCCGGATTCCGCCTTCCGCCCACGGGTTGAGGTCGAGCAGCCTGTTGAGGTCCACCCCATAGGCCTTGGCGATGCCATAGGCCGTCTCCTTTCGCTGGACCGTGTGCGTCACAGATGGCTGCGCCATGGACTGCCAAGTCATGAAGAGGCAGGCCAGGGTGACAGCCAGGCGGTATGCTGGTCCGCTCATTCCCATTCGATGGTCGCGGGGGGTTTGGAAGAGATGTCGTAGACCACGCGGTTGATTCCGCGCACCTTGTTGATGATGGCGTTGGACACTTCGGCAAGGAAGGCATGCGGAAAATCGACCCAATCCGCCGTCATGCCATCCGTGGAGGTGACCGCCCTCAGGGCCACGGCCTGCTCGTAGGTGCGCTCATCCCCCATGACCCCGACGCTCTGTACCGGCAACAGGATGGTCCCGGCCTGCCACACCCGGTCGTAATGGCCGTGATCCTTGAGCTTGTCGATCCAGATGCGGTCGGCCTCCTGCAGGAGTTGCACCTTTTCCGGGGTCACCTCGCCGAGGATCCGAATGCCGAGTCCCGGGCCCGGGAACGGATGCCGCCCGAGCAATTGAGGATCAATGCCCATTTCCCTTCCGACCCTGCGCACCTCGTCCTTGAACAACATGCGCAAGGGCTCCACGACCTCCAATTTCATGAAATCAGGCAATCCTCCCACGTTGTGGTGGGACTTGATGGTGGCGCTGGGACCTCCGGTAGCCGAAACGCTCTCGATCACGTCGGGATAGATTGTCCCTTGTCCCAACCACTTCACGCCCTCGAGCATATTGCTTTCCTCGTCGAACACCTCGATGAACGTGGCGCCGATGGCCTTCCGCTTCGCTTCGGGATCGGTCTTCCCCGACAAGGCATAGTAGAAGCGTTCCGAAGCCCTGACACCCTTGACATTCAGGCCCATGCCCTCATAGCCCTCCAGCACCTCCTCGAATTCGTGCTTCCGCAGCAGCCCATTGTCCACGAAAATGCAGTGGAGACGGTCTCCAATTGCCCGGTGGAGCAACATGGCCGCCACACTCGAATCCACGCCTCCACTCAATCCGAGGACCACGTGATCCCCTGCGAGCTTTTCCTTGAGTTCTTCGATGGTGGTGTCCACGAAGTGGGCAGGCGTCCAATCGGCAGCGCAACCGCAAATCCCGTGGACGAAGTTGCGCAGCAGGGTCAGCCCTTCCTCGCTGTGGTACACCTCGGGGTGGAACTGTATGCCCCAGGTCGGTTCGGTTTCGTAGGTGAAGCCCGCATACTCGACATCCGCCGTAGAACAGGTCACCCTCGCTCCGGCACCAACCCCTTGGATGGTATCACCATGGCTCATCCACACCTGCTTGCCCTCACTCATGCCCGCAAACAACCGGTCTCCAGTATCTACGCGCGTCAAATGGGCCCGTCCATACTCCCTGCTGTCACTGGCCTCGACCAATCCGCCTCCGAACTGCGCAAGCCATTGGGCGCCGAAACAGACCCCGAGCAGCGGCCACCTTCCACGCACACCCACAAGGTCCGGAGAAGGAGCGTCGGCATCGCGTACACTGTGCGGACTGCCCGACAGAATGACCCCCTTCCATCGGCGACCGAGCGCATCATCCTCTGCCGGTGTATCCAGCAAGGTCCGCCAATCGCCATTCCATGGCTTGATTTCGGCATAGGTGTTCAGCTCCCGGACCCTGCGTGCAATCAGCTGGGTGTACTGGGAGCCGAAATCGAGAATGAGGATACTGTCCATGCGGCCGCAGTGAAAGCCCAAAATTAGCGAGGGCCATGTTGCCCATGACATCAACGCTTCGCCGGTCAAGGTGTTGTTTTGCACCGTCAATACACGTCCCCATGCACATCAGTCCCGACGCCCCATCCGCCCTCCCTCTGCTTCCCGGCCTCAGGCAGCGGAAATTGGTGCTCGCCAGCGCCTCGCCGCGCCGCAGGGAACTCATCTCCATGTTGGGCATCCCCTTTGAAATCAGGATCATCAATGTGGATGAAATCTACCCTGACGCCCTTTCGGGCCCCGCAATACCCCGGCACATCAGCGAGTTGAAAGCCCGGGCCGCGTTGGACCAACTGCAAGAAGTTGAGGTGCTCATCACCAGCGACACGGTCGTTCAGGTCGATGGCGACACCCTTGAAAAGCCGGGTTCAGTCGAAGAAGCCATCGAGATGTTGCACCAATTGTCCGGCCGCACACACGAGGTCACCACCGCATTCACCCTCATCGATGGACGCTTCCCGGACCAGCTCAGAACGGAGCACGACACCACTGAAGTGTCTTTCGGACACGTTAACGGCGCGTTCGCCCATCATTACGTCATGAACCACTCGCCCTTCGACAAAGCTGGAGCTTACGGAGCACAGGACCTGATTGGCGCGTGTGCCATTCAATCCCTGAGAGGGAGCTACTACACCGTTATGGGACTGCCCATGCATAAAATTTTCTCTGCTCTGCAATCCCTCGATTGACGCAGGATTCGGCGCAGCCCCCCCTCTTTACGTTCACTTTTTTTGGATAATCATTGAACACAACTGTGGTCTTGTCAGTTTTGGTGTGTACGTTGAACACGTTCAAAACCACACACACAACATGAACCTCTCTTTATTTCTGGCGGACGCCAGTCTTTACAGCAGCGAGTACTTCGGTAATGCGACCAGCTTTACCTTCTTCGTAGGCTGCATGGCCATGATGGCCGCCTCCGTCTTCTTTTTCTGCGAGATGGGCAACGTCGACAAGAAATGGCGCACGTCCCTGCTCGTTAGTGGCATCATCACGTTCATCGCGTTCGTCCACTACTACTACATGCGGGACTACTACCTCGCAACGGGCAGCAGCCCGATCGACTTCCGCTATGTGGACTGGACCCTGACGGTGCCGCTCATGTGCGTGGAGTTCTACCTCATCACCAGAAAGGCCGGTGGGACCATGGGGCTGATGTGGAAGCTCATCTTCGCTTCCGTGGTCATGCTCGTCACGGGTTATGCCGGTGAGGCGATGTACCGCGACCAGGCGTGGCTCTGGGGACTTTTCTCAGGTTTGGCCTACTTCTACATCGTCTACCTCGTTTGGTTCGGTGAAGTGAAGGCCTTGGCCGACAATGCCGGTGGAGCCGTGGCAGAAGCCAACAAGTGGCTCGCTTGGTTCGTCCTCGCAGGCTGGGCGATCTACCCCCTCGGTTACATGATCGGAACCGCAGGATGGTACGGTGGCGAAGGGGACATCTTCGGAATGCAATTTTCCATGGATGTCGTCTACAACATCGGTGACGCCATCAACAAGATCGGATTCGGTCTGGTGATTTACGCTTTGGCCGTCAAAGACAGCGCCAAGGGCTGATTCCTCCGGGACAGAAGCAAGGAAATACGGCCCATCCTCCTTTTGGAGGGTGGGCCTTTCCTTTGCCCCCATGATGGGGGCATCACCATTTCAGGACGCAGGAAGGGTCCGGCGGTGGACACTGGTCCTTCTTTTTGGCGGGGCGCTGCTCGGGGATGCCCTTTGGCATTGGCTTCCCGCATTGCAGACCCCATTGGCCGTCGCGCTCATCCTCGGCATCGGATTGCAGCATGGTGCACTGGACCACGTGCTCCACGCCCACATGCATGGAGATCCCGAAGGCCCCCTGCGACAGTCTTTTGCATTGCCCTATATAGGCGCCATCGGCCTGTGCTGGGTCGCCTTTGAATGGCTTCCACCCATCATGCTCGCCCTTTTCCTCCTGGTCAGCAGCTATCATTTCGGCATGTCCCATTTGAGGGTGGACGCCAAGCGTACGGTCTCCTTGAGGCCTGACCCCCTCTCCGGCATCGCGCTGGGTCTGGCCCTCCTCGCCCCCATGATCATGCGCCCCGATGCCTTGCTCGTCATGGAACAATTCGGGTGGCACCTCATCCCTTCTTTCGGCGACAGAAAGCTTCCGCTCCAACTGGCCTCGGTATCGGCCATCGTGCTGGCGGCGGTGCTACACAGGTCTTGGCGCAATGGCGTTCTTGCCCTGTCGGGGGTCATGCTCGCCTGGTTCGTGCACGACCTGCTGCTCGCCTTTGCCTTGTACTTCGCCCTGGGTCATGCCCGGGAAGCCTTCTTTGAGGAATTTCAGGACCGCCAAAGCCTGACCCGTGAATTCGGCCGGTTCTACCTCCGCAGCCTCCCGCTGACGCTGGCTTTCGCTGTCATGGCAGGCGGCATCCTGTGGTCGGCACAAGAAGGCTGGTTGAGCGAACGCGCTGCCCTCAGCTTCCTGCTGGCCGGCACCATGCCCCACGTCGCAGTGCTGGAAGGATGGGTGACGGCAAGGCTGCGATGAAGTCCTTCCCCAAAATGCGTCCAAATGAAGTGCCCTTGCATTAATTTACCACAAATCAAAAACCCATGAAGTTCCTGACAAACCTTTCCCTTCTTGTCCTGATCATCGGACTGGCTTCCTGCAGCCAGGACTCGACCTGCACCTGTGAAATTGCTGGCGAGACCACCACATCCACCTGTGAAGGCTGCTCTGGAGACGACCTCGAAGCATTCGAGGCTGCCTGCCTCGCGAGTGATGCCATTGCCCAGCTCGCTGGAGGCAACTGCTCCATCGACTGACGCGCGCATCAACAGTAAGATTGAAAAGGCACCGAGAGGTGCCTTTTTTCATGACCTCAGCCTGACCCGCCCCTCACCCGCGACCACCTCACCGATGGGATGAGGATGACAACCGGCATCGAGCAACACCTTCGCCACGCGGTCCCGGGATGCCCTGTCTACAGAAAGGAGCAGGCCTCCGCTCGTTTGGGGATCGCAGACCAGGTCGAGGTCAAAATCCGTGGCGCTTCCTGCATCCACATGGGCGCCATAACTCGCCTCGTTCCTGCGCGTCCCGCCGGGAATGCACCCCTTGGCGTGATAGCCGACCAAGGCACTGCGGTCCAAGGTCGGAAGCGATCGGACATCCAACACCAGGTCGACCCCGGTAGCGCGCGCCATTTCCAAGCCGTGCCCCGCCAAGCCGAAACCGGTCACATCCGTCATCGCATGCACCCCGTCGATGGGGGCCAATGACGCCCCCACGCTGTTGAGCCGCGTCATGTTCCGCTCGGCAGCCTCGAGGTGCTGTGCTTCGACCAGCCCCTTCTTCTGGGCCGTCGTCACCATGCCGACACCGAGCGGCTTGGTCAGGAACAAGACGTCACCTGCCCTGGCACCTCCGTTTTTCTTGAGCTGAGCAATGTTCACCCGTCCCGTCACGGCGAGTCCGAAAATCGGCTCGGGCGAGTCAATGCTGTGGCCTCCCGCCAGCGGAATGCCGGCCTCGGCGCAAATGGAGCGCCCCCCCTCGAGCACCTTTCCGGCCACTTCCGGGTCCAGCTTGTCCACCGGCCATCCCAGGATGGCAATGGCCATGAGGGGCCTGCCGCCCATGGCGTAGATGTCGCTGATGGCATTGGCGGCCGCAATGCGGCCGAAGGCATGCGGATCATCGACAATCGGCATGAAGAAATCCGTCGTCGAGACGGCCGCCGTCCCATCGCCCAGGTCGTATACGGCCGCATCGTCGCGCGCACCATGGCCCACGATCAGCATGGGATCGTCAGCCTGGGCGCCCAGCTCCCCGAGGATACGGTCCAGGACTCCCGGCGCAATCTTGCATCCGCACCCGGCACCATGGCTGTACCGGGTCAACTTGACTTCTTCCTCCTTCATGGCACCAAAGTTGGGTCAAAGCCCCATCCCGTCGGCAGCCTCAATCAGGCAACGGGCACATTCGTCCAATGACAGCCCGTGGGCCTGGACCGGAAAGCGCTGGTCCACCGCCCTTTTCTTGAGGCCGTGCTCGTAAGTCCGGTCGTAATAAGCCAAGGCGATGCGGGCCGCCGTCGCGAGATCCTTGCGATCGAGGGCTTCCAAGGCCTCCCCCGTCTCCTGCCCTCCAAGCTCGGAACGGATGGCTTCGAAACCCTGGCGCAACAAGGACAGGTCATAATTGCCGTACATGCCCACCAGATGTCCCACCCTGTCCTCGATGCTCCTCAGCATCTCGAGGGCCGGACAGGCAATCATCCGCTTGTAGAAGGGCTCGGGCAGGTGCACCTGTCCAATTTTCCGGCTCTCGTTCTCCACCCAAATCCGCCGATCCGGGTCCAATCCGGACAGCGCTTCTGCCAAGAGGTTGCGGAAATGCTCCGAAGTGGGTTGGGCATGCTGCTCCAGGTTGCCGAAGGCCGAGCCGAAATGGCGTGCCAACCCTTCGAGGTCGACGACCTGCTCCCCGGCTTCAGCCAAGGCCCGCAACACCGCAGTCTTGGCCGAACCGGTATATCCCCCAATGCGAACGAGTGGCCATGGACGCTCCATGTACGCCGGCAACTCCTGCTTGTAAGCCTTGTATCCTCCTTCAAGCAACACGACCGGCAGTCCCGCCGTGCGCAGCAACCACCCCATGGAACCGCTCCTCATGCCTCCACGCCAACAGTAAAGATGGATGGGCCGCCTGTCGGGCTGCTCACCGAAGAGGGCCTTGGCACTGCGGGCCATGTCGGCCATGCGGGGACCAATCATCTCAAGGCCCCGCTCAACGGCCTGTTCGCGCCCCGCACGCTTGTACAGCGTGCCGATTTCAGCGCGCTCGGCATCATCGAACAATGGAAATGACAGGGCGCCCGGAATATGGGCCTCGGCAAATTCCGAAGGAGACCTCGCGTCGAGCAACAGCGCTCCCCCCTCTCGGGCTCCCTTCAGGAATTCCTCCACATGCACCTTGCGCTCCGGTACGGCCATGGCCGCGAAGTTAGACTCCTTCAAGTCCGGGTTGCAGGTCCGCCTCCTTGCGACTGCGGGGCGCGCCGCGCTGCCCTCGAAAAAGGGCGTCGCTTTGGACCGGAGGCGCGCCTTTGGGAATGCTCCGAAAATCAGGCCGGCGTGGGCAACTTGAAATCGAACAACCCCTCTCTGAGGTGCGCGGGAGCGGCCTCGAATCCCCAACCGAGGAGGCTGCCCACCAGCGCTTCATCCGAGAAATCCACGTGGCGGGACCGGGGCGAGCCCCAATCATAGACATGGCGGGGCAACCATTGTTCCTCCGCAAGGCGGTGCAGCATCGCCGCGCCGGTTTCGGTGACGCCATTGCCCTGTATGGCGAGCAGGGCCCCCAGGTCCTGGAGCAATGCATTCTTGTCCTTTGCAAAGGGGGCGGCCTCCCCGGGGCGTACCTCCTCGAGAAAAGCGTCGAAATGGGCGACATCCCCGTCCTCGAAATAGCGGAAACAGGCGCGCTGAAGCCACAGGTCACCAAACAGGATCTGAGCCAGCCAATACTGGGTCCAGGCGTTCCAGGTTGTGAATGCCCCCATGGAGGCGTAGGCCTTGGAAATGGTGCTGTCCGAGTGCTTCCATTGGGTCCGGTGCAGCACTTCCATCCTGGAGAAAGCGGCCGTGGAGAAATCCCCCGGCTTGACGGGGCCCTCCTCCTTGCCGAAGGCAGAAAGCAGGTGCCTCGCTCCGAAATAGATGCTTTCAAACGTGTGGATCAACCCGTTGGAATACAGCGGGTCAACAAATCCGAAGGTGGACGGAGCCGTGAAATGGCGGTGCCCCACGGATTGGCGTGAGGCGTATTGAAGCCTATCCGTCCTCTTGAACGCCATGGTTGGGCGAATGCCCTCGAGGTGCCGGGCGATGTCCGGGAATCTCGCGATGAAGGCCTTGAACTCCTCCTCCGGGGTGGCCGACTCCACCTCAGGGTGAATCCTGGGGTCGAGCATGAGTCCGATGCTCGCCTTGCGCGAGGCTGAACGGGCGAAGTTGTCAAAGGGAATGATCCACATCCAACCGCCATGAAACACGTGATGGAAAGTGCCTTCGTGCCAGCGCCTGCCACCGGAGGGAGAGGACATCAGGTTGTCAAAAGGCTGCAGGCCTTCGACATGGGCGTAGATGGCACGGCTGTGGGTCTCCGCCTCGGGGGCGCCCATGCGGTAACCTTGCTGTTCAACGAGCCTCGATCCCCTTCCCGAGGCATCGACGAAGTACTTCCCCCTGAATTCGCTTTTGGGAATGCTGACGACCACGGCTTCCTGCTGCACATGAACATCCAGAATGGGCGTCTCATCGACGTATTCCGCTCCATAGCCGATGGCTGCATCCAGCAGGAACTGGTCCACCTCCTCTCTGTACAGGTGGCTTTCACTGTAGAATGGCAGGTGGGGAGGAACCAACTGGTGGAGGTGTTCAGGATTCAATGCCCCCCCCTCGCTGTGATGCGCAAAGCCTATGCTGTGCTTCAGCCCGCATGAGGGGGTAATGTTGTCGACGATACGATCGGCGTGGCTCAGGTGACCGATTTCGGGCACACCGAAGCGTTCTCCGATGATGAAAGGCCAAATGGCGCTCTGGGGCAACAATGCCTCACCCAGCGCAAACCTCGGATGCTTGCCCCGTTCGATGATGAGCACATCCAGTCCGGCCTTGGCCAGGATGTTGGCCATGGTCAGCCCGTACATGCCCGACCCGGCTATGATCACGTCGTACACCTTATTTGAAGTGTTCATCATCCATTAATTTGCCTCCCTGAATATCAATCAGTTCAGAGGAAATGGCGATGACATTCGTCATCCGGCACCGAGAATAAGGCGATTCCGACATGCGCAGTGGCCATGTCTCGGTTCGGGTCACACCGGCTCAGGCCGAAAGGACCGCTCAGTGCCGGACCAACCGGACATGGCGGGTCTCCATGCCGTCTCGAAATGCAATGGTGAAGACCCCCGCGCCCCAGTCATCGGACGGCAGGGTGTAAGGCAGAACAACCGGTCCGGTCCGGAACACCAGCTCTCCTCGGGGCCCGAACACCTCCAGGTTGCCCATTCCCGCGCCATTCAACACAGCTGGGCCCTCGGAAGGATTGGGCGTCACCGTCAGACCGGGCGACCTTGAAGGAAGGGAAGCCACGGAAGAAGGTGTATCGTCCTCCGCCATGGGCCATGTCACCGGGGCCGCAACCAGCGTGCAAGCCGCATTGCCCGCCGTCAGCAGGTATTCGCCTGGTGTCAATGGGGTGCATTCCGGCCCCGAGGAAACCAGAACACCATCGAGGTACCATTCGAATTGGACGGGACCCGACCCGGTGATGATGGCCTGAAGGGCCTGGCCGTCTGAAACCACCGACAATTCAGCCCCTTCCATGCAGGGGCCGAAAAGGGCGAAGAAAGTATCGTCATCCTCCAGTGCGACTTCGATGAAGGGCGCAGTGGGGTCCACCAGCCCCAAATCCGTATGAAGATTGGATTCCCAACCGAGGAAGCCTTGGCCTTCGATGGGGATCGCCGCCAACCGGATGGGGCATTCGCCGAAATAGGGCGCGGACCAACCCGGGCCGAGGTCCGACATGCCATTGACGCGCACTTCCCCTGCAAAAGGGGCCGACCAATTCACAGTGACCATCTCCGGTGCGGAATATCCGAGTTGCAGCCGGACGTGCTCCCGCTCCGGATTGGCGCGTTGCTCGTTGTGGTCCCGCATGAGCTCCAATCGGGTTTCCCAGTAGAAGATGGAAACCGGGGAGCCCCAGCGCGCCACGTGGCGGATCATCGCGTCCGACATGTTGGCCGCGGCCAGTGAGAGGCGGGCATTGAACCGGGCCGGCTCGAACAGGTTGCCGAGGAGGTCGCAGGTGCGCGTCGCGAAGCGACATCCGTATTCCGCATCGCCGAGCACCTTGCCCAGCAGATCGCTGTATATCGACGGATATGGTGGATAGAGGGCGAGGTTGAGGTAGTTGTCGTAGGGGCTGGTTCCCCACGCCCCGAAGCAGGCATCCGTATCAAAGAGGATGGGCCGCCACAGACCATCGCCGTCGGAAGCCCTGAAATACTTGAGGTTCTTGAGCCCCCATGGCGCCAGCATCCAATCGACGTTCTGCCCATGGATCTGGAAGATGTGGTAGTCGATGTAGGACCCCACATCGAAATGGTCAGCAAAGGCGTCGTGGAACGCAACCGAACCGGAAGGCAGCTCGAGCAGGGGGTCCACGGAAGCCTCGAAAGCACTGGGGGCGCCGTGCAACGAAACCCACTGGTTGTGGAGGTCGACTGTCTCCTCGTCCCAGCCGAAATTGTCTTCGACGAATTGCTCATCGGATTTTTCCCGTGCACCGTAGATGCCCCAGTATTCCCCATTGAGGTACACTTCCACCGGACGCCAGGCCGAGGCCACGACGTCGGTCTCCAGCGCGAGCTCGCCGTAGAACGCGTCCTGGATTTTGTTCTCCCAGGAAGCCTGCCCCCCATTGCGCAAGTTGAGGTTGCCGAATTCGGTGATCCACGGCTTTGAAGGGAACACGGCGTGCTCCAATGGCCCGGTGTATTGCGGCTTGAAATCCAGACGGAACGACCGCTGGGGCTCTGCCCGGGACCATCCCCCGTGGATTTCCAGATCGAAACGGGCCCGGGTCACGGGATTGCCCGAACCGTCGAACCACTCCAGGCGGCTCACCCTCGACCAGGGCTGCCAGAAATTGGCCCCCATGAAAGGGTAATCGGGGCCGGCATTGGGGCCCATGACGTAGATGCCCGTCTCCCAATCCCACAGATGGTCCGGATGGGTGGTGATGCTCACGGTCTGCAGGTTGGACTCGGCCTCACCGAGGAAATACGACCTGTCCACAGTCTCACTCGGCAGGTACCCTTCTCCAAAGGCCCGGATGCTCAACACCGTGGTCTCCGACGGAGACCAGAATCCCGTGAATACGGTTGCGTTTTCGGTGGGCTCGGACCCATCGGTGGTGAACCGAAGGGTCATGCTTGGCAAATCCTCACCGACACTCGTGCTGCTGCCCGGCACCGCCACTACGCCGACAGCATCGTACCACCCGGATGCCGGGCTCACTTGGGGAGACGGCAACACCCCCGAAGCGCAATTCCCCTGGTGGGGTCCGCCGGGCGAGGGTGAAGTGGTGAAACACCAATCCTCACCATCGCGCGACATGGTGATGCCACTGCGCAACGACCAAGGCAGCGAAGCGAGGTCCGCCAGATCACCGGATGGATCGGACAGGATGACCGGCTCACCGGGCTTCAACTTGAAGTTCGTGTGCGGTGCCGGCGCATCGGGGGTCCACCAATCCGGAAGTGCACCGTAGGGAGCGACAGCAGGCTCAGTCCGTCCGAGGGCCAAGAATGGCCGTGCCGTGAGGTCCGAGGAATTCTGGTCGGTATTGTGCACCTGAACGGCCAGGACATTCTCTCCGGGGACAAGCCATTCCCGAGGATCGAAAGGAACGGCTTCGGGCACTCCCCCGCCGTACAAGGCCGCCTCATGGCCGTAGGCGGCCTCCACATCATGGGCGACGGAAAGGTTCTCCATGTTGTCGGAACGCGCAACCTCCCGGCCATTGAGGAACGCCACGAAACCATCATCGTAATCCACGGCCAACCAACCGTGCACGAGTTGATCCAGATTGACGACAGAAAATGTCTTCCTCATGTACACCACAGATGCCCCCTCCACCTGCACGGCATCGTCTCCATCCCCGTATCCGATGCTGCCCGCACCATCCGCCCATGCACCATCATCGAAATCAAGGGCACGCCAATCCTCAGAAAGCGGACCGGCGGGCAACCAATACTTCCAGATGTCCGCATCGTCGGCAGGGCATTCCCAGTGGTGGATCCGGCCGATGTCGCGGCCCGAAGCGAAAATCACCATGCGCTCACCGGGCTCGATGGTTTCCGCGGGAAGGGGCCATTTGGTCCATTGGTCAGGGTCGTCCGAAAGATGCCACCCCGAGAGGTCAACGACAGAGCCTCCTTCATTGAACAGCTCCACCCAGTCTTCCCTTGCGCCGAAATTGTCCTGAAGCGAACCGAAAGCATCCACCTCACCTATGACAATTTGCGCAGCGGGACGCCCCACCGACAAAAGAATGAGCGCACCCATCCAGCAGATGGACTTCCCCGTTGAACCCAACCCCAATGACATTATTCGAAATTACGGCTGAAAGACGGTGCCGGAAACCATCCCCATTTGATCGACGGCATGATGTTCACAGGTTCAAAAAAATGGGTTTCGATCAATCCGGGAATTCGTAAATTGAGTCATGCCACCGAGTTGGGGGCAGCGTTCATTCATTCACGATGAAAAACGTGTTCTACGGCTTCGACCCCGAAGACGAGGAGGACTTCGACTTTGAAGAAGACCTCGATTACGATGGGGACGATGACCTCGACGATGATTGGTGATCCTTCGTCGACCCCTGGTGCACAGCACCGTTGATGCACCGCCCGATTTCAGAAAGGGCGGGCGCCATTGGCGAACCCACGATTTGACAACCCCGGCCGCGCGGCCGGGGTTGTTGCTTTCGGCAAGCCGGGAATTGTGTTTTCGGGCCGGTATTGCAGATGAATGCCCAACAGTGCCTAGTTTCGCACTTCATTTAATTTTTCCCCCATGCAGGGTACAGTCAAATTCTTCAACGACGACAAAGGCTACGGCTTCATCACACCGGATGACGGTTCCAAGGACATTTTTGTCCATGTCAAGGCCGTCACCTCCGGTGATCTCGCCGACGGCTGCGCCGTCAGCTTCGATGTGAAAGAAGGCCCCAAAGGCCTGAATGCCGTCAACGTCCAGGTTCTCTGAAACCTCAGTTCCCTGCGAATTTTCCGCATATACTGCCCACTCCGGTGGGATTCAGATACAGAAAGGCCCGCAAATGCGGGCCTTTTCATTGAGGGGAACTCCTGAAGGGAAGGTCCGCCCTCAATCGTTGAGGGCCGCGATGGTGGCCCCGATGTCACCGTACAACTGCGTCATCCAGATCTTTCCATCCGCATCGAATTCCCAGGCCTCGTATAAGGAAAGGTCGGCCGTGCGGGCAACCGTGCTGTCCGTTGCAGGCTTGGTGTATCGCCAATCGAAATACACCCGAACCGAGCCATCGGGCTCCTTTGTCTCCGGGTCCACACCGGGCAGGAGGACGAGCTCGGACAGCAACTCGAGGTCATAGGCGGCCCACATCCGTTTCCATCCGGACCAAGCCTGCTCCAAGGGTATGGTGTCGGTCTGGCCATGGCGGGTCGGGGTCCAGACGGCACTGTCGGCAAAGTGCACCTTGGCCTCTTCACGCTCTTGCTCGAAATCGAAGATCAGCTGGCGCGCCGTGGCGGCATTGCGCTCGAACAGGGCATCGGCATCGGTCAGGGCGCCAGCATGGTCGGCCACGGGGGAACACCCCAGATACAAGAGGGGGAGCAGGAAATAGCTTCGCTTCATTGTCCAATTTTGGTCAATGTAGCCATCCGGGAACGTCACCGGAACCCGTCCGGCGTCATCATTCAAACCCCGATGGAGAAAAGAGGCATGACCCTCCCTTGATTTTCCCGGCTCCCGGCATGTCGCCCCGTCGACGGCTATACCAATTCGTCCACAACGTGACGCGCCGCCAACCAGCCTGTCTCCGCCGCACCCTCCATGTAGCCCCAGTTGTCGCCGCTGAATGCCTCACCGATGAAGCCGAGGTTGTCCACGAAAGCCACCTGCCGTTCCTCTTCATCGCCATCGAAGTAGAGGTGATCGATGGCGGCGGTGTACTGCCCGCGCCCCAAGCAGGTGTAACTGCCGCCGTAGCCGGCCTCCTGCCCCCAGTTGACCGCCCAATGCACACCGCTGCGGGCGTCCGATAAGCCCGGATACAACGGCCCGAGCTGGCCGGAAAAAGTATCCGCGAGCATCCCTGCCTCCGAAGGATTGACCGCTGCCGCAGCATCGCCCCCCAGGAGGAAGGTCAGGGCTCCCGGTCCGGTTTCAAAGGGCCGGCTGTCCCAGCAGGTCTGGCAACCCGCATTGGTCAGGACCTCCCCATCGAATCCGGCATCCCGCCAAGGCGTCCCATTGAAACCCGCCACCACCTTGGCGTGTTCGCCCATCCCTGCCGTGGCGATGTAGGTCTGCAACGCCTCCGGCAAATCCAATCCACCGAGGTCGATCTGCCGTAGCGCCGGAAGGGGCGCACCCACCAGCACGATATCGGCCTCCACTGCGGCCATGCCGTCAAACGCGAGGAGGAACCCGCGCCCCTGGCTGCTGATCGTGGTGAGTTTCGCTCCCGTCCTCAACCGTTCGCCTTGAACGCCGCCCAAAGCGCCCACCATGGCGTCAACCAAGGCTGCCGTGCCACCGCTGAACCTGAAGCGCTCGGTCCCATCCGGGGCCGTGGTGCCGTCCTGCACCTGGGGCAGGTCCTCCACGAAATGCAAGGCCGACACCTGTGAAGGTGCCCGTCCGAATTCGGTCAGGACGGCCACCTCGAGCACGGCACGGAGCACGCCCCCGATGCCCATCCCGTCCCAATACTCCATGCAGGTCAACCCGTCGAGGGTGGCCGAGTTCGCTTCGTAGTCCTGTTCGAGCGCCGCCTCGTCCGCGAGGAAGGATGGCAGGAAAGGCACTGTGGCCTCCACCAGCGCATCGAACCCGACCTCTTGGCCATTGAACAGATAGCGCATGCCTTCGAGCTCCATGGACTCGAGGTCGTCCAAGGCCAATCCGAAGCGTTCCGCCAAAGTGCGCATGTGGGCGTGCTGTTCATCGATGAATTCGCCGCCCGCTTCGAACGTACCGCCGCCCGGAAGCACGCCGGTCACGGTGCGGGTCCGCCCCCCGAACCGATCGGAAGCCTCGTACACCACGGGGGCCATCCCCAGGTCCTGCAGCCGCAGGGCCGCGGTCAAACCCGCCAGCCCACCACCGATGATGGCGACGGTGGTGTTGGCCAGCCTCCGCTCCTTGCTGCAACCCGCACTTCCGAGCAGCGGTACCGCCGCCAAGGCGCCCATCGCCTTCAAGGCTGAACGCCGGCCCATGGTCGCACCATGGGTTTGCTTGTCGAGCATGCCGGCCCAGCCAGCGACCTCATCGGCGGCGGCGTTCCTTCCGGTCAACTGCAGGGCCTGGGCCAACGCCCGGTGAACCCAACGCATGTGCTTGCTCTTGGCCATGCGTCAAGGTATGCCGAAGCAGACAACCGCAGTCCAAGGACCACTGACTTACCGGATCAGCATGACGGTACCGTACAACCTCTTGAAATCCTCGCAAATGCCCGTGGCTTCTATCATGTAGACGAACAGGTCATTGATGTGCGACAATCCGTCTCCACGGGGGCTTCCATTCCAGTAGCGTTCCATGTCTTCTGTTTCGAAGACCGTATCTCCCCACCGGTTTGAAATGGTCATGTGAAAGGACTCGACCCCCGACCCTTCCACACGGAAACCATCGTTGAAACCGTCATTCGTCGGGGTGAAAGCGTTGGGGGCGTACAGCGTCAAACCCTCATGGACCACCAGCTGCGCGCTGGCGACATCCATGCAGCCTTCGGAATTCATCAGTTCAACACTGATCTGGTAAACACCAGGCTCGTCATAGCGATGGCTGATTCTGCGCAGGGAGAGCGCATCATCCCCAAGGGTGATCCGACTGCTGCCATCTCCAAAATCAAAGTTCCGATACACCACATCATTGTCTCCCCTTTCCTCGATGCTGACCTCCAGTTCGGGCGTGCATCCCTCCTGGGGATCGATGACAATTTCCGGTTCGGGCAAATGCGTTTGGGGCACGAGGATGTCCATTGTGAAACTGCACCCGTTGCCATCGACCACCATGACTGAATACGCCCCCCCGTCGAGTCCGTTCAATCGCTGGTTGAGGACGTTCACCGTCTCTGATTCAGCTTCCACATCCGGCCAGACAAGGCTGCAAGGCGGCACGCCACAAGCGTAAGTGGCATCGATGCCCCCATTGCCCGATTGACAACTGTCCACGCGGCTCTCCAGCAACAACGTCGGCGGGGGGGGCGGCACCAACATGACCGAATCCTCCGCGGTGCATCCATTGTCATCCTCGACTTCCACGAGGAACCCTCCTGCGGGCAACCCTTCCAAGGGCAACAGGGACCCGCCGTCCACTACATGGGCGGAGAACCCTCCGACCCCTCCTTCAAGCAGGTCAAGCGCAATGGCCCCATCGGTGGCATCCTCACAGCTCACTCCAAAGCCATTGTATGCATTGATGGGACTCGCCTCGAATGCGATGGGCTCCGGTTCGGTCAAAACCACTTCGAGGGTATCGCTGCACCCCAGGTAATCAAACACGACCGCCTCCAATGTCCCGGCTGAAAGGCCAGCCAATTCCGCTTCATCGATCGACAGGGAATTCCCTTCCATCGTCCACTCCCACTGGTAATTGCCGGGTGATGAACCACCGGAAGCCTCCCCCAAGGCGGTACCATCCTCACTCCCCGGACAGCTCACTTCGAAGCCGTTATAATCGGACAGCATGACCGCATCCAGCTGCACTTCATGGACAAAAAGAGGAATGACGAAGTACTCATCCGAGGAGTCACACGTGCTCCTCAAGGTCATCGTGTAGTCTCCGGGAACATCAAACGTGTATGAGATGGTGTCCGCATTCCCGGGGAAGATGATGCCTCCCGGCACTTCAGGACCTTCGAGCTCCCACTCCTGAAAACAGATGAGCCCGACTTGGGTGGTGTTGTAAAATTCCACCGGGTCTCCGACACACACCTGGTTCGTGCTCCATTCGAACAACGGCTCGGTGTAGCACATCTGACATTGATAAGCGTCGTTGGGCTCGATTTCATTTACAGTGTGTCCGACGCTCGTCGCGGTGACCCCAATGCCTGCGGCAGAGCCCGCCTCCACCGGATTCACCTCCACGTCCTCCACCTCGAGCAGCACAGCTGCAGATTGGCAGTTCACCTGTCCGATTGAATCGGTGCGAATGAAAAGGGGATCCATGGAGCTGTCCTCATTCCCGAATATCCCTGAGCTGGTGTAGGCACTGATGGTGAATCCGTCCTCATCATCATAGCGAACGCCGATGCCCTTGTCCCGCTCGCTTCCGCCATAAGTCTGGGCCCAATCGACATCCCCTTCCTCAGAAATGTGAAACATGAGCACGTCCCGCTCCCCCATGCTCTCTTCCAGCATCTCAGGATTCGATTCCACGGATTGGGCAAACCCATTCGTGTTGCCCACCACGGCAATGCCGGTCGAGGTGAGGGTCAGGTCCCGGCTCTGGTCTCCTCCATCCGAACCGTAAGCCTTGGACCAAATGGGCTCCCCGTCTTCCAGATCCAGCTTCATGATGAGGATGTTCTCACTGCCCATGCTGCCCAAGGCGGTGGGTGCCGTCACGTAGGCCACCTCCTCCGAGAGGTCGAGCATCGCATTGCAGCCCCAAGTGGTGTGGTCATAATCTCCGAATCCCCCACCGTAGCGCTTCATCCACACCGGGTTGCCGTCCTCGTCAACCCGAGCCACATCGACGTCCCGGCCCACGCCGGCCTGATTGGCCACAAACAAATAATCCCCGTTGTCCAGCTGTGACAGGCTGAGGGGCATTTCATGAAATCCCTGGTACCGCTGCGCCCATTCCACTATGCCATTGTCGTCGACCTTGAGCACCACAGGGTTGCCCGATTGTCTACCGAGGGCTGCATATCCTCCGTCGATGGTGGGAATCGCATCGAAAATCCAATCCAGACCACTGTAGTTATGGTACCACTCCGCTTCGCCATTCCCGTCCAACTTGAGCAGCAAGCCTTGACTTCCGTGCCCTCCGATGATGAACCCGCCATCGGGAGTAGGCTCGATGGATTTCCCACCTTCACTCCCCCCTGTTCCGAACAGTTTGAACCAAATGCGGTTGCCACAGGCGTCCACTTTGTAGACATAGATGTCACATCCGCCGGCGCTGCCATTGCCCTCGTGCTGCCCCGTGGCGATGAAGCCGCCATCCTCGGTGGTCGTAAGGGCCAATCCGCCCTGCATCCCGCCATAGTTGTATCGCCGCATGAAGGTCCTGTCTATATCCTGCTGGGCAGATAGGCTGCCCCAACTGGTGGCGAGGACCAGTGACACCCAAACACCAACAAACTTCATGGCGTGGGCGGTGATGGCATTGCGGCCGTGGTATCGAAGCGGGCATATCCCACCTGATCTTCTTCGTATCCGATGAGGACCAGCATCTCGGTAAAGTCACGTGAGGAATGCAACGAATCCAAGGGCATGGCAAACTCGATCACGCTGGCATCGGGATCATGAGACACCCATGCGGCTCCGCGGTCCTCAAGAAACCCGAGAAACATGGGCGTCAGAAAAGGACACATGAAACCATGGGCGTCCATGCTGACTTCAACATGAATGAACGGGGAGTCTGCCTGACACAGGGCTGTCTCGGCCCATGACAAACAACAACACAGAAAAAGCAATGGCAACGGTCCCATGACAAGCGATTTGGAGCAGCAAATATCGGGGTTTCAATATTGACCCCATACACCACCCCTCCCCAATCACTTGATCCTCACTTCCCCTTGCGCCGGTTGTAGATCACGAGAACGGGCAGCAGCACTGCCATGACCGCGAAAATCATCATCGAATTCATGAACACAATTTCTTGATGCCCCTCCCCGAACACGGACTCATTCCCGGGAAGTGTCCCAAGGCAATAGCTGAAAACTTCCAGCTCATTCGCACATCCCGCCGAATTGGCCGAGAACAACAAGGATGTCCGACACCGTGATGAGGTTGTCTCCATCCACGTCCCCCGCACAACCAGAACAGTCCTCGTAGAGGCAGCTGCCGTCGTCCACCACTGCGTTGGGGTCATAGTTGACCGCTCCGACATAGGTGCAGCCTGCAGGCCAGCCATCTGGCCAGTCGCATCCCAATGGCGGGAAGATGCAGGAGCCATCCTCGTAGGCCGCATCCGGGTCGTAATTGCACGCCGGCGGGTATGTACAACCCGCCGTCTCGACCACGACGCATGGGCCATCCGTCCAGGAGGTGACCCCGCCGTAGTTATAGGCGGCACAGCTGTTGGGGTAGGTCACCCCATCGCAACCGCATACCGGATCGTAAAACGAGGGGCAGATGACATTGGGATTGATCAATGCTGGTTGCAAACAGATGGAATCACAGGAATACGCGCACGCCTCCAGACTGGCGTAGATGATCTCCGACCAGTCCGTGTCCAGATACGTCCCATCGCAACCACTGACCGAGGTGCAATGACCATCGACGAGCCCCCACCCGAGCAATGCATCGCACGGTCCAAGCTCCGCCGTGGGGAGTCCCTCGCAGGGATCGAGCGGCTCGGGGTCCGGCCCCCCATCGCATGGCCCCTCCGAGTAGAAAGTGACCCCACCGTAGTTGATGGCGGCACAGCTGTTGGAGTAGGTCACCCCATCACAACCGCATACGGGGGTATAGTCCGTCGGGCAGATTACATCGAAGTTGATCTGGTCGGAATCGACGCATTGCGCGCCCGCCATTCCGACGGAGCATAGGAACAAGAGGACGAGGGTCAAGCGCATCTCGTCAAGATACCAACGCCCATTTCACTCGCAATTCACTGAAATACAGAACAACAACAAAAACGACCCCCGTGAGGAGGTCGTTTCGATGTCGGGACAGCAGGACTCGAACCTGCGATCTCCTGCTCCCAAAGCAGGCGCCTTACCAACTGGGCCATGTCCCGAGCGGGCGCGAAGATACGATACTCCGCCACCGTTG
>CALLLH010000050.1 GCA_938082505.1 uncultured Flavobacteriales bacterium
GATGGCACCCCCTGCGCCGTCGATGCCGATGGAGATGGCGTCTGCGCCTCCAATGATGCCGATGACGGCAATCCATACGTCTGCATGGATTCCGATGGCGACGGCTGCGACGACTGTTCCGGAGGCGGCTTCGACCCGGCCCAGGACGGCACCGACAGCGATGGCGACGGCCTCTGTGATTCCGGCGACCTCTGCTCCGACACGGCGGCAGACAATTATGCCGACCCGGCCAACCTGCCCTGCCGTGGCACATGTGACTCGGCCCCCCTCTTCGAATCCATTACCGTCCTGGCCGCCGCATCGGGGCGTTATGCGGGTGACGGGCAATTCGCCGCCACCGCCTCCACGGCCTCCATGCCATTCGTCGCTCCTTCCGCCTACGCCGGCGCAACCGTGGTCTGCACCGGGCTCAACGGCACGCCTGACGCCTACTTCACCTATGGCACGGCACCGCACCACCTCGAACCCGGCTTCTATGAGGTCCAGGTCCTCGATGCCGATGGGTGCCCCTGGGTCGCCGGCACCACCCACGGATCGACCTTCGGCCACGCCCCGGTCGTGGAGCGGATCATCATCCGGTACGACCAGTGCTGCACGGGATGCGGGGACCATGACACCGACACCGACGGCATCTGCGATTCGGAGGACAACTGCATCAACCGGCTGGCCCCCAATTTCGCGGATCCGGCCAATGGCAGCTGCCTCGAGTAAGCAGGCTCAGAGCCAGCCCTGCGCGCGCATCCAGTCGTCGTTGTAGACCTTGCCCACGTATCGTGAGCCGTGGTCGTGGAAGAGCACCACGGCCAGATCGGTGGGCTTGAGCTCATCCTTGAGCTGCCGCAGCCCCTGGAAGGCCGAACCGCAACTGTAACCGAGGAAGAGGCCCTCCTCACGGGCGAGCTCACGGGCAGCCAATGCGCCGTCCTTGTCGGTCACCTTCTCGAAGCGGTTGATGATGTCGAAATCGACATTGGCCGGCAGGATGTCCTCGCCGATGCCCTCCGTGATGTAGGGGTAGATCTCGTTGTCGTCGAACTCCCCCGTCTCGTGGTACTTCTTGAAGACCGACCCGTAGGAGTCGATGCCCCAGATCTGGATGTCGGGGTTCTTCTCCTTGAGGTATTGGGCCGTGCCGCTGATGGTGCCACCCGTGCCGACACCCGTGCAGAAGTGGGTGATCATGCCGCCGGTCTGCTTCCAGATCTCCGGACCGGTCGTCTCGTAGTGGGCCTTTCGGTTGGCGAGGTTGTCGTATTGGTTGCACCACACGCTGTTCGGCGTCTCCTTGTGCAGGCGCTCCGCCACGCTGTAGTAGCTGTCGGGATGGTCCGGTGCGACATTGGTCGGGCACACATGCACCTCCGCTCCCACCGCCCGCAGGATGTCGATCTTCTCCTTGGACTGCTTGTCGCTGGTCGTACAGATGAGCTTGTAGCCCTTCACCGCGCAGGCCAGCGCAAGCCCCATGCCGGTGTTGCCGCTCGTGCATTCGATGACGGTGCCGCCCGGCTTGAGCTGTCCGTTGCGCTCCGCCGACTCGATCATGCCGAGGGCCATGCGGTCCTTGACGCTGTGGCCCGGGTTGAAGTACTCCACCTTGGCGAGGACGGGGCAAGGGAAATCCGCGGCGACCTTATTGAGGCGGATCATCGGCGTATTGCCGATGGCGCCGAGGATGTTCTCGTGGATGATCATGGAGCTCAATTGTCGGAATCAAATATACCGGGTGGTTCAATCGAAACGCAGGGATTCAACAGGGTCCAGCCGTGAGATATACCGTGCGGGAACAAACATCGCCAAGGCGCACACAGCAAGAATTCCACATTCGACCAGGGCAATCCTGCTCAGGTCCAATGCGATGGGCACCTCTGACAGATAATAACTGGCCGCATCCAGTTTCACGAGACCCGTGGACTGCTGAAACAAGGCCAATCCGAAGCCGAGGGC
Organism: uncultured Flavobacteriales bacterium; assembly: GCA_938082505.1. Taxonomy (GTDB): domain Bacteria; phylum Bacteroidota; class Bacteroidia; order Flavobacteriales_D; family Sanyastnellaceae; genus UBA8752. Next base: position 1,948 of record CALLLH010000050.1, read on the forward strand.
GTTGCCCCAGGCCAGTCCCCGCAACAGAATGCGCACGGCCAGCCTGACGAAAACCCCCATAAGTGGCCGGTCGGCCATGCCCAAAGCCTTGAGCAGTCCGATGGAACGGGTGCGCTCCAGCATCAGGAGCAGCAAGGCCGATGCCATATTCAATATGGCAATCAGCACCATCAGGCCGATGATGAGCTCGACATTCAAATCCAGCATGGCGAGCCATTGGAACATCTCCGGATGATCGTCCACCACACTGCGGACATCCAGGTCATAAGGCACAGCAAAGAACACGCTGTCTGCGATGGTCCACAGGCTGGCATAGTCCTCGACACGCATCTCGAAACCGCCCACATAGTGGCCACTGCTCCCTCCTGCAGTCCGCACTTCCGGAGCTTCGGAAAGTCCATCGTCCCATACCACCCAAGCCGTATCGGGCACTGTGCCTCCCCCATCCGACACCACCACCATGGCTTCGCCAAGGCCAGTCAAGGGATGGGGTCCCTTTCCCTTCCAGTCCACACCGGTCCACTCATAGCGCAACCGGTCACTTCCTCCCGTCGCAGTGACCTCAGCGCACCGGACGGCGGGCCCGTCATCCACCATCCGGTCCGAAACCAACATGCGCGCCGCAATGCCCCATCCGCTCAAGGCCTGCAAGTGATGCAACCCACAAAAGACGAATTCAGCATCGAACTCCTGCAATCCGGTCTCATATACTCCGGTCACCGTAAAGACCCGCGGACGGATTTCACCCCGTGCATCCGCCAGCAGCAGACGCACCTTGCGATCGGGAACCAATCCCAGCTCCCTGGCGTGGATGGCCGATACCAGTATTTCCATGGCCGCATCCGCAGCATCGAAAGCCGGCAGCCGCCCCATGCGCAGGGAGCGCTTGAGGAAATCCAGGTCGGCATCCGGCCCGAGTCCTTTGACGATGACGCCCTCCACTTCCTCCGTGGTCTCGATGATCGCCGGGCGCTGGGCAAAGGCCTGCACATGCCGCACCCCCGGCACCATCTTCAATGCAGCCGTATCCACATCGGACCACGCCACGCGGTCCGTTCCCTGCGTCCTCCCCTGATCGGCGGCCACCACCCGGAGGTGCGCTCCAAAGCCGACCACGAGCTCCCTGACGTCGCGCTGGAAACCCTGAACGATCGCCAAAGACAGGATGATGAGCGCCACGCCGACGGCCACGCCGCCCTCCGCGATGCGCACCACGGGACGTGCAATGCCCTTTCCCGTGGGGTCCACGGTCATCCGACGCGCGATGAAGCGAACAGCGGTTCGGGATCGGTCAGACATGCGATGCAAGGTAGCGGGCACGTTTCTTTGCAGTGATGCGGTGCATTTCTTTCCTCCTAGTCCTGATGTGGGTTTCCTTGACGTCTTCATGCGCTCAAGTCATACCCGGAGATGCCCGCTTCGATGCCTACCTGCCCTTGCTGAAAGGCAAACGTGTTGGCGTCATCTGCAACCACACCGCCCAAATCGCCGCAGCCGATGGCCGGCAAACCCACCTGGTCGACACGTTGATTTCGAGGGGAGTCAATGTCACCGCGGCATTCGGTCCCGAGCACGGTTTCAGGGGTGACCTTCCGGATGGAGCCCATGCCCCGGACGGCGTGGACCCCGATACCGGCATCCCCGTCCATTCACTCTACGGAACACACAAGAAACCCACCGCAGCCCAGCTGACGGAACTCGACATCCTCGTCTTCGACATCCAGGACGTCGGCGTCCGGTGCTACACCTTTCTGTCCACCCTGATCCTTGCCATGGAAGCCGGCGCGGAACAGGACATTCCCGTGGTGGTCCTCGACCGTCCCAACCCCAACGGCCACCTCGTGGATGGCCCCATTCTCGACACCAGCGCTGTGCGCTCCTTTGTCGGTTTCCTTCCCATTCCCCTGGCCCACGGAATGACGCTTGGAGAATTGGCGTTGATGGCCAACGGGGAAGGCTGGCTTGGCGGAGGATATTCCGCTTCACCCGATCCCAACCTGCAATGCGACCTCACCGTCATTCCCTGCACCGGATGGACACGAAGGACACATTGGTCCGCACCCGTGGCCCCGAGCCCGAACCTGCCCACACCGGAATCCGTGCAGCTTTATCCGCACCTCGTGTTGCTCGAAGCGACCATCGCGAGCGTAGGCCGTGGGACGGACCAGCCCTTCACGGTCGTGGGGTTTCCCGGCTTCCTTCGCGGATCGCTCTCCTTTACACCCCAGCCCAACGCCGCCTCCAAATACCCCAAACACGCGAGGAAATCCTGTCAAGGATTCAGCCTGCTCCGCCGCCTCGGCGCATGGCAGGCCAATGGCAGCGGGGAACAACTCCATCTCGAAATCTTGAACGAACTGCTGGACGCTTGGCGTTCTACACCCGCAGGTGACCAGAGCCCCTTCATCGACCGACCGCAATTCTTCGACCAGCTCGCTGGGGGTCCGGCCTTGCGGGAAGCCCTGGAATCCCAGGGCGACCTGGACGCCCTGACCAACCAATGGCGTTTGGCACGCACCCGTTTCATGGAAACGCGTAGTTCCTACCTTCGCTACCCAGCACAACCCTGAATCCAAGGGCTGTGCCATCCCATCGAAGACCATGAAGCGCATCTCCGCCCTGCTCCTTCCGGCCGCCGCAGCCGTCCTGTTGGCCGCCTGCTCCACCTCCGAGGACTACCTGCCCCCCGTGCACAAGTGCGACTGCGGGGTACTCATACTGGACGGAGACTCCCTGGAAGTGCTGGGCGCTGAATACGTCTATCTCCAGCAGGAGGACAGCCTGTTCTCCCGCCGTTATTTCGTGACCGCCGACGCTCGGACACCGGACGAAACGGAGGAACATGGAGTGAGCCTCATCCTCGATGTGCCCAACGTGCAGCAAGGAGCACTCTTCTATCCCGTGGAAGGCTTGTTCACCCAGCTCGATGAGACCAACTTCAACGTGGCCTTTGATACCACGGCCACCTATCGCGTCACCAATGGCGTGGCCAGCGTGGTCCCGGCCCCTTTGTCAGGAGGCGAGGAGTCGGTCACCTTGGATTTCCTCCTTCGCCGGGAAATTGATGGAGAGCTGGTCGGCTTCGACCGCACACTCAAAGGCAATTTCAAGTTGGAAATCAACTGACATAAGCCGGCAGGGTCATATCTTGTAAAATATGACCAAGTCGTTGCTCTCTGCACTTCAATGGGCCATCATGCCCTTTCTTTTGGTTTGGGCATCAGGAGAGGCCCGCGCCCAACCGGGCGATTGGACGGTGGTGCCCAGCGCCTACGAATTCAGCATGACCGTCACCTTCACCATCTCGGTGGACGGATTGGTGGGCGCTGGAGACAACAACGTCGCCGGCATCTTTGATGCATCCGGCAATTGCCGCGGCTTGGGAACAACGGATTTCCTGGCATCCTCAGGGTACTACACGGGGCTCATGCTCGTATACGCCAACGCGGCCTCGGAGGCCGCATTGGAGGTGCGCATCTGGGATGCGGCATTGGACAGCCTGCCCAACTGTGACAACACCCTTGATTTCGTAGCCAACGGTATCGTGGGCAGCCTGTCGAGTCCGGAAGTCTTTTACGGCGTCTATGACCCCCTCGTGGGCTGCACCGACCCGTCCGCCTGCAATTTCCTGGCCACCGCCATCACGGACAACGGCAGCTGCATCTATCCGGGGTGCGACGATGAAAGTGCCTGCAATTATGTGGCTTCTTCCCCCTGCTATGACAATGCCAATTGCGTGTTTCCCGAGACCTACTACGACTGCGAAGGCGACTGTCTCGAGGATTTTGACGGCGACGGCATTTGCGACCCCTTGGAAATCGGGGGGTGCATGGACGACAGGGCCTGCAACTACAGTTCCGAAGCGACAGACGATGACTGCAGCTGCACCTTTCCCTTTTACCCGCTGGACTGCGATGGGAATTGCTACCTCGATACGGATGGCGATGGCGTATGCGAAGCCGATGAGATTGCCGGCTGTAACGACGCACTGGCATGCAACTTCGAGGCTTCGGCCACCGATGACGACGGGTCCTGTTTCTATTGTTGCTACAGCGTTTACAATGCTGAGGAAGGATATGGAATCGAAGTGGAGGAATTCGCGGGACTCGGCTCCGATCAGCCCGGACTCGACGGATTGACCACCTATCGGCTCTACTTCACCTGCCCTGACCCGGGAGACAGGGTGGTGTCGGTCACCGGTTCCTCGGGAAATTCGAGCTTCATCGGGACGAATGCGGGCTTCTATCAAGCCGCGAACGGCGGCCTGCTGGTCACCGACATCGACTCCTCCGCTTTCTTTTCGGACGATGCCGTAGCCTTGGACTCCTGGCTCACCATCGGCTTGGACTCTCCGACATTGACCCCGGGAGAAGCCGCAATCACAGCAACTTCCGGCTTGTGGGCCACCCTGTTCGAATTCGGTGAGGACCTCTTCATCGGCGGTGTCTCCGGAGACGGTTGGAGCATCCCGGATTCCGCCACCAATGGCCTCGCGGGTTCCGACCTCAGGGTGCTGATCGGCCAATTCACCTCGAGCACCCCCATCGAAGGGAGCATGAACGTCACTGTCATTCCTGCCGGGTCATCCACCCCGATGGCGGTCACGCCCCTCTTCGTCGCTCCGCCCTGCGGCTGCACGGACCCCCTGGCCTGCAACTTCGACGTGACCAACACCTACGACAACGGCACTTGTCAATACCCCCAGCCCGGCTTCGAATGCACGGGCAACTGCGCGGAAGATGCGGACGGAGATGGCGTATGCGACGCCCTGGAAATCGAAGGCTGTACCGACTTCAATGCCGACAACTTCAATCCCTTGGCCACAGAGGATGCCGACTGCCTCTTCCGAGGCTGCACCTACGTCTCGGCGGAGAATTTCAATCCGAATGCCAATGAGGACGACGGCTCCTGCACCTTTTCATTGTCCAATCCCTGTCCCTCGGACATCGATGGCGATGGCCTGACCGCCGCTTCCGACATCCTCGCCCTGTTGGCCACCTATGGCCAAACCTGTGAGTGATCCCCGCCGTCCCGTCCCGGTTTCACACTTCCAATACCGCGTCACCCGTCACGGCAAACACCCTGTCTGCAGGGTCGGGCTCGATGGTGTGCATGCCGGTAAAGGCCCCGTAGGCCGGCATCACCGCCTGGCCCTTACCGAAGTGGAAGCACCGCATCCGCATGGTCTGTCTTCCCATGCCGCGCAACCGGATGCCCGGATGGAGGTGACCACAGATGTGGTAACCGAATCCTTCCGTCAGGTCCGATGGATCATGGGTGAAAGTAAATGGCCCTTCATCCAGCCGGTCACGCTGCAGAATGCCCGATTCGCGAAGCAGCACCTCAGGAATCATGTCGTGGTTTCCCCGGACCAGGCACCATTCCAGTGAAGCAAATTCGCTGCACAGCCCGGCAAAAGGTTCCCATTCGCGGTTGATGTCACTGTGGAACAGGTCACCCAACAAGAGGATGCGCCTGGGTCTGCGCCTTTTGATGCACTCCCGCAGGCGGTGCAGGGTGGCCAGGGTCGGCTCCGATCCTATGGGCACCCCGTGCTTTCGGAAATGGGCCGCCTTGCCGAGGTGCAGGTCACTCAACCACACGGTATTCCGCGATGGCCAATGCACGGCCCCATCGGCCAGGAGCACCAGTTGCTCCTCCGCGCAGGTCATGTGAACTTCTCCTGCGCGTTCAGGGGTCACCAGCGCCATCCCATCCACATGCCGAAACGGATTCCCGGCATCCAATTGCCCTCTCCATAGGCGAAATGATCGCCGTAATTCGTCGTCACCGATTTGAGCTGAGGTCCGATAAACAGGTCACCGGTCAGCCTTTCCGTCATGTTGAATTGCCCCCCGAGGACCACCCCACCTCCGACAGCCGTCCGGCGCTGGTGACCGGTAAAATTGGTCACCATGATCCGGTGGATGGAACGCACCCGCGCGAAAGCGCCCAGGTACATTCCCTTGCCCGCCGCCTCGGACAGATAAAACCGGAATTCCGGTTGCACCACGAACCCCTCCCAATCCACGGCATTCAAGGAAGTGCGAACCCCCAACAGGCTCTCGAGATCGGATGTATTCAACTCGATGCTGGACCGGACATATCCGGCAGTCCCCATGACCGAACACTTCCCCGACACCCTCCATTCCACGCCTCCTTGGAACTGACCGGCAAAAAGTCCGAAGGGGTTCCCTTTGACTACAAGGTCCCTTTGACCGAAGGCACCTTGGGACGCGGTGACGAACAGCACACACAATCCCAACCCAAGCCACAGAGCCGGAGTCAAACGCTTATGTTGATCACAACCCACCGCTGTCAGATTTCGAAACCAAAGGTCAACCCGAAACGGATTCCGGTATCCTCGTTACGATCGAATTCGAGGTCATTGTACTGCTCGTAAGCCCCGGTATACGTGGTTTCCGTTGACTTGAACTGAGGCCCAATGAAGACTTCTCCGGTCAATCCATTGGCCAATTGGTATTGGTATCCCAACACGAAACCTCCACCGATGGACCGGCGGGTCTTTGTGCTCATGGGGTCCGGGTCCACCGTCGTCTTCACTGTTCGAATCCGTCCGAAAGGCGCGACATACAAGCCATCCGGAGCGATGTCACCGAGGTAGTACCTGAATTCCGGAACCACAATGAAACCGGTCCTTGTGGCACTGAATTCCTGGAAAAAACCGGCCAGACTGTCGCTGATGCTCACAGAGCCCGAAGAGTAGATCCCTCCCGGAAGCAACTGGACCGAAGTCTTTTCCGAAAGGAAATGCTCGTATCCGAACTGAAATTGACCCGCGATCCATCCGAAAGGATTGGTTTTGACTACGCCAGAGCCGTCCTGGGCACTGAGGCCTGAAACGCACCCCAACATCAAAGTCAGAATCCACCGTTTCATCCGTTCTGCTGCTTGATGAGGTTGAGCGCGGAACCTGCGCGGAACCAGTCAATCTGCTGGGCGTTGTACGTGTGGTTGCAGACGATGGTATCCTCGCTCCCATCGGCATGCCTGGCCACAATGGTCAGCGGCTTTCCGGGCGCGAAGTCCTTCAAATCCACCATGTCGAACTGGTCATCCTCACGGACCAGGTCATAGTCGGCCTCCCGGGCGAAAGTGAGCCCCAACATGCCTTGCTTCTTGAGGTTGGTCTCGTGGATTCGGGCAAACGACTTCACCAGGACCACTCGGACACCGAGGTGCCGGGGTTGCATGGCCGCGTGCTCACGTGAACTTCCCTCTCCGTAGTTGGAATCACCCACCACAAGGGTCGGAACCCCCGCCGCCTTGTATGCGCGGGCCACGGCCGGCACTTCTCCGGTGGACCCGTCGAGCTGGTTGACCACGGCGTTCGTGGCGCCACCAAAGGCGTTCACCGCCCCCGTCAAGGTGTTGTTCGCGATGTTGTCCAGGTGACCACGGAACCGGAGCCACGGGCCGGCCATGGAAATGTGGTCGGTCGTGCATTTACCCTCGGCCTTGATCAGCAGGCGCATTCCCGTCAGGTTCTCACCGTCCCAGGGCTGGAAGGGCGCCAGGAGCTGCAAGCGTTCGCTGTCCTCATTGACCACGACCTGCACTCCGCTTCCATCCTCGGCCGGGGCCAGGTAACCGGCATCCTCCACTTCAAACCCCCTTTCGGGCAGCTCGAAGCCCGTGGGCTCGGGCAACTTGACCGGACCATGGGCCCCCTCGAGGGTATCAGTCATGGGATTGAAAGTCAAGTCACCGGCCAATGCAATCGCCGTCACCACCTCGGGCGAGCCCACGAACGCGTGGGTATTCGGATTGCCGTCCGCGCGCTTGGCGAAATTCCGGTTGAAACTGTGGACGATGCTGTTCTTTTCCTTCTTCTCGGCGCCTTTGCGGGCCCATTGGCCGATGCAGGGGCCACAGGCGTTGGCGAAAACGTCGGCCCCCATCTTGTCGAAGGTGTCGAGAACACCATCGCGCTCCAAGGTGAAACGCACGAGCTCGGACCCCGGGGTGATGGTCAGCTTGCCTTTGCTCTGCACACCCGCTTCTACAGCAGCAGCAGCCAGGGAGGCACTGCGCGTGATGTCCTCGTAGCTGGAGTTGGTGCAGGAACCGATCAGACCGTACTCGATCTTGGTGGGGTAGCCCTTTTCGGCACAGAGCTCCGCCATCTTGCTGACCGGCGTGGCCAGGTCGGGACTGAACGGCCCGTTGAGGTGCGGCTCGAGGGTGGTCAAATCAATTTCGATGACCTGATCGAAGTACTGCTCGGGGTTCGCGTACACTTCCGCATCACCGGTCAGGTGCTCGGCAATGCCGTTGGCGAGCTCCGCCACTTCACCTCGGCCCGTGGCCCTCAGGTAGCGCGCCATGCTCTCGTCATAGCCAAAGGTGGAGGTCGTCGCACCGATTTCGGCGCCCATATTGCAGATGGTGCCCTTGCCGGTGCAGCTCATCGCGTCGGCGCCCTCACCGAAGTACTCGACGATGCAGCCCGTTCCGCCCTTCACGGTCAGGATGCCGGCCACCTTGAGGATGACATCCTTGGGGCTGGTCCAACCGCTCATCTTGCCGGTCAGCTTCACGCCGATCAGTTTGGGGAACTTGAGCTCCCAAGCCATCCCGGCCATGACGTCCACGGCATCGGCACCACCGACTCCAATGGCGACCATGCCCAGACCGCCCGCGTTCACCGTGTGGCTGTCCGTACCGATCATCATCCCTCCCGGGAAAGCGTAGTTTTCGAGCACCACCTGGTGGATGATGCCGGCTCCCGGCTTCCAGAAACCGATGCCGTATTTGTCCGAGACGGATTCGAGGAAATTGTACACCTCGTTGTTCCGGTTGATGGCTTCCTGCAAATCCGTATCGGCGCCGACCTTGGCCTGGATCAAGTGGTCGCAGTGGACGGTGGACGGAACGGCTGTCTGGGCCTTTCCGGCCTGCATGAATTGGAGCAGGGCCATCTGTGCGGTGGCGTCCTGCATGGCCACGCGATCCGGTGCGAAGTCCACATAATCCGCACCCCGGCTGAAGGCCGTATCGGCGTCTCCTTCCCACAAGTGCGTATAGAGGATTTTCTCGGCCAACGTCAGGGGCTTTCCCGTGGCCTGGCGGGCGGCGGCGACACGGGCAGGGAAGCGCTCATAAACGGCGCGGATCATCTCCAGATCAAACATCTCAATTCAGTTGTGCGGTTGCGCGGGCGAAGATACGTGTGCACGTAGCTTTGGACCATGACGTTGACGGTGCTGAGGGAACAGGCGACGGTTGCGTGGCGCTCCATTCGGGCGCAATGGCTGCGCACCCTGCTTACGGTCACCATCATCGGCACGGGCATCATGGCCCTGATGTCCATGATCACGGCCACGGAAGCCCTGAGGGTCAGCTTGCTTGACCAGTTCATCGGGCTGGGAGCCGGCACCCTCCAAGTAAGCCAGAAGGTGGAAAGCGGGGCCTTCGGTGGCCGTCGGCTGGGCGAGACCACGCCGCTTGAATTCCGAGAGGCCATCGCCCTGAAAAAAGCCATGGCAAATGAGGCCGAAATCGCAGTCTCCGCGAGGGGCACGATGATGGGCAGGCTGTCCACTGGCGACAAGGAAACGGACCCCAATGTCCGTGTGGTGGGTGGAGACGAAGGATTCCTCCCCATGAGTTCCTACACCTTGAGCTCGGGCCGGAATTTCACTGCCGAAGAAGTGCGGCGGAATGCCCCCCTCGTCATTGTGGGCCAGGACGTCGTGGACAAGCTGTTTGAACCGTCGGAAGACCCGATCGATCGGGACATCCGCATCCGCAACCGGCGTTACCGCGTCATCGGCGTGCTGGAACCCCAGGCGACCTCTTTCGGCATGTCCCAGAACAACCAGGCCATCCTGCCCGTCGAGGAAATCAGGGCGCGGTTCAGTGGCCGGCGCACCAGCTATTCCGTTCAAGTTCGCGCTCCGGACCCGGACGCAATCGACCAACTTTCCGAGATGGTCACCGGCGAGATGCGCGCCATTCGGGGCGATCTGCCCGGAGAAGCGGACAGTTTCCGCATCAGCCGTTCAGACGCCCTGATCGCCCAATTCAATGAAGGCCTCAGCAGCGTCACGCTGGCCGCCTTGTTCCTCGGCCTCATCACTTTGCTGGGCTCCTCCATCGGGCTCACGAACATCATGCTGGTCACGGTCACCGAGCGCACCCGCGAAATCGGCCTGCGCAAGGCCCTCGGCGCCTCGGCCAGCACCATACGCGCCCAATTCCTCGTGGAGGTGGTGATCATCGGCTTGCTCGGCGGCCTGTTCGGCGTTTTGCTTGGCATCGGTGTGGGCAACATTGTGGCAGGCTACCTCAATGCCCCATTCGCCCTGCCCTGGGGCTGGGTGGCCATCGCCCTCGCACTGAGCGGTGCGGTCAGCCTGGGCAGCGGATATTACCCCGCCCGCAAGGCCGCCCAACTCGACCCCATCGACGCCCTCCGCCACGCATGAACGGGAAGACCCCTCCACCCGTCCTATTTTTGTGACCATGGCCAAGAAGGGGGAAGGCAAAGTGACTTGGGTGATGCGCAAACCGCGCAGCTTGGGGAACTTCAGCATCGAAACCTCCTACCGCACCATGCATGGCGCGTGGCCAAGCGACCTGGCCCCGCCCGAAGTTCATGTAGCGAGCAGGTTCACTGCGGGGTTGCTCGACCGCTGGCGCATCCAACGGGAAGTCAGCAAGTTGCCCCACGAACTCATCCACATTACGGGCGACATCCACTTTGCAGCCATCGGATTGCGCAAGCGGACTGTCCTCACCATCCACGATCTCGGCATGCTCGATGAAGGCGGCGCAACCGCCCGCTGGATCAAGAAGCTGTTCTGGCTGGACCTGCCCCTGCGCGCATGCGATCGCCTCATCGCCGTCTCAAACCGGACCAAAGAGGACATCCTCTCCCGTACCAACTACCCCGCCGACCGCATTGCCGTCATCCCGAGCGTCATCTCACCCACATTTCGCCCGCGCCCCTCAGCACCGGTCAATGACATTCCCCGCATACTTCACATCGGGTTGGCGGAGAACAAGAACCTCGACCGGCATGCGCAAGCACTCAAGGGCCTTGAGGTGCACCTGCGCATCATCGGAGAGCCTTCCACGGCGCAGCGCAGTATGCTCGAAAGCCACGGCATCGATCACAGCAACGCTTCCAAACTCTCCGAAGAAGAAATCCAAGCCGAATACGCAGCGGCGGACCTGTTGCTCTTCTGCTCCACCTTGGAAGGGTACGGAATGCCCATCATCGAAGCCCAAACCGTGGGCTTACCGGTCGTGACCAGCCGCCGGGCACCGATGGACGAGACTGCCGGAGAAGGCGCTGTGCTGGCCGATCCGGAAAACGTGGACGACATCCGGAATGCGGTACTCCAGGTGCTGGAAAACGTGGTCCTGCGTGAACAGCTGCTCGCGAAGGGAAATGCCAACGCGGAACACTGCTCGGCTGCGGCTTCAGCAAGGAAACACGCTGCGCTGTATGCACAATTGCTCGGCGAGGACCAGTAACAAGCGCCCGCCTCCGCCGTTCAGATGCGGGCCTGAAGGAAGCGCTGTACCTCGAACCAACGCTCCGGCTTCAATACAATCTTGCCTTCCTTGTCCAACAGGAAATAGGTGGGCGTCTGCGTAATCTTGTAGTCATCCGTGATGGGCGCATCCCAACCTTTGAGCTGACTGACGTTGGACCACGGGATCTGATTGTCCGCGATGGCCTTGGTCCAGGCCGCCTTCTGTTGGTCCACCGAAATGCCAATCAGGCCGAATCCACGGGAGTTGTACTCCTTGTACATCGGAACCAGATTCGGAATCTCCTGCTCGCACTTGTGGCACCAGCTGGCCCAGAACATCACAAGGGTGTATTCGTGTGCGGCCACCTCCTTGGACAAATCGACCATCTTCCCCTCGACATCGGGAATGCGGAAGTTCGGTGGCGTATTGCCGACGCGGAGGTTGATGATGCCCTGCGCACGCTGACGGATCACATCCGAAAGGTTGGCCCCGCAATCCTCGTCGAAGATGTAGTTGTCCAGGATGTATTGGCAGATGGTCTCCTTGCCGGTATTGTAGAACCCGTCGAGCATGTTGTACAGGACGAATTCAAGCACAATGGGGTTGTCCTCACAGGCGGCCTTCACCAGGTCGATGCAACTCAGGAAACCGGCATCCTGACCGCCGCTGAACGTTCGCATCATGGATTGGATGCGGTCCGGAAGGGCCATGGAACGGATGAGGCTGTTGTCACTGACATCGAGGTCGCTGAGAAAAACCCCTTTGTCGCCGATGAAGCGCGGCTGCTTCCAGGTCAGAAACTTTGCGAGGTAGGTGCCGGGGTAATCACGGATGAATTTGTGCTGGGTCTGGGCGAGCTCATCCTCCTTGGCCGCCACGAGGCGCTTGGTCTCTTCCTCCTTGCCCTTGCCGACCTTGTACAATTGCCGGATCTCGTTCTTGTTGGCCCCCTCTGCACCGCGGTAGGCAAACCACCCCCGGTTCTCCTCACTGGCCGTGCCCCCACCCACAAGACGGGCATTCTGGAAATCGATTTTGAGCACGGGTTCATCCGGATTCATGATGATGTCACCCGTCTTCTTGCCCGGCTCGAATCCGAGGCCATAAAAACCGCGGCCAACTTCGACTTCGCCGAAATCGAATCGGCCATCCACCAACGTAGTGGAATCGATGGCGGCCACATTGCGGCCCTCCGTCTCGAAAAGGTAGAGCTTGCCCGCCTTGTTCTGGATGCTGCCGGAGAAGCGGACCTTGCCCACTTTGTCACCTTTGTTCTTGTCGTCAATTCCATCGAGGAAATTCGGATTCTCCCGGCCTCCGCCGGATACCTGCTGTCCTCCGGCATCAGACGCTGCTGTCGTGGGACCTGATTCCGCGCGCGCATTGGCAGCCTCCTGCTGAACCTGAGGGGTCAAGGCTGCCGTCGGGTCGAGCTTGATTGGCGGCTTGCCGGTAGGGGCACCGTCACCGCATGAAATGAACAAAGCGAGGGAAAGGCTGAGCGAAATCCACATGGCGTTCGAAGTCTGCAAATGCATGCCTAAAATTAACGCCTACTGAGGGCTGTTACCAAGCCATCCGGCCCCTGCGCCAACGAAAGAACGTGAATTACAACCGGGCCCGACAAACAGAAGCCTTTGAGGGATGCGTATCTTGGTAGGATGGACCGCCAGACCGCTCTCCTCGTTCTGCAACTGCCAGAATCGCCTACACCGGATGAAATCCACGAGGCATTCGAGGCACACGTCTTTGCCCTCAGGGACTTCCTGTTCAGGCAGACCGTAATACCACAGGTGTTCCGAGCCAAGGTGGACCGGTTGCTCATCGCCTCCGAAGTGGGCGAATCGCTGGGAGTTGAGCTGCCCTGCCTCGACAATCGACTGCCCGATCTGCTCCCACTGGAAGGCACCGCCGACCAAGTGGTGCGATCCCATGCAGAGAACGTCGTCCGGTTGCGGACTGCCATGGCAGCCACCCTCGACCCGACGTGCCTGACCCGTCATGGCGAGTGCCTCGTCAGGATGCAATCGCATTACCTGCGTTGGATGGCGGAATGGAGTGCCCTTCAGACTTTGGAAGGTGTACACAACAGGCCCATGCGGGACGAATGGCCTGCCGACGCCCTGGCCGATGCCCTGGAGGAGCAGCGCAACGGCCGGACCTTGACGCCGGATACGGAACGAAGGATGCAAGAGGAACTGTTGCGCATCCGCACGTTGGATGCCGCCGCCGTAACGGCTTGATCAGCTGCGCAACCCATCGGCGTGGAGCCCGAGGATGATGCCATCCGCCAATCCCACCTTGGGCACCAGAATGCCCCTCGCCGTCACCATTTCCATCACACGCTGATAGATGCGGCCCGCAGGCACGATGACATCCGCGCGGTCCGGCTTCAATTGAAAGCGGGTCATTCGGTCCTCATAATTGCAGCGCTCGAGCACCTCCACCACGGAGGAAAGCCGGTCGAAAGACAAAGTCTCCCCGGACACACACCCCGCCAGTTTGAACAGGCGGTTGATGTTGCCGCCAGCCCCGATGGCCAAGGGGGCAACCAACGCCTGCCCTGCCGTCAAGGCGTCACACCAATCGGACATGTCGCGCCAGACCTTCTCGTTGACCTTGCCCTGCAACAGGCGGACCGCCCCCATCTTGAAACTGCGGCCCGCAATCCGCTTGCCTTCGCGGATGAGCGTCAATTCCGTTGAACCACCTCCGACATCGATGTACAAGTAATCGAGGGATCGGTCGAACAGGCTGACCTCGAAATTGGAGAAAATCAAATCCGCCTCCGTCTGTCCATCAATCAACTCCACCCGAACCCCGGTCGTCGCGGCCAGCCGATCCACAATCTCGGTTCCGTTTGCAGCTTCCCGCATGGCGCTTGTCGCACAGGCGCGGAATCCATCGACCCCCATGGCTTCCATCAGCAAAGCGAAAGCGCGCAGGGTCCGCTCGAGCCTCCGCTCCTTGACCCCACTGATGATGCCCGTATCGAAGACATCCTCGCCCAATCGGATGGGCACCCGGGTGTGCGCCACTTTGTTCACCTTGAGGTTACCCGGCAGGCCATCCACTTCCTTGACGATGAGCCGCACGGCATTGGAACCTATGTCAATGGCGGCCCACTTCACCCCTTATTCAGTTGCTGTTCGTAGAAGGCGTGCAGCGCGCGCTGTGCATCGAGCGGCGCCACCTCCTGGCCCTTGGCGACATAGCGGTTGCCCTGCTTCCTGTCGAGCTTGCGCCGTTTGACGTTGTCCCGCATCTGAAACTCGAGCATCGCCGAAATTTCGGCCTGCAGTCCGGGATCATAGATGGGCGTGCTCACCTCAATCCTCCGGTCGAGGTTCCGCGTCATCCAATCCGCACTCGAGAGGTAGAACTCGGGTGAGCCTGCGGCGCCGAACGCGACGACGCGGGCATGCTCGAGGTAGCGCCCCACCAGGCTGTACGCCTTGATGTGGTCGCTGAGCCCCTTGACACCGGCACGCAGGGCACAGGTTCCCCGCACGATCAGGGTCACCTCCACCCCTGCCCGGCTGGCGTCATACAGCTTGCGGATCATCCCGGCGTCCGTGAGGTTGTTGCATTTCAGGATCATCCACGCACTCCTACCGGCCAGGGCCTCCTTGATCTCCCGGTCGATCATCTGACTGAAACGCCGGCGTGTGCTGTACGGCGAAACGATGAGGTGGCGGTACACCCCGCGCTGGTAGTTGTGCTCGAAGAATTGGAACAGCCGCTCAACCTCCGCCGCGATCCGCCGATCCGCCGTCAAGAGAGAGATGTCGCTGAAGACCCCGGCCGTGGCTTCATTGAAGTTGCCCGTACCCACATGGGCGTAATGCCGGAGGGTGCGCCCCTCCTTGCGGGTGATGAGCATCAGCTTGGAATGGGTCTTCAGCCCCTCGACGCCGAAAATGACCTGTATGCCGGCCTCCTGCAGCTCCCGGGTGACGTTGATGTTGTTGCGCTCGTCGAACCGCGCCTGCAGTTCAATCACCACCTGCACCTCCTTCCCGTTCAGCGCAGCACTGGTCAGTGCATTGATGATGTGTGAATTGCGGGCAACACGGTACAGGTTGATCCGGATGGCCGTCACCTTCGGATCGATCGCCGCCTCCCGCAACATGTCCACCAGCTGTGTGAAATCGTGATAGGGATAATGCAACAGCACATCGCGCTTGGCGATCTGGTCGAGGATGCTTCTCCGGTTCACCAGGTGCCGGTGCGGCAGGGAGGGCAATCTGCGGTATACGAGGTCCGGGTGATCGAGGTCCGGGAAATCCATCAGGTCCCTCCGGTTGTGGTACCGTCCCCCGGCGATCACATTGGTCTGCTCCACCACCCCCAATTTCCGAACGAGGAATTTGTAGAGGCCTTCAGGCATCTCGCGGTCGTACAGGAACCGCACATAATCGCCGTACTTCCGACGGGCGATCCCCTTTTTCATTTTCTCCAGGAGCGACTTCGAAAGGTCATCGTCCATGTCGATCTCCGCGTCGCGCGTGACCTTGATGGCATAGGCCGAGACGGCCTCCGGCTGGAACATGGAGAACAAGCGCGGCAACCCCGCACGGACCACGTCATCCAGGAAAATCAGGCCCTTGCGACCGGCTTTCTCCGGCAACACGAGGAACCGGTCCAGGTGGTTGGGCAGTTCAAGCAGGGCATACCGTGCCCGCTTGCTCACTTCTCCTTCGAGGGCGATGGTGAGGTAGACCAAACCATCCTTCAGCTCGGGTACCCCGACATCCGAAATCAGGATGGGCACCAGGTGCGGCCTGACCGTCTGGTCGAAATAATGCCGGACGAATGCCGCCTGCTCCTCGCCCAGCTCCTCTTCCGTCAAGAGGTCGATGCCCTCCTCGGAAAGCTGCCCCTCCAAGGCGGAGAAGGCCTCATTGTACCGGACCTGCATGGCGATCACGCGGTCCGCAATGCCATCCAAGGTGGCCCCCACCCCGAAACCGAGGGTGGTCGTGGTGCGCTTGCCCAGGGCATCCATCCGCTGCAGGGCCGCGACCCTGACCCGGAAGAACTCATCGAGGTTGTTGGAAAAGATCCCGAGGAAACGCATCCGCTCGATGAGCGGCACCCGCTCGTCCTCAGCCTCCTGGAGCACCCGCTCGTTGAAGGCCAGCCAACTGAGCTCCCGGTTGAAGAACTCCTCTTCCGGAGTCAGCACCGCTTTGGTGCCACGGCGTGTGGATTTGGGCGGAGTCACGTCAGCGAAGATACTTTTGGCTCTCCGGCATTACCGCCGGCCTTCCAGAACAAATCGGTCCCTTCGCCACTTCTCCCCGCAATCCCACACCCATGAACCTGATCGGCAAGCCCGCCCCTGCTTTCACCGCCACTGCCGTCGTCGACGGTCAGGTGGTCCGTGACTTCACTTTGGAGACCTACCGCGACCGCTATGTCGTCCTGTTTTTCTACCCGGAGGATTTCACCGGGGTCTGCGGCTCCGAAGTCCACGCCTTCCAAGCCCGACTCGCCGACTTCGAGGCCCGCGAGGCCGTGGTCATCGGCTGCAGCATCAACACCGCCACCACGCACCTGCAGTACCTCAAAACGCCCGCCTCCGAAGGCGGTGCCGAGGGCGTGACCTACCCGTTGATCGCAGACACCAACCGCATGGTGGCCGACCGCTTCGGCACCCTCAACGGCCAGTTCGACTACAACGAATACGGGCTCCTCGAAGCCACCTCCGACCTGGTGTGCCAGCGCGGCACGTTCATCATCGACAAGGGCGGCACGGTCTGGTTCCAATCCTACCACTTCATGCCGATCGGCCGCGACATCGACGGCGTCATCCGCGAACTCGACGCCATACGCCGCCTCCAGATCGACGGCCAGGTCTGCATGGCCAACTGGAAGGGCTGAGCGCTGAAGCCGGGAGGTTTGCCAGAATATCTGATATTCCGAGCATGCAATCCATCCATCTCAAATCGGCCTTCAGCGGCTTTGCTGCCGCCATTCTGCTCATTTCCGTCTATGCCTTTGGAACGGCGGCATCAAACAGCCCTGACGCCACTCCATTGTCGTTGACGGAGCTCACAATAGACGGCTCCTCAAGCGGTTGGACAGACCTCGGGGGTGCTGTATACAGCCCTTCCGAAGGCATCTTCCAAGTCGTCTACGGAGATTTCGGCAATGGCAACGAGTTCGCCATCGTCGAAGTTGTGGGATTCGACTGAAGACCAGCCTGCATCCTGAGTCTCAGAACAACCAGCGGCGGATGAATTCTTCCAACCGCTCTGCGTGACTCTGCGTGCAGCGGAATTCCACGTGGCCTGAGTGGGGGGCGCCATCCTGTAAGGACCAGCCGCACCAAATGGTCAGGCGCTCATCGGCCCCTTCCGGGATGCGGGTGATTCCACTGATGCCTCCCCTGGGAATGGGCGCCCCGTACACTTCAAGACGGCTCCGGAAATAGAGGATGGCACCATTGGTGGTGCGCTCGAAGTTGCAGCCGGTGCGGTCCGCAGCCAACCCGACCAGGGCGTCCACTTCACCCGATCCACCGAGCAGTTCCGCACGGGGAGAACCGGTACCTCCAGAGGTCACCGACGCCCAGAAGCCCAGCGGCTTTCCCGAGATGGCGTGGACCTCGGCCCAGCGCCGCGGGTCATTGTAGGTCAAGTTCCAAAGTCGCATGGCTCCAGTGTCTGCGGTACTTGCCGTCGGCGTCGTAGCGCTCGGCCTGACCGGTCGTGTTGAATTTGCGGTTGGGGCGCGGGTCGTTGCCGACACCGGCCACGTACATCCAGTTGCCGTAGTTGCTGGCCGGGTCGTGGTCGAGCAGGAGGTGCTCGAACCAGCTCGCGCCGAGGCGCCAGTCCACCCCGAGGTCGTGGACGAGGTAGCTGGCCACGTTTTGCCGGCCCCGGTTGGACATGAAGCCCGTCGCAGCGAGCTCCCGCATGTTGGCATTGACGAAATCGCACTTCGTCCGGCCCTCACACCACGCCTCGAAGACGCGGCGGTCCTGCCGCCACTTGGGCGATTCGGCCTTGATGCCGCGCTTGTGGAAGATGCGGTTGCCGTAACGCATGGCCACGTAGCGGAAATAATCCCGCCAGATGAGCTCGAAGATGAGCCAATAGGTGTCCTCGTTCTTCTCGATGTCCTGCTCGAAGGCGCGGACCTGGGCATGGATCTCCCGCGGGCTGATGCACCCCAGCGCGAGCCACGGAGAGAACTTGGAGCTGTAGTCTGCGCC
>CALLLH010000051.1 GCA_938082505.1 uncultured Flavobacteriales bacterium
GAGAGCCAGGAAGTGGCCCGAGCCTACGATGCGGCCTGCACGCCGGACTTCAGCGTATTCGATGCGGACAGGCGGTGCGTCTACCGCGGCCAGTTCGACGGTGCCCGCCCGGGAATCGACGTTCCCGTCACCGGAGAGGACATGCGCCGGGTGGTCGATACGCTGCTTGCCGGTGACACCGTGCCCGAGGAAGGACAGATTCCTTCGCTGGGGTGCAACATCAAATGGAAAGCATGAGTCAACGCTACATCCTCGCCTTGGACCAGGGCACCACGAGCAGCCGCAGCCTCGTCTTCGACCAGGCCGGCACCGTGGTGGCCATGGCCCAACGGGAATTCACCCAGCACTTCCCCCAGCCCGGTTGGGTGGAGCACGATCCGGAGGAGATCCTGACGACGCAGATGGCCACCGCACGGGAAGCCGTCGCCTCGGCCGGACTGTCCATGGCGGACATCGCGGCCGTCGGCATCACCAACCAGCGCGAGACCACCGTGGTGTGGGACCGCGCCACCGGCAAGGCCATCCACAACGCCATCGTCTGGCAGGACCGGCGCACCGCCGAGGTCTGCGACGGATTGCGCCATGCCGGGGAAGCCCCCCGCATCCGTGCGGCCACCGGGCTCGAGCTCGACGCCTACTTCTCCGGCACGAAGGCCGCCTGGATCCTCGACCACGTGGACGGCGCCCGGGAGCGGGCCGAGCGGGGTGAGCTCGCCTTCGGCACCGTCGACAGCTGGCTCATCTGGCACCTCACCGGCGGCGCCGTCCACGCCACCGACCCCTCCAACGCCTCCCGCACCCTGCTCTACAACCTCCACGACCTCGCGTGGGACGAAGCGATGCTCACCCTGTTCCGGGTGCCGGCCGCCGTGCTGCCCGAGGTCAAGGCCAGCAGCGGCGTCTTCGGCCACGCCACCGCCCTTTCGGCAGAGCACGCGCCGCCCATCGCCGGCGTCGCGGGCGACCAGCAGTCCGCCCTCTTCGGCCAGCAGTGCACCGCCCCAGGGATGGTCAAGAACACTTACGGTACGGGCTGCTTCATGCTGATGAACACCGGCACCGAGCCGGTGGCGAGCGAGCACCGGCTCCTGACCACCGTCGCCTGGCAGATCGGCGACCAGACGCACTACGCGCTGGAGGGCAGCATCTTCATGGGGGGCGCGACCGTGCAATGGCTCCGCGACGGCCTCGGACTCATCGCGGACTCGGACGAAATAGAGGGGCTGGCCTCCTCCGTGACGGATGCGGACGGCGTCGTCATCGTGCCCGCCTTTGCAGGACTGGGCACACCCCACTGGAACGGCCATGCCCGCGGCGCCGTCTTCGGGCTGACCCGGGGCAGCTCCAAGGCCCACCTCGCCCGGGCCGTCCTCGACAGCATCGCCCACCAGACCGTCGACGTCATGCGCGCCATGGAAGCCGACGCCGGCGTCCCCATCGCCCAGCTGCGCGTCGACGGCGGCGCCACCGTCAACGACCTGCTCATGCAGTTCCAGAGCGACATCCTGGGCTGCGAGGTGGTACGGCCGGAAGTCACCGAGACGACCGCCCTCGGCGCCGCCTACCTGGCCGGACTTGCCGTTGGCTATTGGGCCGACCTCGAGGCCATCGGCGCCCAATGGCAAGCCGAGCGGACCTTTCGGCCCGCCATGGACGACGACCAAAGACAAGCCGCCGACGCGGGTTGGAACCGCGCTGTGCGCGCCACCCTCGCCTGGGCGGAAGACCGCTGAACCATGGCCCTGCACCGCCCCACCATGATGCAGCACCTCCGGGAAGGGGGCCCGTGGGACGTATGCATCATCGGCGGCGGCGCCACCGGTCTGGGCATTGCGCTCGAGGCGGCGGCAGCCGGCCTGAAAACTGCCCTCATCGAAAGCATTGACTTCGCCCAGGGCACATCCTCGCGCAGCACCAAACTCGTCCACGGAGGCGTCCGCTACCTGGAACAAGGCAAAGTTGCCCTGGTCGCGGAAGCGCTGCGCGAACGCGATCGGCTCATGCACAACGCCCGGGGGCACGTGGACGATTACGGCTTCCTCATCCCCGTCAAGCGGCGGTGGGCACAATTCTACTATGGCGTCGGGCTCCGGCTCTACGACCTTCTCGCAGGCAGCCACCGCTGGGGACGGACCGAATGGGTCAGCCGCAAAGAAGTCATCGGCCGCCTCCCCCACCTCGAACAGATAGGCGTCATCGGCGCGTGGCGCTACCGCGACGGCAGGTTCAACGACGCGGACCTCGCCCTCGGCCTCGCCTGCACCGCCGCGCGGCTCGGCGCCGTGCTCGTCAACCACTGCCGCGCCGAGCGCTTCATCAAGGAGGGCGGCACCATCACCGGCGTCGAACTCCGCGATGCCTGGACTGGAGACACCTTCTCCATACAATCCAAGGTGGTGGTCAATGCCTGCGGCCCTGCCAGCGATGCCCTGTGCCGCCTCGATGACCCCACCCATGAGGACAGGCTGCGCCCGAGCCAGGGCATCCACCTCGTCTTCGACGCCGACATCCTGAAGGGGGACGACGCCCTGCTCATCCCCAAAACCGATGACGGCCGCGTCCTGTTTGCCGTGCCCTGGCTCGGCAAAGTGCTCGTCGGCACGACCGATACCGCCGTGGAAACCATCCAGGCCGAGCCCCGCGCACTCGAAGAGGAAATCACCTTCGTCCTCGACCACGCGAACCGCTTCCTGGGCATGCAGCTCCGCCGCGAGGACATCCGGAGCGTCTTCGCAGGGCTGCGCCCCCTCATCCAGGGTCGGCGGGACAACACGGCCAAACTCTCCCGCAGCCACGAGGTGGAAAGCTCCGCCAGCGGACTCATCCAGGTGCGCGGCGGCAAGTGGACGACCTACCGCAAGATGGCGGAGGACACCCTCCAATTCATCGCCAAGCGAGGCCCCTTGACCTTCAAACCCGCAGACACTTCGGCTGAATTGCTGGACATGGACCGCGGCGAACGGGGGATGCACCCCCCCGACCCTGAATCCCTCGAATCCGCGGTGCGCTTGGCCGCACAGGAAGAAATGTGCATGACCGTGGATGATTTTCTGGCCCGGCGCTACCGCACGTTGTTCCTCGACGCCCTGGCCGCCCTGGCCGTGGCCCCCGAAGTCGCGCGATGCCTCGCCGAGGAACACGGCATGGATGACGCTTGGACCCAAGGACAAGTGCAGTCCTTCACGCAATTGGCTGCGCATTACCTTCCCGCAAACACCTTGTGATCATGGAACCTTTCATCGGTGAATTCATCGGTACCGCCCTGCTCCTCTTGCTCGGCAGCGGCGTGGTGGCCAACGTGCTGCTCGAGGAGAGCAAAGGCAAAGACGCCGGCTGGCTCGTCATCTGCTGGGCCTGGGGCATAGCGGTCTTCCTCGGCGTCTATACCGCAACGGCCCTCGGCGGAAGTGGCCACCTCAACCCCGCCGTCACGCTGGGACTCGCCGCGTTCGGCGGATTCGAGACTTCCCTCGTACCGGGCTACATCGCCGCTCAACTCGCCGGCGCCTTCACCGGTTCCAGCCTTGCTTGGCTGGCCTACAAGCCCCACTTCGACGCCTCCTCCGATCCGGACCTCAAGCTCGCCGTCTTCTCGACCGCTCCTGCCATCCGCAACCCCGTGTGGAACCTCGTCACCGAAGCCATCGGGACCTTTGTACTCGTCTTCGGAGCCCTGAGCATTACCGCCCCCACCGACAGCCTCGGTTCCCTCGACGCCCTGCCCGTCGCCCTCCTGGTACTCGGCATCGGTCTCGCCTTGGGCGGTCCGACCGGATACGCCATCAACCCTGCTCGGGACCTGGGTCCTCGGATCGCCCACGCGGTCCTGCCCATCCCCGGCAAGCGCGACGGCGACTGGGGTTACGCCTGGGTCCCCGTGGTCGGCCCCATACTCGGTGGCCTGCTGGGCGCCGCCCTCTATGGATGGGTGGGTTGAACCTGCCCGAAGTGCACCACCGACACCGCGCCAGGATCGGCCAACTCGCCTGAAGGCCCGTAAAAGCGCACCACACGCTCCCGCCCGGGCAGCAGGAAGAAACCGTTGTCCTCGAAGCGTCCCTCCTCGTCACTGCGCAACCAGACCCCGGCTGCGGGCACATCCGTCCGAAGCCGGATCGCCTCGCCGACGGCATCGGCCTGGATTTCGGCGCCCTGCCAATTCAAACGCCCCACCGGCCGGAAGGTGTGACAGCCGGCATCGATCACCGTGGCCGCGCTATCGGAAGACAACCATCGCCACGTCAGGAGGTGTATATCCGGCACCACGCGCACCTCATCCGACGCCCAGGACGACGTGGTATGTTCTGCCACGGCCAGCCCGAAACGCCCTGACTTCACGGGTTTTCCAGCCAAATCAGTCAATTCCCATTCCAACACCCCCTGCGCCGCTTCCGGACTGTCGTTCACGAACTCGAAGGCCACCCTGTCC
Source organism: uncultured Flavobacteriales bacterium (assembly GCA_938082505.1). Taxonomy (GTDB): domain Bacteria; phylum Bacteroidota; class Bacteroidia; order Flavobacteriales_D; family Sanyastnellaceae; genus UBA8752. The sequence continues at coordinate 4,430 of CALLLH010000051.1, forward strand.
CCCTGCACTCGGTCGGGCAGGATGCGCACCGGCTGATTGGCATGGCGCACCGCGTGGTGGGCCAGTTTCCATCGGCCCGCATGGTCCACCGTGGACCACGACACGGTAGGCCAGACATCATCCAATTGCCAATACAAAGAACCTGAAGTGCGCCCACCCGAACAGCGATGGCGCTCGATGGCCTGCCGCAAACCCTCGGCCTGCGTCAATTGGGTCAAGTAAATCCAGGTGTCGAGGCGGTCCAGCCCCGGGACCCGCGCCGCCTCAGGGTCGTTGAAATACTCGCCGGCATAGAACTGCATCATGTCCCAGCCATCGAAACCGGGCTCCAACCATTCCATCTTGCTCCGCTGCCGGAACTGCAGCGCCGTATCCGCGTAAGCCCGCACCCCGACCGCCGCGAGGGTGCGTCGGTCCGGGAGACTTTGCAGCCCGAATTCACTCGCAAACCGGCCGGCCTCTTCCGAGTAGAATTCAAATCCAGCCTTTCCGAACCAGACCCCCCAGTCGTGCTGGTCACCCGACTCCCGCGGACGCTGCTCATCGAGGTGATGGGGCGAAGAACTCTGGTACTCGCCACCGCCGAGGTCCGCCACTGCAGCGGGGAGATCCCGCTCGAACAGCTGCCGGTAATGCTCCTCGACAGCCACCGAATCGGCACCGTGCAAGCCGTACAGTTCCTGCCATCCCCACTCGCGCCAAGCCTTTTCCGTCTCGTTGTTGCCGGCCCAGATCGCCAGCGAAGTGCGGTTGCGCAGGCGCTTCACCTGCTGTTGCGCCTCGGCGAGGAAATTGGCCCGCCAAGCCTCGTCTCCCGGCACCATGGCACAGGCGTTCATGAAGTCCTGCCAGACGAGAATGCCGCGTTCATCACAGAGGTCGTACAACACCTCATCGCCATAGTGGGCACCGCCCCAGACGCGAATCATATTCATATGGGCGGCCACCGCATCATCCAAGACGCGCGGCCACAAGTCCAGTGCGCGCACAGGAAAGAAATCGGGCGGCACCACATTGGCCCCGCGTACCTGCACCGGCACCCCGTTGACCACACATTGCATGGCATGCCCGAAACCATCGGCATTGCGGTTCCAGTGGATGGTGCGCACCCCGAAACGCCATGACGCCCGACCTCCGTCACCGGACGCCAGGTCCAGCATGTACAGCGGTTGCTCCCCCATGCCGTTGGGCCACCACCGTTGAGGATCGTGAATGACCAACCTGTGGCGCTGTGGCCCCTCCGGGAACCAATCAAATGGAACTGGCCGACCATTCAGTGCCAATTGCGCCTGGATGTCGACCACAGCCTCATCCCAAGACACCTCGTATTCCGCGCTTTCGGCACCCACCGAAACCGGCACCAGCCGGAAGGCTGGCAACTCCACATCAGTCCGGACCCAACGCACAGGCTGCCAGATGCCCACTGTCAAGAGCCGCGGCCCCCAATCCCAACCGTAATGGTACATGGCCTTCCGCGTGAAGGCACTGGTCTGCTGCCCCACGGGCCTCGCCTCATTGCTTACCGGAACCGGGAAGGGCGCCGCGTCCAGGAGGACCTGTCCTTCCCGAACGGGATTCAGAAACAGGACCTCCACTGTATCCCGCCCGTTCAACTCCATGGAAGCCAGCGGGATTCGCCAGCTTCGGTGCATGTTGTCCGCACGCAGCACCAAACCACCGTTGACCCGCACCTCCGCGTAGGTATCGAGCCCTTGGAATTCCAAAGACCACTCACCTGTCGGCGGCGGCGGCGGAACCGGACACCGGTAGCGCCAATCGCGCTCCTCGACCCATTGGACCTCCCACTCCGCCGTCCCCTCGAACGGATCGCGGATCAACCCTTCCTCCATGAGGTCGGTATGGATGCTGCCGGGCACGGATGCCGATCGCCACATCCCGCCGGTATCCTGCCATTGCCAGCCTTGCCATTCAACCTCACGCACCCCCTCATCCGATGGCGCCTGACAGGCCACCAACACCATGGAAAGGAGCAGTCCATAACCCAACCCATGAATTCCTGCTTGCCCTATCATCCGTCGGAATTTACCGCCCACATCGCATTGTTCTCCAACATGCACCCCGGTATAATCCACTCGAATAGTACTCATTACGAGCAACCCATACCCCAAAAACAGGCTCTCCATACCAATCCTTGCCTTTTGAGAAAACCGTTCGCGGATTTCAATGTTGCTATGATTCACCATTCACAACGTACCTCATGCGCCACCTATTTGCCTTTTTGAGCCTTTGCTTTGGCTCCTTGGCCTTGTCAGCCCAATGCAGTGGAGACCACCACGTCTCCGTTTTCAATTACGAATTCCACCCCGCCGAGCTCACCATAGCAGCAGGTGAATCCGTCTCCTTCACGAATTACGGAGGTTGGCACAACGTCAACGGAGAGACCAATTCCATCACGGGAGAGTCCTTCGACAATCCTCAAGATTTCTCCCTGCCCACCAACTACGGCTGGTGGTTCATCGGCAATTGCATGGGCACCGTCACTTTTGATGTGCCCGGCACTTACCATTACGACTGCAGCATTGGCGATCACGCCGAACAAGGCATGGTCGGGACCATTGTCGTCGAAGGCGAAGACGATGGCACCACCGTCGTCGACGTCATCGTCAACAGCGACGTCCACAACCTCCTCGAAGCGGCCGTAGGCGCTGCCGACCTCGCCGGAGCCCTCTCCGGTGACGGGCCCTTTACCGTCTTCGCCCCCACCGACGATGCGTTCATCGCGCTCGCCGGTGCG
>CALLLH010000052.1 GCA_938082505.1 uncultured Flavobacteriales bacterium
GAGGACGAGGCCTTCGATGTAGCTGTCGGCCTCGGCCATGGTGATGGGGCGGCCACGCTCGGAGTCCCGGGAGATGACCACACCGACCTCCAGTTCGAAATCGAGCTTGCGGGTGGGGCCGAAGGTGATGCTGCCGTCGGGTTCCTTGCGCTGGCCGGAGGGGCGGTAGACCGGATCGCCCGAAGCGATGATGCTGCTCGAGCGGCCGTGGTAGCCGACGGGGAGGTGCTTCCAGTTGGGCAGCAGGGCGTTTTCCGGGTCGCGGAACATCTTGCCCACGTTCCTGGCGTGGTGCTCGGACGAATAGAAGTCGGTGAATTCTCCCCACTTGCGCATGCCCACAAGTTCGGGCGGCGGGATCGAATCAGCGCGTGCCGGAGGCGGTTTCTCCCAACCAGTCGCGGTCGAAATCGCAGCCGGCGAAATCGGGGGTCAGCCGAACGTACGTCTCGGCCAGGCGGCGGCGCACCCATTTGTTGAGTTTGGCTTGGCGGAGTTCGGCCTCCACCTGCATCTGAAAGAGCTCGTAGTCCTGCTGGGGATTGGCGGCGTGGGCGGGCTTGCGTTCGTCGAGCTTGTAGATGGCGTAGGCCTGTTGCTCGGCGCCTTGCACGGCGCTGGCGGTGGAGTGTTCGCCGGGGCGGAGCTCATTGATCAGGAAGAAATCCATGCGCTCGAGTTCATCGACGCCGTGAAAGAGGCCACCGGTGCGCGGATTCGTAATTCGGCCCCCCTGGTTGCTCGTTCCTTCTTCCGTGCTGAATTGCTCCACGGCCTGTTCGAAGGTCAAGGAGTCTGCGTCGAGCAGGACCACCACGCTGTCGGCTAGGGCGGCAGCGGCCTGCATCGCGGATTCCGGGACGGCGGGCTTCATCAGGACGTGGCACATGGAGAAGACCTCGCCACGGATGTTGGTGGTCTTGACGAAGTGGAAGCCGAAATCGCTTTCGAATACCGGGCTGAAGGCACCTTCCGGGGTGGCAAACACCTGGCCTTCGACTTCCGGCACGAAGGCGCCTCGGCGGATGTCCTCGTAGCATCCGCCCTTGTACTTGGAGCCTGGGTCCTCACTGTGTCGCATGGCGGCGAGGGTCAGGCTGAGCCTTCCGGCCACGACTTCGCTGCGTATGCTGTCCATGAAGGCCCGGGTCTCGAGCTTCTGCGCTTCCGAGAGTTCCGGCTCGATGAGGAGCCGGCTGTAGCGCACTTCTTCGGGGATCAGGGGCAGGCTGTCCGTGGGGATGGCATCGAAATGGTCGGCGATGTCCCGCGGGGTGGCGCGGACCTGGCCTTCGATTTCGCCCTGCATCCGGTCCGCCATGATCTGCTCGCGCATGGGTTCGCGGAATTCGGCCTTCCATGCGGCCACGGTTTTGCCGTACTCGGCTTCGAAGGCTTCGACCGAACCGAACATGCTGATGTAGTACTCGAGCCGGCGGTCAATCTGCGCGGTCACTTCACCATCGTCGACCATGATGGAGTCGAGGCGGGCTTGGTGGAGGAGCAGCTTCTGCAACATGAGCTGGTCCACGATGGGGCAGACGTCTTCAACGGGCATGCCCGCCGCTTCCATTTGGAAGATCTGGGCGTCCACATCGCTCTGCAGGATGATCTCGTTCCCGACCACTGCGATGATGCGTTCGAGCGCCTGCAGCTCGGGATCCTCTTGTGCTGACAGGGGAGTCCGGATGCTGAACAGGGCGGTCAGGGCCAGTAAGGCGGTGATGATCGGGCGCACGTTCATGGGGTCTCTGGAAATGCCGGTTCCTTTTCGGTATCCGCACTGTTGCCGTCAGCGGTGGTGAGGGCCGCTTCTGCCCAGGCGGATTGGACGGCTTGTTGGCGCATGGCTTCCAAGGTACGGTTGCGGCGGCGGTGGAGCAGCAGTTCTGCGATGCGGTCCGATACCCGTTCCAGTGGGTTGACTGAACCTGTGGGCAGTTGATGCGTGATGAGCAACAGGGCGCGGTGCTCCGTGGTGCCGCTCAGGGTATCCGTGGTCTTCCAATCGATGCGGCTGACGCGGCGGCTGGACTGCAAACGGGTTGCACGGCGAGGGTCGAGCGGGACGGTTTCGCTGAGCTCCTCCCATGTCCACCACCGTTCGGCCTCCAGGTCGAAAGGCATGCCTGCATCGGTGCATCGGCTCGTCAGGATGGACAAAGCTTCGGGGTCGTCTGAAGCGAGTTGTTTGGTAAGGTCCCGGATGTCCCGGGGAAAGGGACGGTTTTCGGGGAAGACCATCCACCGCGCCCGATAAAGCGGAGCCTCGAGGCGAAAGAGGTCCGATTGCTCGTTCAGGAAGGCCTGCATTTCTGCCAGTGTAAGGTTGGTGTCCAAATGGTCGCGCAAATAGCGGTCCTCATAGGCATGGATGAGCAGGGACTCCCGGTACCGGTCCACTGCCCGGTCCACGTTGCGTTCCTCCTGGGGCAATTGCGATTCGGCCAGGTGCACCAAGGCTTGGCGCTGAAGCCAATCGTCGATGGCCCGCTGGGCCCGCAACGCACTGTCTGCCGGTTCAAGCCCCAAAGGCAGGCCCTCCATCAATTCGGAGGCGGTAAGACGGGCACCGTACGCCGTGGCCACGACCGTTTCCGGGGTCGTGACCGGTCCCGGGTCCTTGCAGCCCAGCACGGTCAGCGCCAAGCCACAGCAGATGCCAAGCCGGTGGAGCATCAGCGGATGCCGTGCAGCACTTCGCGGTTGACTTCGAAACCGTACTTGCTGCGCAGTTCTTGGATCCATGTGCGTTCCAGGTGGTCCTGGAAGTCGGCGATGACCTTGCCGCGGGCTTCCTCGAGCGTTTTCTGGGACGGGGGCGTGATTTCCCGGAGTTGCACGAAGCGGATCTGGCCGTCGATTTCTTCCGGTGTCGTGATTCCTGGACCACCCAAGGTGCTGTAGGCCTCGTCCAATACAGGGTTCAGTCCTGCTTCCACCCGGCTTTCCTCCACCGTGATGCTCAACGGATTCTCCGAAACCATTTCGCGGCGCATGGTCTCGATGTCGCCGTCCGATGTGGCCACGGCCATGATCTGTTCGGCGGTAGCCGCATCCGCGCAGCGGAAAATCCGGCCGTCGATGCGGGTCTTCCAACGGTATTCCGTTTCGTGCTCGGCCCAGTAATCGGCCAGGCCCGCACTGTCGCGCACGGCGCGGCTCCAGACCTTCCTGTCGGTCAATTCGAAGAGCAGGATCCCGTCGTGGTATTCCTCCATGAGGAGGCGGAAGTCATTGTGCTTCTGTTCCAACCGTGCGTCCTCATAGGCGATGATCTGCTCTTCGCCGAAGGGTGCGAGGGCTTCGCTCAATACCTCGCCCGCAGTCTTGCCCGCCACCTCCATCCGGGCGCGCTTGCTGTTGAGGAAGGTGACGAAATCCCCCACTTTGGTCTTGCTTTCCCCGATGGTGATGATGGGCTTCTTGGCGAGGCCCTTTTTCACGGTCACTTCCTGCAGCATGCTGTCGACCACGACGGCGGCCGTGAGTTGGTCGAACCGCTTTGCATCGATGGCGAATCCGTATTCCGCCTTGCGCTTCTCGATGAAACTCTTGCGCACTTGTTCGGAGCGGCTGTCGCGCTGGAGTCGCTTCTCGAGGTCGCGTTTTGACTCCTCGAATGTGGGGGGCGCCTTGTACTCAAGGCGCTTGATGATGTGCCAGCCGTACTGTGTCTGGATGGGCTCGGAGACGTCGCCGTCCCTGGCGAGATTGAAGGCGGCTTCCTCGAAGGACTCCACCATGCGCCCCGTTCCGAACCAGGGCAGCTCGCCGCCTTTGGCACGGGAACTCTGGTCGGCACTGTGCTGGCGTGCGAGTTCAGCAAAATCGGCACCGGTTGCGATTTCAGCGGCGATGGCTTCAATCTTGGTGCGGGCTTCCTCCGGACCGCCCTTCGCCTCGTCCGGGCGGATCATGATGTGCGCACAGCGCAATTCACCCCGTGCGGCACGACGCCCGGTGACCTTGATGATGTGGTATCCGAATCGGGTCCTGACCGGGCCGATCACGTCGCCCTCCGATGCCTTGAAGCAAGCGTCCTCGAAAGGGTATACCATCATGAAGGCACTGAACCATCCGAGATCTCCGCCGTTGTCCTTGACGCTGGGGTCGTCGCTGCCTCCGCGGGAACGGGCGATGCTGGCAAAGTCTTCACCGCTCGTGATCCGCTCTTTCATGGCGATCGCCTTGTTCCATGCCTGCACGGTGTCCGCCGGCGCGTCATCCGGACTGACTTTGATGAGCAAATGAGAAGCCCGGACCTCCTCGAGGGTGCGATCATAGGCTTGGGCGACCAGCGCATCGAGCAACGCGTTGTCGACGAGATAGGGTCGGGCCAGCTGCTTGCGGTAGCCTGCGAGTTCATTCACGAATGAGGCGGCCGTGTCCATGCCGAGGTCCTCGGCGGCTTTGACCTTCAACTTGAAGTCGATGAAGAGCTCCATGTATTCATCGAGGCTCTCATTCGAAATGAGGCTGTCCCGGTTGTTCTTTTTGAAGATGTGGGCAAAATCCTCTGCGGAGACGGTTTCTCCGGCTACGGTGAGGACGGTCTGGGCCTGCGTGGCGCACGGCAATCCTGCAAGGAGGAATGTGCCAATGGCCAGGAACAAGGTGTGGATTCCGAGAAAGAAGCGGTGGCTCATCGTTGCGAATTGGACGCCGAATTTAGCGTCTTCCGCTTGTCCGAGCAGGATGTGAGGGTCTCGAGGTGACTTCCTTTATCGTTTGTTTTCCACTCGGGGACCCCGGAACCGTTTCTTGTGGAAGGTCTCGACCGGTCCAGAAAACAGGGACCGGGAGATTTTGAGTCCGATCGTCCAATAGCAGTCGCGGGTGTCCATGTTGCCCCGTTGGGGTTGACGTGCCTCTTGCAGTCCCTGCTGGTATTGGAAAGTGCTGATGCTGGGCGCACCCGGGCAAGGCGGTTGATCGGCCAGGTTGGATTGGCTTGTCAATGCCAGTCCAAGGGGGGTCATGTCCCATGGGTTGGCATATTGGGCATGGATGTCGTCCAATCTGTCGGTCCAGGTCCAGCGGAACAGCCCGGACAGGGTGAGGTGCCAAGGCCGGCCTGAACCATTGTCCGCGGTCAACGTCCAGGACAGACCGAACGGCGCTGTCAGGATCCAGGTGTCGTAAGGCGTTCCTTCCGTGCGCACTGACCTGAGGTCGTGCCATTCTCCCGGCGTGGTGTACCCCATTTCGATGAGTTTGTCGTAGCAGGGGTTGTCGCGGTCTACACGGGCCTTGGGCGCATGGTGCAGGAGCGCAATACCGGCATGTGCCCTCAAACTGTGGGACAGGGTCCATTGGCCTGCACCTCCTCCCAGCCGTAGCAATGGGTAATCGGCGGTTGCGGCCAGTTCCGTCATGTCGTTTCGGAAATGAAGGTTGCGGACAAAGGCGACGATGTTGTTCGATACACTGTCGGCGCCTTGGATGCGAATGCGGCGAACATCTAAATTCCATCCCAACCTCTTGCCTTTCTGTTGCGCCCTGACGCTGATCCCGCCCCCCATTTGCACAAGGTGCCACTGCGTATCACTCAGAAGCCCGTAGCGCCCTTTGTGGCCTATGTCTCCGGAATAGCCCGCGACATGGCTGGAGAGTCCGGCTTCCAACTGCCAGGTGTTGGGCCAGCGCAATTGGGCGGAAGCCTGGGGAACGCCCATCAGGAGGAGGAGCGCGCCGGTTGAGAGGAGCAAGTAGAGACGTGACAAACCCATGGGCTGCCACAAAAGTACGACGAATTATTTAAAAAATTCGACGAATTAGAACTTCATGCGGGTGGACTTGCGGAAAAGACCGCCTCCTTTCTTGTTTCCGTAGGTGCTGCGGCTGCGGTTGAAGCTCTGGCTTCTGCCGTTCAGCACCTT
>CALLLH010000053.1 GCA_938082505.1 uncultured Flavobacteriales bacterium
TCTGAGAACGGATTCGGGTAGATGGCATATCCAGGCTCGGAAAGGTGCTCTTCCGTGATGGACGAGAGCGTGCAGGAGCTCACCTCAATTTCGCTGTAGGCGTTGGGGTCGTGGTTGGGGTCTTCGACCGTGTTGGCCACCATGGAAACCTGAACGATTTCTTCGCTGGTAGCAAAGCACAGCTGGTGAAAGTTGTCGTTGTCCTCGATGTCTGCGATCGAAATGGGGACATGCGGAATGAGAACGCCGGCACTGTCAGAATACCCCACGTAGTACTGAAACAAGTCAGACTCGGCATCACCACTGATGTAGGGTGTGACGCCGCCGTTCCAAGCAACTTGAATTGTTTGTGTTCCTGAATTGCATTCATTCAGATCACCCTCAATTTTTTGGGCAAAAAAGAGACTTGGACCATCAGCAAGCGGAACGACATTCGTGGTGACGAGCCCGTTGAGGTTGATGATCTCTGAACACGCGGACTCTCCGGAGAATGTGTCCGTTGTCAATAGATCCCCTACAATCCTGACTTCAACCGGTGGATTGGTGATGGCGGTACCGAATTCACCCAACAGAAGCACCGTTCGGTTTTCTCCGTCTTCATCTGCAGGAGCTAAAAAGACGCAGCCGGGAGTGTGGGTGTTTCCAAGGCTGTCTACGACTTCAAAATCAGTTTCGGCCAAACTGGAAGGGTCCAATGGGAACCTGAAATTCACAGGCATGCCATCCAGCAGGCTTCCCGGTTGATTGCACATCAGACCGGGCAGTGCATTGTCCAGTCCAAAGAATGCCGACACCAGCGTGTCTTGTGATTTGGCGTGGAAAGCAAAGAGCAAAATTGTTGCTACTGATGTTAGGAGTTTCCCTCTCATTTTTCTGTTAGTTCATGAGCAAGCACACTCGGTCACGCTGGGGATGCGCTGACGCTGAGACAGCACGAGACGGTCATGTCCCCGCATCCAGATCGCTGCATGCGGAAGTACGTTAGGGTTCGAGGCAAATAGCACGTCGGCCTTAGGAACGGACGAAAAGCCGGCGCGTTTAATCAAAGGCCAAAGTGGATGTGCGGTGCAGCCCCGCGGATGGGGCAACCGGTGGAATGGCCATGCCTCCATGATGTCCACTCCGGGTGTCCTGATGTTGCTGTTGGACATCCATTCAACCACTCCGACTGCGCCCCTGACCCTGCGCTTGGTGCGATAGTGGATTCCGGGCAAGAGGAGAGGGCGGGATGTGGCGTCAATCCGCGACTTCCTCGTTCAAGGCGTCGAGGAATTGCTGGCCGAACTGGGCGATTTTGACCTTGCCGAAGCCGTGAACGGATGCCAGGTCGGACAGCGTTTTGGGGTGGTCGATGCAAAGCTCTTTCAGGGATCGGTCAGAGAGGATGAGGTAGGAGGGGACGTTGGATGATTTGGCCAGTTCGTAGCGAACCTTGCGGAGCTTCTGGAATTGGGCTTGTTGTTCGGAGCCGGCTTCGAACGCTGTTGTGGACTGGGGCTTCCCCGCCTTTTTGCTCGTTTTGGGTTCCTCGAACTTCGTGAGCATGACCTGCTGCTTGCCGTGCAGGACTTCCCAGGAGCGGGCATTGAGTTCGACCACGGGGAACTTGCCGACGGTTTGGGTCAGCAAGCCTTGTTGGATCAGCTCTTTTCCAATGCTCATCCAGTGTTTTTTGCTCTTGTCGGCCCCGATTCCATAGGTGGACAGTGCACGCTGGCTCGCATTGATTTTTTGCGCTTGGGAACCCCGAAGGATGTCGACGTAGTGCCCGAGACCAAAGGACCAATCCAATCGGGCTACGGTAGAGAGGAGCTTCTGCGCATCCTCTGTGCCATCGAGCTCCTCATAAGTGGTTTGACAATTGTCGCAATTCCCGCAGTCCTCGACCAGCTCCTCGCCGAAGTATTGGAGCAGGATCTTGCGCCTGCACAGCCTCGCATCGGCGAAGTCCTGCATGCGCCTCAGTTTGCCGAGCATCACATTGCTTTGGTCCAGGTTGCCTTCGACCTCGCAGTGGGAGGACAGGGTGTGGAAATCGCCCCCGCCATGGAGGAGGAGGGCCTTGCTGTCCAGACCGTCGCGCCCCGCCCGCCCGGTTTCCTGGTAGTAGCCCTCGATGTTCTTGGGCAGGTTCATGTGCACCACGTAGCGGACGTTGTTCTTGTCGATGCCCATGCCGAAGGCGATGGTGGCGGTCATGATGTTCACCTCATCCCGGATGAATTGGTCCTGGCGTTTCATGCGCTCCTCGCTGGACAGGCCCGCGTGGTAGCATGTGGCCCTGTATCCGGCCTTTTGCAAATGGTCGGCCATTTCTTGTGTCCGCTTGCGGGACAGGCAATAGACGATGCCAGATTCCGCAGGGTGTTGGGCCACAAATTCCAGGAGCTGGGCGACCTCATCGACCCGCGGTTTGGCGGCGTAGTGGATTTCTGGTCGGTCAAAGCTGTTTTCGAAAAGGGAGGCGCCTTCCAGCCCAAGCTGCTTGATGATGTCCAGTTTGGTGGCGTGGTCGGCCGTGGCGGTCAGCGCCAACACCGGCACACCGGGAAAGTGCGTGGACAGGTCCTTGAGCCGGGTGTAGGCCGGGCGGAAGTCATGACCCCAAGCGCTGATGCAGTGCGCTTCGTCGACGGCGACCATGTCGATCTGGACGGATTGGAGCTGCTCGAGCAGTCCGCCTTGCATGCTCATCAGACGCTCGGGAGCGATGTACAGCAGTTTCAGTTTGCCTTTGCCTATGGAGCTGAAAATCCGGTTGTACTCGTCGGGGTCCTGGCTGGAGTTGAGATACGCCGCATCGATGCCCTTGAGCCGCAAGTCGTCCACCTGGTCCTTCATCAAGGCGATGAGGGGTGAAATCACCAGGGTCAATCCCGACCGGAGAACGGCCGGAAGCTGATAGCACATGGATTTGCCACCTCCCGTCGGCATGATCACGAAAGCGCTCTTTCCCTGCATGACTTCTTCTATCACAGGCTTCTGCGCAGGACGCAAATCCGGGTAACCCCAATAGTGGCTCAAACAAGATTGGATGTCCGTTGCGTGCATGGGCGTTGCTGGAATGGGGCAGGGAAATTAGGGGCAAAGCGGGGTGGACCGTTCGGCTCGGATTTCGAGTGGATTCCGCCGTCGCCAATGCCACATGGGCCCCACCTTTGCGGCATGGATTCACTGTCGCAGATCGTGTTGGGGGCCGCCGTGGGGGAGGTGGTGCTGGGCCGCCGCATCGGCAACCGCGCCATGGTGTGGGGTGCCGTGGCCGGCACGATTCCCGACATGGATGTGCTCGGCAAGTTTTTCCTGAGCGAATTGGACAACCTCGGTTTCCACCGGGGCATCAGCCACAGCCTTCTTTTTTGTGTGCTGGGCGCCTTGGCCTTTGGGTGGGTGACGGACCGGTTGTACCGCAGCCAATACCATGTACGGATGGCGGTAGCCACCAAGGCGGCGGCGGCGGTACTGGTTGGATTCGTGGTCAACTTCATCACACAGATCGCCGATCCGGGCGGGTGGTGGCCGGTGGCCCTGTACATCCCACTGGTGGGGGCTTGGTTGTGGAGGCACTGCCAGAACCGTTATTTCAATGGGAATTGGGAAGGGCCAAATGCAGACCTGAAAGGCTGGGTGCTTCTGTTTTTCTGGGGCTTTCTGACCCACACCTTACTGGACTGCTGCACCACTTATGGCACCCAGTTGTTTGCGCCCTTCTCAGACCAGCGTGTGGCGTGGGGTACCGTGGCGGTGGCCGATCCGCTGTACACCTTTCCCTTTCTCGCCTGTTTGCTTGTGGCGGCGCGTTTCTCCCGTGAGGACAGGCGGCGCCGGCTGTGGAACGGCATTGGGTTGGGTTGGAGCTGCTTCTATTTGGCCTTGACGGCGGTGAACTACAGCCGCGTTCACCAGACTTTCGAGGATGCATTGCAGGCGCAGGGTGAGGCCTACGAGCGGTTCCACATCACCCCGACCATCTTCAACAACCTCCTTTGGAATGTGGTGGTCGATGCGGGAGACGAATACCTGCTGGCCCAGCATTCCATTTTCGACGAAATCCCCATCACCTTTCACCCTGTAGCGAAGGGGCATGACCTCTTGCACAACTTCGACACCGACGAGACGATCAGGGTCTTGCGTTGGTTCAGTGCGGGCTACCTCAATGCGGTGCGGCGTGATGACGGCAGTTTGCAGCTGAACGACCTCCGCTTCGGTAGTTTTTCGGGCCGTGGAAGGGACGCTGATGACTACATCTTTCGATTCAAACTGATTGACAAGGGCATCGGGGAGACATACGGGTTTGAGCGGGCCCAAGGCGGACCTCCCGACAGCAAGGCCGAGGATATGATGATCGGCCTCTTCAAGCGCGCAGGCGGCCTCTCACCTGAGGACCTGCCATTTTCGACCCCATAATCCCGGCCCCGAAGGTTCAGACCTTTAGGGGGGGCAGTTGCAGTAACGCTTGGGCATCGGGTTTATCGGAGGAGCCACTACCTTGGGCCCATGATGGTCCAGTATCGTGTCGTTCTCTTTTTGAGTCTTTTGTGTGTGTCAATGCTGGGGACGGCCCAAGGGTGGTCACCCGTGGCGCCCCTACCGGATGGCTTTGTTTCCAACCACAGCTTCGGGTTCGCGTTGGATGGAATGGGATACTTGGTGGTGGGTGAAACGACGGGAGGATTCAGTGATGCGTTCTATCAGTACGACCCCGGAACGGATGCTTGGGCAGCCTTGCCAGCATTTCCCGGTCCGGCTCGTGGCTATGCGATCGGAGACACCTGGGGTGGTAAGGCCTGGCTGGGGTTCGGGGCATCCGATCAGGGCTACCTGAACGACCTGTGGGTGTTCGATCCGGACAGCATGAGCTGGACCGAGATGGCTTCCTGCCCTTGTCAGGCTCGAACGCACCCTGCATTCGTGGCAGAGGAGGGGCGGATCCTGGTGGGGCTGGGCGGCAGCCTCGATGGAAACCTGGATGATTGGTGGGAGTACGACATGGCTTCCGACAGCTGGAGCCAGAAGCCGGATTTCCCGGCTCCGGGCCGTCACCATCCGTATCAGTTCGGGATTGATGGGTTGATCTATGTGGGTTTCGGTCACAGTGGCCCCAACATCTACAACGATTGGTACGTCTACAGTCCGGAAGACGAGGAGTGGACGACCTTGGCCGATTTGCCCGCAGAGGGCAGGGTGGCAGGGACCCAATTCGCCTACGGTTCCATGGGATACGCCCTGAGTGGCGATGGTGAGGACCACAGCTCCATGGAGACTGGAGAGATCTGGCAGTACGATCCGAGCTCGGATGTTTGGCAACCTTGGCCGGTGCACCCCGGCATGTCGCGTTGGGCTCCCGCCTCATTCGTCCTTGACGGGGAGATTTACCTCATCAACGGGATGAGCATGGATCCCGGCTCCTTCGAATTCATGGCGACGAATTGGAAGTTGCCTACGGTGCCGGCATTGGCAGAGGATGTGAGCATGACGGCCTATCTCGGAGAGACGGAGGTGTGTGCAGGCGAGGAAATCCCGATTTCGGTCCGATTTGCGAACCTGGGGTCGGATGCGCTCATGGCCGGGAATGCCCAGGCTTTGACCTTCGAGATGGAAGTGGATGGAGAAGTCGTGCTTTCTTCCGACTGGTCGGGCAGTCTGGCTACGTATGCCTCGGCGGACTTGACCTTGGGTACGTATGCATTTTCTGAAACGACCTCATTCATCCTGCGCGTCCTGGCGGAGGACGGGGACATCACCAACAATGCCCTCACGGAGGAGGTGTCGGTGGCCGTGGATGCGACCACACAGTGGGCGGTGCAGCTGCTGACGGACAATTGGGGCGATGAGGTCGGCTGGGAAATCAGAAACGGTGCGGGACAGATTGTAGAGCAGGCCCCTCCGGGGTCCTACGGAGACGAGACCCTCTATGAATTCAATGTGTCCCTGCCCGCTGCGGACTGTTACACGTTTACCCTCGTGGACACCTATGGTGATGGCATGAACGGTTCCATGTGGGGCGCCACCGATGGTTATTGTGTGCTGCAGTCCCTGGACGATGCGGGTGATGTGGCCAGCGGTATTTTCGAATATGACGGCTCCTTCGGCTACGACGTGCTCACGGTCTCGGTGGATGTGTCTACGGTCGTTTCGGTGGAAGGGGTGGCCTTGGAAGACGGGTGGAACACTTATCCCAACCCGATGGAGGCCACCTTGAACATCTCGGGTTTGCAGGGGCCTGCGGCATGGCGGATGTTGGATGCGCAGGGCCGGACAGTAGATGCGGGGATCATCCCCGATGGCGCGGCCACCTGGGCCCTGGACGGTGCGGAATGGCCCCGGGGGGCGCTGATGCTTCTGTTGGAAGCGGACGGTGTATCGCGGCGCATCCGGATCGTCAAGTCCTGAGTAATTCGGGCTGCAGAGAGGTGATTGTCAAGCTCGGTGCCCCTCGTGGACATGGGGCGGCGGCCCGTTGGAGGCCTTTGAAGTAGTTTCACGGCTTTCCGATAGCATCATAGGATACACCATGAGGATTACGTTCGTTTTTGCGGCCATTGTCGCCGCCGTATTGCCTGTGGGCGCCCAGTCCGACTGTGATGGGGAGCGCTACCGCTACACATCGGCCTATGACGAGGTGGCGGTTTCCTGGGATCATGTCTATGGAAGCAATGTCGATGTCTTGGGCATCGAAACAGAGCTGGTGTTTGATTTCTATGCGGCCGAAGGAGTGGAGGAGACGGAGCGCCCTTTGCTCATCATGGCGCATGGAGGTTTCTTTCTCGGTGGGGCCAATGATGGGGAGGATGTGGTGCCCCTGTGCCAAGACTTCGCCAAGATGGGTTATGCCGTGGCGAGTATTTCCTACCGGTTGGGCGTAGCCAATGCGCTCGACCTTGAAAACGAGTTGGTCAAGGCGGTCTGGCGAGGTGTCCATGACAGCCGCGCCGCGGTGCGTTATTTCCGCAAATCGGTGGCCGAGGATGGCAACCCTTGGGGCATTGACCCCGACCGCATCTATCTCGGCGGCGTTTCGGCCGGAGGGTTCATTGCCCTGCACCATGCCTATGTGGACGACGATTCCGAGATTCCCCCGAACATCGACCAGTCCCAGCCCGGCATGAGTGGAGGGCTGGAGGGCGAATCGGGCAATCCCGGTTACAGCTCGGAGGTGGCGGGCATTTTCAACATCTGTGGTGCCATCAAGGATGCGGACTGGATACAGTCCGGCGATGAGCCTGTGGTCTCCGTGCACGGTACGGCCGATGCTACGGTGCCTTTCGGATCGGGTGCAGTGACACTCCTCGGTTTCCCTGTGGCGGAAGTGGATGGCAGTGCCACCGTCCATGAGCGGGCTGAGGAAATCGGGCTGACCCATTGTTTCTTGGCCATCGAAGGGGCGGAGCATGTGGCCCATATCGGGAATCCAGAAGCGTATGACCTGACCTTGTCCACGGTGGCCGGCGCCCTGTCTTCGTGGATCTGTGCCTCGTATCCCGGGCAATGCGGTGCATACGATTACACTTCCGAGATCCGGGAACAGGCGGTCCATGCGGTGCGGATGTACCCCAACCCCGCCGAAGGAGGCCGCGTAACCCTTTTCAATCGCGCAGCCGTTGGTACGCTATGGCAGGTGCGTGTGCTGGACGGTCAAGGACGCCGGGTCTTCGCGCAATCGGCCCTCGGCCCGCAGGCTGTCATGGACCTGGGCGGCCTACCGGGTGGCGTGTATGTGTTGGAAGTCGCCGAATGGGGATGGCGCCAGCAGCTCATCCTGCGCTGATTACTCTCCCAGGAGCAGGCCCAGCCTGATTCCTCCGGACATCCGGAGTCCAGTTGGGGGAGGAAAGAGTGCGGTAGATTCCTGGTAGATGCTGGTGTTGTCGTCGAGGGCCCATGTAGCTCCGAGGAAGCTGTCCAACAAGAGTTTGCCCATCTTCAACTGGTGTCCCAGGTGAAGGGACCCCCCTGCGGCTTGCCATTCCGGGGGGGCGATCATGCCTTGCAGTGGCATGTCCATGAGGTAGGATGCGAAACCGAAATAGCCGTCCAGGGAGGCATAGGTGCCCAGCAGTCCTTTTCCGCCGGGATGCCAGCGCAATTGAGGCTGCAGGATGACGCCCGTTTTGCGCGCCTGCTGCGAAGGATACCAAGGGTGCGAAGATTCCATGAACAGCTCTCGGAAAATCAAGTCCACATCCAGTCCAATGGATACATGGTCACTCACCTGTGTCTCCGCCCCGATGGAATAACGGCCCACGACCAGGTCGGTCAGGTTGGTCTTGATTGCCCACGGATCCTGTGCTGAGGCCAGAAAAGAGCCAGCGACTGCGGCAAAGAGGATGAGGTGCTTCTTCATTGAACTTTCCCCTAGGGTACCCTTTCTGCATGAGGAATGTGACATGTCGACGTTTTTCAAGACTCAAAAGTACCTCTGCCGATAGGGAGCGGCTGGGCATCGGATGACAGGTCATGTGTTGCCAAAGGTCTTGGAGAAAGTCGCCAGCGGTGCCGTTTTGTACCTTCCCCTTGCACAATCCAGAGGGCATTCGGTGGGTTGCGGATGCAGCAGACTTGAGCATCAATGGGGCTGTGCAGCGAAGGGGAGACGCTCTGCCGGACGGAAGAGAAATGCGAGATCCAGATGACTGAGAAGAGGAAAAAGGTGATTATCGTCACCTATTACTGGCCACCGGCAGGTGGCATTGGCGTTCTGAGGTGCCTCAAGATTGCCAAGTATCTCCTTCGGCATGGTTGGGAGCCGGTCATTTTCACCAGTTCCACCAAGGCCTACCAGTTTCTTGATCCCAACAACAATGCGGATGTGCCTGCCGGCATCGAAGTCATCAGGGTTTCAGCGTTCAATCCGATCGCGTTTTTCAAGAGGATTTCAGGTCGGAAGAAGGAGGTGCCGCTGATTGACATCATGGCGACCCCAGCCGTCAGGAACCGATGGATTGACGGCTTGGGAATTTGGATTCGAGGGAACTTCTTCATTCCAGACGCCCGATCCCTCTGGATTCGACCTGCCACCAGAAGCATCCGGAAATGGCTCAAGACCCACCGGGCAGACGCCATTTTTTCGGATGGCCCGCCCCATACCAATACGGTGGTGGCCAACAACATTGCGGAGGAGTTCAACTTGCCTTGGGTTGCGGATTTTCAGGACCCCTGGACTCAAGTGGATTATTACGGGCATATGAAGATTGGACCGCGGGCTGACCGGATCCATCGCCGTTTGGAACAAAGGGTATTCGGACGTGCTGATTTCATCACCATCGCCAGCCCCACTTGGGCGTCCGACCTCAAGGCAATTGGAGCACAGGAAGTGGGGGTGCTCTATTATGGGTACGATGAGGAGGATTTCACTGATTATGCGCCGCAACAGACCAAGCAACCGGTCGTTTTTCATGGGGGGCTGTTGGGTGATGACCGCTATCCAGCTCCGCTTGTGGAGGCTTTGTCCCAATTGAAGCAGGAGGGTTTTGCCCCATTGGAGGATTTGAAGATCAAGCTTGCCGGGGGCGTGTCTCCGAATGTGGTTGCGCGGATTTCCGAGGCGGGGTTCGAAAAGGAATTGACCTTGCTTGGGATGGTGTCGAGGGATGATGTCATTCGGGAGATGGCCCAAGCGGGCTTTTTGTTGTTGCCCGTCAACATCGCGTCGAATTGCAAGGGTAGGATTCCAGGCAAACTGTTCGAGATGATGCGGAGCGGCAAGCCGATTTTGGCGCTGGGTCCCATTGATGGTGACGTCGCGCACTTATTGCGGATCACCGGAACTGGAGAGACGTTTGCTTACGATGATGTGGAGGGGGTGAAGCAGTTCTTGCGCCTTTATTGCTCGGGAAACAGCCCATATCCGAAACGGGGGGGGATGGAAATCCGGGAACTGAGCAATGAAGCAGGGGCCCAGCAGATTGCCGCACTGCTGGATCGGGTGTCGAGGAAGACACAGTAAGGCCCGCGGTCCTTCGTCTGGGATGGAAGTCCTCACGCCTCGCCTCGCTCCATCGACCGCATCTCTTCCGAGGGAATGATGTTGAAGTAAATCACCGCGCAGCGCTTCATGAATTTCCGTAGCGTATCGATGACCCAATTCTCCACCCGATAGGTCTTTTGGAACATCAATCGGATACCATTCTTGGTTCCGAGGATGAACAGAAGACCGAC
>CALLLH010000054.1 GCA_938082505.1 uncultured Flavobacteriales bacterium
TCTTGGTTCTATGGGGGATTAATCCAAATTTCTCTGGGCTATACCCCAGTGGAAGGTAGGTTGCATACGTGTTACGCACCCGTTCGCCGGTCGTCAGCGGAAAGCAAGCTTTCCCTGTTACCCCTCGACTTGCATGTGTTAGGCCTGCCGCTAGCGTTCATCCTGAGCCAGGATCAAACTCTCCATTGTAAAAGTTTGAAAATTGACTCTCAAAGTAAATTAACGTTGGTTGGGCTATCACATCATTTCAAAGAACTTCTATCTGAACCGGTCCCTCTGGACCTGAACGTCTACCCGAAAACGGGGCGACAAAGATACTTTACTTTCAACCCCCCGCAAGCTCTTTCTACTATTTCTTTTCCTCTCCTCGTTGCTTGCAGCGGCGCCTTGCGTTCAAAGCGGGGGCAAATGTAGAGCCGATTCTTATACCCACAAGACCCCACCCTCTTTTTTTTTCGGAATGGTGAATAACCCCATCGGAAGCCCCTGATTTCAAGGGTTTAAGAGGAAATCTAAATCGTGCACAAGCGCATTGACCTCGTCGACATCGGTCCCGTCGTAAAAGCCCCGAAGGCGCCCCAGCGTATCCACGAGGACAATATTCTCGGTGTGCACGAAGTCCTGGAAGCCCCCATCGCCCTCATCCAAGGCGGCGAAATAGCTCTTTCTCGCCAGCGCATAGATGTCCGCCTTCTCCCCGGTCAGCATCCACCAGCGCCGCGCATCGGCTCCCTGCTCCTCGGCGTGGATGCGCAGGACGGGAACCGAGTCCGCCACCGGCGTCACGGAATGGCTCATCAAGCGCACGCGGTCGTCTTCGAGATACCGGTCCTGGATCAGCTTCATATTCGAGGTCAGCATCGGACAGATCGTCTTGCAGCGGGTAAAGAAGAAGTCGACCACAAGCACCTGACCTGCGACATCATCCAAGCAGACGGTATCGCCCAGTTGGTTGTGAAGGGTGAATGGAAGGATGTGGTGGTCCTCATGGCCCAGCACCGATGCATCCACGAGGGCAGGATTCAAATCAGAGGGTTGATAGATGGGCAGGTCGACGTCCGGCGTCAGCATGAGGCCCCCGATCAGGATGGCCAAGGCCGCAATGCCGAGGTAGGCGATCAGGGCCCATCGGCCGCGCATGGAGGAATCCTGTCTCATGGAAAGGAAACCGCTCCGGACGCTCCGCGTTCAAACACCTGCTCACCTCCGATCCAAGTCTGTAGGATCCGGGTGCCGAGCAGTCGGTCGGCATCCACAGTCAAGGGGTTCCGGTCCAGGACGGTGAAATCTGCGCGGTATCCCGGCGCCACCTGTCCCAGGTCGTGTTCCCGGAAACAGGCCAACGCCGCCCACGCGGTCATTCCCTTCAGGGCATCGAGCCTGGCCAGGGACTCGTCGCTTTGGAATCCTCCTTCCGGAAAACCCTCTGTGTCCTTGCGCTCGACTGCTGCGTAGAACGTCCTCATGGGACTGATGCCCTCCACCGGGAAATCCGTTCCGAGGGGCAGCCACCCCAGTTGCTGTTGCAGGGACTTGTATATATATGCCCGGCGCACCCGGTTCCTTCCCAGCCGCTGGCCCGCCCAATACATGTCACTGGTGGCATGGGTGGGTTGAATGGAGGGAATGACGGTATTGGCCGCAAATTCGTCGGCATCATCCCGGTGCACCACCTGGGCATGTTCGATGCGCCAGCGGAGGTCATTGACGCCGCCCAGCATCTCGCCATAGACCGCCAGCACCCGGCGGACGGCCGCATCCCCGATGCAATGGGTGGCCACCTGGAAACCAGCCTCCTTTGTCCGGAGGACCTTCTGCCGGTATGCCGCCTCTTCCTGCAGGAACAGGCCCCGGGTCTCCTGACGGTCCGCATACGGCTCCAGCAGGGCCGCGCCCCGCGAACCCAAGGCACCGTCCATGTAGAACTTGACCGCGCGCACATCGAGCATGCCGGACGTGTCGATGATGGGACCACCCGGCAGGAAATGGTCCAACGCCGCGGGTTCGTCCGCGACCATGACGGAAAACCGCAAAGGCAATTGTCCCGCCGCCTGCAAGGCCTGCATGGCAGCCACGTCGTCAGGACCAAGACCAGCATCGGTGATGTGGGTCAATCCGACCGCCACCAGGCGCCGCGCCGCCTCACGCATGTACTCGGCAAGGCGCACACTGTCCGGTTCCGGGACCCAGGCCTGGAGGCTGTCTGCCGCCCGGTCCACGAGCACCCCTGTCAATTCTCCAGTCTCCGTCAGGAGCAGTTCACCCCCTTCCATGCTGACGGCACCATCCAGCCCGGCCTGCCGCAGCGCCACGGCATTGGCCCAGACGGCATGACCATCGACACGCTCCAACACCACGGGGCGATCCGGGAACAGCGCATCGAGCCGGTCATGGCGGTCCGGAAAAGCGGCTGTATCCCAGTCGTTCTGGTCCCAGCCCCTACCGAGGACCCAACCTTCGGGAAACAGGGCCGCATGGGCCACCACCCGGTCGAGCACCTCCTGCTCCGAGCCCGTGCCCACGAGGTCGGCAGCCCCGAGACTCTTCGCGTACCCCACGAAATGCGCATGGGCATCCATGAGGCCGGGCACCAACACGGCCCCCATCAGGTCCACCTCGCGTGCAGCGGAATACTTATTTAGGATGGCCCGCTCCGCGCCCACCTCAAGGATGCGGCCATGGCGCACGGCGACGGCTTGCGCCTCGCGGTTCGCCTCATCGAGGGTCAGTACGGTGCCGTTGTGCAGGACCAGATCAGCCTGCTCACTGCGGAAACCGCAACCGGAAGACAAGAGGACCACCAACCCGATCAGGAGACAGGTGGCGTCGGAACGAAATCGCTTCATACGGCGAATTTCGCCATAGCGCCGGCATCAGGAGTCTTCCTTGGGCGCTTGCACGCGCGGCCGGCGGAACCGCAACGTCTCACCCTCTTCCGCGGGCTGCTCCGCAGGCGCTTCGGCCCCGGCGTCCTCGGCAGCGGCATCCCGTCCGGAAAGGTGGTCGATCCGCTTTCCCTTGAACAGGTCATAGATCGCCCAAGTACAGGCCAGCGGACCGTTCATGACGGTGTGCTTCGCGGAGGGCTTCAGGCCGATACGGTGTTGGGCCTCCAGCTCTTTCGGGAACAGCAGCGCAGCGCGCCATCCGGACCAGCGGTGCTTCAACGCACCACCTATGCCCCCGTAGAGGTTGTCCAGGTCCGCAGCCTCGACACGCTGGCCATAGGGCGGGTTGAGAACCACAAGGCCCGGCTCCACGTCCCGGGGGGGACGGAGATCCAGGAAGTCGGCCACATCCACGCGCACGAGGTGCTCAAGACCTGTGGACCGGACGCTTTCACGGGCATCGCCCACAGGATGTTTGTTCCAATCGGAAGCCAGGATGGGCGCCCGTTCAATGCGCTCCTCCCTCGCCTGCTCACCCACTTCCCTCCACAGTGCGGCATCGAATCCTGGCAGGCCGAACAACGTCCATGAGCGCCTTCCGGCATGGATCGGCACTCCGGCCGTCCACAGTCCAGCCTCAATGGCAAAGGTGCCGGAACCGCACATCGGATCCACCAGCGTCTCGCCCGGCCGCCATCCGGCCAGCCCGAGCAAGCCCGCTGTCAAGACCTCATTGAGCGGCGCCCGCGCCCGTGGAGCCCGATAGCCCCGCTTGAAGAGGGCATCCTTGCCGATGAGGTCGAGTGAAATCGTCACCTCCTCTCCCGCGATGTGCAGGTGGATGAGCTGCTCGGGGGCCGTCCTGTTGATGTTGAGGTGGTGCACCGCACGGCCCTTGGCTTCCGAACCGAAGTGGTCACTCATCGCATCCTTGAGCCGAAACATGGCGAACCTGTCGTGGGGAAAATGCTCACTGTGGGCGGTCACATCCAAGGACAGCGAGCGCCTCGGGTCCACCCACCGGCCCCAATCCAGTTTGACGGCCTGGGCATGCAGATCATCCGGTCCCGTCGCCTTGAAATTGAAAATGGGCCGGAGCACGCGCACGGCGAAGCGGGTGCATTGCAGGTAGCGGAACAACACCGCATCGGTGGCCTCGAAGGCCGCACTCCGGCGTCCGGCTTCCACCGCTGTCGCCCCATGGGATTCCAGCTCCTCGCACACGAGGGGTTCCAACCCCATCAAAGTGCGCACCACGTAGGCATTCGACTTTCCTTCCCCTGTGCTCATCCGCCCTTGTGCTTGGTTCGGTATCCGTGTTCGGTAAGCCATGCGGCCGCACGGTCCCGATGGTCTCCCTGCAAGAGGATGACCCCTTCCTTCCACCCTCCACCTACACCGCAGAGAGCCTTGAGGGAGCGGGCAACCGCTTCTCCAATGTCCGCATGAAGGTCAGCATCGAAACCCTCCACGAGGGTCACCACCTTTCCCTTGCGTGACTTGCGGTCGCGCGAGACATGGAGCAACGCTGGAAGCACAGCCGGGGGACCGTCCACCGGCTCGTCGGCAGGAACCGCCTGTTCGCCGCCCATTGCCTGGTGCAGTTCCGCCAAGGCATCCAAGCCTTGGAGTCTCTGCATACCATCGCCACGCTTGCCCATGAAGCGAAGATATGGGGGTCTCCTTCGAATTGCGTATATTTATATAATCATAGATAAAACCGACATGAATTCCATGAATGCATTCCGCATCACGATGGGCGTTTTCCTGATGGGCCTTCTGAACACCGGCAGCGCCCAGTGCAACGATTACGACCTGATGCTGCTGTGCGACAGTGCGACCATGACGGATATCGCCATCTCGAGTGCCGGTCTGTCCTGCGCTTTCAACCCCGACCCTTCGGGCTGTTTCTTCGACGAGGCTTCCGTCCTGCTGCCAACCATGTCGTCGGGCTGCATCGACTGCTTCGCCCAACAGGCCAACTGCGCGCTCAACAACTGCGCCACCATTTGCGCCTTCGGAAGCTCGGAGGCCTGCGACGAGTGTATCTACTCGAATTGTCAGGCATCCTTCGAAGCCTGTGCGGAAATCGTCGACATGGACAACGACGGGGAGAACAACATCTGCGATTGCGACGACAACAATCCCCTGCAATACCCGGGTGCCCCCGGCACCAACCAGGGCATCGACAACAACTGCAATGGCCTGATGGAGGTGAGTGAAATGGGAGAAGTGGGCTGCCCTACAGACCTCTCCGGTGATGGTCTGGTCGGTGCCGCGGACCTCGTGATCTTCCTGGGCATGTTCGGCTGCATGCAGAACTGCGGCGACACCGACCTCGACGGGGATGGCCTCGTCGGCGTATCCGACCTCGTGGTCCTCCTCGGCCAGATCGGCCAATTCTGCGAATGACGAACTTGGTCCTGGCATGGACCTTCACGCATTCGCCCAAAGCCACGGAACACCCGAACCTCGGCATCTGACTGCCCTTCGGCGCAGCACTTGGCAGCGCACGCGGCACGGCCGGTTGATGACGGACGTCCAGACGGGCCGGGTCCTCGCCATGGTATCCCGCATGCTGCAACCCCGCGTCATCCTCGAGTTGGGCACCTTTACGGGGTACGGGACCCTGTGCCTGCTGGAGGGGCTATCCACGGAGGGCATCCTGCACACCGTCGAACGCAATGACGAGCTCTTTCCGATCCAGGATCAACACTGGGGGCGGCATCCGAGGGCCGAAGCCATCCGACGGCACCACGGCCAAGCCCTCGACATCCTCGCGGATTGGCCTGAAGGGCACCCCATCGACCTGGCCTATATAGATGCCGACAAACAGGGCATACTCGCCCAGTTCGACGCCCTGCTTCCCCTGATGGCGGAAGGCGGCTGGCTGGTCTTCGACAACACATGGTGGGGCGGCAGCCTCGAAACCGCCGAAGGGCCCAAGGCAGCGTCACTGCGGGCGCTGAACCAAAGGCTGCAGCACGACGATGCGCTGAGCACGGTCATCCTCCCGGTCGGGGACGGCCTGTCTGTGGTCCGCAAGGCCTGAAACGACCTCGGCCGGATCCCCTCAGGAGAGGACGGCGGCCACCTTGTCGGCGGCCTCTTGGAGCAGGATGGCGCTGTGCACCTCAAGCCCGCTCTCGTCGATCAGCTTCTTGGCCTCCACCGCATTGGTGCCCTGAAGGCGGACGATGATGGGCACATCTATGGAGCCCATGTTCTTGTAAGCGTCCACAACACCCTGGGCCACGCGGTCGCAGCGGACGATGCCGCCGAAGATGTTGACCAGGATGGCCTTTACGGCCGGGTCGCGGAGGATGATGCGGAACGCCTTCTCCACACGCTCGGCATCGGCCGTTCCGCCGACGTCGAGGAAGTTGGCCGGCTCCCCTCCGCTCAGCTTGATGATGTCCATCGTGGCCATGGCCAGTCCTGCGCCGTTGACCATGCAGCCGACGTTGCCATCGAGCTTGACATAGTTCAGGCCGGCTTCTCCGGCTTCCACTTCCGTGGGGTCCTCCTCGGTGGTGTCGCGCATGGCCGCATAGTCCGGGTGGCGGTAGAGGCTGTTGCCGTCGAGGGTCACCTTGGAGTCCACCGCGATGACGCGGTCGTCGGAGGTCTTGAGGACGGGATTGATCTCGAACATGGAGGCGTCACTGCCGACGTAGGCCGCGTAGAGCGCCTTCACGAACTTGACCATCTCCTTGAACGCCTTGCCGGACAGGCCGAAGTTGAATGCGATGCGGCGCGCCTGGAAATCGCGCAGGCCGAGGGCCGGATCGATGGTCTCCTTGAAGATCTGGTCGGGGGTTTCCTCGGCCACCGCCTCGATGTCCATGCCGCCCTGGGGGCTGTACATGATGATGTTGCGGCCCTGGCTCCGGTCGAGCAGGACACTCATGTAGAATTCGCGGGGCTCACTGTCGCCCGGCTCATAGACATCCTGGGCAATGAGGACGCGGCTGACCTGCTTTCCCTTCGCGTTGGTCTGGGCAGTCACCAAGTGACCACCGAGAATGCCGGCAGCGGTGTCCTTGACATGCTCCAGCCCCTTGGCGAGGACCACCCCGTGGCTGCCCGTCTCCGTGACGGTGCCCTTGCCGCGGCCACCGGCATGGATTTGCGCCTTGACCACGAACCATCCGGTTCCGGTCTCCTCCTGCAGCTTGACGGCGACTTCGTGGGCCTCTTCCGGTGTGGAGGCGACGCGCCCCTCCTGGATTGCGACGCCGTATTGCTTGAGGATGGACTTGCCTTGGAATTCGTGAAGGTTCATGGCGGTGGGTCTTGAATTCGCGCCCCGAAAGGCGCCGCGAAGTTAGGCTTCGGCGTTAGCTTTCGCACATGCTTGAGGCAACCGGCATCCACAAATCACACGGCGACCTGCAGGTCCTTCGGGGCGTGGACGTCCACCTCGGGGCCGGAGAAGTGGTGTCCATCGTCGGGCCATCGGGCGCCGGCAAGACCACCCTGCTCAATGTCCTGTCGACCTTGGACCGTCCCGACAGCGGCGCGGTCGTGGTGGACGGCACCAACCTCTCGACGCTGCGGGACAAAGCGCTCGCCCGCTTCCGGAATGCCCGCATCGGGTTCGTCTTCCAATTCCACCAGCTGCTGCCGGAATTCAACGCCCTCGAAAACGCCATGCTGCCCGCCCTCGTGGGGGGGAAATCGGAGGCCGAAGCCACTGAGGCCGCCATGTCCCGGCTCGAAGAACTGGGCCTCGCCGCGCGGGCCAAGCACCTGCCGAGCCAACTCAGTGGCGGCGAGCAACAGCGCGTCGCCGTCGCCCGGGCGCTGGTCAACGACCCGCCCCTGCTCTTCGCTGACGAGCCGACCGGCAACCTCGACAGTGCCAACGCCGAGGCGCTGCACGACCTGTTTTTCGACCTGCGCGACCGCCACGGCCTGACCATCGCATTGGTGACCCACAACGAAGGCCTCGCCGAGCGGGCGGACCGCCAGATCCGGCTGCGCGACGGCCTGATCGAATCCTGAGGGGTACGCACTCA
>CALLLH010000055.1 GCA_938082505.1 uncultured Flavobacteriales bacterium
TGGCTGCAGTCGCGGATGGAGGAGCCGCTGTTCACGCTCGACGAGGCGGTGACGATCGGGCACCGCCAGCTCGACGTCCACGGACGCGATCTGCTGTTGCTGCGGATTGTGACGTTTTCCGACCTGGCCTACGCCGGCCCGGACGGTTGGGAGGCCATCGCTGCGCTGGGCCGCCGCATCCGCTCCCAAGGCACACTCTTATCGGTCATCAGCTGGAGCCGGACGCCGCTGGCCGATTCCGTATTGACCGACGGCGAACGCGACGCGGACGATCACTGCACCCGCCACATCAGGAACCCCAGCGACCCCGAGGCGCCCCATTGGTGCGGCGACAAATGGGGGTAAGGGCGGCATCACGCGCTTGAACTGCATGGCCGTCAGGGGTGTTCCACTGTTGTGCACGAGGAGCCGCTGTCATCGGAAGACGTGGACCGCCTGATCGGGATGGCGTGGGAGGACGGACGCCGTGCGAGGCGATCGAAGCCAAGTTCGGCCTGAAGGGCGGCTCCTGAGTACCGAATGAGGTGGAAGTGAAGCTCAGCGGACCAGGGTCACGTGGCCACAGAACTGGCGGGGACCGGTGCAGAAGGGGTTGTTGCTCTCCGCCTTATCCGCCTCCTCACCGCTCAAGGTCAACGTGACCTTCCAGTTGTATACCTCATTCTGGGCGTAGTAGTCGAAGTCATCGTAGGGCCCCCGGTCCACGTCGCCTTTCCAGTATTCAGCGTAGTCGTCGGTCTGGAAGATGACGGTGCCCCACCGGTCGAACACCTGGAATTTGTAGCGCTGGATGAGGTCGATGCCGCGGACGATGGGCTTGAAGCCGTCGTTGATGCCGTCGCCGTATCCATTGGATGCCGGGGTGAAGGCGTTGGGAACGAACACCGTGATCTTGTCGTCGATGACGATCAGGTCGGCCTCGAGATCGGAGCAACCGAATTCGTTCTGGACACTCAGCGAGACCTGGTACTCGCCGGGTTCGTCATAGCGGTGCAGCGGGTCCTCCACGAAGCTGCCGTTGCCGTCGCCGAAATTCCAGGTCGTGGCAAAGGAGGTGTTGCTCTCGTTGGTGAATTGGAACGAGGTGTTCTCCGGGGAGGAGGAGAGGGCCGTGAAGGAGAAGTTGGCAAAGGGCACCGGGTGTACGGTGAAATCCTCGGCGAGGAACAGCGTGTCCGTGCAGCCTTCGGGGCTGGTGGCGACGATGTGGGACTCGAAGGTGCCCACCTGGTCGATGATGAGGCCGGCCGTGGGCAGCGGTCCATCGTAAATGCCTTCGATGTACAGGGAGGTTTCCAGGCTGTACGTGCTGAGGTCCTGGAAATCCACTGAAAGGGGGTTGCACCCGATGCGGGGATTGGCGGTGATGTTGGCGATGGGGGCGAGGTGCACCGTGAACGTGGTCTCGGCCTCATCGGCGCAGGCGTAGCTGTTGGTGGCGGTCAGGTGGACAGGGAAGGACCCGACGGTATTCGCGGTCCAGGCGGCGTCGATGCCGGGAAGGACATCGGTGTCGTCAAAGGTCCAGAGGTGGTTGATGGATCCCGTGCTCGCGTTGACCGTCTGGACGTCCACGGGATAGCTGCAGCTTTCTTCTTCGACGAGGGTGAAGGCGGCCACAGGCGTCGGAAGGACCGTGATCACAGCCTGGGCCGTATCGGTGCACAGCTGGGCCGACTCGGAGATGAGGGTCACGGTGTATTGGATCGGATCCAGACCCGCATTGGCAAAGGTGTGCGTCGGGTTGGCCGTGAAACCGGCTTGGCTGCCGTCACCAAAGGACCAGCTCTGGAACACACCGCCGGAGGACGCGTTGACGAGGGAGGTGGTGAAGGGGGCACAGCCGAGGGCGTCGTCGAGGCCGATGTCCGCGATGGGGTTGGGGTGGACCGTGACATCCAGGGTGGCCTCGGCACTGCAACCCGTAAGGGGGGCTTCCGTGGCAAAGGTGACCGTATAGGTGCCCGGCGCGGCATAGGTATGGTCCGTGGAGAGGCCGGCCCCTGCGTTGCCGTCGCCGAAGGTCCAGTCCGCATTGCCCGGGTTGTCGCTGGTGGCGGCAAATGAGAAGGGGACACCGACGCAAGCGGAAGGGTCGGCTACGCTGACGGTGGCCGTGGGCACCGGATGGACGAGGATGGGCAGCTGTAGGGTGTCGTAGCTGCAGCCATTGGTCACGAATTGGGTGACCGTATAGGTTCCGGGATCGGGATAGGTGGTCGTGGCGATGGGTGTGGGCGCGAAGTCGCCGTTGTCGAAGTCGTAACTGACTTCTGTGGTGGCGCTGCTGAAGTCTTCGACGGTGAGGGTGAAGGGAGCGCAGCCATCCGGTGTGCTCAGCGTGAAGAAGGCCTCCACCTGGTTGGGGACCACGAGGACAACGCCCGTAGCGGTATCGGCTCCGCATTGGTTCACCCCGATGAGGGTGACGGTGAAGGCCTGCGCCGCGGTATCGACGGCATACCAATGGTCCGGTGGGTCGGCCCCGATGAATCCCGTGCCGTCTCCGAAATCCCAGGTGACGTCATCGGGAAGGCCCACGGAAGCGTTCATGATGTTCATCTCGAAGGGGGAGCAGACGGTGTCCTCCTCGAAGGCAAAGAGCATGACCGGCGTGGGGTACACGAGGATGGCATCGCTCACCGCATCGGAGCCGCAGAGGTTTTCGGCGGTGAGGGAGACGGCGTAGTCGACGATGCTGTCGCCCTGACCGAAGTTCAGTGCGGGGGGGGCTTCCTGGATGTACTGGTCCCCGTTGACGTTCCAGGTGAAGGTGCCGTAGGGGGCGTCGGAGAGGTTGGCGAATTCAACGTCGAGCGGCGCACAGCCCGAGTCCGGTGTCAGCAGCAGGCCTGCCGTAGGGGGGTGCGTAATGGTGACGTCCTGCGAGGTCTGGTCGATGCAGCCGAAGTTGTTTTCTGCCGCCAACACGATGGTATAGGTGCCGTCACCCGGAAAGGTAAAGGCGGGCTGGAGCGCATTGGAGGTCGAAACACCGCCGAGGTCCCAGGTCTGTCCGGTGGCTCCGGTACTGAGGTTCTGAATGGGCAGGTCCAGGTTGGAGCAACCCAGGGTATCCGCGGTGAAGGCGGCCACGGGCACCGGGTGGACGGTGACGGCGTGGTCGAGGGTATCGCTGCACCCGGTGGCGGGATCCTCGTAGATGTAGGCGGGCGCGTAATCGCCGGTGGGGATGCCGCTGTCGAAGGTGCCTGAAGCGGCATCGAGGATGCCGGTGCCATCCCAGTAGCCACCCGCAGGCGCGGCAGGGGTGAGGGTGACGGTGCCCAGGTTGTTGCAAAAGGCGTCGGCTCCGGAGATGCCCAATACGGGGAGGGCGTCGATGGTGATGACGGTTTCGTCCGAGGTGTAGCAGGTCCCCACGCCGTATTCGAGCAGATAGGTGTAGCTGCCCGGCGCCAGGATACCCGGGCTGATGAGTCCGGTGGTGGCGTCCAGCAGGCCGGATTCGGCGCCTGCCGAAGTCCCTGACCAGGCGATTTCCGTCGCAGGGAAAAAGCCCGTGAGCTGGAGGGGATAGTCGTTGTCACAGGCCACCTCATCGGGACCGGCATCGGCGATGAGGGGCTCGGCGATGTTGACTGTGATCGTGTCTGTGTGGGTGCATCCGGTACCCGCAGCCGTGAAGCTGTAGACGGCTTCGAAGGAACCGGCACCCACTGCATCGGGTTGGACCGTGCCACCGGCATCCAATCCAGGGGCGAGGGGTCCGAGGCCATACCAGTTGCCCGAGCCCCCGGAGGTCAGGCCTGGGGAGAAGCCGAGCAGTTGTCCGTCGATGGGCTGGTTGCAGAACGTCGTGTCCAGACCGGCGCCGACGGTGGGGATGTCTTGCACGGTGACGGTGTGGTCGAGGGTGTCGATGCAGCCTGTGACGGGGCTCTGGTACCAATAGATGAGGTTGTAGAATCCCGGGCCCGTGTCGGCCGCGTCGGTCTGGAAGTTGCCGAATCCATCGGCTCCGGGGCCTTCCCAGGTGCCCCCCGCCGGGCTGGGCCCATTCAGGGCGATGGCGCCGTCATTGCCGCAGAAGGTGTCCGTTCCCGCTCCGGACAGGAGGGGCAGCGGGTCGACGTGGACGACGAGGTCGTCCTCGGTGAAGCACGTGCCGTATCCGTAAGCCAGCGTGAAGGTGTAGTCGCCGGGAGCCAGCGCACCGGGATCGATCAGCCCGGTACCGCCGTCGAGGAGGGCCCCGGTGCCGCCTCCGCTTCCGGACCACGTCACGTTGGTGGCGGGGAAATAACCGTCAAGCTGCAGCAGTCCGGCGTTGTCGCAGACGGTGGTGTCAGGACCCGCGTCCGCGTTGACGGGATCCGTGACGTCGACGAGGATGGTGTCGGCATTGACACACCCCGTGGCCGCTTCGGTATAGGTGTACACGCACGTGAAACTGCCCGTGCCGCTGAGGTCTGGTGCGAAGTTTCCGGAAGGATCGAGGGCACCGGTTGCTCCGCCCAGTCCACTCCAGGTTCCGGTGCCGAGTTCGTTGAGGCCCGGGTTGAAGTCCAGCAGCGTTCCCGCGATGCCGGTGTTGCAGAAAACCGTGTCGTCCCCGGCATCCACCGTGGGGAGGGCCAGGAGGTCGATGGTGATGTCGGCCGCATTGGCACACCCGGTGGCGTCCACGACTTCCAAGGAGGCCGTGAGGGAGGAGCCCGCAGCAAGGTCTACCGTGCTGGAGGCCGCCGTGGTGTTGCCCATGCCGGAACCCCCGTCGACGTTGGTGCTCCAGGTCCAGTCGTAAGGGGCTGTGCTGCCCGAGATGGCGGCGTCGAATGCGGCTTCGGAGCCATCGCAGACGGTGGCATCGGCGGCGGACAGGGCGATGGCCGGCAGGGGGCGCACCTCCAGTGTCCGGGTATCGATGCTCTCGCAGGTCCCGGTTCCGATGGTGTAGGTCAAGGTATACGTGCCGGGTGCCAGCGGGCCAGCGTCCAATGTGCCGGCGGGATCGGTGACGCCCGGCCCGGTCCACCCGCTCGCGGTGACCGGACTGAAGCCGTCCAGGGTGAGGACCGTATCGATGTCGCAGAGGCTCAGGTCGGGACCGGCGACGGCCAATTGCGGCACGATGACCTCGACGAGGACCGTGTCGCTGTTGGTGCAGCCGTTGCCATCGATGTAGGAGTACACGGCCTCGTGGTCGCCGGGACCGACGTCGGAAGGCAGGAAGGTGCCATCCGGGGCGGTGATGCCATCCCCGGTCCAGGTGCCCCCCGCCGGGCCGAATCCGCTCAGGTTGACCGGGATCGGCTGGTCGCAGAATTGGGCGTCCGCTCCGGCATCGACTGTGGGCAGGGCCCAGACGGTGACGGTGGTCTCCACGGTCTCGCTGCAGCCGTTTCCGTCGGTGACCTTGAGGGTGGCCGTCAGGGTGCTGCCCGAGGTGGCATCGGCCGAGGCGGTGGCCGAAGCGGTGGTGGCGGTTTCAGCACCGGGCGTCACCGGCCCGGTCCAATCGAAGGTGTAGGGTTCGGCGCCGCCATTGACCGAAGCGCTGAAGGTGAAGGTTTCCCCATCACACAGGGCTGTGGCGGAGGTGGTCAGGTCGATCACGGGACGGGGCAGCACGACGAGCGTTCGGTTGTCCTCGCTCTCGCAGGTGCC
Source organism: uncultured Flavobacteriales bacterium (assembly GCA_938082505.1). Lineage (GTDB taxonomy): Bacteria > Bacteroidota > Bacteroidia > Flavobacteriales_D > Sanyastnellaceae > UBA8752. The sequence goes on from CALLLH010000055.1 coordinate 5,632, forward strand.
CGATCCGAAGGTGTAGGTGAGGGTGTAGTCACCCGGTACTAGGGGGCCGGCATCAAGGGTGCCCGAAGGATTGGTGACCCCCGGACCGCTCCATACGCCACCGGAAGCAGGGGCGAAATCGGACAGCACCAGCGCCGTGTCGATGTCGCAGATGCTCAGGTCAGGACCGGCCTCGGCTTCCTGGGGTTCCACCACTTCGACATCCACGGAGGCGGTGTTGACGCAGCCGAATCCGTCGGTGAAGGTGTAGGTCAACACGGTGGTGCCGGTGCCCGCGGAAGAAGGCAGGAAGGTGCCGGCAGCCCCGTCGACTACGCCCGGCCCACTCCACAGGCCGCCCGCCGGAGAGGCCCCGGAGAGGGTGGACTCGATGGCCTGATTGCACAGCACATCCTGGGCAGGCGCATCGACGATGGGCAAGGGATGCACGGTGATGTCCGCAGAAACCGGAGCCGCACACCCCTCGGTGGTGGTGGCGAGTCCGGAGAGTGCAATGTCGAAGTTCCCCGCCACGGAGTCTATGGTGGCCGGTGCCGACGGGTCGAAGTCCCAGCTCAGTGCAGCCCCTCCACCTTCCGATATCGTGGCTTGGAAGGCATCCCCCTCGCACAGTTCGGTTGGCGCGCTGATGGCGGGGAGCGGCAGTGGATGCACGGTGAAGCTGTTGGTCGCGGAGGAGAAGCAACTGCCGCTGCCGTTCTCTACCGTCAGCGTATACGTGCCCGGTGCCTGTGAGGGATCAACGGTGCCATTGGTGTTGACGCCTGTGCCGCTCCAGGTGGCGGAAGCCGGACTCCAGTCGGGAATGGCAAACGAGGGCGCACCAGAGCAGGCCTCGACCGGACTTCCAGGGTCCACCTGCACGAAGGCCTCCACGACGACGGTGCGGGTGTCGCTTTCGGTGCACCCGTTGGCGTCGGTGTAAGTGAAGGTGAGGTCATAATCGCCCACGCCGGCAGGGGTGAAACTGTCGGCTCCCGACAAGCCCGGTCCGCTCCATGTCCCTGTACCTCCGCCTGCATTGAGGCCGGGCGAATACCCGGTGAGGGGCTCCGTGACGGCGTCGTTGTCGCACAGGAAGAGGCTGTCGCCGGCCTCCACCACGGGGTTGTTGAACGAGGTGAGGGTGGCCTGCGCGGTATTGTCACAGCCCACGTCGTCGGTGACGGTGACCTGCACACTGGCCGTTGAGGCGGAAGGAGGCGCCGTCCAAGTGATGGTATTGCCGTTGCCGTTGCCTGCGGACCCCGACCACTGCAGGGGAGCATAGGTCCCCGAACCGCCTGAGGCACTGGCCGAGAAGGTCACGGTCTCTCCGGGACAGGGCGGCGGCGGCGTGGCAATGCTGACGTCAGGAAGCGGGGCGATTTCGATGTCGATCGTGGCGGTGTTTGTGCAGCCATTGGCCGAGTTGGCCGACAATCCGAGGGAGACATTGGATTGGGGCACGATGGGGACGCAATGGGAATGCAGGTCGCCGACAATCACCGGACTGCTGCTCCAGGTGTATTCGAGGGCTCCCGTGGCGATGACCAGCATGGTGTCGCCGGCGCAGTAGGCGGGAAGGTCCGGCAATTCAAAATCGATCTCGGGAATGCTGTCCACCTCGATGTTGATGTTGGAAGTGTCGGTGCCGCAGGCGTTGATGGCCTCACCGGTGACCACATAGGATCCGGGATCGGAAAACGAGAGGGGAACGGTGCCCTGTACGGTGCTGAATTCCACGCCATCCAATTGCCAGGACCATGAGGTGAGGGGACTTCCTCCATCGTTCAGGGAGGCGATGATCATGTCCAGTTCGTCGCCTGCGCAGATCATGGGGACCGAGCCTACTGTCACCGAAGGCGGCGAGGTGACCTCGACGGTGAAGGTCTGTTCGTCCGGGGGGCAGGCGTCCTTGTCGGGGATGGCGACGCGGAGGGTGATGGTGTAAGTGCCCGCGGTGTTCAGTTGGACCGAGGGGGCGATGTCCGTGGGCCCGCCGGAGACCCAAGAATAGCCGCCGCCGGAGATGATCCACTGGGTGTTGGGGTCGCCACACAGGGCCGGGTTGCTGCTGAGGTCCTCGAGGTCCACGATGAGCGGCGCGCATCCGCTGGAGGGAGCGGCCTGTCCCACGGCCTGCAATTCGGGATAGACGCAGACGATCATCTCGTCATCGCCGTTGGGACAGTTGGGGTGGATGTCGAGCGCGGAGATCTGGTATTGTCCCGGAGCGGGGAAGCTCGTGCTGAACGAGGTGCCCACGCCTTGGTCGGGGCTGACGTTGGGCTGGCCGTCCAACGGGACGATGTTCCAGTAGGTGGCTGTCGGGTTGCATTCCGCATCGGTCACGACTTGTCCGGCGCCGGAGATGCTGTAGTTGAAGGTCTGGTTGACGCAGACTTCATCGGGTCCGCTGATCTCAGGGTCCGGACCGAGGTGGATGCGGATGGGGTCCACCGTGGTGACCGAGGTGCCGCATTCGTTGACGGCCTCAATCCGGAAACGGAAGGCGTTCTGGGAGCCCTCCGGGGTGGTGGAGCCGCAGCTGGAAAGGATGTACTCGTGGTCCACCGTGGTGGGGGACACTTCGTCCAGGTCACTGTGGTCGAGGCTTTCGGTGGAGCCGTCGCCGAAGTCGAGGTTGTAGGTGGTGCCGTCGGCGTTGCTCTCGTAGTTGGTGATGGGGAACTCCAGCAGATAGGGGCTGCAGAGGCCATCGGTGTTGCCGGGGTTGGCGGAACCGATCTGGGGGTTGTTGCCTACGAAGACGGAATCGACCACCTGGGTCGTGCACCCGTTGTTGCCGACGACGTCGATGGTCAGGGTGTAATACCCGTAGTCGCCGTAGGCGGTGATTGGAGCGCTGAAGACGCTGTAAGAAGGGAATGTGATTTGTTCGCCGTTGCCCCAGTCCACGGTCCACGAGGCGATGCCGTCGTTGCCGAAGGGCGTGGGGGCGGCGATGAGTTCATAGTTGGGCCAATCCGGGTTGTTCAGGCACAATGGCGCCGGATCCCCGATGCCGGGATTGGGGTTCTGCAGAACGGTGATGGACTGGGAGGCGATCGAAACGCATCCGTCCGCATTGGTCACAGCCAGCGTCACGGTCATATTCTGGCTCCCACCTCCGTCCAGGCTGTAGACATGGATGGGCTGGGCTTGGCTGGAGGAAGTGCCATCGCCGAAACTCCAGGAATACGTCTGTCCCGGCACCGGCGTCAGGTCGAATTCAATGCCCTCGGAGCCACAGATGCCATCCTGCACGACGTCAAAGGAGGCCCCAGGCGCCGACAGGATGGTCAGTTCGATGTCGAAGGTGCAGGCATCCGGGACATTGCCACCGCCTTCGTCGAGCTCGAAGAAGACTTCCCAGGTGCCCTCCTCGGTGGAAGTGTTGATCGGAAACGGCTCGCTCGGCCCGAGCTGCGTGGTGTCTCCTCCTGGACTGATCCACAATCCACCGAGCAGGTCCGGGTCATTGTTGCCCGGGGTGTACCAATCAAACCAATCGATGGTTCCGCTGCCGCTGATGCACGGCTCCAGTGACGCCGGAACCTCGAAATTGTTGTTGCAGAACGGCTGTGCCCAAGCCGGCAAGGACAGGAAAAGCAACAGGGTCGATATGGTGAGGCGGGAAAACAAGCGGATTGAGCGAACCCGCGAATTTACGCGTTCCGCGCCGATAATATCAAGGTGCCACAGCGAATCCTGCGGCCCAATTCATTGACGTTCAGAACCCATTGGGGAAGAGGGCGTCGAGGGGGCCAGAATAGGAGTAGGTGAATCCGTCGTCGCCAGCCGGGGTCAGCGGGACCGGCATGACGGTCAGCAGCATGTAGACTTGGGGCATCAGGTTGTCCAGCTTGACCTCCATGGTCTTCACGTCCACATCGGGGGGGTCGAGTGCACGGATTTTCAAATCCATGGCTGCGTCACAGTTGCCGAGGTTGCCCTCGAAATCGAGGGTGGTGGTGAGCTCCCGAACGGTGTAGTTGAAATCGTGGTCCAATGTCTTGAATTCGAGGCGATCCACAGGGAGTCCCTCCTCGAGGAGTCCGCTGTCCTCCAGCATGAAGTCCCGCAATCGGACGGACCACTGCACGGCGGTGCCCGCTTCGAAGATGTCGTCCAGATCGGCGTCCTCCAGTTCGTCGAAAGGCATCCGACCGGACGCGGTGATGGTCGACTGCCCGATTTGCAGGCGCATGTCGCCTTCGGGACGGAGATCGAGCCCCTCCAATTCGATTTCGAAATGGCGCAGTTCGTTGTCGTCACCATCCAAGGCGATGTGGGCGCGGCCCAATTCCGGCGAATCCATGCGCAAATCGGCGTCGAGGGCCTCCCCGTCGCGGTGCATCGTCAGGGCGATGTCCTCCATGCGGATGAGGCGCGAATCGAGGCCGAGGTCGCGGGCCAGTTCCTCGCTGCGAAGGTTCCAGTCATCGCCACGGATGGAGATATGGAGGTCGTCCTGTGCGAGGAATTCGAGCAGCCAGGCTTGGGGATGGTCGAGCATGGTCCTGACATCGATGATGCCGTCGACATCGAGGTCCGCAGTGGTGATGCTGACGTCATCGCCCTCCACGCTCAGGTCGAGGCCCTCGAGGTGCATTTTCAGTCCGTGGAGGTAGTCCGGTCGGCCCTGTGCAGCGGCGATGAGGTCCTCGAATTCGGAGGTGAAGGAAACCTCCTTCACGGTCGGGCCTGCTTTGTCCGTGACAATGTCGTACAGGGTTACGGTGCCTGCGGCCGGGTTCACGGCCAGTCCGCCATAGGCGGCCCCCGCCTCCTCGAATTTGGGGGCGAGCATGGCGTCGAGTTCACGCTCGGCTATTCCGGCAGTGTATTGGTTGGCATACCACAGGCCTGCGGCGAGGAGCAGGAGAACGGCGAGTGCGATGGTCAGTTTTTTCATGATCAGTGGGAGCAGTGTTCGGGTTCGTTGTTCCTGCAGAGCCCCGAGAAGACCCAGCCGCCGAGGGCATCGGACCGGTACCAGGCATCCCGGCGGGTGGAGATGAGGTCTTTCGGGACAATGACACGCACGGTGTGTCCGTCATCATCGGTGACGTCAGCGAAGCAGAAGCCGCCCGCATCGGCGATGTTCTCCAGTTTGTAGTTGGCGGCCTTGGTGAGGGTGCCGCCTTCATCGATGCGCTGGAGGTCGGCTTCCTCGAGGAGCAGGTGGATCGGCTCGGACATCTCCCGGATTTCATGGACGGGAAATACGTGGCCTCCATCGACGGTGGTGACCACGTCGCCCGAAGGGGGGGAGGCCCGCACATTGATGTTCCGTTTGCCTTCGAGGATGACCGCGGTCATGAGCACCGGGGTCTCAGCTGTTGTGGTTTCAGGTGCAACGGGATCGGGAGAGGTGCGTTCCACGGCGAATTCCGGAGCTCCGCCACTGAACATCACCTTGAAGTGGCGGGCGTCGGTCTGGAATAGCAAGCCGATGGGTTCGCTGCCGTCGTGGTCCGTGAAGGCGATTTTGAAGCTGTGCATGCCGTCGGGGCCGATGTCGTGGTTGAGGTACTCGCCGACATAACGGTAGGTGCGGCTTTCGTCATCGAGGACGGTCTGGGTCATGAGCGCGGACCCGGGCCCGAGGGTGAATTCGTGGCGTACGGCGGGGATGTCGATGGTGCGTCCCGCAATCCGGATGATCTCCCCGTTGTCGTTCCGCATGGCGTAGCCGGGCTGGGTGCCCCCGTACACGCCGGCCCAAGGGGGAGCCCCCGAATCGGCGAGTTTCACCTCGGTGCAGCGGTCTTTGATGCCCTTCAGTGTGCGCCCGGAAAAGGCGCCCGGAGACGGGGCTGAGGCCAATTGGAAGGGGATTTCCTTGTTGTTCATGATGAACCGGAGGTCTTCCGCGATGATGTAGAAAGACTCGGTGCCCATCATCTCTACGGAGATGAATTGTTCTCCTACGATGGTCCAGGTCCCATCAAAGGCGATGTCGGGTGAGCTGTCGGGTGCGCCCATGAAGGCTTCTATGCGGTACTGCCCGTCGGGCTTGAATTCTGCGACGGAAGTGACGCCCGATGCGGAGGATTGCCAGACGGACCCGGAGAACAGGGCGGTCACCTCGTTGCGGAAGCAGGATTCCGCGTCGCGCAGGGGGTCGTCCGTTTGGGAGGCCAGAGGGGGAAACAGCCAAGTGAGGGCGGCGCACATGGCCAAGGCCAGCGCATTGGGCGGGAGCAAGTGGTTCATTGTCAGGAATCGAGAAGGCAAAATAGGGCATTCCTGCGAGCTGTATGCCCCCCCCCTCTGTTTCCGGATTCAGACGACTTTACTCCCCGCTGAGTTGGCCGTAGACGTCGCAGTCGGGGTTGGCGGGCTTGGGGAGGACCTCTTCGAGCTCGACTTCGATGGAGAAGGCGTCCATGTCGATGGTGCGTCCGACGTCGTATCCGCTGAGCACTTCGGCGGGCACCATCTTGTATTCGTTGGGGATGAGGCGTCCCTCCCAGGCAAATGGCTCGCGGGCCACGACTTCGTCGCCGTCTTTCAGTACGAGGGTGGCGCGGGCGGAGGTGGCGTTGTAATCGAGGGTGTTCTTGACGAGTATGGTGGCCTGGCGCACCTGTGTCCGGCTTTGGTTCGGCACCCACGTGAGGACCTTGACCTCGAACCGGTCCTTGCCGGGGATGAAGGGCTCCTGGATGAAGCGGGTGCAGGAGTCGGTGAGGTTGAGGAAGGTGAATTGGTCCACGATGACCTCGCCCCCCTTGGTGCGCATGAAACTGGCGTCGAGGCGGTGCAGCTCGCTCTGGTTCCGGTAGTACCAGCGGTAGCTGTGTTCCTCTTTCTCCTCGCTCAGCAAGGCGGCACCGCTCCCGACGCGGGCGAAGAGGTCCGCCATCGCGATGTTGCTTCTCCAATCGATCCACTCGCCCCGCCACATGAAGGCGTCGCTGCTGTCGCCCTCCACGAGGCACCGCCAGATCTCGCTGTCGGTCGTGATGGGCTCCTGCGCCCGGCCCGCCATCGCAGTGGCCAGGGCGGTAAACAGCAACAGAATTCCGGTCGTCCTCATGGTGCTTGATGCCCCCTGAAGATACGGCGCATCAGGCCACTTATTGTTCAATGCCTTTGTTCCCGCCGTCCGCGATGGAGTTCCGACGAGGCTATCTTTCGTTGCAGCCTCATCAATTCTTGACGCACCGCACAGAGCCGAAGGCCTGTGCTCCAGCACCGCCTGAAATGCTGATGCCATTCCAATCCATGACGGTGAAATTGGGTGAATAGAATCCTTCAGGCACATACTCGCCATCCCCTTGATGTTCGAACCACGCAATGGTGCCGGCGCCTTGCCAGTTCCAATAAGGTGGATTCGGCCAATAGGGCAGCATGAGCCCTCCGGGTTGAGCGTCGAAACCCGTTCGGTTGGTGTCCAAGTTCTGGCAGGTCCAAGAAGTGCCATCCGGATTGAAAAGGCAAGGCTCGTCAATGGGAGAGTACTCATCGAAAGTCCAAAGTCCGGAATCATCGCAACTGCATCCTGGTGCCAGAATGCGCCATCCCGAATCTGTAGGAGCTTCGACAATTGGGGAGGGCATATTCAAGGTGTTGGTCGCTTCCCCGAGAGCAAAATAGTCCGATGCTGTCGGCACCCTCCATCCGAGTGGACAGATATCGCCCTGTTCAATCATGGGCTGGTTGTAGAACCGTCCCCAGAGGGATGCCAATGACGGATTCATATCTGGGTCTACCACAGCGGCCACCGGACTGATGCCAGGAATGTCACCCTGCGGACTCGTGATGTAATT
>CALLLH010000056.1 GCA_938082505.1 uncultured Flavobacteriales bacterium
CCCCCCAGTCCTCACTCACGTATACCCCCACGCCCGCATAGCTGGAACGGGAAGCGTTGACTTCTCCCGTGCCGATCCAGATGTGGCGGTTGGTCCAGTCGACCGCGATGGCGCCGATGAACAACATGAGCCCGCGGTCGAAAAGGGGCTCGAATGAAGTGCCATGGTCGGTCGTGTGCCACAGGCCGCCCGTCGCATAGGCGACGACGAATTCCGCGGTGTTGTCGGGATTGACGGAGAGGTCGACCACGCGTCCGCTCATCACGGTTGGCCCCACATTGCGGAGGTCCAGCCCCGACGTCCAGCTTGCGGCATCCAGCTGTTCGTGGGACACTGCGGTGTTGAGCCGATCGGCGGCGGAAGTCGGTCGAAGGATGTCGGCGGACCGTCCGCGTTGGCCCGAGGCGCCGATTGAACTGGCTACAAGGACCAGAAGAAGGGAGTGCGGAAATATGCGGCTCATTGGAGCTTGGGATTCTGACGGTGCCGGTCGGCATCGCGTCGTGTCTTTTTTTCGAGGTTGCGTTGGAAGGCGTCATTCAGGTCCACCCCCGTCTGGTTGGCGAGTGCGGCGAGTACCCAAAGGACGTCCGCCATCTCATCTCCGAGGTCCTTTCCGGCGTCAGAGGGCTTTTCGCTCTGATCGCCGTACCGGCGGGCCATGATGCGGGCCAATTCACCTACTTCCTCGGTCAGGATGGCCATGTTGGTCAATTCGCTGAAGTAGCGGACGCCGATGGTCGTGATCCAGTGGTCGACCTGTTTCTGAACTTCCGACAGGGTGGGGGATTCGGTGCTCATTCCTTGTTTCGGGTATCCATGGTGATGGTGACGGGGCCGTCGTTGATGAGTTCGACCTCCATCATCGCTCCGAACCGGCCGGTGGCGACGGGCTTCTTGAGGTGGCCCTCCAAGGCCTCGACGAAGTGCTTGTAGAGCGGGATGGCCGTCTCGGGCCGCGCGGCGTGGATGAAGCTGGGCCGGGCGCCCTTCTTGTATTTGGCGTGCAGGGTGAATTGACTGACCACGAGCGCCTCGCCCCCGACATCGCCAAGGGTCAGGTTCATCTTGTCTTCCGCATCGGAGAAAATCCGCAAGGCAGCCACCTTGGCCGCCAGCCAGTCCGCGTCCTCCCGACCGTCTTCCGAATGGACGCCAAGCAGCACGAGCAGCCCCCGCCCGCAGGAACCGACGACTTCCCCTCCAATCCGCACGGCAGCTTGACTGACCCGTTGTACCACGACCCGCATGGGGGCAAATTAGTCTGCAGTGACCACAACACCTTTTGGTCTGCGTTTACGAGTTGGATGGCCCTATGCATTGCATCCTCCTGAGGACGGAAGTAGATTGCACCATTGCTTGCCATGTGCTCCAAGACCCTCACTCATAGTGCCGTACTGAGTCGGCTTGCCATTCTTTGGTTTGTTCTGACCGGCGCAGTCAGTGTCTGCGGTCAATCCAGAATGGTGGACTCCGGTATACAGGAATTCGCCCATCCGGAGGGTCGTTCGCCGAAGGAGGCGGAGCAGTGGATCATCGAGCAGGCCCAGATCCGGGCCATGGCGGCTGAATTCGGAATGCGGGTGCAAAGCGAGTCGGTCCATCTCGTCTCAGAGTCCAATGGCACCCTGGACGACTCCTTTACCGAATTGAATGTGTCCCAAGTGCAGGGGGAATGGTTGGAGACCAAAGAAATCGAGGGCCCGACCAAGATGCTGGTCGACGGTGAGCTCTGGTGGTCGGTCAGGGTCAAGGGAAGGGCGCGGCCATTGCGAAAGGATGCCGTTTTGATGGACTTCGCTCTGGTTTCCGATCTGTACGGTTTGGAGCGTGTCGATGCCCTCATGGATGGGGACAGGATCCGTGCGGTGTTCAAGGTGCCGGTTGATGGCTTCGTCATGTTCTTCCACCTTGAATCGGATGTCGTCCATGCCCTGTCCAACAGCGACTCCGAGATGTCGGCGGCTGTGAAGGGGCAGCGCAGATACTCGTTGTTCAGCACCGAGTCGGAGTGGCTTGAGTCCAAGGGGCCTTCCATGGAGCGCCTGTCGCGTTATGCCTGGGGATTCCAGGTGACGAATCCCGAGATGGTGGAGTCTACGGCCATGTTGATTGGCGTCTTTGCGCGTCAGGCATTTCCTCCGCCCAACATGGAATGGAGTGGGGCCGACGAAATGTGGTCGTTGGATGAAGAGGATTTCGAACGTTGGATCAAGCAGGGAGCCGGTCGGCTCGATGGATTTCAGGTGGAGCGGCTTCCCATCCGCATTCGACCCAAAACACGCTACTGATGAGCATGATGAGGTTTTGTTGCACGTTATGCCTGACCATGGCTGTCACCATGGTCCCTCGGGTTTGGGGCCAAGTGGAGGTGGCGACCCGCAAGTCCATGACCATCCAGCGCCGACCTGTCATTGCTCCGCCCCAATTGTCCATTGTGGATGGCAGCATCCGGTTTGAGGATGTCAACGAAAATGGGGCGTTGGATGCAGAGGAGGAGGCCACGCTGAGCTATCGGCTCAACAATGCGGAGACCGCATTGGGCGATGCGCAAGGTCTCGTTTGTGAGGTGCGTATGGAAGGAGCCACCTCGGGAATCACGGTTTCGGAGCAGATCAGGTTGGCGGATGTGCCGCGCGGTGCGACCATGGAATTCGCGGTTCCGCTGCGGTCCTCCATGAAGACCAAGGATGGTGAGGTGCTCGTGCACCTGAAGATCAAGGAACCCCTCGGTTTCGGACCACCGGAAACGTCAATCAAGGTGAATACTCTTGCCTTCAGGGCCCCCGATCTTTTGGTGGTTGACCATCGGGTGAAGGAAGGTGAGATCAAGCGCGGACAGGCGTTTACCTATCAGTTTCTCGTGCGGAACAAAGGAGAGGGTTTTGCCTACGGTGTGCGCTGCGAACTCGAATTGGTCGATCCCGGTGTGCAGCCCCTCTCCACGCAAAGCTTCAAATTCGATCGCCTCGCCCCAGGTGAGGTGAAGGAGTTGTGGGTGTCGGTCATAGTTCCACCGGATTACCCGCACGAGGAGGTGCAGTTCAAGGTGGTGCTCGACGAATCTTATGGGCGGTATGCAGATACGTTTCTGGGCTCTTTGCCCATCGAGGCGCTGCTCAATCAGGAGATGTGGCAGGTTCCTACCGCGGATGCCGGCTCAGGAGATGGTGGAAGTTTCTTCTTCGGATCAGATGTGGACCGCAACATTCCGTCGTCGAGGAAGACCAGGGAAAACCGATTCGCACTCCTCATCGGAAACGAACATTATGCAGCAGCGAATCCAGGGTTGAATCCCACGCAGGACGTGCCCTTTGCGGAGGCGGATGCTCGGGTCATGCAGCGATACTTGACCGGTCTGTGGGGCGTTCCTGAGGACAATATTTTGCTGGAAATTGACGCCACCAAGGTCACGATGGAGCGGTCCCTCGCCAAGCTGGCCAATTTTGCCGAGGCCCTGGAAGGTGACGCCGAATTGATCTTCTACTACAGTGGGCACGGCTTGCCTTCGGAGGAGACCAAGGAGCCTTTTCTGATTCCTGTGGATGTGGATGGGGATACGCCGGAATTGGGACTGTCGCTGGAAGAGGTGTACGCGCGGCTCGGAAGGCAGGAAACGAAAAGGACCACTGTTTTTCTCGACGCCTGCTTCTCGGGGGGGGCACGGAACGGCAGCCTCATTGCCGGAATGAAAGGGATTGCCCGGGTTCCTGAGGAAGTGGAGGCCGGGGGGCGAGCTGTTGTGTTTGCTTCGAGTTCCGGCAGTCAGTCCAGTGGCGTCTTTGAGGCGCAGGAGCACGGTTACTTTACTTATTATCTGCTGAAATACATGCAAGAAACGAAGGGCAAGCTCACCTACGGGGACATGTATGATTACGTGCGCAAAAAGGTCAAACTTCAATCCAATCGGGAAGGAAAGGACCAGGAGCCCTCTGTTCGGGTGGCGCCTCCGGTAATCGATGAATGGCGGAGTTGGGGGATGGACGAATGAACTGCACGACATGAGGCATATCCAATTCACCCGGCACATCCTGACCGCGCTTTTCCTTGCGGGGATGGGCAGCTGTACACAGGCATTCTCCCAGACTCTGGGCAAGCTCAACGTCAAGGATTTCTCAGAGGAGATTGAAGTCAGCTACCAGCTGAAGTCGGACCGGCCGGTCACGGTGCAACTGTATTACAGTGAGGACGATGGTTATCAGTGGATTGGCCCTTTGAAATCTGTGGCCGGGGATGTCGGCGATGGCATTTCCGCAGGTCGGAAGAAGATCGTTTGGAATTTCGCAGAGGAGGTCAATGAACTCTATGGTGATCGGTTCCGATTCAAGGTCCGGTCCAGCGAACACTATGGATTCTCCATGAAATTCAGGGACGAGTGGTTCAATATTCCCGGGGCGATCACACAGGATCTGGGAGAGGACAAGGACCTCGCGGCCTATCGATTGCGTCAGGTGGACGGCTGGAATTCGATTGAACTCAAGGCGCCTTCAGGCAACTATGACTTCGAGATGCACCACGAATTGAAAGGGGCAGGGGTGGAATCGAATGTTGAGCTGGTGGGATACCGTCACCGGCCTGCCGCGTTGGGCATGATGTTCAGCGCCGTCCTGCCCGGTTCTGGTATTCCCTATGTGACCTATGGTGAATGCAAGCATTGGACTGTCGAATTCAACGAGCGCAAATCCAAGCAGGGCAATGGCAATTTCTGGGGAATGGCCATTTTCGGAGGTGCGGCCGTATTGCTGCACAACCTCGGTTTGGAAGCATACAGTGAGGAGCTTTCGAGGCCTTTCGGGGATGAGGAATCTGCTTTGGAAGCCAGACTGCCGTACGACCAGGCAATGTGGGGTTCCGCTGGGTTGGCCGGGTTGATTTACACGACCCAGGTGTTCAAGATCATCAAGTGGAACAAGGCCCACAAGTCGGATATGGCGCGCTTCGTATCCGATTGGGATTGATGGTGGTGGGGTTCCCTGGTTGCCCGCTCAGAAGTGGAGGGTTTTGCGGATGAATGCCCAGCAGTTCAAGGTGTCCTCGTAAGTGCTGATGCCCCAGTGGTACAACCAATTCAAGGCGGTGTCGGGTCCTCCGCCGAGGATGACGATGATGGCCATGCCATAACCCAGGATGAATGCGGTGGGAATGAAGGCCAAGGAGAACAGGGTTCCCGCATGTTTGAAGTCCGTCTGTCGCGGATGGATTTGTCGAATATGGCCCAGCAATGACAACCCCAACACGGCTCCGAACAGTCCGTTGGTGAGGGGTTGGGGAAATTGGAGCAACCGGATCAGCCCGGTTTCAATCAGGAGCAGCAGCGGAATGAAATAGGGCGAGAGATACAGCAGCCAGTGTCCTGGCGGCTCGAACAGGATGTGGCCGCTTCCATCCTCCCGGACTTTCAATTCCCGCACCGGGATGAGGCTGAGCATGGCCACGATGGCGTGCAGGGATTCGTGTTCGATCGTGGTGATGAACCTGGCCCAACGCGTGCGCTTCCACCAGGAGAACCACAGCACAAAAACGGCCAAGAAGCCCAACCAGAAGGGCCATTCTTCCACCGTGAGCAGAGGCGCGATTTGAGCGGAGATGGCAACGAGGGCTGCCGGGAGCCCCATGGCCGTGATGAAACCCAATGGCCACCTCAGCCATTGGAGACCCGTTCGGATGGCTGACCTCAAGGTTCGGGAGTATCGAATACGAAGGTGACCTCAATGGGTCCCGAGGCCTCCAGACGTGTCTGCAACCACTGTGATAGGGTGTTGGTCAATGTGGCCTCCTCCTGCGGGTCCAGTGGTCTGGACCAGGAAATCTCCACTCGGGAAGTCGTTGTGGGCAGTTCCGTCAATGTGCGGAGTTGACCTTGAATCCGGCCCCACCGAACGGATGTGGCTTCGGGATAGAGTTGCATGATCTCGGTACCGAGGCCATCGGGCATGAGCTTCGACTCCACCTTGCGCAATTGTCCTTCGGTCAGGGTCAATTCTGCATTGAGGGCTTCGATCCGTTGGTCCTTGGAGGAAAGATCCGAGTAGCTGCTCATCACGAAGCCCAGCTGTTCCCGAATGTCTTCGAGGTCGGATTCGTTGACCCCGTTGTGGATGAGGTTCAATGTGAATTCAGGGCTGATCTCAGCAAGTTTTCCGCGCCATTGTGCTTCCTGTTCAGGGGCCACGCTACCGCCGTAGATGGAGACTTCCAATTCCGGGGGGATGGTTTCCCGGTTGATGCGCATGTCGACGGTGTTGTTGCCCAGGTCCATGTGCTCGTCGACGAAGAGATGCAGGGCGGCATCCTCCCTGCTGGTCGCGACGATGTTGTAGAAGATGAATACCGAAGGTCCGAGCAAGGCGAGGAACAGGATGGCGGACAGCCGCTTGTACCGGCGTTCCAGGGTGGGCTCAACGTAGTGGAGCAGTGGGAAGCGGAGGTAACGGACGACCAGCCATGTGGCCAGTGCGATCAGGGCGGTATTGATCAGGAACAGGTAGAAACCACCAGCCAGGAAATTCCACTCTCCGTTGGCGACTCCGTAACCTGCGGTGCACAGGGGGGGCATCAGGGCCGTGGCGATGGCCACCCCCGGAATGACATTGGATTTCTCTTTGCGGGATCCGGCCAGAATCCCTGCCAGGCCGCCGAACAGGGCCACCACTACGTCGAGGAGTGTCGGCTGTGTCCTCGAGAGCAATTCGCTCGAAGCCTCGTTGATGGGCGAGAAAGCGAAGTACAGTGCACTCGTCAGGATGGCGATGCCTGCAGCGATGCCAAGGTTGGCCAATGCGCTCTTGAAGGTTGCGGCGTCGTTGGTGCCCAATCCGAGACCGATGCCCATGATGGGTCCCATGAGTGGGCTGATCAGCATCGCACCGATCACGACGGCGGCCGAGTCCACATTCAGGCCGATCGAGCAGATGATGATGCTGAAGACGAGAATCCAGAGATTGAACCCCCTGAATTCGATGTCTTTCTTGATGCCTGTGATGGTCTGTTCCGGATCGGCGAGGTCGATGATCTTGAATCGTTCGATCGCCAGCGGCTTCAGCAGTGTCAGAATGCTCTGGAATATCGAGGGGCCGGGCTTGACTTGCTCGCTTCTGCTGCCGGCGGTATTGCTGCCGGATTCGGGGGTCGGGTTTGAATCCTCTGCGGACATGCGGATAAACTGAAGGTGCAAGTGTACAAAGCGGTCACCTCCGTACCGTGAACATAGGCTTTCCGCACCAACCACTTCCTACCTTCGCCGTACGATTTCGCACCCCGTTCCGTTCGCAACATGGCCCAACGCGCATCCACCGCTCCCGCGACCCTCGAACAAGCCCAGGAGATGGGTCTGCGCCCCGAGGAATTCGATCAGATTGCCGAGATCCTCGGCAGGACCCCCAACTTCACCGAGATGTGCATCTACTCGGTCATGTGGTCCGAGCACTGCAGCTACAAGAACTCCATCAAGTGGCTGAAGACCCTGCCCAAGGACGGTCCGCACCTGCTCGTCAAGGCCGGGGAGGAGAATGCCGGAATCGTGGACATCGGGGATGGCATGGGGTGTGCCTTCAAGATCGAGAGTCACAACCACCCGAGCGCACTGGAGCCCTATCAGGGAGCGGCGACCGGTGTGGGCGGCATCAACCGCGACATCTTCACCATGGGTGCGCGCCCCATTGCCCAGCTGAACTCCCTTCGGTTCGGGGATCTCGAGAACCCCAAGACGAAGTGGCTGCTCGACGGCGTGGTGCGCGGCATCGGCGATTATGGAAACAGCTTCGGGGTGCCCGTTGTAGGGGGCGAGGTCTATTTCGACCCCGTGTACCAGGTGAATCCGCTGGTCAACGCCATGAGCGTGGGCCTGTTGGATTCGGACAAGATCATCAGCGCCAAGGCGGGAGGTCCCGGCAACCCGGTCTACATCGTCGGTTCGGATACCGGCAAGGATGGCATCCAAGGCGCTTCCTTCGCTTCGAAGGACATCACGGAGGACAGTGCAGACGACCTGCCGGCCGTGCAGGTGGGCGATCCCTTCCAGGAAAAGCTCCTCCTCGAGGCCAGCCTTGAACTGGCGGGCAGCGATGCCGTGGTCGGGATGCAGGACATGGGGGCCGCGGGCATCACGTGCTCCACTTCCGAGATGAGTGGCGGTGGGGGTGTCGGCATGGACATCCGGCTCGACCTCGTGCCGAAGCGCCAAGCCGACATGGAACCATTCGAGATCCTGCTCAGTGAAAGCCAGGAGCGGATGCTGGTGGTGGTGAAGAAGGGCCAAGAGGCAGGGATCGAAGCCATTTTCGACAAGTGGGATCTCCACGCGGTGAACATCGGGGTGGTCACAGAAGGCAATACCCTGCGCTATTTCGACGGTGAGGAGCTTATCGCGGAAGTGCCCGCGGACAGCCTCATCCTCGGTGGCGGCGCTCCCGTCTATGAGCGGGAGTACAGCGAGCCGGCCTACCTCGCCGAAATCGCGGCCTTCGATTTCGACAACATTCCCGAACCGGAGGACTACGTGGCGACGGCCAAGGCCCTTGTGTCCCGTCCCAATCTCGCGTCCAAGCGTTGGGTCTACGAGCAGTACGACAGCATGGTCGGTACCGTGAACCGGTCCACCAACCGCCCCGGCGATGCCGCCGTGGTGCGCATCAAAGGTGCCCGAAAGGGATTGGCGTTGAGCGTGGATTGCAACGGCCGTTATGTCGAGGCCGATCCGCGCAAGGGCTGCGCCATCGCCGTGGCCGAGGCGGCCCGCAACATTGCCTGCGTGGGCGGAACCCCGAGCGCCATCACCAACTGCCTCAATTTCGGAAACCCATACAACCCCGAGGTGTACTGGCAATTCGTCGGGGCCATCCAGGGGATGGGGGATGCCTGCCGCGCCTTCAATTCGCCGGTCACCGGAGGCAATGTGAGTTTCTACAACCAGACCGTGGACGCCGACGGTACCGCCAAGCCCGTATACCCCACGCCGACCATCGGCATGGTGGGCCTGATGGAGGATGTCGACCGGCAGATGACCTTGGATTTCAAAGTAAAGGGTGAGCTCATTTTCATGCTCGGGGAGTCCCACAATGACATCGGGTGCTCCGAATACCTGTCGGCCATGCACGGCGTGCGGTACAGCCCGGCGCCCCATTTCGACCTTGATTTTGAGGTCAAGCTGCACGGGGCAGTCCGCACATTGATCGACCGGAGGCTGGTGGCCTGTGCCCACGACGTCAGCGATGGGGGCCTGTTCACCGCCCTCGTCGAGATGGGAGCGCCGCGTGGATTGGGCTTCGATATGGAAAGCGACAGCGAGGTGCGCCTCGATGCCTTCCTGTTCGGGGAGTCGCAGGGCCGCATTGTGGTGACCACGACGGAGACCCACCAGGAGGATTTCCTCGATGTGCTCGCTGAAGCAGGGATCCCGGTGACCTTGCTGGGCCATACGACCAAGGGCAAATGTGTCGTCGACGGTCAGCATTACGGTTTCATCAGCGAGTACCACGAGGCCATGGAAACCGCCATTCCGCGGGCCATGGCCCAATAATCCCGACTCATCGACGTTTCCTCTGCGCATGCGCCTGCTCCGATTTCTCATCAGCCGCACCTTCTGGGTCCAAATGGGCTTGGCGGTGGTCTTGGGCGGGGTCGGATTCGTCGCGCTCAATCTATTCTTGAGGGGCTATACCCGGCACAGTGAGCGGATTGCCGTGCCCGCGGTCGTCGGGACGCACATGCTCGAGGCTTCCATGGCGCTTGAGGCTGTCGGATTGAAGCCCGTCATCATGGACAGCCTTTATTCGGCCAAGGGGATGCCCGGTGGTGTGGTGGAGCAGGACCCGGCGCCCGGGGTTGAAGTCAAGGGGACCCGCAATGTCTATCTGACGGTGTACCGTTCGACTCCGCCCAGCGAACGGCTGGAGGTCGAAGAGGGCATGGATGCCGGTGTGGCGCGTATCCTGATGGAGGTCAAGGGCTTCGATTTCAGTGAGCGTTATGAGCCTTCCGCAGACCTGACAGGCCTTGTGCTTCGGGTGGAGGATGGCCGTGGACGGACGGTGGGGCCGGAGGATCGGTTGCCCAAAGGTGGAAAGGTGGTGCTGGTGATCGGCGCTTCCTCCTCCTTGCAAGTGGAAGTCCCGGACCTGGTCGGCTTGCCCCGGTCAGCGGGCCTTCAGGCGATGCGTGCCGCCGGATTCAGTGTCGGTTTTACCCGATGGGCCTTCGACCCTTTGGATGAACGGGACTCCATGCAAGCCTTGATTTCAGCACAGTTGCCGAACTTCACTCCGGGCCGATTGGTGCAGGAAGGTTCGGCGATTGACCTGACGTTCTCTGCGCCCGTCCATGTGCCTGATTCCCTGTGAGCCTGGAACTTCCTTTCCGAAACCGATGATGCATTCCAAATCCCACATTCTGTTTTTCCAGTTGGCGGCCATCCTCGTGCTGATGTCTGCGTCCGCAGGGGCGCAGGAAGTGGAGCGGGACCTGCAGTTCGTCCCGGTGGAGAAGGGACAAGCGCGCCCTGCCCCCAGACAGGGAGGAGGAGGAAGCATGCCGCTGCCCTTCTTTGATGACTTTGCTTCGCCCACCTTCGCCGGAGAAGATGGTCCTGACGCCCTCGTCCGTTGGTCGGATGGCTCGGCCCGCAGGACCTTCACCTACGCCTTGAATGCCCCTACCGTCGGTCAAGGAACGTTGGACGGATTGGATGCCCATGGATTTCCCTATGCTTTCAATCCCGAAGGCAATGGGTGGGCCGACACGCTGACTTCGGTGCCCATCAACCTCGCAGGGCGGACGCCGGAAGACAATATCTATCTGACCTTTTTCTACCAAGGGGGTGGACGGGGCAACGCGCCCGATGAGAACGACAGCCTGGTCGTGGAATTCCTGGCGCCCGATGGCGGCGATGTGTTTGGATGGAGTCAAGTGTGGGGAGCCACGGGGGCCGAAATGGACTCGTTTGCGACCGCGGCCATCCATGTCGACCAAGCAGTCCACCTGCAGGACGGCTTCCGTTTCCGTTTCCGCAACCACGGGGCACTCGGGGGCAATGTGGACCTGTGGCACCTCGATTATGTCCTGCTGGATGACAACCTCAATCCGGACAACCTCGGTTTTTTCGAAGTGGCGTTCACCGAGCCTCGCCACAGCTTGACGGCCCCTTACAGCATCATGCCGTGGTCCCATTTCCTCTCAGACCCGCTGACGTACATGCGGGACAGCTTGGAGACTGCACACCGCAACATGAGCGGATTCCAGGCGGACAATGTCACCTGTGGCCTGAAGATCAGGAATGCCAGCACGGGGGAGGAGCAGGATTTTCTCAATCCCTTCTCCAACACCTTCGTGGCGCCGTTTGAGGTGTTCACCACGCCCTTCTACATCCAAACAGGTGCCAATGGCGTGACGCCCAGTGGATTTGCCTTTGCGGATGCCGGCAACGACTCTGCGGCGACCTTCGAGGTCAGCCTTTACGAGGACGCCATCGGCATTCTCGAACAGGAGCGGGTAGGGGTGCCGGACAACGACAGCATCGTTTTCGTGCAGCCGTTCAGGAACGAATACGCCTACGATGACGGTACGGCAGAGAAGGCCTACGGACTGACTTCGGGTGGTGGGAAGCTGGCCATGCGCTACGACCTCGCCGTTCCCGATACGCTGTATGGATTGGCCATTCATTTCACGCCATATTTCGATCAGCAGTCCAACCTGAACTTCCTTCTGCGGGCCTGGGCTGATGATGGCGGAGTGCCTGGCGACGAGTTGGGCGAGAACTACCTCTTCCATCAGCCGGCCTACTTCACCGATGGCCACGATGTCTTTGCCTATTACGCGTACGATGATCCCATTCCGGTGGAGGGAACGGTGCATGTCGGCATGGTGCAGGAGGGCGACTTCTCATTGAACCTCGGATTGGACAAGAACACCGACTTCAATTTTTCGCGGCTCCACTACCAACTCGGGCTCGGTGCGGATTGGACCCTCTCGACCATAGAAGGCACGGTGATGATCCGTCCGGTACTCCAGGCGGGGGTGGAGGAAGTCTTCGTCGGGGTGGATGGCATGGCCCAAGACCGGGGTGTGGCGGAAGTCAGCGTCTGGCCGAATCCGGCCCGAGACCAGGTCGCGGTCCAATGGCAGGGTGTCACGCCGCCTCTTCGGTGGTCTGTGGTGGGATTGACCGGGGCGTTGTTGGACCAGGGGAATTGGCCATTGGGCTCGACTCGAATGGTCCTCGGTACGGCCGACCTTCCCCGTGGCCTGGCATTGCTGGTGATCGAGGGTGCGTTCGGACAGACTTCCACACGACGGATCCTCCTCGATTGATGTCGGAGGAGACACCAGTGGACGCCCTGCAGGACGGGGACGAGCTGTTCGAGCACCATCGGATTGTGGCCGACAAGGGCCAGAACCTGTTGCGCGTGGACAAGTTCCTGTTCAACCTGCTGCCCAACACTTCACGGAATCGGCTGCAGATGGCAGCAAAGAGTGGCTATGTCCGGGTCAATGGCCACGCCGTGAAATCCAATTACAAGGTGCGGCCACACGATGTCGTGACCTTGGAGCTGCCGCAACCTGTCCAGGAGTTCGAGATGAGTGCGGAGGAGATGCCCCTCGATATCCGCTACGAGGATGTGGAAGTGGCGGTGTTGCACAAGCCGGCGGGTCTCGTGGTTCATCCCGGTGTGGGCAACTACACGGGGACATTGGTCAATGGTCTGCTGTACCACTTTGAGCACCTTCCAACCGCAGAGGGTCAGCCCGCGCCGCGGCCCGGCCTGGTGCATCGCCTCGACAAGGACACCACGGGCCTCATGGTCATCGGGAAGACGGAGCCGGCCATGGTGTCACTGAGCGAGCAGTTTTTTGAGCGTACCACGGAGCGCCGTTACCATGCATTGGTGTGGGGCGAGGTTGAGGCTGACGGCTCCGTGGAAGGCCATATCGGGCGTTCGCGACAGGACAGGAAGGTCCAGGCTGTCTTTGCCGATGGAGAGGAGGGGAAGCACGCCGTCACCCATTACCGGGTTCTGGAGCGGCTGGGACCGGTCACCTTGGTGGAGTGCAAGCTGGAAACAGGCAGGACCCATCAGATCCGGGTTCACATGCAGTACATCGGTCACCCTTTGTTTGGTGACAAGACGTATGGAGGGGCCCAGATTGTCAAAGGGTTGCCGAGTGGGAAGTACAATCAGTTCGTGCAGAACAACTTCGAAATCCTGCCCCGACAGGCCCTGCACGCGAAGTCGCTGGGTTTCACCCATCCGGGCACCGGTGAGTTCATGCAGTTCGAGAGTGATCTCCCGGAGGACATGACGACTGTGCTCGAGCGTTGGCGCCGCTACCTCGGGGCTACGGCCCAACCCTGAAAAGACATCAGTTGCCGGCCTCGAGGGCTTCCAGTTGGTCGGTGGAGGATTCCCAGTCGTTGAGGGCCTCCTGCAGGGCAGTCTGGACCTTCTCGTATTCGTAGGCCTTGTCCACCGTGGCCATCCGGTCTTCCGGATCGAGGCTGGCCATTTCCTCCGTCAAGGCTTTCTCCTTGGCTTCGAGCTCGGCAATCTGCTTTTCGAGTTTGCTGATCCTGTTCTTGAGTTTGCGGATGGCCTTCTGGTCCTCGTAGGATTGCTTGCCCTGATTTTTGGACTCTGCCTTGGCCGCAGCCTTGGTCTTGGCCTGTGCGTCCTTGCCCCCGGGGTTGCCTCCGGGCTTGTCGCTGCGTCCGGCCTCGTAGGCGGCGATGGTGTCCGACCGCTTCTCGACGAGGAACTGCTGGATGTCGCCGATGTACTGTCGCAAGCCGGTGGGGGTGACCTCGTAGACGAGCTCTGTCAGGCTGGTGAGGAAGTCGCGGTCGTGGGAGACCACGATGAGGGTGCCGTCGAAGTGCAGCAGGGCCTGTTTCAGGACGTCCTTGGCCTTCATGTCGAGGTGGTTCGTCGGCTCGTCAAGGACCAGGAGGTTGTAGGGATGCAGGAGCAACTTGCATAGGGCCAATCGGGCTTTCTCTCCACCTGAGAGCACCTTGACTTTCTTGTCCGCGTCCTCTCCGCTGAAGAGAAAGGCGCCGAGCAAGGCGCGGACCCGTTTGCGGACTTCTCCTTCCGCTTCATTGTCGATGGTCTCGAAAACGGTCAGGTCGCCGTCCAGTTCCTCACTCTGGTTCTGGGCGTAGTAGCCTACGTCGACATTGTGGCCCAAGCCGCAGGTGCCGTCGCCTTCAAGTTCTCCGAGCAGGATGCGGGTGAGGGTGGTCTTGCCCGCTCCGTTCTTTCCGACAAGGGCGACCTTGTCCTGCCTGGCGATCATCAGGTCCACATCGCGAAAGACTTCCAGGTCGTCGAAGCGTTTGGCGAGCCCCTTGGCTTCCACGACCACCTTGCCGGCGCGGGGAGCGGGGGGGAAGCGAAACCGCATCTCGGCGTTTTCGAACTGGTCGACTTCGATGCGCTCCATCTTGTCGAGTTTCTTGATCAGGCTCTGGGCAAAAGCCGCTTTGTTCTTCTTCGCCCGGAACTTGTTGATGAGTTCCTCGGTGTGCGCGATGTCCTTCTGCTGCTGCTTGGCGGCCTGTTCCTGACGGGTGTATTCCTCTTCCCGCCATGCCATGTAAGGGCTGTAGGAAGCCTTGTGGTCATGGACGCGGGTGGAAGTGATCTCGACGGTCCTGTTGGTGACGTTGTCCAGGAAGGTCCTGTCGTGTGAGATGGCCACGAGGGAACCCGGGTAGTGTTTGAGGAAGCCCTCCAGCCATTCGATGGACTCGATGTCCAGGTGGTTGGTTGGCTCGTCGAGGAGCAGCAGGTCCGGCGCGATGAGCAGCAGCTTGCCCAGTTCGACCCTCATTTTCCATCCACCACTGAATTCGCTCATCTTGCGGTGCATGTCCTCGGGGCGGAACCCAAGGCCCTGCAGGACCCGTTGGGTCTGTTCCTCCTTGACGCCGGAGCCCATGAGGGCGAGTTGGTCGTTGGCCTCGCTGAGGCGGTCGATGAGCCGGGCATAGGCATCGCTCTCGAAATCCTGGCGCTCTGCGATCTCAGAGGAGATGCGTGCCACTTCAGCTTCGAGTTCCTGAAAGGCGGCAAAGGCGCTTTGGGCTTCTTCGAGTACTGTGGCTTCCTCGTTGTGCTCCATCTCCTGGGGCAGGTAGCCGATGCGGTAGTCCTTGGGTGTGCTCACGATGCCCTCGCTGGGGTTCTGCACACCGGCAATGATCTTGAGCAGCGTGGATTTGCCCGCTCCGTTGCGGCCCACGAGGCCCATCCTGTCCTTTCCGCCGACGGCGAGCGAGATGTTTTCGAAGAGGGTGCGCTCGCCGAAATGGACGCCGATTTGATTCAGGTTGAGCATGGGCGCTTGAGGGGCAATGAAAAACGCCCACAAAGGTGGGCGTTTCTCGGGTTCCGTTCAGGTTGTCCAATCAATAATGCCAAAGGTCGTGCTCGATGGTGAAGAGCTCGTCCTTGATGCGTTCCGATTCGAGCAGGGCGTCGAGGCCTTGCGCGTAATCGCTGATGGAACGGTCGAATACATTGGTCTCTTTGACGATGTAGCTCGAGAAGTATCGCTTCTGAAAAATCTCCTCGAACGTTCTGCGCTGGGCGTCGTTCTCGTAGTTGTAGCACTCAGCATTGGCAAATACATACCGGCATTCCGGGTAGTACAGCCAGAACAGGGGAGCAAGGCCTTGTGAATTGCCTTCGTCGTCTTTCTTTTCGATGATCGGGGCGATGCCGATGATGCGAACCTGGCGTTGGCTCCGCTGTCGGTCCCACACCCAATCTTCCTTCACGCGGTATCGGACGATGTCCTGGCTGTTCAGGGTCGTTTGTGCTTCCATGGATCCGATGACCTCACCGGTCACAGGGTCGAACTGAGGGATGATGACCACGGGATTCAACATGGAATCGACCTGGCTGCCACTCAAGGGATAGCGGAATTCGTCATCGGTTCCAGCGGGCCCCGTTCCATAAGCAGTGAGTGAGCCTTCCACTTCGAGGGCGTAGCGGATGACGTCAAAGAGGTTCTTTCTGTCCTCGATGGGATCCACCGGGAAGTAGAACATCTGGTTGATTTTCTGGCGCAGGTCGATGTCCTGCCAGATGCGCCGCACGTACATCACGTCCGCCTCCCGCAAGTGGGGATAGGGTACGACGCGCTTGGTCAGGTTGGTCTCCTTGACGTAGGCGCCATCCAGCACAGTTTGAACCTGTGCGTCGGCAGGGATGCAGCAGCACAGGGCCAGCATCACCAGGGTGAGGTGTCGAACGGTCTTCATCATGATCAGATCACTTTGAGTTTCATGGTGGGCAACGCCCGCTCGGTGCCGTCGGGCATGGACACGACAATGTCCTCGATGTAGACGACGGAGCCGCGGCCGACGGAACGGAAGAGTTCCTTCATGTTGGCGGTCACCATGTTTGAGCTGCTGCTTTGTTCCACAAACGTGCCGCCTTTCGTGACGGTAACGTTGAAGCGCTTCACGCGGACTTCCACGTCAAAGTCGAAATTCTCCATGAGCGCTCCCACCGAGGGGGCATTCTCAAGCAGGACCTTCGTGATGGTCTTGTCGGAAGGACTCTTGCCTGCAAAGCGGGGAGAAGGGTCGGGAATCCGCTTGACACGGAATTCACGTCCAGGCAAAGACTTCTTGGACCCATCGGGCAGGGTCGCGGTGACTTCGATGGAGGCTTCACTGCCAGCGCCGGGATCCACAATGAAAGTGTCTCCATCCGGCTTGATGCTGTGGCCACCGGTGATGCGGACGTCCAACTTCTCGCTGCTGACACCGGGAACAGAAATCTCCACGGGATTGGGTACGCCGCGGTAAAACACGTTCATCTTGGTGGGGCTGACCACCAGGGCGGGCTCGGCCACGGTGAATTCAGGCGTATAGAAAGGATAGTCGCCCACGTTGCCGTCTGGACCTTGGAATCGGATCAATCCCTTGTAGTTCCGTTCGCCCAGGGACATGCCCCTTGTGGCAATGCGCAGTTTTCCGAGGCCCCCTTCGATACGCAAGGGGTCCTTGCCGTTGTACGCCAGAAGATTGCTGTCCCGGCCGTTCCATTCCTTGTCGTCGAGGAATATGTCCGGGCTGTTGGTGGCATCGAAGGCCGCCAGCAGGACGTCAGCCCGGAAGCTGTCTCCGCGCAGGATGTAGTTGCTTTCCGGTACCACCAAGGGCATGAGGTTCGTGAACTTGTAGCTCTTGCCTTCGATTCCGGCAATCAGCTCGTTCATGATGTTGGCCTTGGCGTTCTCGATGTCAATCTGCAGCTTGGACAGGATGGGGATCACGGCAGCCACAGGAACATCGTAGAAGTTTGCGGCCTCCCAGAGCACCTCTTTGTCGTCCTCCAACTCCTTTTCATAGACAAATGTCTGTTCGATGGAAGCCTTGAGTCCGGGAGAAACCTCGAATCGGTTGCCCACGAAATCGTTGAAGGCGATGGATTTCATCTCATCCCGGAAGGATTCGAGCTTGCCCTTGAGTTCAGTGGCTGTGAAAGGCCCTGTCTTGGGATCTCCAGGTTCACCACCCACGAGGTAGGCTGTGATTTCCTGATACTCGTCCTTCTTCTCCAGGAATTTGATGTTCAATACGGTATCCCGCCGGGAGAGGCGGTCCTGGGCGATGTACTTCGACAAATCGCCACCTGCATCGACGACTTCACGATCACCACTCGCCACGGCGAGAATGTTGCCTTTCAACGTGGTGATGTGGTCATAGAGTTCATCCGACTTCCGTTCCACCTCCTTGGCGGCATCGTAGTACGGCTTCACTTTTTGCTGGTCCTGGAGGAATTTCGCCTCGAATTCCAGCATGGTTTCCCGGGACTGTCCCTGAACGGTTTGACTCGTCTTGCGCAGGCCGTTCTCGACCTTTACGAAACCGTTGAGGATTTCCTTGGATATGTTCAGTGCCAACAAAGCTGTCAGAACGAGATACATCATCCCGATCATCTTCTGCCGTGGCGTTTCCTTCGCTCCTGCCATAATGTTGATTCAGTAGGTCAGGATGGAATCAGCTGCGCGGGCTGCCCATGGCATTGAGCATGTTGGCATATACGGTGTTGAGTGCCTCGAGATTCGAGGACAATTCCGCAATGTTTTCCTTGTATTTCTTGGTGTCCTCAACGCTGTCGGTCAAGTTCTGTACCAGCGATCCCATGCCATCGAACAATTGACGGGTGGTTTCCATCTGGGCCAGCTGTGACTCATACATGCCATTGAGGGTGCCGAGGTTCTCGTTCATCTTTTGCAGCTGCTCTCCGGCAGCCATACCCATTTCTTTGTTGCTGGAGAGGCCGGTCAGGCTCTCACTGACTTCGGTGTAGATGCCGGTCAATCCATTCACCTTTTCCGTGGCAGTGCGCAGTGCGCCGCCATATTCCGAAGTGGCCGCTGCAGCATCCGTGACCTCAGCCAAAGAATTGGCCTGGTCTCCGAGGTGACGCATGCCATCTCCCAATCGTGCAAGTACGGTATTGTCGATGCCCACATCCTTGAGCATGTCATCCAGTTGGTCGACCGGCTTCTTGGGGCCGGCTTCACCGTCCTCATCGGCGAGTTCCGGATACACAAGTTCCCATTTCGGGTCCTTGTGGGGAGGCTCGAAAGCGGACATGAAGAAGATGAATGCTTCAGTTCCCAGTCCGATGATCAGCATTTCGGAGGCACCCTCCCAGTGTTCAATCTTGAACAGGGCTCCAACGATTACGATGGAGGCGCCCCATCCGTACAGCTTGGACATGAACGACTTCCAGGTCTTGCCGCCAATTCCACCGTTCTTGTTCTTCTTCTTGATGTTCGTCTTCTTTGCCATTGTCCTGCAGGTTTTGGGGCTTGGGCCCAAGCGGGTTTCATGCGCTCTTGGAAGGGCCGTATGGAGTTATGGGATTTAGTTGAAATCTTCGGGGTCCACGTTCTTGCCTCGTCCGAGGTAGCTCATGGAACTTCTGAAGCCGATGTAGGCTTTTGCCGTGTCCTGGTACTCGAATGAACGTGTACCGGTCTGACAGTAGTAGCCGATGTCCTTCCAGCTGCCACCGCGTGTCACCTTGCGCTTGAGGCTGGGAGGATCGTCCGCTTTGGCATTGTACTCATATTCGGGACTCATGTCGTGACTGAAGTCGTACACGGTCTCGTCGAAGGCAGTGTTGGTCCACTCGGCCACGTTGCCGGCCATCTGATAGAGGCCGTAGTCGTTCGGACTGTAGCTCTCGATCGGTACGGTGTGACATCCGGCATCCTCGACATAGTCACCGCGCATCGGCTTGAAGTTGGCCAAGGGGCAACCATAGATGTTCCGGATGTAGGGACCACCCCAAGGGAAGGGGGCGAGGTCCAGACCGCCACGGGCAGCGAATTCCCATTCAGCCTCACTCGGCAGGCGGAACTTCTGGACCATCGTTTCTCCGTTCTGCTGCTTCCAGGTGGCCAACAACTGCGTCCTCCAGGCATTGAAAGCCCGGGCTTGGCCCCAGGTCACGCCGACGACGGGGTAGTCATCGTAGGCGGGGTGCCAGAAGTAGGTCTCCGTCAAGGGCTCATTGAAACCATAGGTGAAGTCGCGGATCCAACAGAGCGTGTCCGGGTAGACGTTGGTGTTTTCCTCGATGACGAACTGGGCCCGGTCGTTGTGGCCGCGGATGCTGTGAAGCTGTCCCAGCTGGTTCGGTTCGTTGAGTTCATAATCAAGGCCTCCCTTATTCGAGGCAGCTTGAAGGTTGATCCAGAAGTACTTGAAGTTCAGCTTCCGCGTGTCCAACTGCTTCTGGTCGTAGTAGCGATCGGATCCCTGGTAGTAGAATTCGTCGTACAGGGCGTCGAAGATGTCTTCGTTCTCCCAGTCGATGGGTTCATCCCAATTGAGGACGTAGCCCTTGTTGATGAAGCGGTCGAGCTCCCTTCCCTGCGCATCCTCCGTGGAGAAGTATTCTTCGAAATCGTTCTCTTGGAGCACATCGCGGAACAGGCTGTCCCGCACCCAGTAGACGAACTGGCGGTACTCGTTGTTCGAGATCTCGTGGATGTCGATGTAGAATGCGGGGATGGTCACCGTTTTGGACCGAGAGGTCAGGGCGTACGGTACGTCCTGATCACTTGGGCCCATGGTGTAGGAGCCATAGTGGATGTAGTTCATCCCGTAGGGATTCACTTGCACCCAATCCTCCCGCGGGTACACGCCCACCAACTCACCGGCAGGGCCGCCGTAGCAGCCGGCCAACACGATGGCGGAAAATGCGATGATCGCAGCGTTTCTCATGGTTTCTATCCTTTGTCGAACGAATTCCGTCCTGTACTCACGACTTGCAGGTTCGATGATGTACGGGAGATTCAACGCGCAGGTTTCGTCTTTTCGTGTATTCGGCTTACAGGAAGCGCGGATTCACGTGACGGGTCTGCATCGGAATGCGTTCGAAATTGAACATGTACGAGACGAAAATTTCGTGGGATCCACTGCTGTAGTTCGCGAGCTCGCTCAGCGTGGCGTCATAGCTGTATCCGAAACGGAACACCTGTTCCGAGCGGGTCAACTTTTCATTCTTCGTGGTGCCGTACTCAAAGCCGAGCACTGGAGCTACGGCATCGCCCGGGCGGAAGCTCAAGCCGCCGTAGAGGAGCTCATTCCACAGCACATTGGCATGGATGTCCACCGACGTGGCGTTGAGGTCGGTCTTGGCCAGCAGGTGCGAGCGAAGACGCAGGGAGCCGTCTCCGAGGGCCTGCTCGTACCCCGCTTGGAGGTAAAGGTGGCGCACACTGGAGATGTTGAGGTCCTTGAGGTCGGTCGCAGCCAGGCGCGTCGTGCTGATGCCGGCGTAGTAGCTGCCGGGAACGCGGTACATCACGCCGAGGTCTCCATCGATGGTGGTGCCGCTCTTTTCATTCTGCGGAATGACCGCATCGCCCTCATCGATGTAGATCCACTCGTTGCCGAGGGTTTTGCCCATGTAGTTGATGGCGCCGCCCAGGCTCAGGATGCCGCCATTGGCGTCCGGATCCATGTGGTAGGCATAGGCCACCTTCACCACGGTGTTCTGCTCCTGACCCAATTCATCTTGGAAGAAGCTGAGTCCGATGCCGCCGGGAATGAAGCCCGGCTTGCCGCTGTATTGGACCAACGTGGTTGTGGGGTTCGTCTCGAGACCATTCCATTGGTTGCGATAGAACGCATTGACATATTGGAGGCGCTCCGCTCCGGCGAAGGCCGGGTTGAAGGACAACCTGTCCTGGTAGAACTGCGTGAGTTGCGGGTCCTGCTGAGCCACAGCGGTGAGGCTGAGCAGGAGGGCAGACAATGCGAGCAGATGGCGATTCATTCCAATCAGCTGAGTTTCAATAGGTTCCGTGCAAAAGTCACCCGAAGGTGGTCGGCTAATATACCGAAAATGAGCAAGGATTACGCTTGCGAACCGGATTATCCCGGCCTCGTCGTGGAATTCATGGGGACAGTTTGGAGGCCCGTGCCCATGCCGGATGACGATATGCACATCGTGGCGTGTTGGTTATGCCGCCATTGCCATTCAGGCCAGCTTTTGCTGGGTTCGCCACCAGCGGTCCGGCAATTGGCCCTCAGCAGCGGATTGGTATTCTTCCAAGGTGCACGGAACGAGCAGGACCCGGCCCTGTCGGTTGCCGGCGCCTGGAGTCGGGATGTCCATCCACCATCGGTCACTTCGGGGGCTCTTGTAAAACACGACTTCGTGGTCTGCGTCTTCCATGACGACGCGGTATTGGAGGTAGTCATCCGTTGTGCCACGTGGGTGGTCGTTCATGCGGTGCATGACGCCTTCCAGGAAGCACCACACGGCTTCGGCGACCAGCTGTCCACCGCGCCCATCCCCGTCCCGGGAGGGGTCGTGCTCAAAGAAGCCGACGGAGGACAGCCTGTCGCTGTACCCTGCGTACCGGGCGAGTTGGCAGAATTCTTCGCCGGTCAGCCCATTCGGCCGTGCTGCCGGGGTCGCGGGGTGGTCTGCTGCGCGGACGGCGCCGAGGTCGAATGAAACGAGGTCGGCATCCCGGAGGAGCGGCTCCGCCGCGCCGAGGTTGGCACGCAGGTTTCCGAGGCGCACATTTTCGAAGTGCATCTTGGCCATCAGTTGCAGGGTGTCTCCATCCACGAGATAGCGCTGGTGGCCAAGGGTGTTGAGGTCGAACAGGTGGCCGCCCTCGGGCAGGATCAGTTGGTTGAGCCAGTTGCGGCCATCGACCTGCTGTGGGTCACCGCCGAAATCGACGGCCGAGTCGATGACCGTGATGTTGATGGGCCTGTCCTGCCGGGCGTACGACTTGTACATGGGGATGGTCAGCACCTGTGAGCCCCCGATGACGATGGGGATGATGCCCCGGGCGTTCAATTCCTGGCATACCACGTCAAGGGCCGCCATGCTGTCCTCATGGGTCTGCCCTGCAGCGACATTGCCGAGGTCGACAACCGGTGCCCAACGGTCCATGACGGTCAGGTCGTACAACTTGTTGCGGACCCATTCCGCTGCGCGGTCCGTCTGGGCGCCATCGAGGCTGCCCCGTCGATCGAGAACGCCTACGATGGCGGCAACACAGCCGTCGAGGTCAGGTCGTTCTCCGGCCCTGTGGATGCGCATGACATCCCTCAGCCGGTCCACACCGTCCGATATATCGAACAAGCCTGCCTCGGTGGGTTCAACCCAGTCGAAGATTGATTCCATGAGGGCAAGCTAAACGCCGCCTTCAGGACTTTTTGCGGGGCTTCGAGGACTTTTTCGCCGTGCCCTTGATGATTTCCTGTGCCCGGGGCCAATCCATGTCGAGGATCTTCTCCCCAACAGGGATGCGCACGGACTTCTTATCGGAGACGATATAGTACTGTCTGCCCTTCAATTGAATGGACCATTGGGTGTCCTCGGCGAAAGACTTGATGATGCCAGCCTTGAGCTGTTCCACGCGGGTCCAGTCGATGTTGTCGATGTCCTCGCCCTTGGGAATCTTCACGTTTTCCTTGCCCGCCTTGATGTAGGGTCCCCAGCGCCCCATGAGAATGCGCGTGTCCGGATCCTCGTCAAAGGTCTTGAGCAGGGCCTTGGCATCGGCTTCGCGCTTGGCCTTGATCATCTCCACGGCCTCCTCGAGCGGAATGTCATAGGGGGAATACTCGCTGTCCTTGGGGATGCTCACAAACTTCCCGTCGTGGCGCACATAAGGGCCGAAACGGCCGATCGCGGCCACGACTTTCTTGTCTTCGAAGCTGCCCAGATCGCGGGGGAGATCGAAGAGTTTCAAGGCTTCCTCGAGCGTGATGCCTTCGAGGGTCTGGCCCTTGAGCAGGGAGGCGAAACGCTTCTCCTCCTCTTCGGGTGCGCCAATCTGGGCGAGGGGGCCATAGCGTCCGATGCGCACCAACACCATCTTGCCTGAGGTCGGGTCGACACCGAGCTCGCGCTCTCCGCTCTCGCGTTCAGCGTTTTCGGTGGTGTCGAGGATCTGTGCGTTGAAGGGGGTGTAGAAGGCCTTCACCATGCGCTGCCAGTCGTCCTTGCCTGCAGCGATGTCATCGAACTCCTGCTCGACCTTGGCGGTGAACTGGAAATCCATGATGGATGGGAAGTGCTTCTGGAGGAAGTCGGTCACCACGTTGCCGATGTCGGTCGGGAACATCTTGTTCCGCTCTGAACCGGCCATTTCCTTTTCGGTCTTGGCGAGGACGGAACCGTCGTCCTGGAGGACGAGCGAGTGGAATGCGCGTTCCTGGCCTTCGCGGTCTTCCTTGACCACATAGCCCCGCTTCTGGATGGTCGCAATGGTGGAGGCATACGTGGAGGGACGTCCGATCTGCAACTCCTCGAGTTTCTTGACCAATGCAGCCTCGCTGAAGCGCGCCGTGGCCTTGGTGAAGCGTTCGACGGCTTGCATGGCACTGAGCTCGAGCGGAGCACCCTGGTCCATGCGCGGCAGCATGCCGCGGTCCTCTTTCT
The DNA here is from genome assembly GCA_938082505.1 of uncultured Flavobacteriales bacterium. Taxonomy (GTDB): domain Bacteria; phylum Bacteroidota; class Bacteroidia; order Flavobacteriales_D; family Sanyastnellaceae; genus UBA8752. Next base: position 23,943 of record CALLLH010000056.1, read on the forward strand.
CCTCGTCCGTGCCTTCGAGGTAGATTTTCATGAAGCCGTCAAATTGGATGGCTTCTCCCTTGGCGACCAGCATTTCCTCCCGGCCCGGAATGTGGATGTCGACGGTCGTCCTTTCGATGATCGCGTCCGACATCTGGCTGGCCAATGTCCGTCTGAAGATGAGCTGGTACAGGCGCTGCTCGTCGGCTTCCCCGGACACTTCGCTGCGGGTGAGGTCGGTGGGGCGTATGGCCTCGTGGGCTTCCTGTGCTCCGGCGTTCTTGGTCTTGAAGGTTCGCAGTTCGTGATACCGCTCGCCGTAAGTGCCCATGATGTGGTCACGGGCCGCATCGAGGGCGACATCCGAGAGGTTGGTCGAGTCCGTCCTCATATAAGTGATGCGACCGGCTTCGTAGAGGCGCTGGGCTACCTGCATGGTCCGGGAGACCGCGAAGCCAAGCTTGCGAGCAGCCTCCTGCTGCAGGGTCGAGGTGGTGAACGGCGCCGTGGGTTTCCGCTTCGTGGGCTTTCGCTCGACGCGGTCTGCCTTCAGGTCGGCTCCATGCGCCGCCTTGAGGATGTCTTCCGCAATGCTGGGATTGTCGAGCCGCTTGTTGAGTTCAGCCTTGAATCCCTGTCCTTCTGTGGCGAGTTGGGCCGTGACCTTGTAGTAGCCTTCAGGCTGGAAGGCAAGAATCTCTCTTTCGCGGTCGACGATGAGCCGAACGGTGACACTCTGCACCCGGCCCGCCGAGAGCGATGGCCGCACCTTCTTCCACAGCACGGGAGAGAGCTCGTAACCCACGAGGCGATCCAGCACACGCCGGGCTTGTTGCGCCATGACCAAGGGCATGTTCACCTCCCGAGGCGACTCGATGGCCTTGAGGATGGCTTGCTTCGTGATCTCACTGAAGACGATGCGCCTGGTTTTCTTGTTGGGCAATTGCAGGGCTTCCTGAAGGTGCCAGCTGATGGCTTCTCCTTCCCGGTCCTCATCCGTTGCGAGCCAGACGGTTTCGGCGGATTTGGCCAGTTTCTTCAATTCACTGAACCTCCCCTTATCGGCAGTCAGCTCGTAGGTGGGCATGAAGCCGTTCTCCACATCCACTGCAAGCTTCCCCCCGGGAAGGTCGCGGATGTGGCCATAGCTGGATCGTACTACGAAGTCCCCTCCCAGATACCCTTCAATGGTCTTGGCCTTGGCAGGCGACTCTACGATGACGAGGTTTTTTCCCATGGTTCAGTTGGTTCGGGCGGCAAAGGTTATGATAAACTGCGGCTTCTATCGCGGCAGGGTTGTACTTGTCATGAGAGAACAATGTTTCATTTTTTTACCGCCGTAGGCGATGGAATCTTTTGGCACGCCGGTACTGACATGTTGTCAGGATTGGGGCTAATTTTGACTCCCACGAATTGATTTCGTCCATGAGACCAGGCAACCACACGATTGATGAACAGCGCCAAGGTGAGGCGCTCGGGCCCCTGCCCGGAGGCAAAGGTGGGCGCAAGCTCTATCTCGAGAGTTACGGTTGCCAAATGAATTTCAGCGACAGCGAAATCGTGGCGAGCATCCTGTCAGAGGCCGGTTATTCCACAACCAAGGACGAGGGAGAGGCCGATCTGATTCTGCTCAACACCTGTTCGATCCGAGACAATGCCGAACAGCGGATCCGTCATCGGTTGCAGCACCTCAAGGGGGGCAAGCGGGACAACCCCAACCTCAAGGTGGGCATTCTCGGCTGCATGGCGGAGCGCCTGAGGGACCAGTTGCTCGAGGAGGAGAAGCTGGTTGATCTGGTGGTCGGTCCGGATGCCTACCGCGATCTGCCCCGTCTGGTGGAAGAGGTCGAGGGCGGGCAGAAGGCGGTGAACACTTTGCTCAGCCGGGAGGAGACCTACGCGGAGATCCAGCCTGTGCGCCTCGATGACAAAGGGGTGACGGCGTTCATCTCCATCATGCGGGGTTGCGACAACATGTGCAGCTTTTGCGTGGTGCCCTTTACGCGGGGCCGGGAGCGCAGCCGCGATCCACAGAGCATCGTGGCCGAGGCGCATGACCTGTTTGCAAAGGGCTACCGCGAGGTGACCCTCCTCGGACAGAATGTCGACAGCTACAAATGGAATGTCGACTCCAAGGGCAACGTAAAGGACCCCGGGCAGCCTGTTGTCCGCTTCGCCCAGCTGATGGACCTCGTCTCTGATGTCAACCCGGATTTGCGTGTGCGCTTTTCCACGTCGCATCCGAAGGACATGACCGATGAGGTGCTGGAGGTGATGGCCCGCAAGGACAACCTGTGCAAGTACATCCACCTGCCGGTGCAATCGGGCCACAGCGATGTGCTCAAGCGGATGAACCGGGGCTATACCCGTGAATGGTACCTGAACCGCATTGCGGCCATCCGCCGGATCATGCCGGACTGCGCCATCAGTACGGATGTGATTGCGGGTTTCTGCGGCGAGACGGCGGAGGAGCATGGGGCAACGCTCAGCCTGATGCGCGAGGTGAAATACGAGATGGCGTTCATGTTCAAGTACAGCGAACGTCCGCGCACCCTGGCGGAGCGGAAATTCGAGGACGATGTGCCCGAGGCGGAAAAGGGGCGCAGGCTCACCGAGATCATCGCCCTTCAACAGGAGCACAGCAGGGAGCGCACTGCGGCGCAATGCGGCCGCATCTACCGTGTCCTGGTGGAAGGTCCTTCCAAGAAGAGCAAGGAGGAATTCCAGGGGCGCAATACCTACAATGCGATGGTGGTCTTCCCCAAGGAGGATGTGCAGCCCGGCGAATACCGTTTCGTTCGGACGACCGGACACACTTCGATCACATTGCGCGGCGAGCTCGTCCCCGAGGCGGTTGCCCTGGCGGAAGGCTTTGTCTCATGAACCTGCAAAGCGTCAAGTCCCGGTTCGGTATCGTGGGCAACAGCCCGGGGTTGGAACGCGCTTTGGCCACGGCGGTCAGGGTGTCCCCGGCCGACATCACCGTGCTGGTGCGCGGGGAATCCGGCACGGGAAAGGAGGCGTTGCCCAAGATCATTCACCACCACAGTGCCCGGAAGCACGGCACTTACATCGCGGTGAATTGCGGTGCCATACCCGAGGGGACCATCGACTCTGAGCTGTTCGGCCACGAGAAGGGCAGCTTCACAGGCGCCCACGAAGCGCGCAAGGGCTATTTCGAGGAGGCCGATGGCGGCACCATCTTCCTCGATGAGGTCGGCGAGTTGCCGATGGCCACACAGGCGCGCCTGTTGAGGGTGCTCGAGACGGGAGAGTATCTGCGGGTGGGGTCTTCCAAGGTGCGCAAGACCGATGTCCGCGTCGTGGCGGCGACAAACCTCGATTTCGACAAGGCGATGGTGGCCGGTAGGTTCCGGGAGGACCTTTATTACCGTTTGAACCAGGTGCCCCTGATGCTGCCTCCGTTGCGCGACAGGGGAGACGACATCCACCTGTTGTTCCGGAAATTCACGGGTGACTTCAGCGAGCGCCATCACATGCCGCCCATCCGACTGGGTCCCGAGGCGGTGGAATTGCTCCAACGCTATCCCTGGCCGGGAAACGTGCGTCAGTTGAAGAACATTGCCGAGCAGATCAGTGCCATCGAGACGGACCGTGAGGTGAATGCCGACGGGCTGCTGGACTATCTGCCGGAACTGCCCCGCAGAGACCTGGCCACGCTGCCCAAGGAAGGTCGGGATGGCGCCGGCACGGGCATGAACGAGCGGGAAATCCTGTACAAGCTGCTCTTCGAGATGAAGTCCGACTTGAATGACTTGAAGTCGCTGGTGCTGAAAATGTTGCAGGACGGCAACCTGGATGCCGGTTCGAGTGAGGACCAGTCCCTTGTGAACCGGGTGTTCGGGGAACGGGAGGGGACCGATATCCTGAGGCTTCCAGAGCGCGCTGGGGCAGAAAATACGTGGTCGGACCGCGAGGCCCAGGAGGGCGTGGTCGAGGATGAACGGTTCGCTGAGTCGACGGAGGTGGAGGAGTCGTTGTCTCTGTTGGACAGTGAGCGGGAGTTGATCAGCAGGGCCTTGGTCAAGCATGGCAATCGGCGCAAGCAGGCGGCTGCGGAACTCGGCATTTCGGAGCGCACGCTGTACCGAAAAATCAAGGAATTCGGGCTCAAATGATGGGGATGACCGCGCTTTCGAACGCCCCCCGGTGGTGGGCCCTCGGGCTCCTCCTCGTGGCCTGGTCGGGTTGCGGGATCTACACGCCCTATGGCGCCCAGACCGGTGGCGCAAAGACTTTTTCGGTGGATTACTTCACCCCGATTGCTCCTTTGGCAGGGCCTGAGGTGGGGCAGCAATTCACAGAGGCCCTGAAAGATTTGATCCAAAGGCAGAGCACGCTGCGCTGGGTGGCGGAGGATGGCGAGCTGCGTTACAGTGGCCGCATTGTCGGGTACGACGTTTCCACGAGCGCCGTGGCAGGGGGTCAGGAAGTCGCCTCGCAGAACCGGCTGACCATGCAGGTGCAGGTCCGCTATGAGCACGCGCTGGATGCGGAGCTCGGCTTCGAAAGGACGTTCAGCCGGTTTGCGGATTTTCCAGCCACCAGTGACCTCTTTGATGTGGAACAGCAGCTGGTGGAGGAAATCAACGAGCAGTTGACGCAGGAAGTGTTCAATGCGAGTCTCGGCAATTGGTGAGCCTCCGTTGCATATTGCGCATTCCATGAGTGAACAGACGGACAAGGCTGATTTCGGTATGCTGTTGGATGCGCTGCGGGGCGCTGACGAGGGCGTGCAGGGTGTGGACTGGTCCGCGTGGGACGCGATGATCGGCGAATGGGTGTCGGCCTATCCCGCGTTTGGTGCGGGCCGCATGTTGCGGGCCAAGACGGCGCGGGAATCCAGGGCGCTGGCCGCCGGGGAACGGTTGGCGGAAGCCGCGGTGTTCTCTTCCGAGCCGGGTCGCTTGTTCGATTTGCTGTTCCGTTCGGGGATCGAAGCGGAAATCGCGACGTTCGCCCGTGCTGTGGAGGCACTCGAACCTGAGGTCGAGGAGGCCATTCGACTGCGGTGGCATCCCGAACCCGAGCATACGGCAGTGGAGGATACCGTGCATGAAGAGGAGAAAGAGGAGACTTCGGGTTCCCCTGCGGAACCCGTTGTGGAAGATGCTGCCGAGGAGGAACCTGAAAAGCCCAGGGTCGAGATTCCCGAGGAGGGCTCCCTGGCCCGGGAAGTGGTCCTCGGTGCGATCGAGCGCAGCATAGAGAAAGAAATCCGCGAATTCTCCGAGGCTGCACCGGCGGCCGGTGAAGATGGAGAGCGAAGGGAAGCGCCACGGGCCGAAGCGCCTCTCGGCAAGGGGGCTCAACCGACCGGGATTCGGCGTGAATCGGTGGATGTTGCCCGTTTGTCTCCCTTGGCGCGCTGGGCCTTTGAGCGCAGCGAGGCAACAGGCTTCGGAACGGCGTCTGACTCGGTCCGTTCGTCGGAGGCGCTCCGCTCTGCTGCCCAGCAGATTGAACAGGTGATGGCATCCGGGGGGGAGGCTGAAGGCCTGCCTGCGGATGGCCAACTCGACCAGCAGGCCGCACTGATTGATCTGTTCATCCGCAACGAACCCACGATTGGTCCGGTTCGACCCGAAATAGAACGTCCCGCGATCAAGGAACTCGCCAAGGAGAGTCTCGTAGAGGACGCCTCTTTGATCACCGAAACCATGGCGCGGATTTATGCTGCCCAAGGGCAGATTGGCAGGGCTCGGCGGGCCTATAAATTGTTGGCCTTGAAATACCCGGAGAAAAGCGTTTATTTTGCCGCCCAATCCAAAAAGCTGGGCCGCAAGCCTTCGGATGACTGAAACACCCCGTCATTCCTTGCTTCCCGAACAACAGGATTGTATCTGAAAACGACATCATGGGCTACATTCTTCTCGTCCTCATCCTGATCATCTCCCTGTTGTTGGGTGTTGTCATTCTCGTCCAGAACCCCAAAGGCACGGGCCTCGCCGCCGGATTCGAGTCCGCTGGAAGGATTGGGGGGGTGCAGCGCACCACCGACTTCCTGGAGAAGTCCACCTGGTACTTGACCGTAGCGCTCTTCGTGCTTTGCATCGGTGCGACTGGTGCATTTTCCTCAGGCGCTGTCGATACCGGAGAGTTCGAGGAAGAAGAGTTCATTGCTCCGACTGCGGCCCCCGGGGCGGCAGCACCGCTTGAACAGGATGCGCCTGCGCCCTGATTCGAGGGCACACCACTGCGCATTCAATGTCAGCCTGTCAGTAGGCTGACATTTTTTTTGGTTGGAATCTTCCATTTTGGCAGAAGACCGGACAGTTTTGTCAGCCCTTACGGCTTTGGATGCCCATGGCACGGGTTGTGCATGGGGCTCGGAGCCACAGGCAAAGTTTTACCACCAACCCCAACGTTCACATACATGTCTGTAAACATCAAACCCCTGGCCGACCGCGTGGTGGTCGAGCCCGCCGCAGCAGAAGAGACGACCGCCAGCGGCATCATCATTCCCGATACCGCCAAGGAGAAGCCCCAGCGCGGCACCGTCGTCGCCGTGGGTGACGGCAAGAAGGACGAACCCATGACCGTCAAGGTGGGGGATACCGTCCTCTACGGAAAGTACTCCGGTACCGAGTTGTCCCTGGAGGACAGCGAATACATGATCATGCGCGAGAGTGACATCCTCGCCGTGCTCTGATCTCCCATTGAAACAAACCACATAATCCATTCAACATGCCGAAGGAAATCACCTTTGACACCGCGGCCCGCAAGGAGCTGCAGGCCGGCGTCGACGCGCTGGCGAACGCCGTGAAGGTCACGCTCGGTCCCAAGGGCCGCAACGTGGTCATCGACAAGAAGTTCGGTGCTCCCGTCGTGACCAAGGACGGCGTGACCGTCGCCAAGGAGATCGAATTGAAGGACCCCATCCAGAACATGGGGGCCCAGATGGTCAAGGAGGTGGCCTCCAAGACCGCCGATATCGCCGGTGACGGCACCACCACTGCGACGGTGCTGGCCCAGGCCATGATCAAGGCCGGCCTCCGCAATGTCGCCGCTGGCGCCAACCCCATGGACCTCAAGCGGGGCATGGACAAGGCCATGAAGGCACTGGTCGGTGAACTGCGCAACATCTCCCGCGAGGTCGGAAACGACATCGCCAAGATTGAGCAGGTCGCCACCGTGTCCGCGAACAACGACACCACCATCGGCAAGCTCATCGCCCAGGCGATGGAGAAGGTCGGCAATGAGGGTGTGATCACGGTAGAGGAGGCCAAAGGCACCGAGACCGAGGTCAAGACCGTGGAGGGCATGCAGTTCGACCGCGGATACCTCAGCCCCTATTTCGTCACCAATCCCGACAAGATGGAGGCCGAGCTCGAAAGCCCGAACATTCTCATCTTCGAGAAGAAGATCAGCAACATGAAGGACCTGCTGCCCGTGCTCGAGAAGAGCGCGCAGACGGGTCGTCCGCTGCTCATCATCGCTGAGGATGTGGATGGAGAGGCCTTGGCTACACTCGTGGTCAACAAGATCCGTGGCGCCCTCAAGGTGGCTGCCGTGAAGGCCCCCGGATTCGGAGACCGCCGCAAGGCGATGCTTCAGGACATCGCCATCCTTACCGGTGGTACCGTGATCTCAGAGGAGACCGGCCTGAAGCTCGAGAATGCTACGCTCGCCGACCTCGGTTCCGCCGAGAAGGTGACCATCGACAAGGACAACACGACCGTCGTGAACGGTGTCGGTGACAAGGCCAACATCGAAGCCCGCATCGGGCAGATCAAGGCCCAGATCGAGACCACGACCAGCGATTACGACAAGGAGAAGCTCCAGGAGCGCCTTGCCAAGCTCGCCGGCGGTGTGGCCGTCCTTTACGTAGGTGCCGCCACCGAGGTGGAGATGAAGGAGAAGAAGGACCGCGTCGACGACGCGCTGCACGCCACGCGTGCAGCCGTCGAGGAGGGCATCGTGCCCGGAGGTGGAACCGCTTTGATCCGCGCATCGAAGGTGCTTGCAGGGGTGGAAACCGTCAACGATGACGAGGCCACCGGCGTGCAGATCGTCATGCGCTCCATCGAGGAGCCGTTGCGCCAGATCGTCGCCAATGCCGGTGGTGAGGGTGCCGTCGTGGTCAACACCGTCCGTGAGGGCGAGGGCGACTTCGGCTACAATGCCCGCACCGAGGTGTTCGAGGACCTGCACACGGCAGGTGTCATCGATCCCACCAAGGTGACCCGCGTGGCCCTGGAGAACGCTGTGTCCATCAGTGGCATGGTCCTGACCACCGAGTGCGTGATCGCCGATGTGGAGGATCCCGCCGAGATGGCTGCTGCCGCTGCTGCTGCCGGTGCCGGTGGCATGGGCGGCATGATGTGATCGCTTCCCTGCGGTTCACTCGCCAACCCAACACGCTAGGAAAGGCCCCGCTTCGGCGGGGCTTTTTCATTTCCGGCGAACAACCATCGGGTGTTGATTGGAGTTTGTCGAGGGTGGGGTCCATCCAACGGAATCCTTCAAATTTGTTGCATCATGCGATTGACCAATCCAATTCAGCCATCCTTTTGGATGCGGCTTGCTTCACTGTCCTTCCTTTTCGTCCTCTGTTGCTCAATGGCTGCGCAGAATGGTTGTTTGGACGATGAGGGTAACATCTATGGCCCCTACGAGGAACTGGTCGTGTCGGACGATCCGTGCGAGAACTTCACCTGCATCCCCTCCGCCTTCAGTTTCGTGTGGGTGGCCAATTCCGAATTCCTGGATGATTGCGGGGAAGAGGAGGATGAGGAAGGTGAGGACGGTATTGATGAGGAGGATCTGGAGGCCCTGATCGGGTGGCTGGAGGAACTGTGTGCGTCAGGCATGCCCAATGATTGGGGTATTGATCCCGATATGGCCTGCGGCATCCTCGAGCTGATTGAGGCCTGTGACAACGGCAGCGAGGAGGCCTGCGAGGAGCTTGAACTCATGTGGGGTGACCTGGAGGAGCTTTGGGACGATGAGGAAGACGATGAAGAAGAGGACGATGAAGAAGAGGACGATGAGGAAGATGATGATGAGGACGATGAGGATGACGATGAAGGTGAGGATGACGACGAGGACGAGGACGATGATGAGGATGACGACGAGGAAGGTGATGACGGGTTTGATGAAGAGGATCTCGAAGCCCTGATGGAGTGGCTTGAGGAGCTCTGTGCTGACGGTATGCCCAATGACCTTGGCATCGATTCGGACATGGCCTGCGGCATCCTGGAGTTGATCGCGGCTTGTACCGACGGAAATGAGGAGGCATGCGAAGAGCTGGAAATGCTGTGGGGGGAATTCGAGGATCTCTGGGATGACGAAGAGGAGGACGATGATGACGAAGAGGACGACGAAGAGGACGACGAAGAGGAGGACGATGAAGAAGAGGATGAATGCGAGGTGGAATTCGAATTCGAACAAGCGCTTGATGAGGATGGCGTGCCCTTGCCTTACAACATCGTGGCTTATGTGGACGAGCCCGGAGCCGACACCTACTACTTCTGGACGTTTGGGGACGGCAATGAATCCGATGAGCCGAATCCAACCCATGTCTACGAGGAGGTGGGCAACTATGAGGTGTGCTTGACGGTGACGCAGATGGACGGCAACATGTTGGAATGCACGGCTACTTATTGCGATACGCTGCTCATCGACATGGACGGCTTGGTGCGCCAGCAGATGGTGTTGAATGTCCTGTTTCCGGGACAGACGGTCAGCGGCATTGAGGATGTGGTGGCCGAGGCCCGCCTGCAGATCCTGCCGAATCCGGCTGCCGGATCTTTCGTGGTCAAGTCATCCGAACCGATGGTTTCAGTGGTGGTCCGTTCGATGGATGGCCGCTTGATGGGGCAGCATGGAGCTCACGGCGGAACGGTCGCGCTGTCCTCCGAGGATTGGCCCGTCGGTGCCTACATCGTGGAGGTCCTCACCGGAACGGGTGTCCAGCGCCAGCGCGTGCTGATCCAGCGTTGAACGTCACTTTCTGTTTGCCGAACGCCTTCCAATCCCTGGATTGGTTTTCTGGTAAGCGCTCAATTTGAGGGCGGCTCGCATCAAAGCAGCCCGAAGAAGATCGGCTCGAAGGCCAGAAATTCAGGGCTGTTGAAGAGCATTTAGGGCAATGCAGATGGCGGTGAATCAGGATTGAAATTTACTTGTTGGCATTGCTCATGGTAGCCTTGAGGTCCATGTTTCAATCCGCAACACAAAGTGGGTAGCCCGGCTTATTGCTTGACGAAGCGCGAGTAGAATGGTGTTTGCTCGGTGTTGAGCAGGTACACCCCGGGTTCAAGGCCGTCTAAGGACAATGTGGTGATGCCTTCTTGGGTCAGCCCTGTGAGCACGCATTGTCCGTGGAGGTTATAGACGTAGAATGGGACACCCGCTGCGGGTCCTTGGAGAAAGACCGAGCCCTCTGAGGGGTTGGGGTACAGCTTCCAATGGGGCTGCCCCAGGGCACCCGTTCCCGCTGTGGCATCGAGGATGCACCGCACGCAATTGCCGTCTGCCTTTTGGCGGGTGCCCATGAAGGCCGCGTCACTGCTGATGCCCAAGTTCCGGGTTCCCGTTGCGTCAGCGTTGCTGGTGCGGTAGCCGACAAAAGTGCCCACGTTTCCAATCGCACCGCTCATCCGGCTGCGCGCTCCGGCGAGCGTCAATTTCAAGGGGGATGCAAAGGCGCCATTGGCGTCGGCAGACGTCCATGTGGCCAGCTCTGCTTCCCATTCGGCTTCCGTGGGAAGGCGGAAACCGCTGGGGCATGGATTGTTGACACCGTCGACCCCCTGCCAAAGGGCATTGTCGGGGGTGGACATCCAATCTGATTCCGCGAGAATGAACTGGCTGTGGCCAGGCGTGGCGCTGTTTGCCAACTCTGAAAGGGCAGAAGAACTGCGCAATTGATGGCCGTCGGCACTGCGTCCCCACTGATAGAGGTCGCCATAGGCCGCTGTATCGGTGGGTGAGGTTGCCACTTGAGAAGCCCCGAGGTTCCGGTCCATCCAAGTTCTGCCCGTCAAGGGGTTCTCCACCACGTTCACGGGTTGTGCCAAGGTGTCATTCGAAAGCACAGCGCATGCAGCGAGTGCCATCAAGGTGTGGAGCAATCTAAATCGGGTCATGGAAAGTCATGCCCAGGGGATGGTTTGTACAGGGCACCGTGACGGAAAGGTGCATGGAAAATTTGAAATGCCGGGAGCCGCGGCAGGCATGATCGTGTGCCGATCAGCCGGCGAGGGTGTTGAAGGTCTCTTCGAGGCCGCCTTGGGCGAGGATGTCCTTGAGGGGGGCGTCGGTGACGATGCGGCCTTGCTTGATCATGATGACGCGGTCGCACATGGCTTCGACCTCCTGCATGATGTGGGTTGAGAGGATGACCGTGCGCTCCTGGCCAAAGGACTTGATGAGGGTGCGGATGTCCTTGAGCTGAAGCGGGTCGAGGCCGGAGGTGGGCTCGTCGAGGATGAGCAATTCGGGGTCGTGGAGAATCGCTTGCGCCAGGCCTACGCGCTGACGGTAGCCCTTGGACAATGCGGCGATGGGTTTGTGTGCTTCGGGCGTCAGGCCTACGCGTTCTATGGTGGCTTCGACCTTGGCGGCCCTTGCAGCGCGGCCCTTGACGTTGTGCAGCCCCGCGATGAAGTCCAAGAATTCACGGACATACATCTCTTGGTAGAGCGGGTTGTGTTCGGGCAGGTAGCCCATGCGCCCTTTCAAGGCGTCGTTTCCATTGCGAACGTCCTGACCGTCCAAGGTCACGGTGCCCGCGTCTGTGGGCAGGTAGCCCAAGATGGAACGCATGAGGGTGGACTTGCCCGCCCCATTGGGGCCAAGGAGTCCCACGACTTGCCCGCGGGGGACCGACAGGGTGACGTTATCCAGCGCTTTTTGCGGGCCGAATTTCTTGGTGATGCCTGAAACCTCGAGAAGCATGAGTCCGCAAGTTAGGATGTGGGGATTTCAGCGAACTTGCAGGCGTGGAGGAAAAACACACAGGAACCGTATTTCGATCAACCGGAAAATGGGTCGATGTTCAAACGCCTGAAGGCCGGCGCGTTGAATGTCGGCTGCGCGGAAAGTTTAGGATGGAGGGCTTGCGGACGACCAACCCGGTGGCCGTGGGGGATGGGGTGACTTGGACCGAGGAGGAGGACGGCACCGGCGTGATCACGGAGATTGCACCGCGCCGCAACCGCATCATCCGCCGGAGTGTGAACTTGAGCCACGAGGCCCACGTCGTGGCGTCGAATGTGGACCGGGCTTGGCTGGTGGTTACGCTGGTTGAGCCAGCGACATCCAGTGGTTTCGTTGACCGGTTTTTGGTGACGGCCGAGGCTTACGGAGTCCCAACGACATTGCTGTTCAACAAGGTGGATGTGCTGTTGCAGCTCGGTGAAGCGGCAGAGGAGCTGTTGGCTTCGTGGATGACGATGTACAGCGAGGCCGGTTACGAGTGCTTGCCGATTTCTGCAAAGGAGGGCATAGGGCTCGATGAGGTGCGCCAGAGGATGAACAGTGGCATCCATTTGGTCAGCGGGCACAGCGGGGTGGGCAAATCGACCTTGCTCAACGCCTTGATTCCTGGCCTCGAGCAGAAGACGGCAGAGGTGTCCGACGTTCACGATAAGGGCAAGCACACCACCACGTTCGCCGAGATGTTCCCGATTCCGGATGCGCCGGGTGGGTTTATCATCGATACGCCGGGCATCAAAGGCTTTGGTCTTGTGCGCATCGAGAAGGAGACGTTGCACCATCATTTCCCTGAGATGTTCCGACTCCTTCCGAATTGCAAGTTCCACAACTGTCGGCACCTCAATGAGCCCGGTTGTGCGGTCCGCAAAGGGCTGGAGACGGGAGCGGTGGATGACGAGCGCTACCGCAATTATTGCAACATGGTGGAGGAGTTCGATGAGGGCCCTTACCGTGCGGGAGGCCAGCGCGAAGGCGGGGTCTGAAAGCGGGGGCCTGACCCTGGGATTCGAAGCGGCCACATGGCCTTCATGATGGGGTGCTGGGATCGCGAATGGGCTGACCCTTTTGGTGCGCTGCGATCAGGCTGAAGGGGTATCGGGGTTGCCTTGTGGCAATCGGCAGGCGATGAGCCCACCGACGCGCAGGGTGGGTCCGTTGTAGCTCAAAGGACGGCCTGTGATGAGGTCGCACACCGCCATGCCTTGCGCGCGGAAGAGGGCATCTCCGGCGGCGCAGTCCCACTCAAAATATCCGGTGGAGCGGGCGTGGATCTCGGCCTTTCCTTCTGCAACCAAGCAGAACTTGCGCGCACCTGAAATGGGCCGCATCCGCACTTGGGTAGGGTCCACAGCATCGGCCACGAGGTCATTCACTGTGCCACTTTCGTTCCAGCTGATCAGCAATTGGAACGGTGGTGAGGCGTCTTCGTCGGCCCGGATGTTTCGGGGTGGCTTGTTGGACCCGGACAGCTTGTCCTTGAATACGCCCAGGCCGTTGCCACCGTAATAGATCTCGTTGAGATCGGGCAGGGCCACGACACCGAGAATGGGTACCCAGTCCTTGCCATCGTGCTCAATGAGGGCAATGTTGACTGCATAGCCGGCCCGCATCCGAATAAAAGAGCTGGTACCGTCGAGGGGGTCTACCAGCCAAAACCGTTCCCAAGATTGGCGCTCGCTGAGCGGACGGCGGACGCCCTCTTCACTGATGACGGGCCAGCCCGAGGCTGCGAGTTGCGACCCGATGATTTTGTGGCTCGCGTAATCGGCATTGGTGACCGAAGAGCCGTCTTTCTTGGTTTCAACCTCCAAGGGCTTGGCCGCGAGCTCAACAAGCAATTGACCGGCCTTTCTTGCGGCATTGAGGGCCCAGTCCATGGCTTGCTGTCGCGCGCGATCGTCCATGGGTCAAAGATACCGAGTGCGGCGGTTGTTGGCTGCTGGGGTTTTGGTGCCGTGACGGTTTGCCTTGTTGAACATATCGATGCGGTGAGTAGTTTTGTTCTTGTCCGCAGGGGTGCCGAAAGGCTGAGATCATACCCTCGAACCTGCCCGGGTCATGCCGGGAAGGAAGCGAACACCGCAGGCGCGGTGGGGTCCGTCCAACGGATTCCTGTGTGGCACAACAACGAACACACCATGCGCCATACCCTTCTTTTTCTTGCCGTCTTGTTGCCCCTTTGTTTAGCTGCTCAATCAGCGGATACAGCGGTTCTGTCGGACACGTTGTTTCGCTTCCTTGAGCCTGCTGCTGTTACGGCGGTGCGGGCCACAGAACGGGCCCCATTTGCTGCCGAAACCCTCAATGCCGAGGAGATTTCCAACCGGAATACCGGACAGGATTTGCCCTATATCCTGAGGTACACGCCTTCTGTGGTTGTGACCTCTGATGCTGGGGCTGGCGTGGGCTATACCGGTCTGCGCATCCGTGGAACGGATCCGACCCGAATCAATGTCACCCTCAATGGCATTCCGATCAACGACAGCGAGTCGCAGGCGGTGTTCTGGGTCAATATGCCTGACCTGGCCAGCAGCACCGATGACATTCAGGTGCAACGCGGCGTGGGCACGTCGACGCTCGGGGCGGGGGCCTTCGGGGCGACCATTTCGCTGAACACCCTCAACATCGCCGAAGAGGCCGGTGGCTCCATGATGGTGGGTGGCGGCAGCTTCAACACCTTCCGGACCAACCTCGCGTGGAATACCGGCCGCAGTGCCAGCGGCTGGGCAGCCGAAGGCCGGGTCAGCACCGTCATGAGCGACGGTTGGGTCGACCGCGCTTCAAGCGACCTCAACAGCTTCCAACTCGGCCTGAACCGCGCCTGGGATGGCGG
>CALLLH010000057.1 GCA_938082505.1 uncultured Flavobacteriales bacterium
TTCCGGATGGAGACTGCGATTGCAACGGCAACCAGCTGGATGCGGCAGGCGTGTGCGGTGGAGACTGCACGGCGGACGCCGATGGGGATGGGATCTGCGACGATGTGGACGACTGTGTGGGTGAAGAAGATGCCTGTGGCATCTGCAATGGCCCTGGCGCCATCTATGATTGCGGTTGTACGGACATTCCAGCCGGCGATTGCGACTGCGATGGCAACCAATTGGATGCCGCCGGGGTGTGCGGAGGAACCTGTACCGAAGATGCCAACCAGAACGGCATTTGTGACGACATCGAAGAGCAGGGCTGTGATGACCCGGAGGCATGCAACTACGATCCCGAGGCCTTGCCCTACTCCCCGCCAAACCTGGACGATGGGTACTGCCTGGAATTGAGGACAATCGAGGAGCACACAACGGGCGACCTCGCAGGTCAGACGACCTATCGCATCCTCCTCCACACAGAGGATCCTGCAGACTTTGTGACTGCGGTTTATGGAAACAGTGTGGACCCCTTGATCCTCGAGACTACGACGGACTTCTACCACCACATCCTGGGCGGTGCTACGCCGCAGAATGTAAACCCATTGCTGTTGCCGGTATATCCCAACTTGGCCTTTGACAGCTGGGTGACCATTGGTCTGGATGGACCGGCCGATGCCACTGCAGGGGAGAGTGCTGTTTCAATCGTGAACTCCCCTGAGCTGAACTGGTCTGTCATCTTCGATCCGGGTGCGGGTGCGCCCGGTGGCAACATCGTCATAGACGATGAAGTTGGCGGTGTATGGTACGTGCTGAATGGCGATGTCAACGGCATTCCGGTTGCGGACGGAACGGTCCTGCTCGGACAGTTCACGACCGACGGAGAGATCAGTGGAAACCTGAACATCCAGGTCTTTCCCGCGGGAGACAATGTGGATTATCTGACCATGACCCTGCCCATTGGAGGCAACTGCACGGGAGATGGGGTCAATCCTGCCTGTGCCTATCCGGATTCCGATCTCGTGGACTGTGATGGCAATTGCATCAACGACCTCGACGGCGACCAGATTTGTGACGAAGAGGAAGTTCCCGGATGTACCAACAGCAGCGCATGCAACTACGATGTGGCCGCCACCGACGATGATGGCTCCTGTCTCAACCTTGACGAATGCGGAGTCTGCGGTGGCATTGGCATTCCGGCCGGCGACTGTGACTGCGATGGCAATCAGCTGGACGAATGCGGAGTCTGCGGTGGCAATGGCATTCCTGCAGGCGATTGCGATTGCGATGGGAACCAGCTTGATGCGCTCGGCATCTGCGGCGGCAATTGTGTCGCCGATGTGGACGCCGATGGCATTTGCGACAACGTGGATGACTGTGTGGGCGATGTGGACGCCTGCGGCATCTGCAATGGTCCCGGTGCGATCTACGACTGCGGCTGTTCGGGCATTCCGAATGGCGATTGCGATTGTGACGGCAGTCAACTGGACGCCCTCGGCGTGTGTGGTGGCACCTGTACGGCCGATGCCGATGCGGATGGCATCTGTGATGACGTGGACGATTGTGTCGGTTCCCTCGATGCCTGTGGTGTCTGTAATGGTCCCGGTGAAATCTATGATTGCGGATGTTCGGACATCCCAGCAGGAGATTGCGACTGCAACGGAAACCAGGTCGATGCCCTCGGAGAATGCGGCGGGGATTGCCCCAGTGATGTGGACCAGGACGGAGTCTGCGACAATGCGGAGATTCCCGGTTGTACCAACTTCGCGGCATGCAACTATAATGCCGCGGCTACGGATGACGATGGCAGTTGTGCTGAACTCGACGAGTGCGGCGTTTGTGGAGGAACAGGCATCCCCACCGGAGCCTGCGATTGCGCAGGCAATACCCTTGATGCCCTCGGCATTTGCGGAGGCACCTGTACGGCCGACATCAATGGCGACGGCATCTGCGACAACGACAATGTCTTCGGATGTACCGAGCCTACGGCATGCAACTTCAATCCCGATGCCGACGTCGAGAACGGATCGTGTGATTTCTTCAGCTGTGTGGGGTGCACCAACCCGGATGCCATCAACTACAGTGAGACCGCGACGGTGGACGATGGCAGCTGCATCCTTCTAGGGTGCACGGATCCTGACGCATCCAACTACAATCCCGATGCCAACACCGATGATGGGAACTGCGCTTTCCCGGGATGCACGGACCCGACGGCCTGCAACTTCGACAGCACGGCCAATACGGACGATGATTCCTGCGATTTCAGTTGCTTCGGGTGCAACAACCCGAGTGCGTGCAACTACGATCCCACAGCGACGTCCAACGATGGCAGCTGTGATTTCGACAGCTGCCGCGGCTGTACCAACCCAGACGCGATCAACTACGATCCGGATGCGACCATCGACGACAACAGTTGTTTGTTTGCCGGTTGCACGGATGCCGATGCCGCGAACTATGACCCGGATGCCGACGTGAATGACGGCAGCTGCATTTTCCTCGGTTGTACGGACGATACAGCATGCAATTTTGACGGCAATGCGAACCAGGATGATGGCACCTGTGACTTCTCCTGCTTTGGCTGCACCAACGCCAGTGCCTGCAACTACAATGCGGATGCGACGGTGAATGATGGATCCTGCGACTTTTCGAGTTGCTATGGCTGTACTTCCCCGGAGGCCTTGAACTTTGATGCGGATGCCACCATTGACGACGGCAGCTGCATCTTCTTCGGCTGCACCAACCCGGCGGCTGCCAACTACGATCCCGATGCGGACATCAACGACGGCAGTTGCATCTTCCCCGGATGCACGGATGTGACGGCGTGCAACTATTCGGCCCAGGCCAATCAGGATGATGGCACCTGTGATTTCTCTTGCTATGGGTGCATCAACCCCAGCGCATGCAACTATGATTCGGGTGCGACGGTCAATGATGGCACCTGCGAATTCGCCAGCTGCCGCGGATGTACGAACCCCGACGCCATCAACTATGACGCGGAGGCCACCATCGATGACAACAGCTGCATTTTCGCCGGTTGCACCAACGCTGCGGCTTCGAACTACGACCCCAATGCGGACATCAATGACGGCAGCTGCATCTTCCCCGGATGCCTGGATGTGACGGCGTGCAACTACTCGGCCCAGGCCAATGAGGACGACGGCAGTTGTGACTTCTCCTGCTATGGATGCATCAACCCGACGGCGTGCAACTACGACGTTGACGCAACCATTAGCGATGGCAGCTGTGAATTCAACAGCTGCAGGGGCTGCACGGACCCGAATGCCATCAATTACGATGCGGATGCCACCATTGACGACGGCAGCTGCGTCATTCCCGGGTGCACCGATTCAACAGCGGACAACTACAACCCGCTGGCCAACTTCGATGACTTCACCTGTGAATTCTCGGGTTGCACCAACCCCAATGCATGCAACTTCGATGCAGACGCCAACGTGGACGATGGTTCCTGTGATACGGTGTCCTGTTACGGTTGTCTCAATGAGTCCGCGTGCAACTATGATTCGACGGCGACCATACCGGATGGCAGTTGTGACCTGGTCACGTGTCGTGGATGTACCAATCCAGACGCCATCAATTTTGATGCGGATGCCACCATCGACAACGGAAGTTGCCTGTTCACGGGCTGCACTGACCCCGCTGCGGACAACTACAATCCCAACGCCGATTACAGCGATGGTTCCTGCTTCTACTCTGGATGTACGAATCCCTTCGCCTGCAACTTCAGCAGTGATGCGACCGTGGATGATGGAAGCTGTGATACGGAGTCCTGCTACGGCTGCTTGAATGAGCTGGCGTGCAACTTCGATGCGGACGCCACCTTCTCGGATGGATCCTGCGACCTCTACAGCTGCCGTGGTTGCACGGACCCGGCGGCCATCAACTATGATGCGACAGCGACCATTGATGATGGAAGCTGCATTGTGGTGGGTTGCCTCGATGTGAATGCGGACAACTACAATCCGAATGCGGACTTCAACGATCCGGATCTGTGCGAATACACGGAGATCTCGGGTTGCCTGGTGACGATTGCGTGCAACTACAACCCGGACGCCACGGTCAGCGACGGCAATTGCGACTACTTCAGCTGTGCCGGCTGTACGGATCCTGCGGCCAACAACTACGACGCGACGGCTACGTTGAATGACGGCAGTTGCACTTACGGTCAGCCGCTCGGTGGCATGAGCATGGGCGGTGGCTGCACGCTGCCCTTCGCATGCAACTTCGGCGACCAGGTCAACCCCTGTGAGTTTGACAGTTGTGCCGGATGCACCACACCAGGAGCCTGCAACTATGATGCGGATGCAACGCTCGCGACCACGTGTTTCTATCCCGAAGACCTCTGCAACGGAGCGACCAACGTCGACTGCGACTGCAACTGTCTCAACGATGCAAACACCAATGGCATCTGCGACGAGGACGAGACCGGAGGCTGCACCAACCCGGTGAGCTGCAACTACAACCCGCAGGCCTCCTTCGATGACGGCAGCTGCGATACGACGAGTTGCGCCGGCTGCACCGATGCCTCGGCGTGCAACTATGACGATACCGCTTCGCTCAACGACGGTTCATGCGATTACAATTCCTGCACGGGATGCACGAACCCCGCTGCCTGCAACTATGATGCTGCAGCCACGGTTTCCGACGGCAGCTGCTTCTTTGCACAGCCATACCAGGATTGCGACGGCAACTGCATCAATGATGTGAACACCAACGGCACCTGTGACGAGTACGAGACGACAGGTTGTACCAACCCGTTCGCCTGCAACTTCGACAGCCAGGCCTCCATTGACGATGGCAATTGTGAGAGCACGAGCTGTGCAGGTTGTACCGACAGCGTGGCATGCAATTACGACGCGGATGCGGTGATCAACGATGGCAGCTGCGACTACGAGAGTTGCGTGGGATGCACCAATTCCGGAGCGTGCAATTACGATGCGACGGCGACCATCAACAGCGGTGAGTGCACCTTCCCCGCGAACGCCTATGTGGACTGCAATGGGGATTGTCTCGAGGATGTGAATGCCAATGGCATCTGCGATCCGCTCGAGGTGGCCGGATGCATGAACTCGGCAGCGTGCAACTACAATGAGGCCGCCAACGTCGACGATGGCAACTGCGACCTCTCGAGTTGTCAGGGTTGCCTCGATTCAGCAGCCTGCAACTACGATGCGAGCGCCACGCAAAGCGATGGCAGCTGTGACTACCTCAGCTGTATCGGTTGCACGGATGCGACGGCGTGCAACTACGAGGAGACGGCGACCGTGGATTCAGGGGAGTGCACCTATCCGGCCAGCAGCTCTGTAGACTGCAATGGCGACTGCCTCGTGGACGCGAATGCCAACGGCATCTGCGATGACCTTGAGGTACCGGGTTGCACGAACAGCATAGCCTGCAACTACAATGCGGACGCCAATGTGGACGATGGCAGTTGCGACCTCGCGAGCTGCCTCGGCTGCCTCGATGCCCAGGCGTGCAACTACGATGCGGGCGCTACCCAGACGGATGGCAGCTGTGAGTATGAGAGCTGTGTGGGCTGCACGGACGATTTGGCGTGCAACTACGATGCGAACGCCACCCAAGCGGATGGCAGCTGCACTTATCCCGAAGGATTGCTCCTCGATTGCGATGGCAATTGCGTGAATGACCTGGACGGTGATGGCACCTGCGATGAGTTGGAGATGCCGGGTTGCACGGACGAGACGGCATGCAACTACAACGAGGCTGCGACCGACAACGACGGCAGCTGCGATTATGTCACCTGCGTGGGCTGTCTCAACCCCAGCGCTTGCAACTACGATTCGAATGTCACCCAGTCGGATGGCAGCTGCGAATACGAATCCTGTGCCGGCTGCATCAATCCATCAGCGTGCAACTACGATGCCACGGCTACGGTCAGCGATGGAAGCTGCACCTTCCCGTCCGGGTTGCTCCTCGATTGTGATGGCAACTGCGTGAACGATGAGGATGGAGATGGCGTTTGCGATGAGCTCGAAGCGGAGGGCTGCAATGATCCGACGGCCTGCAACTACAATGAGCTGGCGACGGAGGATGACGGTTCCTGCTTCTTCAATAGCTGCCTGGGATGTCTCGATGTCAGTGCGTGCAACTACGATGCGGATGCGACGCAAAGCAGTGGAACCTGTGAGTATGAGAGCTGCGTGGGCTGCATGGCTCCGACAGCTTGCAACTACGACGCGAACGCCACGCAGAGCGATGGCAGCTGCACGTATCCCGCAGGCCTGTTGCTCGATTGCGACGGCAGCTGTGTGAACGACACCGACGGAGACGGCATCTGCGACGAGCAGGAGACATCGGGTTGTACGAACGCTTCAGCATGCAACTACAACGTGCTCGCCACGGACGACGATGGTTCCTGTGATCTGACGGGCTGCCTGGGCTGCACCGTGCCGTCGGCTTGCAACTACGACCCGGATGCCACGCAGAACGATGGTTCCTGTGACCTGTCAAGCTGTTTGGGCTGCACCTACACGGATGCGCTCAACTATGACGCGGATGCGACGGAAGACAACGGCAGCTGCCTCTTCGACACCACTGGTGGTGGAGGTGACACCTGTCCTGGAGACTTTACTGACGACGGTGTGGTGGGCATTGCCGACCTGCTGGAGTTCCTGATTGTGTACGATTCATTCTGTGCTGAATGAGCGTGCGATGATCCAAACCACTGGTAAAGGAAAGGGCCGCCCGGAAGGGTGGCCCTTTCATTTTTTCACCCCGATGGAATCAGGGCCGGATGATCTTCAGGTCCCCCGTGGACTGGCCTGACTGACTGTCGCCACACGTGGAGGTATAGTCGACCACAAACCAATAGGTCCCTGCGGAGAGGGCTTCGCCGTTGCCCGAGGTGCCGTACCACCGGATGGGAATGCCGGAGGCGAAACCGTCGCCGGCATTGGTGTACACCACCTGGCCCCAGCGGTTGTAGATGCGCAGGGCGTAGTTCGTCAGGACGGACAGGGCCTCTACATCGGGCATGTCCTCGAGGAAGGGATACCAGCTGTCGTTGCGGCCATTGTTGTCGGCGGTGAGGACGTTGGGGAAGGCGATGGAGGAGATGTCCACCCCGAAGTCGTCGCCTTCCACCACGGTCACCAGGGCGCTGTCGGCACATCCGGTCTCCAGCCACTCCACGACGAGCTGATAGGTGCCTTCGGCATTGATGATGGGGCCAAGCGAGCCTTGGGAGGGGGATACTCCGAGGGTGGTGCCGTCGAAGGTGTTGGTCCAGGAGACGACGGGGGTCAACCCAGGCGGGCCAAACGGGGCGTATTCCTGCACACCGGCACCGACGACCGGTTGCCCGGGATTCAAGCAGGTCAGGGGTTCCACGGAGCCCGCCGTCAGGACGGGAGCAGCATCGGCCGCGCCCACCTCGACCACCGCCGTGGAGGTGCAGCCATTGGCGGGGTTGACTACAGTGGCGAGATAGGCGCCGGGAGCCAAGGCCGAGACACTCGGTCCGCCGCCCTGGATGTCGCCGTCCAAGGTGCTCCACGAGACGACGGCGGCAGGGGAGGAGAGTGCGCTGGCCTCCAGGGTGAAATTGGGCGCATCGCAGGTCAGGTAGCCCGCCTCAGGAAAGTCGCCGGTATGGACCGTCGTGTCCGCGCCCACGGTAAAGGTGGCCATCGCTTCACACAGCCCATCCTCAAAGGAAATGAGCACTTCATAGGTGCCAGGCTCCTCTACGTTGGCGCTGCTTCCGTTGCCATCGATTGCACCCTCCAGGGCGTTCCAGGAGAAGCCGAGGGGACCCGGGAAATTCGAGGTGGCCGTCAAGTCGAGTTCGGGCGCATCGCAAGTCAGGTTGCCGACGCCCTCCACCTCGGCGACCATGACCTCCACGTTGAGCTGGATCGTATCGACCACATCCGTCCCGCATTGGTCCACATAGGAGGCCACGTAGATGAGCGGGTCGGTCAGCCCTTCGGGCGGCGTGCAAACTGGAGAAGCACTCGTGGCGTCACTCAGATAGTCGACAGGGCTCCAGGTCGCCATACCATCGGGGCTCGGCACATTGAGCTGCAACTCGGCCCCCGGACAGACGAAGCTTTGTTCGGCGCTGCCCAGGATGTTGGCCTCGAGGCATACCGTCTGGATGTTGGACGATCCTCCGGTGCTCGCGGTAAAGCCGAAATAGACCTGGTTCTGCCCCTCGAAGATGTCGTCCACCAGATTGATGAAGCCCTCGAGGCGCAGCTCACAGTCGAAGTAGACGCGCACCACCTGCTCATCGGGGTCCCAGGTCACCCGGCCCTGGTGGTCCTCACCGTCCTCGATGTTGGCACTGAAGGCATCGGCCTGAACGGGTCCCGCGATGGCCGTGCCGGCGGTGTGGTCCACGCTGCCATTGGACACCATCGCGATGTGGTCCCCAACCGGGTCGCCATATTGGCCGTTCTGCCAGGTGTCGAACTCGATGGCAAAGGCCGGCTGGAAGGCGTCTCCCAGGAATCCGAGTCCGCCACCGCTCTCTCCGATCACGGAGGTTCCCACCGTCTGCATCACGAAGCAGATCCCGTCCGCTCCTCCGGCATCGACGCTCCCGAGGTTGACCAGGAATTGCAGGTCGAGCGGCTGGTTCAAATCCACCTGGTCGGCGTACCAGACACTTCCCGTCTGAAAGCCGAGTGCTGCGGTCAGTTGGTAGCAATCCTCACCGGTCACCACCGCATTCCCATTGAGGTAATACACCGGCTCTTCTTGGGCCACAAGGGAGCCATTGAGAACGGAACCGGCCAGCAGCAAGACGGACATCCACGCGCGGATTGAAATAGGGCGCACCATGATTCGAAGTTATCACCTCCACATACCCCTGCGGGTAGGAGTCTTCCCGTCCATCAGCACTCGTCTGTGGACCACTGAGTAAGCGGTTCAGGTTCAAAACTTTCGGGGCGGAGTCGATAAATCCATAATGAGTCCGGTCGTTGACATTGTGTCTTATAAGAATACCCGAATAAATTGCCGCCTTTCAGCCAAAAACGATGCTCTTCAGAACTTTTGCCTTGCTTGCCGTCTGGGTGTGCTGCACAGGCGTGATGGACGCCCAACAGCAGATTGCCGTATTCGCCAATTCTGCTCCGGAAGGATATGATCTCGAAGTCGAGGTGACCAATGAGAACATCGGCATACTTGTCGGTGCTCTTGGTGTGACGGACCTCACGGGGTACTCTCGGACCCGTCTGTATGTCACCATGAACAGCGCCACGGACTTCATGTCCTCGATCTCTGGAGACGTCACCAATCCGACCTATGTCAACACGACCACGAATTTCTATCAAGCTGTGTTGGGTGCGGCCACACCGAATGGCATCCAAAGCCTTCTTTTTCCTGTCTACCCCGATCTCGCCTATGATTCATGGGTCACCATCGGTTTGGAGGGTGCGCCAAATGCCGGCTTGGGCGAGGCCAACATCAGCACGGTGCAGTCAGGGGACAATCCCTGGGTGACCAACTTCGATCCGGGCGGAGGCTTGCCGGGCAGCAACATTGCCATCGACGACCCGATTGGCGGTGCATGGTATGCACTCAATGGGGACGCC
>CALLLH010000058.1 GCA_938082505.1 uncultured Flavobacteriales bacterium
GGGTCAGGTCGACCCAGATGCGCACGTCCACGAGGTATTCCTGGCCGATGATGGCCTCTTCTTCCATGCAGCCGTGGTGGGCGTAGAACCGTTGTCCGAGGACGTCGATGCGGTGTCCGGTCATGCTTCGGCGCGTTGCTGTGCGATGAGGTTCATGCCGTGGGCCAGGCGGTCGAGGGTGGCCTCCTGGCCGAGGAAGGCGGCAAAGGCAAACATGGATGGGCCGCCGCCTTCACCGGTCAGGGCGATGCGGAAGGGCAGCAGGACCTGGCCGAAGCCGAGTTCCTTGCGCTCGAGGAAGGCCTTGAAGGCGGCTTCGATCGGGTCGGCTTCGAAGGGGGTTACGGCGCGGAGTTCGTCGGCGAGCGCTTCGAGTATGCCGTTGGTGTCGTCCTTCCAGCGTTTGCCCACGAGCTTCTCATCGAACGACGCAGGGGCGGTGTGCAGCCATGTGGCGGCCTTGAGGTCGTCGAGGAAGACGATGCGCTCCAGCATCATGTCGAGGACGGCCGTGGTCTGGTCGGCGGTGAAGTTGACGCCCTCGCCAGCAAACAGGGCCTGCGCGGTGGGCACGAGGCCGGCCACTGGGGTGGAGCGGAGGTGCTGTTCGTTGAACCATTTCGCCTTGTCCGGATTGAACCGGGCCCCGCTTTTGATCACGCGGTCGAGGTCGAAGATTCCTGCGGCTTCTTCCAGCGAGAACATCTCCTGCTCGGTGCCGGGGTTCCAACCGAGCAGCAGCAGCATGTTCATGAAGGCCTCCGGCAGGTAGCCGGACTCGCGGTAGCCGCTGCTTTCGTTGCCGCTTGCTGGGTCGATCCAACGCAAGGGGAAGACCGGGAAGCCGCCCTTGTCGCCGTCGCGCTTGGACAGCTTGCCGTTGCCGGTCGGCTTGAGGATGAGCGGCAGGTGGGCAAACGTCGGAGGGGTCCAATCGAAAGCGCGGTACAGCAGTTGGTGCAGTGGCGCGCTCGGCAGCCACTCCTCGCCGCGGATGACGTGGCTGATTTCCATGAAATGGTCGTCTACCACGTTGGCGAGGTGGTAGGTCGGCAGGCCGTCGGCTTTCATCAGGACCTTGTCGTCGAGTACGGCGGTGTCGATGGTGACGGCGCCGCGGATGGCGTCCGTGAAGGTCACGGGCTCGCTCGCTGGCATGTTGAAGCGGACCACGTAGGGCGCTCCTGCGGCCTCCAGTGCGGTGACCTCGGCGGCCGGCAGTGAGAGGCTGTTGCGCATGGAGGCGCGGGTGGTGGCGTCGTATTGGAACGGGGTGCTGCTGCCTTCCGCCGCATCGCGCCGGGCCTGGATTTCCTCAGGGGTGTCCCAGGCTTTGTAGGCGTGGCCGGCGTCGAGCAGGGCCTCGACCTGCGGACCGTAGAGGTCGCCGCGCTCGCTTTGGCGGTAGGGCCCGAATTCACCGGGGCTGGACGGCCCTTCGTCGGGGGTGATGCCGCACCATTGGAGGGCCTCTTCGATGTACGCTTCGGCGCCTTCCACGAAGCGGGTCCGGTCCGTGTCCTCGATGCGGAGGATGAAGGTGCCTCCATGACGACGGGCGAACAACCAATTGTAGAAGGCCGTGCGGACGCCGCCCATATGGAGTGGGCCGGTCGGACTCGGTGCGAATCGGACGCGAACGGGTCGGTCTGGGGCGGAGTATGACATGTATGGGCCGCTGGAAATGAAAGTACGGCCTTCCTTGGAGGAGCGGCGGCGCGAAGATAATGGGGGTCGTCAGCCCGTCCTCAACGTTGGACGAAAGGGTCCGAGAAGCGGGTGTCCTGCACGAATGCGTGGTCGGTCAGGGTGTGCAGGAAGGCCTTCAATGCAGCGCGTTCCTCCGAAGTGAAATCCATGCGCACCGGGGGCACGTTTTCTATGTCGACGGGGAAGAAGATAGGCTCGATGGTAATGTCGACGGGTCCGCCCAGCAGCGTTGAATTTCCCCAATCGCGCAGTCGGGCATCGAGTGTGGGCACGTCCAGGATGCCATGGCTGTAATGGTCCAACACCGCATCCAAGGTGGCAAAGCGGCCGTCATGCATGTAGGGCGCGGTCAAAGCCACGTTGCGCAGCGAGGGCACCTTCATGGCTGTAGGGCCCCAACCCCCAAAGAAGCCGCCCACGTTTACGGCGTTGACATCGCTTTCTTCCGGATCGTGATCAAGGCCGATGTCCGCGAAATCCATTCCCCAGCCGTTGAAGTGCGGTCCACCATGACAATTGGCGCATTGAGCACTGCCATGAAAGAGTTCGAATCCCCTCTTTTCCAACGCATCGAACCCCTCTAGGGCCATGGAGCCGTCGAGGACACTCCAAGGGTTCCAGAATTCGGGCATGGCTTGTTCGAGCACTGCGTCCGCTTCGGAACGGCAGGTCACAAGGCAGGACAGGAAGGTCGATAGGGCCTGTTGGATGCGGTCCACGCTCGCTTCTTCCGTGCCGAATGCGGACTCGAACAAGGGCGCGTAGTAATCGAGCTGGTCCAGGCGCAGCACCAGCGTCTCGAGGTTGCGGAACCCCATTTCCACATGGTTCTCGATTGGCATCGTGACCTGGGTGGTCAGGTCATTGGCCCTGCCGTCCCAGAAATAGCTGAACTGCTGGGCGGGATTGGCGAGGTGGCTTGCATTGCGTTCTGTCAATTCCCTGCGCAGGCCCTGACTGAGCGCCTTCGGTTCAGCAAAGCCATGCGATTGAAGGTGGCATGAGCCACAGCTCACGGCCCCGTTCTGGCTCAGCATACGGTCGTGGAAGAGGACCCGTCCCAACTCGGCGCGTGCATCGAATTGAGGGTCGTCGAATGCAGAGGGGAATTGCACCCCGAACAGTTGTCCTACTTCCGTGCGGTAGTCGGGGGTCATTTCAGGAAGCACAGGGCGCAGCGGCTGCGAGGTTTCGGAAGGGCTGCAACCGGGCATGCCCGCTCCGAGCAGGACCAGGAGTAATCCAGAAATGGCCAGACGAAAGGCGTTGGGCTTCACGGTATCAAGTTAACGCAGAGCGGATAGATTTCTTTGCATGGTCAAAGGCCGAGGATGACGAAAAGTTGAAGAGGGGGATCCAGTCTTGTCCTCCAACCGCTGTTCCGTTGTTCGAAGCTTCCTCCGAAGCTGTCCTCCTGTCGGTCCACTGCGAGCTGGTATGCCCCGTCAAGCCGGGCCTCGCAGACGAGGTGTAATCGCGGGGCCAATTCAAGATTCACGCCCAGAACGGCTGAGATGCCGAGTTCTTGGGTATTGGTAGAGCTGTTTGTGCTGAAATCGGGATTGGATGACTCCGATCCGATGTGATCCCGATTCAAGAACAGGTCGGCGCCCAATACGGGCCTGCATTTGCCCGAACCGCCATCTGAGGTGCCCTTGAACCATCGCCTGCCTGTCCGCAAGGCGAAATTTTGAGTGGTACTGGTGAAGGAGGTGCCGAAATTATCATTGGTCACCTTGGAAGCGGAGATGCCCGTCAGTAACCGCCAGCCATTGTCATTCAGGGAAGTGCTCCATCCAACGCTCATGCGGAGGTTGTTTTCCTGCTCTGCACCGAACAGCCGCCGCGTTACGGGAACGACATCGATCCAAACACCGGACTGGGCTTGTGCAGTAGGGGCCAGTAGCAGGAGAAGCAACGCGAGAAGGGGGGGCAATGAACGGTTCATTGGATGTAAAGTAACGATTGCAAAATCGACATCCACGCCGGTGAAGGGCAGTGTCAGGGCTGAGGATGCATCCGAAGAAAGGCTCCACTTTGCGCAGCAATCCTTTCAAATCCACACACTATGAATGCACTGCGCAACCGCGTCCTGCTCATCGGGCGCCTTGGACATGATCCCGAGCGGATCGAATTCGATGGGGACAAGGTCAAGGCCAGTTTGAGGCTGGCCACCAATGAGGTTTACCGCAACGCCCAAGGCGAGAAGACGGAAACGACCCAGTGGCACAATGTGATCGCCTGGGGTCAGTTGGCCGAAATCATGACCCGCTATCTCAGCAAAGGCAGCGAGGTGGCGATCGAAGGTCGGCTGGTATACCGTCAGTATGAGGACAAGAATGGCCATCAACGTGTCGCGGCTGAGATCGTCACGCAGGAGATGCTGATGCTCGACCGGGTGCCTCAGGACGCCTGACCTGATCAATGAGGTCCACGGACGGCGGGTGAAGTCATTGTTCGCCCGCCGTCCAAACCTTAATTTCGCATTAGGTAAATCGGCCGTAATGATTCGGCCCGAACACACCACCTCCATGGCCCAAACTGGAATCCTGAAGTCCTCGCTCGCCAAAAAGTATGCCATGGCGGCCAGTGGACTTTTCCTCTGCCTCTTCCTTGTCGGACACCTGGCTGGCAACCTGCAGCTTTTCATGGCCCCTTCAGACGGGGGGCGGCAATTCAATGAGTACGCCAAGTTCATGACCACTTTTCCGGCGGTCAAGTTGTTGTCCTACCTCACCTATTTCGCGGTCCTCTTCCACTTCGCCGATGGCATCGTCCTGTCGCTGCAAAACCGCAAGGCACGTCCGGTGCGCTATGCGATGGAGCGCCCGTCCACGAATGCGGGTTGGTCCAGCCGCCACATGATGTTGCTGGGGACCATCGTGCTGGTGTTCCTCGTGACGCACATGCAGAATTTCTGGTGGCAAATGCACTTCGGAGAAGTGGCCATGGTGGACTATGACGGGGTTCTCGTCAAGGACCTGTACACGGTTGTGGTCGCATTCTTCAACCCCGAGCTGAACAGTTTCGCGCTGCCTGCCATCGGGTTGTATCTGCTTGGTCAATTCGCCCTGGGTTTCCACCTGTGGCATGGATTTTCGAGCGGGTTCCAATCGATGGGGCTCCGTCACCCCCGGTATACCAAGTGGATTGTCGGGCTCGGCAAAGCTTTCAGTGTCGTGGTGCCCGTGCTGTTCTCCTCCATTGTCGTGTTCATGTATTTCACCCAGGCCTGACGGTCCCAATTCGAAGAAGAGATGACCGAAATGCCCAAACACAGCGTGGCCCTGGATGCCAAGATTCCGGAAGGGCCCTTGGCGGATAAGTGGAAGAACCACAAGAACAGCATTCGGCTGGTGAACCCGGCCAACAAGCGGCTCATTGATGTGATTGTGGTCGGAACCGGCCTCGCCGGAAGTTCTGCCGCGGCCTCGCTTGCCGAGATGGGATACAACGTCAAGGCGTTCTGTTTCCAGGACAGCCCTCGCCGTGCCCACTCCATTGCTGCCCAAGGGGGCATCAACGCGGCCAAGAACTACCAGAATGATGGAGATTCGGTCTACCGTCTGTTCTACGATACCATCAAGGGGGGCGATTACCGCAGCCGCGAAGCCAATGTCTACCGACTGGCGGAGGTCAGTGCGAACATCATCGATCAATGCGTGTCGCAGGGTGTTCCCTTTGCGCGGGATTACGGGGGCCTGCTCGACAACCGTTCTTTCGGTGGGGTGCAGGTGAGCCGCACTTTCTATGCGAAGGGCCAGACGGGTCAGCAACTGCTCCTCGGGGCATACAGTGCCTTGAGCCGCCAGATTTCCAAGGGAAAGGTGACCATGTACAACCGCCATGAGCTCATGGACGTGGTGGTGGTCGATGGAAAAGCCCGTGGCATCATTGCGCGGAACCTGGTGACGGGTGAGGTGGAGCGCCATGGAGCGCACGCAGTGGTCCTGTGCAGCGGTGGTTACGGAAACGTCTTCTACCTGAGCACCAACGCCATGGGCTCCAATGTGTCGGCCGCCTGGAAGGCGCACAAGAAGGGAGCCTACATGGCCAACCCCTCCTACACGCAAATCCACCCGACTTGCATTCCGGTAAGTGGGCATTACCAGTCCAAGTTGACTTTGATGTCAGAGTCCCTCCGAAATGATGGACGGATCTGGGTGCCGAACGATCAGTCGGACGTGGAGGCCTTGCGCAATGGGTCCATGAGGCCCACGGACATTCCCGAGGAGCGCCGGGATTACTATCTCGAGCGCCGTTATCCGGCCTTCGGCAACCTTGTGCCGCGGGACGTGGCGAGCCGGGCGGCCAAGGAGCGCTGTGACGCGGGCTTCGGGGTCAACGAGGCCGGTGAAGCGGTCTTCCTGGATTATGCGAGTGCGATAGAACGCTATGGCAGGACCGAGGCGAACGTGAAGGGCATCGAGGCGCCCTCTGCGGAGAAGATCCGCGAGTTGGGAGAAGCCGTGGTGCGGGCCAAGTATGGCAACCTGTTCCAGATGTACGAGCAGATCACGGCCGACAATCCCTATAAGACGCCCATGCGCATTTACCCCGCGGTGCACTACACCATGGGAGGCCTTTGGGTGGATTACAACCTCCAGACCACGGTTCCCGGTCTCTATGCTTGCGGGGAGGCCAACTTCTCCGATCATGGTGCCAACCGGTTGGGGGCATCTGCCCTCATGCAGGGCCTGGCGGATGGTTACTTCGTGTTGCCGTATACCATTGGGGAATACCTCGCCGATGACATCAGGACGGGCGCCATCCCTACGGACACGCCGGAATTTGAGGCTGCCGAGCAGGGGGTGAAGGACCGCATCGGCTTCTTGCTGGGCAATGGGGGCAAAACCCCAGTGGATGATTTCCACCGGCGCCTCGGTCGCATCATGTGGAACGAGTGTGGCATGTCCCGCAACGAGAAGGGGTTGAACCAGGCCATTGCGGATATTCAAAGCCTGCGTGAGGAGTTTGAACAAGACGTGAGGGTGCCGGGACGTCCCGACCGGTTCAATCCGGAATTGGACAAAGCGGGCCGCGTTTCCGACCTCATGGAGCTTGGCGAGCTGATGTGCAAGGATGCCCTTGAGCGACAAGAGAGCTGTGGGGGCCACTTTCGGGAGGAGTACCAGACACCCGAGGGGGAGGCCCTGCGGGATGATGTGGGTCATGCCCACGTCAGCGCATGGGCGCACACGGGAGTTCCGGCGGAAGCGACCCACCACAAGGAGGCGCTGGCCTTCGAGAATGTTGAATTGAAGACCCGCAGCTACAAATAAGCCGAGACGATGGATTTTACGTTGAAGATCTGGCGGCAGGAAGGGCCGCAGGAGGAGGGGCGGATGGAGACCTACCCCGTCACAGGCATTACGGGGGACATGAGTTTCCTGGAAATGATGGATGTCCTGAACGACCAACTGATCCGTGACGGTCAAGATCCTGTGGCATTCGACCATGATTGTCGCGAAGGCATCTGCGGTATGTGCAGCATGTTCATCAACGGTGAGGCCCATGGCCCCAACCGCAAGACGACCACCTGCCAATTGCATATGCGGAGTTTCAAGGATGGCGAGACCATCTACATCGAACCATGGCGCGCCTCGGCGTTTCCTGTGGTAAAGGATCTTGCGGTGGACCGCAGTGCGTTCGACCGCATCATCCAAGTGGGAGGATATGTCAGTGTGAACAGTTCGGGCAATCCGATTGATGCCAATGCCATTCCGGTTCCCAAGGAGGACGCGGATGCGGCGTTCAATGCGGCCACTTGTATTGGATGCGGCGCCTGTGTGGCGACCTGCAAGAATGCTTCCGCCATGTTGTTCGTGTCGGCCAAGGTGAGCCAGTTGGCCTTGTTGCCACAAGGTCAGCCCGAGCGAATGAGCCGTGTCCAACGCATGGTGGATCAGATGGACAAGGAGGGCTTCGGCAACTGCACGAACACCGGCGCCTGTGAGGTGGAATGTCCGAAGGGCATCAGTCTCGACAACATCGCCCGAATGAACCGTGATTATCTGAAATCGCAGGTGACGGGCGAGTAGTAACAAAATTTGGCATGGGATGGAATTTCAG
The DNA here is from genome assembly GCA_938082505.1 of uncultured Flavobacteriales bacterium. GTDB lineage: Bacteria > Bacteroidota > Bacteroidia > Flavobacteriales_D > Sanyastnellaceae > UBA8752. Next base: position 7,783 of record CALLLH010000058.1, read on the forward strand.
CCCTCAAGGGTTGAACTACCTTTATATCATGCGATTGATTGTACTGTGCCTATTGGTTTTTGTGTCCGGCGGGATGTGGTCCCAAGGATCGATGCAATGTGAGTTCTCCGCCAAAGGGTGCTGTCCCATGTGCGCGGATCGCATTGTGGAGGCCTTGGATGTTCCTGGAGTTCGCGCTGTAGAGTGGGATCAGTTCAAAGAGAAAGCGACGGTGGTATACAAGCCGAAGAAGATTTCCGAGGAGCGGATCCAGCAGCTTGTCGCCGATTCAGGACACGATACTGAAATGTTCACGGCGTCTGATGAAGTCTACAATGGATTGGCTGCCTGCTGTTTGTATCGGTCTGGATGTCAGGGGTGTTCAGACCGGGAAAAGCATGAGCATCCCGAGGAGGACGATGACCGTTATTGACATATAAGCTCATGTGTCTGGACCTTTTCTCTTTCCGTTGTGCTGTCCTGATTGCGGGGTTGTGGCTGTTTCAAGGCAGTCTTGATGCACAGAAGACGGTGACGGTGCGGGGAAAGGTGTTCTC
>CALLLH010000059.1 GCA_938082505.1 uncultured Flavobacteriales bacterium
TTGACACCCTGTTCAACCAAGCCCTCGGTCTGCTTGACCAGGTCCTCCATGGGGGTGGACCTGTGCTTGCCCCGCATGAGGGGGATGGCGCAGAACGCACAGGGCCGATCGCAGCCTTCGGCGATCTTGAGGTAGGCGTAATGTTGGGGGGTGGAGAGCAACCGCTCCCCGACCAATTCCTTGCGGTAGTCAGCGTTGAGGGCCTTCAGCAGCTTGGGCAGCTCCCGGGTGCCGAAATAGGCGTCGACCTCGGGAATCTCCTCACTGAGCTCATCGCGGTAGCGCTCGCTCAGGCATCCGGTGACATAGACGCGCTCGACCCGGCCCTCCTGTTTGGCCCCGGCGAACTGGAGAATGGTGTCAATGCTCTGCTGCTTGGCGCTCTCGATGAAGCCGCACGTGTTGATGATCACCACGGGAGCGGCATCGATGGGGGTGTCGTGGGTGACATCGAAATCGTTGGCCTGCAACTGGCGCATCAGCACCTCCGAGTCGAAGGTGTTCTTGGCGCAGCCGAGGGTGACCACGTGGGCGCGGCGGCGGGCGGCGGAACGGGCCCTCATGCGTTGTCGGTTTCAGCACCGAATTGCTCCGGCAAGAGTGAATCCACGAATTCCAAGGCATTGAAGATCTGGAGATCCTCCGGTTTTTCGCCGACACCGATGAAGCGCACGGGTATCTTGAATTCATCGGCGATGCCGATGACCACACCGCCCCGGGCCGTGCCATCCAGTTTGGTGAGCACCAACCCGCTCACTTCCGTGGCGGCAGTGAATTGCTTGGCCTGTTCGAGGGCGTTCTGTCCGGTAGAGCCGTCCAGGACGAGCAGGACCTCGTGCGGAACGCCGGTTGCAACCTTCTGCATGACGCGCTTGATCTTGGAGAGCTCGTCCATGAGGTGCTTTTTGTTGTGCAGCCTTCCCGCTGTGTCGATGAGCACCACATCATGTCCTTTGGCTACGGCACTTTGCACGGCATCGTATGCCACTGCGGCAGGGTCCGCGTCCTGGCCCTGCGCCACGAAATGGGCTCCCGTGCGCTCCGCCCAGACGCGCAGTTGGTCTACGGCGGCAGCCCTGAAGGTGTCCGCTGCTCCCACCGTGACCTTGAGTCCCTGAGCGGCGAACTGATGGCAGAGTTTGCCGATGGTGGTCGTCTTGCCCACCCCGTTCACTCCGACGATCAGAAAGACATAGGGGCCGTCGCTCCTCGGGATGCTCAGGTCTGTGGGGAAGTCTCCGCGGTGGGCTTCCAGCATACCGGCGATTTCTTCCCTGAGCATGGGGAGCAGCAGGTCGATGGACTTGGATGATGCGCGCGAGGTGCGCTCTTCGATGCGCTCGATGATTTTCGTGGTGGTCCCTACACCGATGTCGCTGGTGATGAGGGCCTCCTCGAGTTCTTCCAGGACGTCGGCATCGATGTCCTTCTTGCCCATGACGGCGCGCGAGAGTTTCTCGAGTACGCCGCGTTTGGACCGCGCAAGACCGCGATCCAGCGTTTCCTTCTTGTCAGAGCTGAACAGCCGCTTGAAGAATGACATGGGCCTAAGGTAGGGGGGAGATGCACCGAAGGCCGACTCCCCATTGTGGAAGGCGGCCTTCGGTTTGCCGGTCAGGGCTTGTATTCAAGAGCGCTCAGTTGGAGAACCAAGCCTTCACCTCATCGTTGTGCACCACCTCCTGACGGAAGGCGTATGCGCCGGTCTTCGGGCTCCTGTACATCTTGATGCACATGGTGTGCTGCTTACCACCTCCTTTCTGGAGCGATGCTACGGTCTTCTTTGCCATGGTTCCTCAGGTTCAGGTTTACTTGATTTCCTTGTGGACCGTCATCTTCCGCAGAATCGGGTTGTATTTCTTCAACTCGACCCGATCGGGCGTGTTCTTTCGGTTCTTCGTCGTGACATAACGGGAAGTGCCGGGCATGCCCGATTCCTTATGTTCAGTGCACTCGAGGATGACTTGTACGCGGTTGCCTTTCTTCGCCATGGTCCGGGAAAATGGAGGGCAAAGATAGTCATTTCCTCTTCCAATTCCGCTTGTGGATAAGCATGTCGAGCTTCCTGCGTTGGGTAGGGTCACCCGTTTACTTTCGATAAGATGTCACGACGTGCCTCCAACACCCGCAAATCAAGGAATTCCAAAGGGAATGCCGCACCTCGGAACCGCCGATTGGATGAGATCGCAGTCGAGACGGCCGACAAGGTGGCGTCAAAGCCGGGGCGAAAACGGAAGTCAGCTTCCAAGAACAAAGAGGGGAGCAGGAGAGAGCAAAGGGCAGAGGAAAGGCGCATCCGGTTGGAGGAGCGTCAAGCAAGGCGTGACGAACGGCGGGCACTGTGGAGTAGCCGAATGGCGTGGATGCGGGATCCCCGGATCGTGCAATCTGTGGGGGTGCTCACCCTGGCTTTGGGGGGATTCATGGTATTGGCCGGATGCAGCGCCGTTTTGACCGGAGGGGCCGACATCAGATTGGTCCTGAGCGAAGCCGCACCGGGAGAAGGCGCCTTCCAGAATTTGCTCGGGGCGTTGGGCGCCCGCTGGGCTTTTGTGTTCATGCGGGGTGGTTTCGGAATTGCGGCCCCATTGTTCGGGGCTTGGTTCGTGGCCGCTGGCGTGAGGCTGTTGGCCCCGGAGCGCGTGCCGCACCTCGGCAGGGCGTTGCGAAGCACACTGGTCGCGGCGGTATTGCTGCCATGGACCGTGGGGCTCCTGACATTGAGCTTCGATCTGGAATCCGGATTGGTCACAGGCTGGGGTGATGACCATCTTGTCGGCGCCGTTGGCCTCTGGTTGACTCAATGGAGCCGCTTTGCGCTGGGTATGGCGGGCTCCCTGCTCGTACTCGTCGCAGGATATGCACTCTGGGCCATCGCCCATCCGAAGATTTCCACGCGGATGGTCGAGTTCTTCGCGAGGGAGGAGCTCGAGGAGGATGGGGTTGAATTGGAGGCCGACGACGATTTCGAGGAGGATGGAATTGAGGAGGAACCGCAGGAACAGGAAGACGGATGGGATCCCTACATGGAGCCCGATCGGATTCCCGTTTCGGATGACGGGGAAAGTGAACCGGCCACATTCGGGGACGACCCCGCTGTCGAAGGGGATGAAAACGCCCCCGACCCCGACTCCGAGCCCGATGCATTTGGGACGCCGGTTGAATCTCCCGCAGCTGATGCACCTGAACCTCCCCAGACGGAGGAGGTCCCCCCCTCGACGACCTTGGAAGTTGAGGTTGCCGCGGAGGAAGCCTTGCTGACCGAGGATGAGATCGACGCCAAGGTTCAGGCGTTCGGCGAGTATGACCCGACCCTCGAACTCAGCCGATTCGAACTGCCCAACATCGACCTGCTCGCGACGCACGGTTCGGGCAAGACGGAGGTGACCCAGCAGGAGCTGGAGGCCAACAAACAACGCATCGAGGATACCCTCCGCAACTACGGCATCGAGATCGCCAGCATCAAGGCCTCGATCGGTCCGACGGTAACCCTGTACGAGTTGGTTCCGGCGCCGGGCGTCCGGATATCCAAGATCAAGAACCTGGAGGACGACATCGCGTTGAGCCTCGCCGCTTTGGGCATCCGGATCATCGCGCCCATTCCGGGACGGGGGACCATCGGCATTGAGGTGCCGAACTCCAATCCGGACGTCGTTTCCATGCGGTCCCTGATTGCGAGCGACAAATTCCAGAACAGCGATGCAGCCTTGCCCATCGCCATCGGAAAGACCATCTCGAACGAGACGTATGTCTTTGACCTGGCCAAAATGCCGCACATGCTGATGGCCGGCGCGACGGGCCAGGGCAAGTCCGTGGGACTCAACGCGATGTTGGTGTCGCTGCTTTACAAGAAGCACCCCAGCCAATTGAAGTTTGTCTTGGTGGACCCCAAGAAGGTGGAGCTTACCCTGTTCAACCACATCGAGCGCCATTACCTGGCCAAACTGCCGGACACCGAGGAAGCCATCATCACCGACAACAGTCAGGTGGTGAGGACGATCAAGTCGTTGTGCCTCGAAATGGACCAGCGTTATGAGCTGCTCAAGAATGCCCAGTGCAGGAACCTCAAGGAGTACAACGCCAAATTCGTCCGTCGGAAGCTGAATCCGGAGAACGGCCACCGTTATCTGCCCTACATCGTGCTGGTCATCGACGAGTTCGCAGACCTGATCATGACAGCGGGCAAGGAAGTGGAAATGCCCATCGCCCGCCTCGCCCAATTGGCAAGGGCCATCGGCATTCATTTGATCATTGCCACACAGCGGCCTTCGGTCAACATCATCACGGGTACCATCAAGGCCAATTTCCCTGGCCGTGTCGCATTCCGTGTGACTTCGAAGGTGGACAGCCGGACCATCCTGGATGCCGGTGGGGCGGACCAGCTCATCGGCCGGGGTGACATGTTGCTTTCCACAGGAAATGACCTGATCCGCCTCCAATGCGGCTTCGTGGATACCCCGGAAGTCGAGGCCATCACCGATTTCATCGGTTCGCAGCGCGGGTATCCGGAGGCCCTTCTCTTGCCGGAAGTTCCGGACGAGCACAGCGAGCAGATGGCGGACATCGCCAACGAGGAAAGGGACAGCATGTTCGAGGAGGCCGCACGCATCCTCGTCCTGCATCAACAGGGCTCCACTTCTTTGCTTCAACGGAAGCTCAAACTCGGTTACAACAGGGCAGGCAGACTGGTCGACCAACTGGAAGCAGCGGGCATCATTGGACCCTTCGAGGGGTCAAAGGCGAGAAAAGTGCTCATTCCGGATGAAGCGAGTTTGGAACAGTTGTTGCGTGGCAGTGGTTCTGAACAGCACATCACAGAGTAATTTCGCCACGACATGCATTCATTCCTGTCCTCATCCTTGACGGCACTGACCGTGATTTTTTCCGTGTGCCTCACCTCGAGTGCGCAGGAAGATCCCCGAGCGGACGGGCTCTTGGTCCGGGTTTCCGAGCAAATGCAGCAGTATGAGACTTTTCATGCCCGCTACTCTTCCAAGATGGTGGACGTGCAAAGTGATTTCGAAATGGACCAGTCCGGAGAGGTTTGGATACAGGGAGACCGGTATCACCTCGAATTGGGAGACTATGTCATTGTGTGCGACGGCAGGACGGTCTGGACGTACGAACCTGAAATGGGGGAGTGCTACATAGACGATGCGGAGACCATCGCCGAGGATGGTGTGGACCCGGCCAAGATGTTCACCATCTGGGAGCACGGCTTCAAGAAGGTCTGGAAGGGTCCAGTGGAAGTAGAGGGCAGTTCGCTGTCCCGCATTGACCTTCATCCCACCAGTGCTGAGGAGAAGAGTTTCCATACCATCCAATGCTTCATCGACGAGAAGGCGCTTCAGGTCGTTCAGTTGATTGTGAAGGGGCGGGAAGGCACGGATGTGGTGTACAAAATAGAAGACTTCGAAGGCAATGGGGCGGTACCCGAAGGTTCGTTCACTTTCGACAAGGCCCGCTTCCCGGGAACGACGCTGATCGACAACAGGCTCTGAGCCTTTCAGTCCATTTCTATTTGCACATGGCTGCTGCCGGGCCTTTCCTGACAGCACAGGATCCACCCTTTGGGTACCGGTCTGCCGTTCTGAATGCCGGAGTGGACTGTGTGGCCAGAGATCAACCTGGCCTTGCACCGATGGCAAATGCCACTTCTGCAATTGGCGGGCATGGCGATTCCGGCATCGTCCGCTGCTTTCAACAGGGTGTCTCTGCGCGACGCGTCGGTGATGAGCTTCGTGTGACCCTGGAGCGTGACGGTGATGTCCGAGGTGGCGTCCGTCAACCTGTGGTCCTGTGGATGCAGATGGGGCTGCTGCATGAACGAATACCGGATGATGGGGAGCGGAATGGGGTGCCTTTTGACCACATCATCGACCAGCTCCATGAATCCCGAAGGACCTGATTGAAAAGCTGTTTCCGGGAGCTCCACCGAACGGAATTGCTCCATCAGGCGGCTCAATTTGGCGTGGTCGAGCCTGCCTGTGGACAGGTCCTCTCCAGTCGCGCCATCTCCGAGAATGTGGAACACCTCAAGCCTCTCGGAATGGGCCAAGGCCTCCAGCTCATCGCGCATCATGATGTCATGAACACTGGAGTTGGCATACAGCAGGGTAATCCTATGGTCCGGACGGGCCTTCAGGGCATGTTTCGCGATCGAGATGATGGGGGTAATGCCACTGCCCGCTGCAAACAATAGGAAGTGCCGGGCCGTATGATCGAGATGGGCATCATAGAGGTGGCCACTCGGCGGCACGACGTTGAGGATGTCGCCCGGTTGCAATTCCTCGTTGAACAAGGCTGAGCCACCGCCTTCCGCGACTTTCTTGATGGCCACTTCGGGCAGCTGGCCCACGTCATTGACGAGGTTGTAACTGCGGTAGCAGGTAGATGATCCAAGCGTCAGGCAAAAGGTGATGCGCTGACCAGGCGTGTGCAGGAAACGGGGCATGGCTGCTCCCGGGTCCAACGTTACCGTGACGCTGCTGGGTGTGCCACGGTGAACCCTGTGCACGACGCAGGGTACGGTATTGGGTAGGGACGCTCCCCGAGATGGTCGGAGGTGCTTGCGCTGCGGCATTGATTTGAAGAACACAAGATGTCCTTGCAAGGTTCAAGCGCGGGTGCGAGAAATGGTCAATGAGGGTGTCAAGGTGCCGATCGGGGGGACGAGCATGGCAACGGTCAGAATGCAAGCAGCGCGCGACAGGCTTCCAGTACTTTGGGCCCGCTTGGGAGCACTGCTGCCTCGAGCGCCTCATTCAACGGGATTGCAGGCACTTCCATTGAGCCCAGGCACCGCACGGGGGCATCCAATGCGTGGAAACCGGCATCGGCGATGAGTCCTGCCAAGGCCTGGGCGAAACTGCCCATCGGGGGCTCCTCTGTGAGGACGAGGCAGCGGTGGCATTTCCTGGCTGTCTCCAGAATGGCCGATTGGTCGAAAGGAACAAGGGTTCTCAAGTCGAGGATCTCCACCCGTCCCGGGAGGGACGCTGCGGCTTCCAAAGCCCAGTGCACGCCCCGCCCGTAAGTGATGATGGCGACACAGGGTTCGTCTGTATGTTGAGCCTCAAGCACGGTGCGCGCTTTCCCGAAGGGCACGTGGTAGTCCCGATCCGGTTCGGGGGTCTTGGCCGCGTCAGTGCCGGGAACCTTGGACCAATAGAGTCCTTTGTGCTCGAGCACGACCACTGGATTGGGGTCGGCGACAGCGGATTTGAGCAGCCCCTTGAGATCGGCACCACAGCTTGGATACGCAACCTTGATGCCACGGATGGCCGTCAGGACGCTCTCAATGCTGGAGCTGTGGTAGGGCCCACCGGAGCCATAGGCTCCAATGGGGACGCGGATCACACTGTGAACGGGCCACTGACCGTTGCTCAGGAAATGGCTGCGTGACAATTCGGTGAACAGCTGGTTCAATGCCGGCCACAAATAGTCGGCAAATTGAATTTCCACGATGGGTTTCAATCCGACTGCACTCATTCCGACCGTGCTCCCCACAATGAAGGCCTCTTGTATGGGCGTATTGAACACCCTTTCATCCCCGAATTTATCGGCGAGTGTGGCTGCCTCGCGAAAGACGCCACCCAGGCGTCCGCCGACATCCTGACCGTAGAGCAGGGCGTGCGGATCGTCCGCCAGGATTTCCTGCATCGCATGCAGGGCCTGGTCTACCATGATCTGGGGTGTATCCTCCCCTCCATGGCGCCGACCGATTTCCTCGACGATGGGGGTAGGGGCCATGGCCGTGGGCAACAGGTCTTGCGGTTGGGGATCCGCAGCATCCTGCGCGGCATGGAATTGCGTGAGCACCTCATCGCGACACGAGGCGAGGACTTCTTCGATGGCATCCTGGGTCCAGCCGCTTTCCAAAAGACCGTGCTTCAGGTGCACCAAGGGGTCCCGTTTTGCGGCCTCTTCCAGATCGTCCCTGTACCATTCGCGTCGCACACCGCTCGTGTGATGGCCGAGCAGGGGAACCTTCGCGTGGATCAGAACCGGCCTGCGCTCGTTGCGGGCAGTTTCGAAGGCCCAGTCCATGGCCTCGGCACAGACCCGATAATCATGTCCGTCTATGGATCGGGCGGCAATCCCTGGATATGCTTTTGCCAATGTGGTGGCATCTCCGAACCGGATTTCACGCGCGTGCGCAGAAATGTCCCATTCGTTGTCCTGGACGAGGTAGATGATGGGCAATTGCCGAAGACAGGCCATGTGCAGGGCTTCGGAAACCTCACCTTCCGTCATGGCGGCATCTCCAATCGAGCAGAGCACCACAGGGGGATGGGCACCCTCGACAGCCTGTCCGAGCCCTTGTTGTTCCCGGTACTGCAATCCCATGGCCGCACCGGTGGCCGGTATGGCTTGCATACCCGTGGCGGAAGAGTTGTGGGGGATCCGGGGCATGCCCTCCCGGTTCAGTGCGGGGTGACCATAATATGTGCGGCCTCCACTGAATGGATCGTCAGCCTTGGCGAACAGCTGGAGCATCAGCTCAAGCGGTGTCATGCCCAGTGCAAGCAGCATGGCGTCATCGCGGTAGTAGGCAAAGAGGTAGTCCTGAGGCTGCAACAGACTTCCAGCCGCGATTTGAATGGCCTCGTGTCCATTGGCGCAAGCATGGACATACTTGGAGGTGAGCTTGGCATGCTGCTCATAGAGATCCGCCATGGCCCGCGCGGTGCCCATGATTTTCAAGGCATGGTCCATCAGGAGAGGGGGTGGGGTTTCGGGAGGGTCCCTGTTGGATTCTTCCGGGGAATGCGCACAGCCCAAAGATATCGGCGGAGCAGCCGGCCATATGGCATCGGTTGAGTGGTTGTCGTGCAATTACAAACTGAGGGGCATTTGGGCGACAGGAAGTGGTATTTGGTGGGGTGAATACATGGTTTGGAAGAATCAATAATGCTCAGTTCGTGAACGGTATATCTTTTTGTAATCACCTATAATAATTTCGGAGTAAGAGAATTAGAGTCAAACCAAAATTATGGTCCATACGACTGCTTGTTAAGCCAATACCATCCAAAACCAAA
>CALLLH010000060.1 GCA_938082505.1 uncultured Flavobacteriales bacterium
TGGACGATGTCATAGGTCCATCCGTTCCATCCGTCCCCGAAGGTGTCGGTCATCTCCAAGGTGAAATCGCATGTGGCGGCTCCGGGGTCCTCACAGGTGGGGGTGAAGCTGGCCACCGTGATGCCGGCGGCACCATTGGAACCGGTGGCGATTTTTCCGTAGCCCTGCATGTTGGATTGCCCGGCAAGGATGAAGACGCGCAATTTCTCCGGGGTCGATTCCTGACGTGTGACGATGGGCACGTAGCCCACTTCCATGCCGGCCGGGGGGACGACCAGGGCCCCGGGATCCACCGTGGCGAGGTTGCCCACGGTCGGAGGTGCCATGTATTCGTCTTCAATGCCCCAGTTTGCGTGGATCAGTTCCGCCCGGGCCTGCATCTCCTCCCGAATCGATTCCGGCAGGTTGGCGTGGACGATGGCCGGCTGGTCCACGAAGCGGTACCAGTGATACGTGACGGTAGAGCCGTCACCCAGTTCCGCATGGTAAGGGCCAGCGGCCGGACCGGGGCTGTTCCAAGGACCTTCCGGATCCTGGAACGCACAGTCCGGTTCGAGCGGGGTGAGGTAAGTCAATTCAGGCCGGGGGCTGGTGGGCACCTCGGTGGCCGTCAATTGGGTTGAGGCCGGCACAGCGTCAGCCGTGATGGGGTGCCACTGGTCGTCGGATTCCAGCCTGAAATACTCCGGCAGGGCAAACACATCGTCCTGCAATGCGGTGGAGCCCAGGCCGTGTTCGAACCCCATGGCATCCGCGGTCACCAGCGTATTGTCGAGGTAGTCCAGATCGATGCTGTGGTCCATGCCGCCACCACTGATTTCGCCGACGATGGAGCCCCCGTTGTTGGTGAAGGGCACATCGAGCACACCGGTTTGCATGGCCGCGGAGGGCACCGGGACCCCGCCATCGAACCAGGCGTTCATGGCGGCCCAGAGCCCGTCATGGGAATAGACCGAGATGCGGTTCAAGGCGATGGAGTAGTCCTCCCCGGATGCCGGCATCTGCATGCGCTCGATTTTGGCGTAAGGGGTGCCTTCATCGTCCTCCGCAACCAGGGCGGGGGAGAGGGCGTGCTCCCAACCGAAGCCCACGTTGGGGTTGGACGGCCGGGTATCCAGGAACAGGCCTTCCAGCGAGGGGTCCTCCAGCACCGGCTCAGTCCAGAAGGTGGGGAGGAAGAAAGTGGCGGGTCCCTTGAAGTTGGTGGCGTTCAGGAACAGGGTCCAGCATTGGTTGCCGGTGGCGATGTCCTGACCGGCCGTCTCCGTCAGCGGCTCCATCAGGGGCAGCGGGTTGTATCCGTATCCGAGGAGTTCCCCATTCAACCCTTGCGCCATGTTCAGCCCATCGGGAGCCCATACGAGGCGATTGGACAACTGGGCCACCCCGTATTTGCCGCCGGGGGTACTCCAATCGCGTTGACCGTTGGGCAGCATGTCGCTGCGCCCGGCACCCGGCCCGTTGGCCCAGGCAAAAAAGTTATGGGACACGCCCCCCATGATGAATTTGGGAATGCGGGTGGCGAATCGGGTGTCCATCCACCAACCGAGACCACCCTCGATGGTGGTGTAGAACTGATCGGGCTCGTCGCCCGTCTGTTCCGTCGTCATCCAGCAGCTGGCCAGGCCCATCTGGAAAGCGTCGGGACCGGGGTACGCATCGAAAATGGGCCAAGCCGCGGCGTAGGCGGTGTACCCGGCGCCCATGTCGGGGGCCGTCACGTTTTCGGTGTCGATCCATGAGAACCCACTCCGCGTGGCAAATTCGGGCTGCGCAAATGTGGACCAGGAGGCCAGGCTGAGCAGTGCACAACAGAGGGTGCGAAAGAGGGTGTTCATCGCGATTTGGTGTTCGATTTGCCGGCTTGCAACATTCCGGAAGGTAAACGGAACATGGCTCGGACCGTTGCATACCGCGCTCAGTCCGGTACCGTGATGATGGTTTTTCGCACTGGCCCCACCGTGGAGAGCTGGAGGAGGAGCTGCCCGACTGCTGGGTGGCGCACGGGGCGTCCGAGCATGTCATAATGCGCGAATTCTGAGGCGAGAGGGGGTGCGGTCGGAGATTCGACCGAAGTGATGAAGGGGGCACCCGCAGGTTGTTGCTGGGTGACGCAGTGGACCATGCCGCCCCATTGCAACATGTCCTGACAGGCGATGCCCACCGCGGATTTCGTGGGGTACAGGTCCTGTATGATGTCCAAGGCGACAGTGTCCATGGGGTCGCTGTAGTGCGGGACAAGCACAACGGCATTGGCCACATAGAAATTCACGTAGGAGGCCCGATAGCCGACGTTCAAGCCCGCGCTGGTGAAAACCGGGAATTGCGTCAGGGGAAGTTCGACGCGGGCATAGGGGTTGCCATCGGCATCGGTGGCCGCATCGAGTATGGCGCGGTCGGACGGGCTGACATACCAGTATTCGAGGTCCGCATCGGACATCGTCACCACGGTCTGGCCCCCGACGAATTTGACGAAGGCGTCGATGTGCATGTCGGTGATGTCCTCGGCACCACCGAATTGACCATCCAGCCAGATGAAGTGGTCGATGCCGAGGTATTCAGAGAGGTAGGACTCGATCTCGGCCTCCGTGAGGTCGGGGTTCCGATCCTCTCCGGTCACCGCCGAGCGGGTGGCGATCAGGGTGCCGTTTCCATCGACCTCGACAGCACCGCCCTCCAGCACCATGGCGCCGAGATCGATGACCGGGAGGCCCAGATGGTCCCCGATGCACGCCGGGACGGCGTCGTCCAAAGCGAAGGGTGCGTCCCCGCCCCAACCGTTGAATCCCCAGTCGAGGATGGCCCACTCGCCGCCCGGGCCCTGCACGAAAATCGGTCCGTTGTCACGCACCCAGAAGTCGTCATTGGGACAGACCAGCAGGTCGACCTGTCCCATGTCCACGCCGGCTGCACCAAGCTGGGATTGGATGTGCGCCAACTCGGATTCGTCATAGGCCACGATGTGGACCCGCTCTCCGAGAGAGAGCGCCGCGGTCATGTCCACCCAACTGGGTTCGAGTTCTTCCGCACCGTCACCGTAGGTGTGGTCATGGGGCCATTGCAACCAGGTGCCTTCATGCTCGGCATCCTCAGCCGGCATGACATGCTGGGCCATCCCCGTCGAGGTGCAGAGCGTCATCAATCCAATCAAACCGAGGGGCCGCGACGGAATCATGGGCCAAAAGATCGGCCAAACCCCCTTGAATTTGATTCTGTAGGAATGGCGAAGTCTCGGACATCTTAGATTGCTCCCATGAACAAGAAGGTGATGCTGCTCGGATCGGGCGAGCTCGGAAAGGAAGTGGTGATTGCGCTGCAGCGCTTGGGCCAGCAGGTCATTGCGGTGGATGCCTATCCCGGGGCGCCCGCGATGCAGGTGGCGGACGCTTTCGAGGTGATCAACATGCTCGACGGGGATGCCCTCGACGCCATTGTGGCCCTGCACCAGCCGGACATCATCGTGCCCGAGGTCGAGTCCATCCGGACCGAGCGCTTCTACGATTATGAGGCCCAGGGCATCCAGGTGGTGCCGTCCGCCAAGGCGGCGCATTACACCATGAACCGCCGGGCCATCCGGGACCTCGCCGCGCAGGAGCTGGGCCTGAAGACGGCGCCTTACCGTTATGCCACCTCGCTGGAAGGGCTGCAGGAGGGTGTCGCGGCGGTGGGCATGCCCTGTGTGGTCAAGCCGCTCATGTCGAGCTCCGGCAAGGGGCAGTCCGTCATCCGCACCGAGGCCGACATCGAGCAGGCGTGGAACTACGCGCTGGAGGGTTCACGCGGCGACCTCGCCGAGATCATCGTGGAGGCCTTCATCGACTTCGATTACGAGATCACGCTGTTGACCCTGACGCAGGCCAACGGGAACACCTTGTTCTGTCCGCCCATCGGGCACCGGCAGGAGCGGGGTGACTACCAGGAGAGCTGGCAGCCGGCCGTGATGGAGCCGTCGCTCCTCGAGGAGGCGCGGGGCATGGCGGCCGAGGTGACCGCTGCCTTGGGCGGCCATGGCATCTGGGGCGTCGAGTTCTTCATCCGGGACGCCCGCGATGGGGGGGCGGGCACCGTCTATTTTTCCGAGCTGTCACCGCGCCCACATGATACCGGAATGGTGACCCTGGCCGGCACACAGAACTTCTCCGAGTTCGAGCTCCATGCCCGCGCGGTCCTCGGCCTGCCCGTACCCGCCATAGTTCAGCTGCGCCCTGGGGCCAGCGCAGTGGTCCTCGCCCCGGAATCGCTGGCGGCCCATGCCGGCTCCCCTCCGGTCATCACTGGACTGGCCGAGGCGGCTGCTGAGTTCAATGCTGATTTCCGCGTGTTCGGAAAGCCGACCGTCCGGCCTTACCGGCGCATGGCGGTGGCCTTGGCCCACGGGGACATGGGGGACGATGTAACCGGTCTCGTCGAGCGCGCCAAAGCCGTCGCGGCCCATATCCGGGTCGAAGCCGCCGTCCGAGCTGAAGCCTGAACCATGCGTCGCCTGCCCCAAGCCCTTTGTCTGCTCGGACTCGCTTTGGCCCTGACGGGTGTGGCGTTCAAGCTGAATCACCTCGCCGGCGCGCACATCACGACCAATGTCGGACTGGCCACCCTCATCGCGGGGATGCTCTGGTGGGCTGCGGCGTTGCTGTGGGGGCGCAGCGATGGCCCGGAATCCTGAAACCCCGGATGTCCCGGTCAGGCCAGCCGGGCTTCGATCAGAGCGGTAGCCTCGGGCGTCAGGTAGGGGCCCAGCACCGTGAAGATGTGGCGGAGGCCCTTGTGCCGCAGCGCGAGGTGATGGGTGTCGGGATACTTCTTGTTGGAGAAGTCGAGCCAATAGCGGCCGATGACCAGGATGATCTCGGAGATGTCCTCGATTTCCTGAGATGACAGGTTGAGCAAACCGTGCGCATGGGAATGCCGGATGCGCCCCTCCGTCCATTCATCGAGGAAGCTGTTGACCATGAGGGCCATGTCCAGGACAGCCCCGTCGTCCATCAGCGCATTGAAGTCGTCGCGCAGGATGTACCTGAAGTCCCAGATCACATCATAGGACCGGAAAATGCCATTGATGATGGTCTCTGCATCGGTGGAGTGCGCATCGATGTTCTCATCCTTGAACACTTGCTGCAGCAGGTCGATGTGCGCGGTCAGGATGTCCTTCTTGGTGCGGAAATGGTACCACAGTGAGCCTTCAAGCACACCGGCCTGCTGGGCGATGGAGGCGGTGGTGACCGCGCCGAAACCCCGATCATTGAACAGCACGAGGCTGGCTTCAAGGAGTTTGTCGCGCGTCTTCGAAGAGAACCGGTCGAGGGTGCCTGCGGTCAGCAGACCCGCGGAGGCATCAGTCATGGGCCAGCCGGTTTTTCATCTCCTCAGGGACCAGTGGGTTCATCATCATGAACCACAGCGGTGGCACCAGGCTGAGCAGGATGGACGCTGGATAGCCGAGGGGGAGCGTCGGGCTCTCCTCGTGGCTGTCGAGCAACTGGTACTTTTTGGTCGACTTGTAGTGGTGGTCGCTGTGCCGGGTCAACTCGTACAGGGCGATCCGCCCGATGTTGAAGTTGGAATTCCAGGAGTGGTAGGGCCGCACCACCTCATACCGGCCGGAGTCCGTCTTGAAACGGCGCAGGCCGTAGTGCTCGATGTAGTTGATGGACTCGAGGAACAGGAAGGCAATCACCCCGACAACCGCTGCGAATTGCATCGCTTCCAAGGAGAAAAGCCACCACACAGCCAATAGGTAGGCGGGCTGGATGATGTGGTACCAAAGCATATCGTTCTTCACGGAAAAGAAGGAGAGCCCTTGACGTTCCAGCAACTGCAGCTGCAATTTCCAGGCACTCACATATTGCCGGCTGACGGAGGTGAACCAGAAGCCGTACAGGGTCTGGTTGTACTTCGCTGTGGCTCCGTCTTCTGGCGTGGCGACCCGCAGGTGATGGCCGAAATTGTGCTCGATGAAGAAGTGCATGTAGAGGCACGGCATGTAAAGCAATTTGCTGATCAGGCGTTCCACCAGCGATTTCCGGTGTCCGAGTTCATGCGCCACATTGATGCCGTTGGTCGCAAGCAGGATGCCCCCTGAAAGGGCGAGGCCGACCAGCTCGTAAGTCTCGTATGAATTGACCTGGATCTTGCCCAGCACGAAGGCGAGCAGACCGAATACCAGCGGGACGTTCAGAAAGAGCATCGCATCGAAGATCCATTGGGTCTTCTTGTGCGCGGCCACATCGGCATCGAGGTTGTCCTTGGTCTCGCCGGTGATCACATCGAGCAAGGGGATGACGAGGAAGGCATAGAAAACAGTGGTGTACGTCCAAATGCCTTCCGACCCGAAGGAGCAATACGCCGACAGCGGCATGGTGTAGGCGAAGATGTACTTGAAGTCTTTCAAAATCAGCGAATTGGAATTTTGGGTAATCACCCAATAAGACAGGAAGGTAGTGGAATTTGTGTGAACACCCAAGGGGGATATTTGGGCATGCCGGGGCACCGGGGAAACAGCAGCGCAGGAAGTCAGTTGGAGTACCTTGGTTTCCGCTGTCGAAAGGTTGGGCCGGTCGATGGATTGACTTCCTTTGAACAGACCATGAAACAGGTTGCCGAAGAAGACCACGATGGTAAATGAGCTGCTGAACACGACGATCGAGATCGGGCACTACGCCTTCACTTTTCTCGATTTCTGCGAGGTCACATCGGTCGTATTCCTGGCCTGGTTTTCCCTTTGGTTGCTGCGTCGGGCACTGCGCCGCGCTGAACGCTTCTCAAAACTGGATGAGGGCAAGCGTTTCATCGTTCACCGCATCGTGTCCTCATTTGTCTGGACCATCGCGACGTTGACCGTCTTGTCAGCTCTGGGGCTCAACCTCACCGCGGTCTGGGCGGGATCAGCCGCGCTGCTGGTCGGTGTGGGCATCGGATTGCAGGGCTTCTTCAATGACGTCGTGAGTGGCTTCGTCCTGCTGTTTGAAGGTGGGGTTTCCGTCGGCAACATCCTCGATGTGGAGGGGCAGTTGGTCAGAGTGGAGCGCATTGACCTGAGGTCCACAAGGGTGGTGACCGCCAGTGGAGAATTGATGGTGTTGCCCAATGCGAAGGTGGCGGGTGAAGCGGTCCTGAATTTGAGCCAGGGTGCGAAATCCGTGCGCATCAAGGTGGATGTCGGCGTGGCCTATGGCAGCGATGTGCAGCTGGTCAAGAAGCTGCTGATGCAGGCCGTGAGCGACCAGCCTGAAATGTTGAAGCGTCCGGAGCCCTGTGTGTATTTCAAGGATTTCGGTGATTCCTCATTGGATTTCAGTGTCATGGGCTGGCACCGGGAACCGTGGGACCGCCTGGCCATCCAAAGCAGGATCAGGGAAGCCATCGATGCCGCGTTCCGGGAGCACGGCGTGCAGATTCCCTTTCCTCAGCGGGACCTGCACATCATCAGCCAGCGGCAGGGCGCCGAAGAGATTCCGGGCTGAAGCCGGGGTGGGAAGTGGCCCATCACAGGGTCACAGGATTTTCGCAGGAACCACCCCGCGCAACCAGGTTTGGAACCGTTTTGACCAGCCCGCTTGAGCATCGGGATTCCAGTCCATGGTGGTTTGCCATGCATTCTCCGGGGCCAGTTCCTGTCGCATGAGCCCTTCGACCTGATCGGCCATCGAGGGCGAGTTCATGATGGCCACACACTCCGTGTTGAGGTTGGCGCTGCGGGGATCGAGGTTGAATGTGCCGATGACCACCGTCCGATGGTCGACCACCATGGATTTGGCGTGGAGGCCGAATGTGGGCAGAAAGTCCAAGCGCTGTTGCTTTTCGGCCGTGATCAGCCTTTTTCGGATGGCGGCATCGGGCCTGTACTCATGGATGGACACTCCGGACGCCAGCAGGTCCGAACGGATGCGCTGGTATCCATTGAAGGCCTCGAGGTTGTCGGTGGAGCAGAGGCTGTTGGTGAGGATGGTGACCTCCACCCCCCGCGCGGCAGCAGAAGCGAACAGATCCAGACCTTGTCGGGTGAGCACGAGATAGGGGCTTTGGATCATGATGGACCCGCGGGCCGATTCGACGAGCTGCAGCAGGGCATCCGTGCTGGCTCCACCACCGCTGAAACCGCCGGACGCATTCTTTCCGGGCTCGTCGGAAACGAACTGCATGGAATCGAGCCTGTGCAATCGGCCTTCGGCAATGATGTGGGGGATGGCCTCAGGAATGCCGTCAATCAACGCGCGGATTTCAGGCCAGAAGTTCTCCGGGTCGCAGGCGTAGGCATGGATGCGTTCGTAAAGCTCCTCTGGCGTCCCGTATTCGGAATTGGACGGTAAAGGGGAAAGCGAGACCGAGAGCGGGGCGGACCAGAAATGGTCGAATGAGGATTGCACCTCGAAAGCCCCTTGGCCCACAAGCAGCACATCGCGGTCCCGGAAGTTGTATTCCTGGTCATAGTCGAAGTATTCGTCTGCAATGTTGCGGCCTCCCGTGATGGCGACCCGGCCATCGACGATAAAGGCCTTGTTGTGCATCCGCTGGTTGAACCCCTGGAAGTCCCCCGCTGCATGGAGGGCTTTCTGGACCAGGTTTTTTCCCTCCGTGGGGTTGTACAGCCGGATCTCGATGTTGGGGTGGGCGTTGAGGGCGCTGATGTCTTCCCGGGATACTTCCAGCATGATGTCGTCCACGAGCATCCTGACCATGACCCCGCGGTCGGCGGCCTGAAGCGCATAATCGAGTGCGATGATCCCCACGTTGTCCATGGAGAAGATGAAATACTGGATGTCAATGGAGCGTTTGGCTTGCGCGCTCAGCCAGGCCCGGGAGAATATGGCCTGTTCACCTTCCTCGAGGACATAGGCCCAGGTTGTCGTGCTGTCCGAAACGCCGGAAGCCACCAGCTGGGCTTCAAGATCGACGGGCTTTGGCGCTTCCATGCACCCTGCCTCCGGGGTGGTGTAGCGGTCCAGCCGCCCGCCCAGGGAAGGGTCCGTGCATCCCGCCATGAGAGCGGCTGCGAGCACAAGCAACCCGAGAAAATGCCCTTGTATCACGCTTCGAATGTAAAGTGGGGAGCGGGGCAGTGCACCATCAATTGGCCGACACCCCCTTTGGTGCTGCGGTGGGCCGCTAACCGCGCACCTCGCCCAGCTCCTTGGTCAGAGGCCCGTGGCGGCGCTTTTGTACTGCATGTTTGGCTTGATGGGTGCCCCGAGCCTGCAGCGGTGCCTGCTGTTGTCAAGGGCGGTGGGTTGGGTGGGGTTCATCGAGGACATGCATGGTGTTGTCCATGACCCATGGATGCCCCAATCGCCCCCGCCGAAAAGGGCCCTGCCGATGCCCGGAACACGGGCGTCGATATGAGCAGGACGGACAGCAGAAAAGCAAGAAAGGAAGGGCGGGTTTGCGACATGTGATCCGCAGCCCGAAAATGTGAAAATCACAGCTGCCGCGGCGCATCAATTATGTGAAACTGCGTTTTGAATCAAGCAACACATGTTGCACGAGTTGTTGCATCGGAAGTGAATGATATAGCCTCGTGGTTTCGCTTAGCTTGCCGCATTCATTGATTTCACCATGAAAAATCCGTTCATCTACACGGCCGTAGGAGGACTTGTACTGTTCCTCTGGCAATTCCTCTCCTTTGCTGCTTTGAACCTTCATGGCAGTGCCCAGGCCTACACCCCCAAGTCCGACGAAATCATTGATTTCCTCGAATCGATTGACCTCGAATATGGCATGTATGCGCTCGGAGCACCTTCACCTGAGGAGCGCACTGACCCGGGTTTACAGGAGGAGTATCTCCTTCGCACGGAGGGGAGCAATTGGGGCGTGCTCAATTACCAGCCCAATTGGACCAATGACATGCTGCCCAATCTTGGACGCGGCCTGTTCATGAACTTGCTGACGGCCTTTATACTCTTCTGGATGATGCGGGGCATGTCCGACCGTTCCCTGAAACGGCGTCTGCTCGTGGCCATGGGCATGGGGTGGGTTGGCTTCATGTTCTTCCCATACAGCAACTTCATCTGGTTCAAGAATCCGGATGTCTGGGCCCACATGATGGATGCGACCGTGCCTTTCGCGTTGCTGGGATGGCTCGCTCCTTCCGGCGACTGAGTCCATCTGTGAGGAGGAGGCTTTTGGGTTCGCGTCGGTTTACGGATTGTCGATGGCTTGCCGCAGATAGGCGCAGATGGCGTCAGGATCATTGGGTTTGCCTTCTGATTTCAGTCGAACGCGGATGGCAGGAATGGAGAGGGGGTGTTGCTCCAGATGGCTGCTGATCAAGGCAGCACCAGCTTCCGGGCGCCCATTGTTGTACTCACTCATGGCCCGAATGATGTCAGTGTGATTCAACGCTATGTCCTTGGGGTGCAGTTTCAGGCATAGTTCCTGTGTGGACGACCAATTGGCCCTGAAGGCGCCTGAATTCCGCAAAACCTCGCCGATGGCATTCTGGGCGGTAACCCAACTCAGGAAGAGCACGCATGTGGCCGTTTGAACAGCGGTCAGAACATGGGGTGACATGCGGACTACTCTTTCCTCTGGCGGATGGTGCTTCTTGAGCCACCAGCCCAGCATGGCCAAGGGCCAGAGAATTTCGGCTCGCTCGGTGGGAAACGTAAAGGCGAGGAAAGGCAGGGCGAACCAAAACCAACGGGACATGCTGTGGCGCAGGGGCCAGCAGAGTCCGATCAGCAGCAGCAATGGGAGCCAACCCAATTCGTAGGACCATTGCAGCAGTTCGGAGTGGGCACGTCGGGTGGCTTCATTGCAGAGACCTATTGCTAAGTTGACGTAACCCTCAGAGTCGTCGCGCCATTTGGCCAACCCCTCGCCAAAAGCGCTCAAATGCCCAGCGGTCATGCGCCACAACTTCACACGGACGGCTGAACTCTCCGCCCCATTGAGGTTGTACACCACATCCAGTGATTTCACGACATCGGGAACCTTCTTGAATCGCTCCACGCGCTGCTCGAAAGGAAGCATGTTCCACATGACCTGGGCGCAGATGAAAAGCGCGCAGGCTGCAATGGCCCCCCGCTTCATCCAGCGGGTCACAAATTCGGATTTCCACAGCGCATACAGTCCCCACAGGGCACTGGCCAGCATGACGCCCCGGACTTGGTAGACAAAGGCAAGAAGGACGATGAAGCCCCACCAACGGAGCCATTTCTTGGCACTGATGAACCCACCGAGCACAGACATGGCGAACATCGCTTCCATGCCGATGTTGCGGTGTGCCCAGGGGAGTGTCATGGCGTAGGACGCCCCGTGTCCCCATTCGCCATTCCACATGCTCTTCAGGGCATGCAACAGCATCAAGCCGCCGATGATGGCAGCAAATAGGGGCAGGGCCTTGAAACCCCGCCAAAAGAATGTGCCATCAACTGGAACGGTCCAGATCCAGGTCCACAACCAGACCCACATGGCGAGGACTTCCCAACGGGCATCTCCACCCCTGATGGCCTGAACAAACAGAATGACCATTCCGATGCCCCAGAACAAAGGGTTGGTCAGCCGGATCATGCGGGTTGCGGCGAGAACGACGGTCACCATGGACATCAGCAGCCAGGAAGAGGTCCAATGCCGATCGTAAGCATCCCCCCATTGTGCAAAGGCAATCAAAGCCGTGGTAAGCCCGACCACCACAATGGGCAGCAGGTCGCGTTGCAACTCCGCCCAACTGAATGGAGATGTCTCCTTTGAGGTTTGGGGGGGAGATGGCATATAAAGCAGGTTCGGAATAAAATTATATATTAATGCGGTAGGCAACGTGAGGCAATTACAAACTTCTGGAGGGTCGGCACCGCAATGGGGAGCGGTCTTTTCCGGTGCCGATGCTCACCACAACCGTGTCCAATGTACACACTTAACTCATTGAAAACGTGGTATTTATGATTTAACTTTGGCACCATCCAAAGGATCAACCGCATGAAGAGCCGTACACTCAATGAATTGCGTCAAACGCGCGACGCCGTTTACACCCCGCCCATGTCCCATGAGGAGCGATTGAAGGAACGCAAGGAGGGGCGCAGTTACATCGTGCTCGATGCACAGGGGCTGCCGGTCGTCACCTGCGATGATGTCCAATGCATCCTCGATGTGCGTCCCGGACTGGAAGGCAAGGACGTGCTCTCGCACTTTGATGCCGGTTCCGAATCCATGGCGTTGCCGGATGGGGGCTCCATCAGGTTGGTTCCCCGCCGCAAGCGCGGCTGAGGGCACGGTTCAATCCCTGTCCTTCCGGGGCCACCGGAACGCACGTCTCCAGCGCTCCACCTTTTCCCGTGGCACGACTCCCCGGGCGACCAAGGCGAACAGCACCAACCACATCAACCCCTTGATGAGGAAGAACAGGAAGCCGGCCAGCCCGAAGGCTTTCAACGTGTCCATCATGGCAATTGGGAAGACAAAGGTGGGCCACGTCCAGTGGATTGAGGCATCTTCGTCGGACACAAACACGGTGTTCGCATGATACGTACCGCCTCTGTCCTTGTCGCCCTTGTCATCCTGTTGCCCATTGCTCGGCTTCACGCCCAGCGCACCAGCAGCAAGTCGACCAAGATTGACATCGTTGAATTCCCGACAATCCCGGCAGCTTCAGCAGTTCGGATCGCGTTCAACCTGAATGCGGATGACGGTTTCTTCACGCTCGAGGATCTGCGCCGCTACGGCGGGAATATGGACCTCTTGAAATCCAGTGGCGAACGGTTGAGCGGGATGAAGTTCTTCACGGTCGGGTCCGAAGCCGAAGTGGTGGATGTGGGACCCACCGTGGTCGTGGATGTGGCCATCGGACCGGAGCGGCAGGGCGCACCCCAATTCGCCTCCGAGCCGGTCAAGTCAGGCAGCGAGGAGCTGACGCATTGGGCCAATGTGCCGTGTCGCCTTCCGATGCGGGTGCGCATCGCCTCGCCGGAGGGTGAAGTCTGGGACGCCTTTGAGATCGATGCGCCGCTCAGCATCCGTTACGGCAACGAGAAGATTTCGAAGATCGAGTCCAGCAAGGGCAGCTTCTCCTACTCCAAGGGCAACCTCAAGTTCGACAGCGAGCAAGCGGTGATGGAAGGGCTCCAAGGCGAGGAGGGGAGCCGGTTTTTCCGGCGCAAGGCGGTCCTCATGCAGCTGAGCAATGTGATCGATGAACTCGAGACCCGCCTGTTCTTCATCGAAGGAAAGGTGGAAGTCACGATGTATTCGGGCAAGGGCAAGCACGACTATCCCGAGATGGACGCCGCCCGCGATGTGGCCATGGAGGCCTGGGACAACGGCTATTTCGAGGCGCTGTCCAGCCCCATTGATACCTGGCGCAAGTGGGCGGCCAAGGTCGATTTCATCGACAAGAAGGCACAGGTCACCCGGGCGGTGGCGCTCGGATTGCACCTGAATCTGGCCCAGGCCCACCTCTACCGGAACGAGTTCACCGAATGTGCCCAGGCCATCTCCGATGCCCGCGCCCTCGTACTTCCGGCCGGCGAAGAGTTGGCCTTCCTGAACGACCTGCAGAACCGCCTGATGAAGCGCCGCCGTGCCCTGGCCGCCAACGGCTCCTTTGATTGGGATCCGGAGACCCCGACGGAGAAGGCACCGGACATCAAGAACGTCGTCGGCAAGCGTTCAGAGAACAAGGACGTGTCCATGATCGTGCCGGAAGACCGCTACTCGGAAATCGGCCGTGACATCGCGGCGTGGGAAGCCGACGCCGTGGCGGGCAGCCCGGAAGCCGCCGCAGGGGAGGCCAGTGAGGTCAGCTTAGAGCAGCGGTTGGGCGGCAGGCTCCAGCAGACCATCGGCGGCATGATGCTCCAGTTGAGCCCCATTTACGATGCGGACCTCGTCGGCGGTCCCTTCCCCGAGGAAATCCTGGCCATCCCCAGCCTCGTCTACCTCGACGTCAGCGGCATGCAATTCGGGGCGCTCCCGCCTGAGATCGACCGCCTCGCCGGCCTCCAGACCCTCGTCGCCCAGCGCAACGATCTGGGCGCCCTCCCCGAGAGCCTCGGCAACCTGACGGCCCTCAAAAAGCTGTTCGTCGGAAAGAACAACCTCACCGACCTGCCGGCCTCGCTTACCCAGTGCATCGAGCTCAAGACGGTGGACATCAAGGGCAACCCGATCTCACCCGAAGCCATCACCCGCATCAAGGGCATGCTCGGCGAGGACATCAAAGTCAAGCACGACTGACCTGCCCCCTTCGGCGTTCAGATGAATTCCGATTTCTCGACCGTCCGGTCGGATTGAACCCCGCCCGTGTGGTGGATGTCCTGCGGCTCGAACAGCAGGATCCAGACCTCCTCATCGGTCACGGGCCTGTGCTCCACCCCCTTGGGCACCACGATGATTTCGCCCGGACCCACGACCACCTCGTGGTCGCGAAACTCCATGGTCATCCGCCCCTTCACCACATGGAACAGCTCATCCTGCTCGTCGTGGGCGTGCCAGAGGAATTCTCCCTGGATCTTGGCGAGCTTCACATCCTGACCGTTGAGCTGGGCGATGATCTTCGGACTCCATTGATCCTCGAACAGACCAAACTTCTCCCGAATGGAAATGGCGTGCATATGCACAAAAATGGGGTGAAGGCAATATTCCTAAGGAAACTGGATGCCTTCCA